>JAGBIM010000023.1 GCA_017934975.1 Clostridia bacterium | reverse complement strand
TGTCGAAAAAGTGTATTCGCCGTTCCGTTATCGTGCAAAACCCCTTCCACCAACGAAAAGCAATTGCTTCGCAATCCCTTTCCGTCGGTCCCCCTTCCCCTTTCCCATGGCGGGAAAGTGGACGGCAGACTCGGGTGTCAGATTCTCCCGGTGGATTTTCTTTCATGTGTTGCCTTTTTGTTGATGTACCTTCAACGGTTCGTGCACCCGCCTTCGCCGTCTCCTTTGCGCCACGCAAAGGGGAAGGGGGACCGCCGCGTCGCCGAAGTGCGGCGTGGGGGTGGAAGGGGTTTTTTTCCGATAAAACACAGACCCCGAAATTCCGCCGCGAGTATTTGCGGCGGTGATAAAAATATTATTTTGAGGTTTATCGACAAACTGACCGCCCCGAACCAAACGGTTCGGGGCGGCTTTTTATTCGCAAAGAATAACGGAAAGAGGCTTTTTCATCTTTGTTGCGTAATCAATCGTGTGCTTTGTTCCTCGGGATTTCCCGTCCCAAATAATTAAAATTTCATCCGCAAGGTCGACCATGATATCGTTACGCTTGAGTGGGGCAGCTCTGCCGTAAAGATTATATTTTGGGCGTAAAACCAGCTTGGAAATTTTATTTTGGTCTGCAAATTGTTCCGCGACAGAATCGATTCCTTTTGCTCCGCCGCAAATGATTAAGTCTGTTTCGCTTGGAATATGTTGGGATAAATTAAACGTGGTTATGCTTCGGGAACCCGCAATCAACAATTTCATAAAATCATCCTTCTTGTATATTCTTATATAAGTATACACCTAATTGAGGGAATTGTCAAGGGGGTATCTATTTTGTAAAATATATAAAAAGGATGTGATTGTGTGGTTCGACTGAAATTGGAACAATGCCTGCGGGAAAAAGGGATTACGCGGTATGAATTGGCTAAGCGGACGGGAATCCGTTTTCATATCGTGGACAACTATTACAAAAACAAGGTAGTTCGTTATGACAGCGATCTTTTGGATCGGATGTGCAAAGCCCTTAATTGTGGAATTGCGGACTTGATTGAATTTGTGCAGGACTAAAATGAAAAAGCATACCGCCCCGAATTTGATTCGGGGCGGCTTTTTATTCGCGTTATTTTGCTTGTTTCGTCAGGTCCTTCACCGCTTCTGCCGCAAGGGTCAGCCCGGCGCAGGCGGGGACGAATATGGCGCTGGCGGGGGCGTGACGGGGGGAGGAATCGTCGGGAACTACGGTCTTTTTCGGCTCTTCGTCGGAGAAAACCACCTTCAATCTGCGGATGCCACGGACCTTCAGTTCCCGTCGCAGAACCCGCGCCAAGGGGCATCCCTCGGTTTTGTAAAGATCGGTGATCTTCAGCCGCGTGGGGTCCAGCTTGTTCCCCGTCCCCATGGAGGAGATGAGGGGAATTTTTGCGGCGTCTGCGGCACAGATCAGGTGGATCTTCGAGGTGACCGTGTCGATGGCGTCCACGATATAATCAAATTGAGAAAGGTCGATCTGATGAGCGTTTTCGGGGGTGTAGAAAAAGTCCAGGGGGTGGATTTTGCAGTTGGGAGCAACGGTTTTCAGCCGAGCCGCCGCCACCTCCGTTTTCCGCTTTCCCAGAGTTTCCGTGGTGGCAAACAGTTGGCGGTTCAGGTTGGAGGGATGAAAGGCGTCTGCGTCCACCAGGGTCAACTCTCCGATTCCCGTGCGGGCCAGGGCCTCCGCCGCGTATCCGCCCACGCCGCCCAGTCCGAAGACCGCCACGTGGCATTGATTCAGTTTTTTTAAGGCGTCGGTGCCTAAAAGCAGTTCCGTGCGTTGGGTATACTCTTCCATAAAAGACTCCTCGTTTCGTTTCAATTTATTATACCTTTTTTTTGCGTCTCTGTCAAGGGTGTGTGCATATTTTGCGGCAAAAAGGGCGAAACTACGGACAGATCTTACACAAAGGAGCGTGCTTTTATGAGTAAATTTTACCGAAACGGAAAGGGCTTTCTTTCCTTTTTTACCAAGGGCAGCGGTCTGTATCTGGCCGTAGGGGCAACGGGTCTGGTGCTGTTGAGCCTCTTTGCCTTGTTTTTTATGCCCCAAGAGGAGGCGGCGGAGGCCGTGAATCCCCTTGATCCCCAACAGACGGTACAAATGCCCGACACCGATACCGAAACTCCGTCGGATACCACCCCTTCTACGGAGGAAATTTCCGACACGGTTTCTTCCGAGGATAGTTCCCGGGACGAGCCCTCCGATCTTCCCGTGCAGGACGTGCAGATGATCGCTCCCGTCAACGGGACGGTGGGAAAGGGCTTTTCCCTGACCGTTCCCGTTTTTTCCGAGACCATGAACGATTGGCGGGTCCATCAGGGGATTGATTATCACACCGACCATTCCGTGGACGTGGCCGCCGCCGCGGACGGCATCGTGGATCAGATTTATTACGACGAGCTGATGGGGCGGACGGTGGAGATTTTACACGCCGACGGGACCCTTTCCATCTATCAGTCCTTGGCGGATGAAATCCCCGTTTTACTGGGACAGGAGGTTCTGCAGGGAGACGTGATCGGAAAGACGGGAAACACCGCCGAATGTGAAAGCTTGGACGGAACCCATCTGCATTTTGCTCTTCTGCGGGACGGGGCCTATCTGGACCCTGCAGCGCGGCTTAACTGAGGGTTGCGTCGGGGTAAAAGCGGGTGAGGATCTCTTCGTAATCCATGCCCCGTTTTGCCCATTCGTTGGCGCCGTACAGGGACATTCCCTCGCCGCTTCCCTTCCCTTGGCAGGTGAAGATCAGCCGACCCTCTTCGACCCTTGCAGAAAAGGAGGGGGAGGGAAGGCCGAAGCGCTTCGCCGTTTCGTCTCCCGTCAATACCGTACTGCCCGAAGTGACCGTTTCCACGCGGCCGTTTCGGGCTTTTTTTACCGTGAGGGAGGTTTCGTAATCGGGGAAGACCTTCCGTGCCTTTGCGGCGGAAACCGCAATCTCCGCTTCAAATCCTTCCGCCGTAAAATCGTAGGGACATTCCACCCCTGCCGTCGTTTGCCCCCAGGAGAGGGGAAAGACGGAGGGCGAAAAAAGGTTTCCGTCCAGCCGGAGCACCTGTCCCCAGGTCTCCCGGACCGCTTCCTCCAGCTCGGGCCAGTAGGTTTTGAACCAGGCCTCTCCCCAGGATTTCTTCGCTTCCTCGGGCGTGAGGATTTCGTAGGCGTCCGCGTTGCCCTCCCTTGCGTACAAAGCCGCCAGTTCCGTTGCCGCCGCCACCGCCGCGGCTTTTCGGGCTTCGGGACGGAATCCCTTGACCCCCATAGCCGCCAATCGTCCCGTGATCAGATCTGCGACGGAGCAGTCTTCCCCCTTGCGTGAGACGGTTTGAGGGAGCTTGTACGCCTCGCCTCCGCCCGAATCCTCGTGGGCTGAAAAATCCCCCGCGGAGAGACAAAGAAGAGGGGTGAGGAAGAACAAAAGAGTGAAAAATAAAAGAAAAGTGGGAAATCCTCGCATTTTTTTCCTCCAATCTCTTGACGAATCCGAAAAAATGTGATATAATACAAGATAATATAAAATTTTATGATGAGTTACTGTACCCTTTCAAACGGAAGGGATCTGCTCTGGTTCGGAGGATTCTATGTTCGAAACGGAAAAAGAACGCGAGGCGTTGATCGGGCGGTTGAGTGAAGACTACCGCAAGAATAATTTCATCGATCCGCACGTTTATGAAAACTATAAAATCAAGCGCGGCCTTCGGGAACCCGACGGGTCGGGCGTTATGGTGGGGGCGACCCGCATCTGCTCCGTGCGCGGCTACGTGATCGAGGACGGGGACCGTGTTCCCGCTCCCGGTCAGCTGATCTATCGGGGGATTGACGTAAACTCCCTTCTGAAGGGCTACGAGGCGGAGGGCCGCTGCGGCTTTGAAGAGGTCGTTTACCTGCTTCTGATGGGCAAACTGCCCACGGCGCAGGAGTTGGAGGAATTCAATTCTCTGCTGGCCTCCGTGCGGGAGCTTCCCGAAAACTTCACCGAGGATATGATCATCAAGGCCCCCTCCCGGGACGTGATGAACAAAATGGCCCGTTCGGTGTTGGCGCTTTATTCTTACGATAATAACCCCGACGATATTTCTCTGCAGAATCTTCTGCGGCAATCCATTCAGCTGATCGCCCGTCTTCCTATTATTGCGGTGCAGGCCTATCAGGTGAAAAAGCGTCATTACGATAAAGAGAGTATGTATCTCCACGTTCCCTCTGCGGAACTGGGTACGGCGGAAAACTTCCTGCACATTATGCGGAAGAATCAGAAATTCACCCCTGCCGAAGCGCGGCTTCTGGATGCTTGTCTGATTATGCACGCGGAGCACGGCGCCGGCAACAACTCCGCCTTTACTACCCGCGTTCTGTCCTCTACGGGTACGGATACCTATTCTGCCATTGCGGCCTCCATCGGCTCTCTGAAGGGGCCCCGTCACGGCGGTGCGAACCTGCAGGTCTGCAACATGATGGACGATATCAAGAAAAACGTCTCCAACTGGAAGGACGACGAAGAGGTTCTGGCTTATCTTTGCAAGATTCTTCGCAAAGAAGCGGGAGACGGCAGTGGCCTGATCTACGGGATGGGCCACGCGGTGTATACCCTCTCCGACCCCCGTGCCGCGGCGCTGAAGGCCCGTGCGGGAAAACTGGCGGAGGAAAAGGGTATGGGCGACGAATTCCATCTGATCGAATCGGTGGAACGCCTTGCGGGAACCGCCTTCTCTCAGGTTCGCGGGGGCGATAAGATCATATGCGCCAACGTGGATCTTTATTCCGGCTTCATCTATCGGATGCTGGGAATTCCCACGGAGCTGTATACCCCCCTGTTCACCATTGCCCGCGTGGCAGGCTGGTGCTCGCATCGGGTGGAGGAACTTTCCTCCGGTTCGAAAGTCATCCGTCCCGCATATAAATTTATCGGTGGTAAGCACCTGTACGTACCCATCAACAACCGTAAGTAAGCTTCACAAAGAGGTGAAAAGGAATGGCAAACCGAAACGATCGGCGTAAAAAGCCCTTGGATCTGTCCGAGTCCGTGCCCATTAAAAAGCACTACGCCCGCCGTTTTTTCTATGCGTTTTCCGTGTGCTTCATTCTGCTCGGATTGATTGGAATCCTCTGGTTCGTGTATACGCAGGACCCCAACGCCTTTGGTACCTCCGAGAAATATCTGGACCGTGCCAACGAGGCTATGGCACAGAGCGATCTGAAAACGGCACTGGAGTATTACGAAAAGTGCCTTGCCGTGGATCCGAAGGAAAGCGAAGCCCGTCTTCACGCCATTGAGATCTATCGGGCGCAGGGAAATTTCCAGAAGGCCGAGGCTCTTCTGAACGAAGGGTTGAGCCTGCAGCCCCGTTACGAGGATTATTATCGGCAGAAGGTGTATCTTCTTACCGATCAGAACCGTGTTGCCGAGGCGCTGGAGTATCTGAAAAGCATCACCACCACCTATATCGTGGTGAAACTCAACGAGGAACGTCCTCCCGCCATTTCCGCAAACCATCAGCCCGGAGTTTTTTCCGAGGCGCGGGAGATTGAACTGAACGTTCCCGCCAATACCACCGTGTATTACACGCTGGACGGGAATACCCCCGATCGGGATTCGGAGATCTATATCCCCGGTTCCAAGATCCTTATCGACGCGGGGACGGTAAACCTGCGTGCCGTTGCGATCAACGACGCGGGGATGCCCAGCGTGGAATACGACGCCACCTTCCGTATTTATAACGAGAAGACCGAATACGTGTTCAAGGATCCCAAGGTGGAGCAGATCGTTCGTACCGTTTTGGGCAAGCCTTCCGGAACGCTCTATTATAAAGATCTGGAATTGGTCACCGCTCTGGACGTTTCCGTTGCGCCCGGTGCAGGCTCTCTGTCCGTACTGGACGATCTTCTGAACATGGCAAACCTCTCTGCCGTTAATCTGGACGGCGAGCAGGGAATTCTTTCTCTGGAGCCCCTCCGTCGCCTCAGCCAGCTACGCTCCCTTTCCATGGACGGCTGTGCCCTGACCGACGAGCAGTTCTCCACGATTTCCATGATCATCTGGCTGCAAAGCCTTTCCATTGAAAACAACAATCTGACCAACCTTTCCGGGGCCATGTCCATGGTTTCCCTGCAGGAGCTGGATGCTTCGGGAAACAAGATCAAATCCGTTCCTTCCCTGAACCGCCTTGCCTCCTTGAAAACTCTGGATCTTTCGGGGAACGCGCTGAATTCCGTTGCCTGGCTTTCGGGTCAGCAGACGGTGGCGACGCTGAACCTGTCCAACAATCTGATTCCCGATATTTCTGCCCTTTCGGGTTGCGTTGCACTGACGAATCTGAACGTTTCGTCCAACTTGTTCCAGTCCATCGCACCGCTTTCCGAATGCCGTCGGCTGGAAACCCTGGACGTGAGCAATAACGAGATCAGTACCCTGGACGGTCTGCGGAATCTGACGGGATTGATGAACCTTTCCCTTTCCGACACGAAGGTTTCCTCTCTGGAGCCTCTCTCCTCCATGACCAATCTGACCACCCTGAACGTTTCGGGAACGGGAGTTCAGGATTTCGGATATCTGACCTCGTCCCCCGTAAAGAACCTTTACGCCGCGCGGTGTAAGCTTTCCGATCTTGCCACCATGCTGGCCCTCGGGTCTCTGGAAATGCTGGACATTGCCGGGAACGAGTTTACGGAAATCGGTTCCGTTGCGTTGCTGTTCAACCTGAAAATCCTCAACGTCAGCAACAATTTCGTTACGGATTTTTCCCCCCTTCTCAACTGTGCCGAGTTGACTTCGGTTAATTGCTCGGGAAGCAAGATCCCCGATGCGACCTATCAGGCCTTGGCAGGCAAGGGCGTTACGGTGGTTCAATAATTGATTCGGAATCAATAATTTCAAATATAAAGAAGTGAAAAGGAGATTACCCCCATGGCTTTTTACTACGACGAATGTTCCCATACCTTCAGCGAGTATCTGTTGGTTCCCGGGTATTCCGGTGCGGAACATATCCCTGCAAACGTTTCTCTCAAAACGCCTCTCGTCAAGTTCCGTAAGGGCGAAGAACCCGCCATTACGATGAATATTCCCCTGGTTTCTGCCATCATGCAGTCGGTTTCCGACGACAGAATGGCCATTGCCCTTGCCAAAGAGGGCGGTGTTTCCTTTATTTACGGCTCCCAGAGCATTGAAGACGAAGCGGCTATGGTCCGTCGCGTGAAGGGCTACAAGGCAGGCTTCGTGACCTCCGATTCCAACATCCGTCCCGACCAGACTCTGGCGGACGTGCTGGAACTGAAGGAGCGTCTCGGCCACTCCACCATCGCCGTCACCTCGGACGGAACCTCCGGCGGAAAACTTCTGGGCATCGTGACCGGCCGCGATTACCGCGTCAGCCGTATGTCCCCCGATCAGAAGGTGGAAACCTTCATGACTCCTCTGGAAAAGCTGGTCACCGCTCCCGAAGGAACTACCCTGAAGGAAGCCAACGATATTATCTGGGATAACAAGCTCAACTCTCTGCCCATCGTCTCCGCCGACGGACGCCTCGTTTCCTTCGTCTTCCGCAAGGACTACGATCAGCACAAGGGCAACCCCATGGAACTTCTGGATAGCCATAAGCGTTACGTGGTCGGTGCCGGCATCAACACCCGCGACTACGCAGAACGGGTTCCCGCTCTGGTGGAAGCCGGGGTGGACGTGCTTTGTATCGACTCCTCCGAGGGCTTTACCGAATGGCAGAGTCGCACCATTAAATTCATCCGTGAAAAATACGGCGACACCGTAAAGGTTGGTGCCGGAAACGTGGTGGATCGGGACGGCTTCCGCTTCCTTGCCGAAGCAGGCGCGGACTTTATCAAGATCGGCATCGGCGGCGGTTCGATCTGCATCACCCGCGAGACCAAGGGCATCGGTCGCGGTCAGGCTACGGCGGTCATCGAGGTTGCCAAGGCCCGTGACGAATATTTCGAAGAAACCGGTATTTATATTCCCATCTGCTCCGACGGCGGGATCGTTCACGATTATCATATGACCCTCGCCCTTGCCATGGGTGCGGACTTCTGCATGCTGGGCCGCTATTTCTCCCGCTTTGAAGAATCCCCCACCAACAAGGTGATGGTCAACGGCAATTACATGAAAGAATATTGGGGCGAAGGCTCTGCCCGTGCCCGCAACTGGCAGCGTTACGACCTGGGCGGCGCGGCGAAGCTTTCCTTCGTGGAAGGCGTGGACTGCTACGTGCCCTACGCAGGAACTCTGCACGATAACGTGGGCGTGACCCTCAGCAAGATCCGCTCCACCATGTGCAACTGCGGGGCCCTCTCCATTCCCGAACTGCAGGAGAAGGCCAAGCTGACCCTCGTCAGCTCCGTTTCCATCGTGGAAGGCGGTGCCCACGACGTGGTGGTTAAGGACAAAGTCCAGAACTAAAGAAAAAAGCGAAAGGAACCGATTGTTGTCAAATAGTCGGTTCCTTTTTTGCAAAGAAGCACCAAAAGGAGAAGGAAATTATGATTCATGCTTGTGTGGTAGGTCTTGGCGGACGGGGATATGGCCTGCTCCGTCACGTTCTTTTGAAGAATGAAGATATTATCGTGGACGCGGTCTGCGATCTGTACGAGGATCGGGTCGCCAGGGCGGTGGATGCGGTGAAGGCCGTTGGAATGACCGACGTGAAGGGTTTTTCCGATTATAAAGAAGCTCTGAACACTAAGGGGTTGGATGCGGTTTTCGTCTTCACCGATTGGAGTACTCACGCGCAGATCGCCATCTACGCCATGAAAAAGGGCATTGCCGTTGCAAGTGAGGTGGGGTGTGAATATACTCTGGAAAATTGCTATAATCTGGTCCGCACCCAGGAAGCTACGGGTACGCCCTATATGTTTATGGAAAACTGTTGCTGGGGCAAGGAAGAGCTTCTGGCCACGGCTATGGCACGGAAAAATCTCTTCGGAACCATCGTTCACTGCTCCGGTGCTTACGGCCACGATTTGCGGCGGGAAGTGTCTTACGGTCACGTGAACCGTCATTACCGTTTTGATAATTATAAGAATCGAAACTGCGAGAATTATCCCACCCACGAGCTGGGCCCCATTGCGAAACTGTTGAACATCAACCGTGGGAACCGGATCCTCACCGTCTCTTCCTTTGCTTCTAAGGCGGAAGGGCTGAAGGAATACGTTCAGACTCGTGCCGACGCCACGGAGGAGATGAAAAACACCGTTTTCAAGCAGGGAGACATCGTTACCACCGTGCTGACCTGCGCGGGCGGCGAGACGATTCTGCTCAATCTGGATACCACCCTGCCCCGTTCTTACAGCCGCGCCTTCACCGTGCGGGGAACCAAGGGGATGTACGAACAGAACACCCATTCGGTCTACATGGACGGCGGAAAAGAGGGCTGGGATCCTGCGGCATATTATCGGGAGGCCATCGGAAACGCGGCGGCCTACGAGGCGGAATATTTGCCCGGTTGCTGGAAAAACGTGACCCCCGAGGCTCTGGCGGCAGGCCACGGCGGGATGGACTGGCACGCTTACAAGGCCTTCACCGACGCCTTGCAGAAGAAGGAAGCCATGCCCATCGACGTGTACGACGGGGCAACCTGGCAGGCAGTGGCGGTCCTTTCGGAAATGTCCATCCAGCAGGGCGGCGCACCTCAGGCTATGCCCGATTTCACCAACGGCGCCTGGTTCAAGCGTCCCTCCAAAGACGTCTGTGATCTGTAAAAAATCAACCGTCCTCTGAAAACGGAGGACGGTTTTTTTCTGTAAAAAACAGCCGGCGGAATTGCTTCCGCCGGCACGGTGTTTTTTTACCGATCAAAGAGGTCGGGCTTCAGGTTAAAGGTCCAGGAGAAGGCCTTGTCGGTGAAGTCGTAATCAGGCGCGATGGCAGGTCCGCAGGAGTTGGAGCCGCTGCCCAGCTGACGGTAGTCCACGTTGACCACAACGGCCTTGCGGGGTTCCAGCTCGTAATCGTGGGCGGTGTTTGTCAGATCCTCGGGGGTGAAGCGGGAGGCGTTGAAGGTGAAGGTTTCGTTTTCTTCGCTTCCCGTGAAGACCAGACCGAAGCCCAGACGGGTTCCCACAGCGGCTTTGGAGGTGCCCCAGTGAGCGCCGTTTTCCTGAGGACGGACGTAATGCTCAAAGTTCTTGTCGCAGTCGGTTTCGTAAAGACCCAGCTTGGCGGCGCGGTGCTTGTCGGAGTAGGCTTCCATGGGACCGTATCCGAAATACTTCATCCGCAGGCAATCCTCGGGGAGAACCAGCTGAACGCCGAAGCGGGGGAGATGACGGACGGTGTCGCGAACGGTGACGTCGGTGTGCACGTTCAGAACTCCGTCGCCCTTTACCGTGTAGGTCACGTCGGCAAAGACCGCGGGACGGTGAGGTGCCGCACCCAGCTTCACCTTAAAGAGGATGGAGAAGCATTCCTCGGTATTTTCCAGAATGGCCCAGGAATCCAGCATCTGCATCACGTTCTTCAGGCCGTTCTTGCTCCAGTCGGCCTTGGCTACGCGGTCGTTATCCATGGGAGCGCGCCAGATCTGAAGCTTCATGGGTTCTTCCAGATATTCCCGATCGGCGTGCTTGATGCCTTTCAGCATTCCGCGGAAGGTGTCGAAGGTATAGGTGATGCTGCCGCAGGAAACGCGGATGGCGTAGGTGTCGATTTCGGTGTTGACGGGGAGGAGCTCCTTGACGGGGGCTTCGGCCTTCACTTCCGCCAGAATGAACTGATTAAAGCCGCATTCGTCTCCGATCTCGGACCAGGGGCAGGACAGGTTGCGGATCATCTTTACGGTGCAGGTGTAAACGCCGGGCAGATCGGTGGCCATCTCATCCCACAGCTTGTAGGTCTTGGCTCTGCCGGGCTGAACGGTGAGGGTGGTCACGCGGCCCTGTGCCACCACGGTGCCGTCACATTCCACCGTCCAATAGAGATCGTATTCGGAGAGATCGGTGAAGAGGTTGCGGTTGCGGATCTGCAGCTTGCCGTCGGTGAGGGTCATGGTGTAGGGCTGGTAGGCCTTCTTCATTTCCAGCATACCCGTGTGAGGCTTACGGTTGGGATAAACCAATCCGTCCACGCAGAAGTTGGAATCGTGGGGATATTCCCCAAAGTCCCCGCCGTAGGTGAAGCCCTTGCGGCCGTTGGGAGCGGTGATCTCCACGGAGTGGTCGCAGTATTCCCAGATACAACCGCCTACGAAGCGATCGTATTTCCAGATCAGATCCACGTAATCCTGAATGTCTCCGGGGCCGTTGCCCATGGCGTGGGAATATTCGCACAGATAGAGGGGCTTGGTCATATACTTGTCGGTGACGTGACGGAAGCAGAATTCCGTGGTGGGGTACATATAGCTGTCCATGTCGCTGGCGTCGTGTTCGGGCCAGGGGCAGTCCACGTAATCTCTCCAGAGCTTGTTGCCTTCTTCGCTGAAGAAGTCGCGGGTACGGCTGGGCATTCTGGATACCCCTGCGCGGCCCTTGTTGGCTCCTTCGTAGTGAATGATGGCTTTGGGATCGCGGGATTTGATGAACTTGTACATGGCTACGTGGTTCTGTCCCAGACCGGATTCATTACCCAAGGACCAGAAAATGATACTGCCGTGGTTCTTGTCCCGTTCGTAAAGATGGGCGCCGCGGTCGACGTATGCTTCGGTCCAATCGGCACCGTCGGAAAGCTGATTCCACCAGCCTACGTGGGCGAAACCGTGGGTTTCGATGTCCGCTTCGTCTACTACGTAGATGCCGTACTTGTCGCACAGTTCGTAGAAACGGGGATCGTTGGGATAGTGGGAGGTGCGGATGCAGTTTGCGTTATGAGCCTTGATGATCTTGATATCGTTTTCCATATCCAGCATGGAAACGGCGTGACCCGTCCAGGGGTTGGAATCGTGACGGTTGACGCCCAAAAGCTTCAGCTTCTTTCCGTTGAAGCGAATGACGTGCTTTTCGTCGATATAAATATCCTTCAGACCCAGCTTGATCAGGACGGTTTCCTCGCCTACGGTGAGGAACAGATCGTACAGCTCAGGAATTTCGGCACTCCACAGATGGATGTCGTCCAGAGCGATTTCGAACTTATCGCCCTTGCAGGTCCCTTCCGCCACGGTGATGCCGCAGGGGCAGACCAGCTCGTATTCCAGAGCCTTGTCGCCCTTGAGAATGACGTTGGCGGTGAGGTTTGCGGTGAGATTTTCGGGATCCACGTCGGTGAGCACCTGAATGTCTTCCAGGCGGTCAGCAGGACGGGACTGGAGGTATACTTCGCGGAAAATGCCCGAATAACGGTACATATCCTGGTCTTCCAGATAAGAGCCGTCGCTCCACTTGAATACCAGAACGGTGATGCGGTTTTCCCCTTCCTTGACGATGCCCGTCAGGTCAAATTCGCTGGTTGCGTGGGAAATCTGGCTATAGCCGATATATTCTCCGTTGACCCAGACGTAGAAGGCGGAGTCCACCCCTTCGAAGGTGAGGATTACGTCGCGGGAGGCGAAGGTCTTGCCCAGGGTGAAGGTGCGGGAATAGAGACCGCAGGGATTCACGTCGGGGGTGAAGGGAGGATCTACGGGGATGGGGTAGTTGACGTTGGTGTACTGAGGCACGTCGTATCCCCGATCCAGCAGGGTCTGCCAGGAGAGGGGCACGGGAATGCTCTCGAAGCCTGCTTCGTCGGGATCGAAATCTGCGGGATCCACGTCGATGGCTGCTTCGTGTTCGTACCAACGGAAGGCCCAGGATCCGCAGAGGGTCTGGATGCGATCGCTGTCTTCCCGAGAGCTTGCGGCTTCAGCGGCTTCTTTCGATCCGAAGGGGATGAAATAGGCGCGGGGAGCCAAGCAATTTTCGTGAAGAACTTCCAAAGATCTGTGATTTCGGAATTGCATAATGCTTGTCCTCTTTTCTTTGTTTTTTGGGAAACTATATACGAATTTATTATATCAAAAGAATGATATATATGCAAGACGGCCGAGGTAATTGTTGGAAAATCGTCATATTTGATCGGCTTTTTTCGTCAGCAGAAACAGGTTTTTCCGATATTCGATCAGCCCCTCTGCCTTCATGCGGGAAAGTTCCCGGGACAGGGCGGAGCGGTCCGCGTTCAGATAGGCCGCCATGCCGTTTCGGTCGAAGGGGAGACGGAAGGGTTTGCCGACTTCTTTTTGTCGGTCGTACAAAAAGGCAAGGATCCTCTTTCGCAGGGAGACGATGGAGCAATACTGAATTTTTTCGTGCAACGCCCAGTATTCGCTGCCGATAAGGGCCAGCAGGTTGCGGATCAGACGGGGATCGGTGCGTTGCAGGTCCAAAGGCCCCAGCCAAAGGACGCGACAGTCGGTCAGGGCGGTGAGGGTGATGGGTGATGGGCGGTCGGAAAACATGAGAATTTCCCCGAACATCATGCCCTTCGTCAGGGTGGAGATCACCGAAAGATTTCCTTCTCGATCTACCCGTTGAGCCTGCAGATGCCCCTCCAGCAAAATGCCGCACCGCAGGGTCTTTTCTCCTTCCCGCAAAAGAACCGTTCCCTTCGTAACGGGACTTCGCACCCCTCGCAGGGCATCGGCCTGACGGGCGATCTCTTCCTCGGTCATTCCCGCAAAAAGGGGAAGCTTGATCAATTCCGCCGTTAAGGTCTGCATGAAATTTCCTCCGATTATTTTTATATTTTGTTGCCACGGCAACGGAACACAGTTTAATTATACCGTATAATTGTGATAGAAAAAAGAGCAAATTATGATTTTTCCGTGAAAACGGAGAAAGTGAGGATTTTGATATGAAACGGAAAGCTCTTCTCGCTCTGGTTCTTGCCCTGGTTTTCGGTTTGTCTCTGGTGGCCTGCGCTCCCGCAGAGGAAGCCCCCGCAGAGAAAGCCGCCGTGCGCGTGGCCGCCCTCAGCGGATCTACGGGTCTCGGTATGGCCAAGCTGATGACCGACGCCAAAGCCGGAACCACCGCAAACAACTATACCTTTGAAGTCTTCGACGCTCCCGAGCAGCTGCTCCCCGAGCTGTCCGCTACGGAAAAGAAATACGACATCGCGGCTCTGCCCACCAACGTGGCGGCCCGTCTGTTTAACAAAACCAACGGGGAACTGCAGATCCTTGCGGTCAATACTCTCGGCGTTCTGTACGTTATGGAAGTGGGGACCGAAACGGTGAAATCCGTGGCGGATCTGAGAGGGAAAACCATCTACACCACGGGGCAGGGTGCCACCCCCGAATACGCTCTGCGCTATATTCTGGAAAAGAACGGTCTGAACCCCGATGAAGACGTGGAAATCGTCTTCGAGACCACCGCAGACGGGGTGGTGTCCCACAACCAGGAAGGCGCCATTCTCATGCTTCCTCAGCCCAAGGTGACCGCCGTTGCCGGTCAGATCGGTGCGAAGATCGTTTTGGACGTCACCGCGGAATGGAATAAGGTCTGCGACACGCCCATGGCTCAGGGTTGCGTGGTTGTGACCAAGGAATTTGCTCAGGCCAATCCCGAAGCCGTCGCCGAATTCCTGAAAGAATACGAAGCCTCCATCAATTTTGTGAAGAACAACGCCGCGGAAGCCTCCGTTATGGTGGCCGAGCACGGCATCATTCCCAAGGCTCCTCTTGCGGAAAAGGCTATCCCCAAATCCAATCTGACCTTTGCGGCCGGAAAGGACATGAAGGAAATGCTTGCTCCCTTCTATCAGATCCTCTTTGATGCGGATCCCACCTCCATCGGCGGAAAGATCCCCGCCAACGAATTCTATTATGGTGCGTAATTACGAGAACCCCTCTGTCGTAAAACGAATCTTGTTCGGATGCCTTGCCGCGGTCTTCTGGATCGGGGTTTGGTATCTGGCGGCTCTTTGGGTCGGGAAGGATTGGATCCTCCCGACCCCTTGGGCTGTTTTACAATCTTTGACCCGTCTCGTTCCTACGGCGGAATTCTGGGAGACGGTGGCAAAGTCTCTGTTGCGGGTCCTTTGGGGGTATCTGCCCGGGGTCCTGGTGGGAATTCTCGGCGGAATTCTGACGGCAAAATCAAGGCTTCTCAACGCCCTTCTGTCTCCCGCACTCTCGGTGATCCGCGCCACCCCCGTCACCTCCTTTATTTTGGTGGTGTGGTTGTTTTTCGGACGGGATTCCACCCCTTCCTTTATCACCTTCCTCATGGTTTTGCCCATTGTGTGGGCCAACGTGGCGGAGGGAGTCAAAACGGTGGATCCTTCCTTGAAAGAGGTGTGTCGCCTGTACCGAATCCCTCTGCTTCGGCGGATGCAGATTTTGTATATTCCCCATTGTCGCCCCTTCTTCTCCGCAGGGGTGCTGACCGCCCTTGGCTTGGGCTGGAAGGCGGGGGTCGCCGCCGAGGTCCTCTGTACGCCGAAGTTTTCCGTGGGCAAGGAGATGTTCGACGCCAAGCAAATCCTGGAAACCACCGACCTGTTCGCTTGGACGATGGTGGTCATTCTGCTGAGTCTGATCCTGGAAAAAATGCTGAAATATTTTTTGGAAAGGGGGAAAAGGCGTGATTCGCGTAACTGATCTGAAAAAATCCTTTGGACGAAATCTTGTTTTCTCGAACCTTTCCTTTGAAATTCGACCGGGAGAAAAGGTGGCGATCTCGGCTCCTTCGGGGGGTGGAAAAACCACCCTTCTGCGGATCCTTGCGGGGTTGGAGCGGGCGGATCAGGGCACGGTGGAAGGCTTGAATTCCGAGGAAATCGCCTACTGCTTTCAGGAGCCGCGGCTCTTTCCCCATTTAACCGCTCTGGAGAACGTCACTTGTATTTTCTCCAATCCCGAAGATCATAAATCCTTTGCGATGGATTTGTTGCAGGAATTGGGCTTGGAGGATTCCATGGAAAAGCTCCCCCACGAGCTTTCGGGAGGTATGAAGCAACGGGTTGCTTTGGCCCGCACGCTGGCCGCCGACCGTCCCGTGGTCTTTCTCGACGAGCCCTTTGCGGCGTTGGACGAGGATCGCAAGGAATCGGTCCGTAACATCGTCGCTTCACGGTGCGCGGACAAAACTCTGATTCTCGTTTCCCACGATCCTGCTGATCGGGAAGCCCTTGCGAATCGGGAAATCCTGCTGTAAAATGAAATCTTTTCGGCTCCTCCTTCGGGAGGAGCTTTTTTGCAAATATATGCAAAAAGATGAATAAACACGCAAGTTTCTATAATGTTTATTCAGTTTTTGCGGATTCGGTGCTTTTAAGGAATAATAACTATGAATTTTATGTGAAATCAACGGGATTTCCCTTGCAATACGAGAGAAACTGTGGTATAATTATGCATATTTTGAAAAACAACCGAAAGGCGGATCCAATCATGACGAAACGGGTATTTATCGACGGCAGTGCCGGCACCACGGGGCTTCGCATCCGGGAGCGGCTGGCGGACCGAAGTGATATTGAGCTGATCACCCTCAGCGAAGCGTTGCGAAAGGATCCCGCCGCACGAAAAGAGGCCCTTAATTCCTGCGACGCGGCCTTTTTGTGTCTGCCCGACGCGGCGGCCGTGGAAGCGGTCTCCATGGTGGAGAACGAGAAGGTGACGATTCTGGACACCTCCACCGCCCACCGTACCAATCCCGCCTTTGCTTACGGCTTTCCCGAATTGTCCGCGGCTCATCGGGAAAAGGTGGCTTCTTCCAACCGCATTGCCGTGCCCGGGTGCCACGCCAGCGGGTTTATCGCGCTGGTTTATCCTTTGATTGAGGCCGGCGTGCTTTCCCCCGACGCCCTTTTGACCTGCTTCTCGTTGACGGGTTACAGCGGCGGCGGCAAGAAGATGATCGCCGAATATCAGGATGCGGATCGCAATCCCCTGTTGGGCACGCCCCGCCAGTACGCGCTGGGGCAGAGCCACAAGCATCTGAAGGAGATGTCTGCCGTCACGGGGTTGAAAAACGCTCCTCTCTTTTCTCCCATCGTGGGAGATTTTTACAGCGGTATGCAGGTCTCCGTCCCCCTCTTTGCCTCTCAGGTGAAGGCCACTCCCGAGGAGATTCGCGCCCTCTACCGAAGCAAGTATAACACCCCCATGGTGCGGTACGTGGACGCGGCGGATCGGGAGGGATTCCTGGAAGCGGGAACCCTGTCGGGACTGGACTGCATGGCCGTTACCGTGGACGGAAACGAGGATCGCATCCTGCTTTCCGCTTTGTACGATAATTTGGGCAAGGGTGCCAGCGGCGCCGCCATCGAATGTATGAACCTGCGGTTTGGCCTGCCCGCCACCGAAGGCTTGAAGATTGATTAAGGAGATTTTGGATATGGAACAGATTTTGGGCGGCGTTTGTGCCGCAAAAGGATTTACTGCAAACGGGATTCATTGCGGAATCCGGAAAAATAAAGACAAGCGGGATCTGTCGCTGATCGTCAGCCAAGTCCCCGCCGCGGCCGCCGCGGTCTATACGGCAAATCTCGTAAAGAGTGCGCCCATCACGGTGACGAAAAAGAACCTGCAGAACGGAGTTGCCCGTGCGGTGATCTGCAACAGCGGAAACGCCAATACCTGCAACGCCGACGGGGAAGAAGTGGCCGAGATTATGTGCAAAGCCACGGCAGATACGCTGGGGATCGACGCCTCCGACGTGATCGTTGCCTCCACGGGGGTCATCGGTCAGCGGCTGGACCCCACTCCCATCGTCAACGGGCTTCCCGAATTGGCCAAGGGGCTTGGAGACCACAGTGACCTTGCCGCCGAAGGGATTATGACCACCGATACCACAAAGAAGGAAATTGCCTTTTCCTTCTCCGTGGGCGGAAAAGAGTGCCGCATCGGCGGAATTGCCAAGGGCTCGGGGATGATCCATCCCAACCTTGCCACTATGCTGGTCTTCATCACCACCGACTGTGCCGTTTCTTCCTCGATGCTTCAAAAGGCTCTTTCCGCCGACGTGGAGGATACCTTTAATATGGTCAGCGTGGACGGAGATACCTCCACCAACGATACGGTGGCCGTTCTTGCCAACGGTATGGCGGGAAATGCCCTGATCGACAAAGAGGGCGAAGATTTCGACGCTTTCCGCGCCGCTCTGAAGGCGGTTACCGTTTATCTCTGCCGTTGCATTGCGGGAGACGGAGAAGGGGCCACGAAGCTTCTGGAATGTGCCGTATGCGGTGCCAAGGACGATAAGATCGCCAAGATCATCGCAAAGAGCGTCATCTGCTCCTCCCTGACCAAGGCCGCCATGTTCGGCGCCGACGCCAACTGGGGGCGCATCCTCTGCGCCATCGGATACAGCGGGGCTTGCGTGGACGTGACCAAGGTGGCCGTTTCCTTCCGTTCTGCCAAGGGAACGATTGCCGTCTGCGAAAAGGGCGCGGGCATTGATTTTTCCGAGGAAATCGCCAAAGAGATCCTGCTGGAATCGGAAATCGAAATTCTCATCACCCTGGGCGACGGGGAAGGCAAGGCCACCGCGTGGGGTTGCGATCTGACCTACGAATACGTTCACATCAACGGCGACTATCGCTCTTAAAAGGAGTTTTTTATCATGTCTCTCAATATTACCAACGCACAGCGGGCCGAGGTCCTCACCCAGGCTTTGCCCTATATTCAGAAATATTATAACAAAGTCGTCGTGGTCAAATACGGCGGCAACGCCATGATCAACGAGGAGCTGAAACAGCAGGTGATGGAGGACATCGTCCTGCTTCACATGGTTGGCGTGAAGGTGATCCTGGTGCACGGGGGCGGTCCCGAAATTTCCGATATGCTGAAGAAGATCGGTAAGGAATCGGTTTTCGTGGACGGGCTTCGGGTCACCGACAAGGAGACCGTGGACGTGGTTCAGATGGTCCTTGCGGGGAAGATCAACAAGAGTCTGGTCAACCTTCTGCAGATCAAGGGCGGCAAGGCTATGGGCCTTTCGGGTATGGACGGCCACATGATCGAGGCCACCGTGAAGGACGAGCGTCTCGGCTACGTGGGCGAAATCGTTAAGGTTAACGTGGAGCCCCTGAAGGATCTGATCGAGAAGAATTATATCCCCGTGGTTTCCACCGTGGGTTGCGATATGCAGGGCAACGCGTACAACATCAACGCGGACACTGCCGCCGCTTATATTGCAGGCGCCATGAACGCCTACCGTCTGATCACCATGACCGACATCAACGGCATTCTGCGGGATAAGGACGATCCGTCCTCTCTGATCAGTTCCATCGATCTGAAGGAGGCCGCTCAGCTCTTTGAGGAGGGCGTGATCTCCGGCGGCATGATCCCCAAGGTGGAATGTTGCATCGACGCCATTCACCGTGGGGTGGAAAAGGTCTTTATCACCGACGGTCGCGTGCCCCACTCTCTTTTGATTGAAACCCTCACCGACGAAGGGGCAGGGACGATGGTCATGAAGGAGCGGAAAAAGAAATGAACGTATTTGAGTTAGATCGGCAGTTTGTTGCCAACACCTACGGCCGTTTCCCCCTGCAGATCGTTTCGGGGAAGGGCAGTCTGGTGACCGATTCCGAGGGGAAGGATTATATCGACCTGGGAACGGGTATCGCCGTGAATACCTTCGGCGTGGCGGACGAAGAATGGATCGCCGCCGTCACCGATCAGCTGGGCAAGGTGGCCCACGCCTCCAATCTGTTTTATACGGAGCCCTGCGCGAAACTGGCACAGGCTTTGTGCGCGCGCACGGGGATGAAAAAGGTCTTTTTCTCCAATTCGGGGGCGGAAGCCAACGAATGTGCCATTAAGGTGGCCCGTGGCTACGCCGCCGCAAAATGGGGCAAGGATCGCTATACCATCGTCACCCTGCAGAATTCCTTCCACGGCCGTACTCTGACTACCCTGGCCGCTACGGGGCAGGAGGTGTTCCACAAGGATTTTACTCCCCTTACCCCCGGTTTCGTGTCGGTTCCCGCCGACGATCCTGCGGCGTTGCGCAAAACGGTGGAGGAAACCAACGCCATCGCCATTCTCTTTGAAGCGGTTCAAGGGGAAGGGGGCGTGCTTCCTCTGAAGGAAGAATTCGTGGCGGAAATGAAGGCTCTTTCGGAAGAAAAGGATATTTTGCTCATGGCCGACGAGGTGCAGGTGGGCAACGGAAGAAGCGGAAGCCTCTTCGGATATATGAACTTCGGTCTCCATCCCCATATCGTTTCCACCGCAAAGGGCTTGGGAGGCGGTCTGCCGCTGGGGGCAACCCTTCTGAGCGAAACCGTGGAGAACGTCCTCACTCCCGGCAGTCACGGCTCCACCTTCGGAGGAAATCCCGTGGCCTGCGCCGGTGCGTTGAATATTCTGAGCCGTCTGGATGAGGATCTTCTCGCCTCCGTGCGGGAAAAATCCGCGTATATTTTCGACACCCTCTCCGGTGCCGAGGGCGTAGTCAGCGTTAGCGGCATGGGGCTGATGATCGGCGTGGAGACGGTGGGCGACGCGGGCGAGATTCTGGCCTATTGTCGGGACCGTGGCGTAATTGCCATCAAGGCGAAGAACAAGGTCCGCCTGCTTCCCGCTTTGAATATTCCCACTCAACTGTTGGAAAAGGCTCTTTCGGTGCTGAAGGAAGCCTGCGCCGCTTGCGCGAAAGGATGATACGATGAACTTAAAAGGAAAAGATTTTCTCAAGCTTTTGGATTTTACTCCCGAAGAAATCGGGTATCTGATCGACCGCGCCGCCGAGCTGAAGGCGCAGAAAAAGGCGGGCATTTCCCATCGCATCCACGAGGGGAAAAACGTGGCGTTGATCTTTGAAAAGACCTCTACCCGCACCCGTTGCGCCTTTGAGGTGGCCGCTTACGATCTGGGGATGGGGGTCACCTATCTGGATCCCACGGGCTCTCAGATCGGCAAAAAGGAATCCATCGCCGACACCGCTCGGGTTTTGGGCGGCATGTACGACGGCATCGAATATCGGGGCTACGGTCAGGAAATCGTGGAGACCCTGGCGAAATATTCTCCCGTCCCCGTCTGGAACGGATTGACCAACGAATTCCACCCCACTCAGATTCTGGCGGACTTTCTGACCATCAAGGAACAGTTCGGCAAGTTGAAGGGGATCAACTTCGTTTATATGGGGGATGCCCGCTACAACATGGGCAACTCTCTGATGGTGGGTTGTGCCAAAATGGGGCTGAACTTCACCGCCTGCGCCCCCGAGGCCTATTTCCCCGACCAAGAATTGGTGGACGCCTGCAAGGCCGTTGCCGCCGAAACGGGTGCCACCCTCCGCTTTGAGACCGATCCTTCCGTGGCCGTGAAGAACGCCGACGTGATCTACACCGACGTGTGGGTCTCCATGGGCGAGCCCGTGGAGGTGTGGGAAGAGCGCATCCGCGATCTGGGGCCCTATCAGGTCAACAAGGCTCTGATGGCCCTTGCGGGAGAAGAGTGCGTGTTCATGCATTGTCTGCCCTCCTTCCACGATCTGAACACCACCGTGGGCAAGGAAATGGGCGAAAAGTTCGGCCGCGACGCCATGGAAGTCACCGACGAGGTCTTTGAGTCGGCGCAGTCCATCGTCTTCCGCGAGGCGGAAAACCGCATGCACACCATCAAAGCCGTCATGGCCGAGACTCTTTAATCGAATCAGTAAAACCGTCCGCGAAAGCGGACGGTTTCGTTTGTCGATAAACAAAAAAACAATCCCTTCGGTCGCCTGCGGCGCCGGATCCCCTTGCTAAGGGGAGCCTTGCGTTTGCACGTGAATCATCTCCTTCTTCATTGTCCGAGAGAAAATTTCGAACCATGAAAAACGTAGAGACTTGCACAAAAATTAAGCCTCCCCTGTGTAAGGGGAGGGGGACCGCGACAGCGGTGGAAGGGTTGATTTCGGTTAATGTGATACTAATTTTTGAAATGCCGTTTTTTTACAGAACAAAAATGGATGCTTTTTTGACGGTCTGTCCCGCCGCAAGAAATTGCGGCGGCTTTCGCTTTTCTTTGGGTACCTTTCTTTTTCCGTGAAAAGAAAGATACAACCCGTTATTCTGCAAGCTTGGAGGAGAGCAGCACGTCTCCGTAGGCCAGGTCGTAGTCTGCGGCGGCGAAGAGGGTTCCGTAATCGTAGAACAGAACGGTTACGCGGACGATGCCGCCTCCCTCCCCGTTCATGGCGCGCAGGGCGGCAGGGAGGATGCTCAAGGCGTTTTTCGCGTCCTCTTCCTTCCCGTTGACCGTGACGGTCAAGGCTTTTCCGTCGGGGTTTTGGGTCCGTGCCCCTTGAATTTTCACCGAGAGACCGCTTTGCTCCAGCTCGTATTTCAGCTTCAGAACGGTCAGATCCTCTTCCATGGTCTCCACCCGAGGACTTTCGGGGGCGGGCAAAAAGCCCACGTGCTCTACGGTGCCTTGGGTCAGAATTTCTTCTCCTTGCAGAAGGGTCCATTCCACGGTTTCGGGGGGATTTTCCCCTTCCCGCAGGGCGTTGAGGGCTTTTCTGCATTGAAGGATGCCTTCCGCATCTCCGTTAAAAGAGATTTTCAGGACTTCCTCGTCTCCTTCACATTCCGCAAACGCCACCCCCGCGTCCTCCAACAGAGATTCGTAGGGGTTTTGGAAGAAGAAGACGATGGCCGAAACGAGGACGGCAATCCCCGCAACGACGGCAAGAAGTGCGGGCAAAAACGCGGGGAATCGCTTCTTTTTGCTACGCGTGGGGGCGGAATGTTTTCCCATGACCGTGCATCTCCTTTCGACGGAATGTTTGGAAATCTGTTCTTATCATATCATAAAATCCCCTGTTTGTCAAGATTTTTGCAGTTTTTGTCGAGAAGTTCTTCGGTTTTGCGCCGTCAATCGACGGTCTTCTCCTTCTGTTTGCGTTATAATGAGCATATCATCTGTGGGGAGGTATGCTCCGTGTGGGATCGGATTCGAACGCTTTCCGCCGACCTGACCCCCAAAGGGGTTTTTCTTCGCTTGCTTGAAGCCGCTATTGGCTGTCTTTTCTCCAATATCATCCTTGCCCGCGGCATTATGCCCTTTGGCGTTGCCCTCGCTACGGCGGGATCCCCGTTCGGATTCTTCGGCGCGTTTCTCGGTCATTTTGTCGCGGGACGGGACGGTCTGCGTATTTTGACCTCCTGCTTTATGGCGCGGATCTTCCGTCTCTCGTTGCCTTCTTTGTCGGAAATCAACCGTCCCCTTTCGTATTTTCTTTTCACCCTGTGGGGAACCATGCTGGGGGGATTGATGGGATTTTTCTTTTCCTCCTATACCCCCAAGGAAAACGTGGCTTTTATGGTCAACGGGCTTCTGAGCGGGGGATTGGCCTGGTTGTTCTGCATCGCCCTTTCCGCTTTTTCCTCCCGCCCTTTGGGAAATACCTCTCTGCGGTACGTGTGCTGTCTTCTGTCCCTCTCCTTCGTGTTGCTGGGAATGATGAGCTTCGGGGGGATTTTAGAGTCGGCGGGACGCACCGCTTTTTTGTTTTTGATCCTTTGTATCGGATGTAAATGCAGTTTTTTCTACACCCTTTCCTCCGCCCTGACCGTGGGTCTGATTTTATGTATTTTTTCCCCCCAACGGACGCTCTGGTTTTTGGCGATATTTTTCGGCGTTCTTCTCTCTGCGGCTCTGCGGGTGTTCGGAAAATACGGACAGTTGATTTCCTATCTTCTCTCTACTTTGATTTTATGGCTCTGCTCCGAGCAATCCTTTTCCCTGCCCGCCTCCTTGGGGGCGATCTTTTTGGCGGGGGTCTTGTTTTTGGCTCTGCCTCAAAAGGTTTTGTCTCGCCTGACCCGCTATACCGTGCCCTTCGGCGGGGAGCTGCGGGGACAATGGAAAAAAGCACGGTTCCGCTTCCGTCGGGAGGGACGAACGGATGCGGTGGCGGGGGATGCGACGGTTTGTCGGGGGTGTGCCAAGCGGATCTTGTGCTATACCCGATTCCGTACCGAAACCGCCGAAGCCTTTGACGAGATCCGTCGGGGCGTGCGGGAACAGGATCTGCGTCCGCCTCGGGAATTTCTGAACCGGTGTCAACGCTTTCCCGAGGTGATTTCCGCCCTGCGATCCCAAGAAGAGACGGTTTTTTCTCTGCATTTCGCCAAGGCCTTTGCCCAAAAGGAGGGGGAGCTTTTTTGCGGGGATACCACGGGGGGATTCCGCACCGCCGACGACCGCTTCGTTTTTACGGTGGCGGACGGTATGGGAAGCGGAACCCGCGCCGCACGGCAGAGCGTAAAGGCGGTGAAGATGATGGAGCAGCTTTCCCGCAACGGACTGAAGCAGGAAGATATTTTAAAAGTAATCAACCGAAATCTGCTCTCCTGTGAGGAGGAGACGGTGTTGGGCATGGACGTGGCGTCGGTGGATCTGAAAAGCGGCGTTTGCGACCTGTTCAAGGCGGGGGCGGCGCCCACCTACGTGTTGCGCAACGGCATCGTTTACGAAATCGGAAGTGAAACCCTGCCCGTGGGGATGCTGGAAGAGGTGGACGTAAAGCACGAGCGGTGTCGCCTGGCGGAGAACGATTATCTGATCCTGATTTCCGACGGGGTTTTGGGGAAGGACAAGAAGTGGCTGGGGGAATTTCTCAACCGGATGCCCACTCCACGGGACTGCATGACCCTGGCCGACGGGATTCTCCAAGAGGCCAAGCGGGTGGGCCGCAATCGGGTGGACGACGTGACCGTCCTTGCCGTGCGGGTCTGCAAAGCGGCGTAGGGGATTGTGGGGTTGTTTGGGTTTGGTGCCCTTTTCTTTCTTTTCCCGAGAAAAGAAAGAAAAGGGCCAAAAGAAAGAAAAGCGAATCCCCGACGGAGTTCTCCGTCGGGGAATTATTATATTTGTTTCTTATTTGTCGCGTTTATTAATTCCGCTGGATGTGATTGTATATTTAACATCTCCGTTATCGCTGGAGACTTCTACAATATACCCTTCGTCAATAGCGGCATCTATTAATGCTTTTGTTATACCTGGTTTCCTTAACAAAAATTGTCTGGAAATTTGTTCTCCACGATTAAAGTAGTTGAGTAATTTAAAAAAATGATTCATTTTGCCTTCATCCAATCTTTTTCTAGTTGAAAATTTTATAGTGCACTTTATTCTTGGTGTCTTTCAAAAAAAGATTTTCGTGATTCATTTTCTATCTTGTAAAGTAAGTTTGTATTCTCCCAAAAGAGGATACTCTGTGATTTTATAAGAGAGACCGAGTTGATATCTTACGCTTTCCCCTTCTTCAACATCACCTAGGGGGTTTGTGTTTTTGAAAACAACTGCTCCGCTGGGGTCAACTATCTTGTAGGCAATCTCTGGTGTATAATAATCACGAAAAAGAATTTTAATAAGAATATCAAACTCATTAGGACGGGTTTCCGTTATCGAAACAATTTCACAAGTTGCATAATGTTCGCCGCTGTTGGTATAACACTTATATTGTGTTGGAATACTGTTTGTAATTTTAATTGTGCTTTTTGCGTCGCAACGGGTACATTCGCCGTCATCTATGTTGTGACCTAATGCTTTTCCTTCCGTTTTGCCGCAGGAGGTGCATTTTTTCGGTTCGGTACAGGTTGCTTCGCTATATGTGTGGTCTGCTTTCTCCCCCGAAGTGGCGCCGCAATCCTCGCAAGTTTTGGGCTTTTTACAGGTAGCGGGGGAGTAAGAATGGGATTTTGTGGGGAGAACCTCTTCTCTGGTAACGTTGCAAACCGAGCAGGTGTATACGGCAGTTCCCTGTTTGGAGCAGGTGGCTTCGGCGGTGACGGTCTTCGTTTCCTTGTGTCCCGTTGCTTTTACGGTGTGTTCTTCCGTGTAGTCGCAGTTGGCGCAGCCCCAAGTTTCTTTGCCTTCGGTGGTGCAGGTGGCGGCGAGGGTGGTTTCCTTCAAAGAAAGATCGTGTTCTTTCTTTTCGATGGGTTGACGGTCTTCCTTTTGACATTCGGAGCAGATCCGAACCTTTTCGCCCTCGGCGGTGCAGGTGGCTTCGGTGACGGTTTCCCAGTCGCCAAAGGAGCAGACCTCGCACTCGGTGCAGGCGGTGAGAAGCATCAGACAGAATGCGGTGAGGATGAACAGAGTAAATAACAGTTTTTTCATGGTATAAATACCTCCTTTTCCCTTATTATAGCACTTTGAAACGCAAAAGTCCTTTGCTGGTAGCATAGAAATCGGTACAAAATTGTGAATTCGACAAAAATCTCCTTTTCCGTTTCGGTTCGCTTGCCTTGATATTTCGACCGAATGGGGGAAAAGGGGTTGAAATTTGGGGGGATTTGTGCTATAATATCATTAGAAACCGGCTGGAGGTTTTAGCATGAGCAATATAATTGAGATCCAACATTTGAATAAAAGCTTTGGGGACGTGCACGCCGTGCAGGACCTTTCCTTCCGCGTGAAGGAAGGGGAGTTGTTCGCCTTTTTGGGGGTGAACGGGGCGGGCAAGTCCACCACCATCAACATTTTGTGCGGCCAGTTGTCGAAAGACGGCGGGACGGTGACCATCGACGGGCTGGACTCGGTGCGGGATGAAAATGCCGTCAAGGAGCGTCTCGGCGTGGTGTTTCAGAACTCGGTTCTGGACGGAGCGTTGAGCGTGTACGACAATCTGCAATCCCGAGCCGCTCTGTACGGCATTTACGGAGACGCCTTCCGCACCCGTTTGGCGGAGTTGGCGGAAAAGTTGAATTTCTCGGACTTTTTGAAGCGACCCGTGGGCAAGCTTTCGGGCGGTCAGCGGCGGCGCATCGACGTGGCGCGGGCGCTGTTGCATCGGCCGAAGATCCTCGTTCTGGACGAACCCACCACGGGGCTGGATCCTCAGACCCGCAAGATTCTGTGGGACGTGATTTCCGACCTGCGCAGAACGCAGAATATGACGGTTTTTCTGACCACCCATTATATGGAAGAGGCGGCGGAGGCCGATTACGTGGTCATTCTCGACAGTGGGAAAATTGCGGCGGAAGGAACGCCCTTGGAGCTGAAAAACGCCTATACGGGGGACTTTATCACGCTGTACGGTCTTTCCGACGAGGAGACCGCGTCCTTGGGAATGGAATATGAACCCATTCGGGACGCCGTTCGCGTTCGGGTGCCCAATACGGAAAAGGCCACGGAGTTGATTTTGTCTCATCCCACTCTCTTTCGGGATTATGAAATCACCAAGGGGAAGATGGACGACGTGTTCCTGTCCGTGACGGGGAAAAATCTGACGGGAGGTGAGGGGAAATGAAAACCGCATCGGTTCTGATCAAACGGAACGTAAAACTGTTTTTCAAGGATAAAGGGATGTTTTTCACTGCTCTGATCACTCCCGGCATCCTGCTGGTTTTATACGCCACCTTTTTGAGCAACGTGTATCGGGACAGTTTTTTGGCCGGTCTTCCCGAAGGGATTTCCTTGGACGACGGTCTGATTGACGGGCTTGTGGCGGGACAGCTGATGTCCTCTCTGTTGGCGGTGTCCTGCGTGACCGTGGCCTTCTGTGCCAACTTTTTGATGGTGCAGGATCGGGCCAACGGCACGGCGAAGGATCTGTGCATCGCTCCCGTGAAATCCTCCACCCTGTCCCTCTGCTATTACGTGGCAACCCTTCTTTCCACCTTCCTCATCTGCTTTATTGCAACGGGGCTTTGTCTGTTGTACGTGGCGATTCAAGGATGGTATCTTTCGGTGGTTGACGTTTTGATGATCTTTCTGGACGTGACGGTGCTGGTGCTCTTCGGCACGGCCCTGTCCTCGGTGATCAACTTCTTCCTTTCCACCCAAGGTCAGCTTTCCGCCGTGGGGACCATCGTCAGCGCGGGCTACGGCTTTATCTGCGGGGCTTATATGCCCATTTCCTCCTTCGGAGAAGGGCTTCAGAATGCGGTGATGTTCCTCCCCGGTACGTACGGCACGGCCCTCATGCGGAATCATTCTTTGGGTGGCGTATTTGCGGAAATGGAGGCGCAAGGGCTTCCCGTGGAGGTGACCGATTCCCTGCGGGATTTGTTGGATTGCAATCTGTACTTTTTTGGGGATAAGGTTCCCTTCCCCGTGATGTATCTCATCCTCGGCGGCGCGGTGGCGATTCTGGTGCTTGCCTACGTGCTGATGAACCGCTTCCGCAAAAAGGCGTAATCAAGTGAAAAAATACGGCTCCTCTCTTTTGGGAGGAGCCGTTTTTGCATCCGATTCAGGTTTCCTGGTGTAAGGGGTGCTTAAATAGTTGAAAATGCGTTTTACACCGATCTCTCGAAAACCCCTTCCCCCACCACGTTGCACTGCGGCGACGCGGCGGTCCCCCTTCCCCTTTCCCGTGGCGGGAAAGGAGACGGCGAAGGCGGGTGCACGAACCGTTCAAGGTTTGTCGCCCAAGAGGCAACGCATTGAAAAACTCCATCGAGAGAACCTGATACCCGAGTCTGCCGTCCACTTCCTTGCCAAAGGAAGGGGAAGGGGGACCAACGGAAAGGGATTGCAAAGCAATCGCTTTTCGTTGGTGGAAGGGGTTTTGATCTGCGGGTACTATATTCTCGATAGTTTGACCCCTTACGAAAAGATGGCTTTTTTATTGCAACAAAGGTTGAATCTGGATTCCCTCCAAGGCCGCGGCGACGGTTTCGGGGATTTGTTCCATTTGGGCCACCAGAGAGGCCTGCTTTTTCATCGGGTCGTCCTGGCCGAAAGGGACGAAGAAATATCCGTCGGTGTTCAGCAGGGTTCCGATGCTTTTCGCGTTGCCCGTCAGCCCGTCGTTGGTGGAGACGGCCACCACCACGGGACGCAGGTTGCGACGATGTGCCTTTGCCGCTAACGTGACGGCGGTGTCGGAGATGCCCCAGGCCAGCTTTGCCAGCGTGTTTCCCGTGCAGGGGGCAATGACCAGCAGATCCAACAGCTTTTTCGGACCGATGGGCTCCGCTTGGGGGATGGTGTGGATGATGGGCTTCCGGCAGATTTCTTCGATTTCACGGCGAAAATCCGCGGCGGCGCCGAATCGGGTGTCGGTCTCGTAGGCCACGGGGGACATGATGGGCAGGACCTCATATTGGTCCGCGAGGGTTTTGATTACGGGAATCACCCGCCGAAAGGTGCAAAAGGAGCCGCACAGGGCAAATCCAATGGTTTTTTTATGTTCGGACAGAGGTGCCACTTCCTTTCTTTTGAAGGGTCGGCAGCTGCGAAAGAAGGACCTTTGCCAGATCTTCGCCTGCCGTAATGGGGGCGACCTTTCCGGGGAGGGCGGGGCAGGGGATGACCCGATGCCCCTCTTGTTCTACCTGCGCCCCGTCGAAGCCTCCGGGGGCGGAGGCCAGCTCAAAGAAGGGGATGGTTGCGTCGCAGGTTTTCAGAACTTCGGGGGTGATGACGGGGGCGGGAACCGTGTTGAACACGGCTCGGATCCCTTGCAGCGAGAGGTTTTTCACGTCCTGGACCGTGTGTCCTGCATATTCTCCGCAAACGCGATGTTCCCTCCGCCGTGCCGCCACCGTGACCCGGGCCCCCAAGGCCTGCAAAATCCGGGAAAGCCGCTTGCCGATGGCGCCGTAACCGATGACCATCACGGGAAGACCGAAGACGGCCACGTCCGTGTTGCGAATCAGCGCGTCAAGAGCTCCTTCCGCCGTGGTGACGGCGTTTCGCGTCTTTAACTCTTCGCTTTGGGACAGGTCGGTATAGCGGGCAAAGGGGCAATCGGCCATGGGGCCTCCGAGGACGAAGGCAGATTTTGGGTCGATCCCCGTTTCCCGAATCATTTCCTCCACCGTGGGAGGGCTTTGTAGGGTGGGGGCGTTGAGCCGTCCGTTTTTCAGGCACGGGAAGGGCAGAATCACCGCCGACGCCTTGCTGCCGTCCACGGGCAAGCGGGCGTTGATGGCGTAGGAAATCACGTGGAATCCTTGGTTTTTCATATAGGAAATCGCTGCGAGGGTGCGGGCATCCCCGCCTGCGAACAGAATTGAGTTCATGGCAAAACCTCCGAGGAAAGGTCTGTTCCATCTTATGATGCTTCTCCCCAAAGGGTGCGATTTTTTCTTTGTGCAAAGCACCGATATCTTTGTGTCGGTCAATCCCTTCCGGCACCTGCGGTGCCACCAGCTCCGCTTTGCTACTGCATAAGTTCGACTTAGCTAAAAATTCCACGTCTCCGACTTGGATTTTTAGAGTCTCACTCATCCCCTTGCTAAGGGGGGCTTATTGTGTGCCGCGTTTGTTTTTCTATTTTGCTCTCCGAGAGGAACTCACTCCTTGCGAAAGCAAACCCCTTCCACCAACGAAAAGCAACTGCTTCGCAATTCCTTTCCGTCGGTCCCCCTTCCCCTTCCCTTGGGCAGGGAAGTGGACGGCAGACCCCTGTGTCAAGTTCTTCTGCTTGTACGCTGACATAAGATCTGCATAAACGGTGAGAAATGGATAAACGACGCGCAAAGGGTTGTCTCTACGGTGTAATGGGAGCCTTGATGGGATGCCGAGCAGGTCTTTTACAAAACTTTTCAAGGAACATCTCTCTTTTAACGCCCGACGGAAGGGGACGCCCCTCGGTTTTGCCGTCTCCTTTGCGCCACGCAAAGGGGAAGGGGGACCGCCGCGTCGCCGTAGTGCGGCGTGGCGGGGGAAGGGGTTTCGAACAGAGGCGCAAAACAAACGAAAATACTTTTTGCTCTATTCCAAGAGAAATCTTTGAACAATGCGAAATCGGCGTGCGTGGCGTAGCGAAAAGGCTCCCCTTAGTAAGGGGAGCTGTCATCGCAGATGACTGAGGGGATTGACACCGAAAATGTTATCTTCCACTCCCGTGGAAAAAGAAGCCCCGACCAAACGGTCGGGGCTTCGTAACGTATTTACTTGATTATTCCGCAGCCTTGGCGGCGTCGGCGATGACCTGTTCGGCAACGTTCATGGGCGCTTCCTGATAGCGGAGGAATTCCAGCGTGAACACGCCTCTTCCGCGGGTGATGGAGCGCAGGTCGATGGCGTAGGTGGCGGTTTCGGACATGGGGATTTCCGCGGTGACCTCCGTCCAGCCCTGATCGGCGGCGGGGTCCATACCCATGATCTGTCCGCGGCGCTTGTTGATATCGCCGATGATGTCGCCCATCATGCCGTCGGGGATGACCACCTTCAGCATACCGATGGGTTCCAGAATGCAGGGCGCAGCCTTGGGAAGACCTTCCCGGAAGGCGATGCCTGCGGCGGTTTTGAAGGCCATTTCCGAGGAGTCTACGTCATGGTAGGAGCCGTCCACGAGGGTGGCTTTCAGCCCTACTACGGGATAGCCGGCCAAAACGCCCTTTGCGGTGCATTCCCGAAGGCCCTTTTCCACGGCGGGGAAGTAGTTCTTGGGAACGGCGCCGCCGAAGATGCTTTCTTCGAAGACCAGTTCTTCGCTGACGCAGGGTTCGAATTCGATCCACACGTCGCCGTACTGGCCGTGGCCGCCCGACTGTTTCTTATGCTTACCCTGAACCTTGACCTTCTTGCGGATGGTTTCCCGGTATGCGATGCGGGGTGCTTTCAGTTCCACGTCCACGCCGTTGCGGGCCTTCAGACGGGAGCAGATCACTTCGATCTGTGCTTCGCCCATGCCGCAGAGGATCTGTTCTTTGGTTTCGGGATCCATAGAATAGGTAAAGGTTTTGTCTTCTTCCATCATCTTCTGGAGACCCTGGGAAATCTTTTCTTCGTCCCCCTTCTTCTTGGCGGTGATGGCCATTTTCAGGTTGGGAACGGGATATTCGATGGGATCCACGTCGATCTTGATCCCGGAGGTAAGTACGCTTTCGGTGGAGGCGGAGAGTTTGGTCACGGCGCCGATATCGCCGGCGGACAGCTCTTCCACTTCAATCTGCTTTTTGCCCTTCATCACGTAGATGTGGCCGAATTTTTCTCCCGTGCCGGATTTGCCGTCGCTGAGGGTCATGCCCGATTTGACGGTGCCGCACAGAACCTTGAAATAAGAAATCTTCCCGAAGGCGTCGGCTACGGTCTTGAAGATGTAAACACCCGTGCCGTTGGCTTCTGCGGGGGTGGGAGCGGGCAGAACGTCTACCATGGCGTTGAGGATGGATTCCAAGCCGTTCAGCGTCATGTTGGAGCAGGAGAGAACGGGCAGAAGGGCTCTGCGGCGAATCCCCACGGAGAGGGCGGTCTGCACTTCCTCGTCGGTGAAGGGGATTTCTTCAAAATATTTTTCCATCAGCTCTTCGTTGGTTTCGGCCAGCGCTTCGTTCAGTTCGTCCTTCAGACGCTTGACCGTGTCGGCCAGAGCGGGGGGGATGGGGGCGTCGTTGGCGGTGGTACCCTCCACGGTGCGGTAGGTCATCTTCAACAGGTCGATCATACCCAGAACCTTGCCGTTTCCGATGACGGGATAGGTCAGCGCGCAAACGCGCATACCGAACTGCTGACGCAGGGCGGTATAGACCTTCATAAAGTCCCCGTTTTCTTCGTCGATCTTGGTGACCACGAAGATGTTGGGCATATTCTTCTTCTGACAATATTTATAAGCCTTTTCGGTGCCCACGTGCAGGTTGTTCTTTGCGGAAACCACGATGGCGGCGGCGTCGGCGGCTTTCAGACCCTGCAGCACTTCTCCTTCGTAGTCGAAGTATCCCGGGGTGTCGATCAGATTGATCTTGTTGCCCTTCCATTCCACGGGAGCCAGGGCGGCGGAAATGCCCGAGCCGCGCTTGATCTCTTCGGGATCAAAGTCACACACGGTGTTGCCGTCGGCGATCTTTCCCAGTCGGTCGGTTCCCTTCGTATAATAAAGCAATGCCTCTACCAATGAGGTCTTTCCGTTTCCTCCGTGTCCGAGAAGGCATACGTTGCGGATGTTTTCGGTTTTGTACTGCATAATCTTCTATACTCCTTTCCGTCGGATCCCTTTGGGATCGGACGTTCCCGCGGGCGGTTCCTGCCGCTTCCGTCGGTGGGAGATCCCTTCCGTGCAGCCGAAAGGGAAGACCCGATAATAATATTATACTATATTATTGCCGAAATGTAAATAGTATTTATGAAAAAGAAACAAGATTCAGCGTTTTTTATAATTTTTATCCGTTGGATTTGTACAGATTTCACAAAGAAATTCGAAAAAAAGCCATAAGGAAAAAAATTCTACCCTCTTTTTGCCCTCTTTGGGAGACAATAGAAGGCGAAGAAAGGTGGTTTTTATGCGAAAAAAAATCTTGCTTCACGCCTTCCGCGCGGAATTGGCGGAGGATCTGACCGCCTCGCGTTTTTACGCGGAGCTTTCCGCAGAACAGAAAGAGAAGGTGCTGGATTACGTGAACCGTTCCCGGGACGAACTGGAGGCGGTGGCCCGCAGTGCCACGGCGTTGCGCCGTCTGCGGGAAGGCCGAATTGATTTCATTTGAAAATATCGACAAAAAAACTACCCGAGGAGGAATGAAGCCTCTGCGGGTAGTTTTGTCTTGTTCCGTTGCAGATTTGCCGGATCGGTTTATTTTTCGGAAGATTTGCGGTAGGCCAGGGGGGAGCATCCGTAGCGGGCCTTGAAGTGCTTGCAAAACGAGGGTGCGTCGCCGAATCCGCAGGAGGCGGCGATCTGTGCCGCGGAAAGGTCGGTCTGCTTCAGTTGCAACGCGGCAACGCTCAGCCGATAACGAATCAGAAATTCTTGCGGAGAAACCCCTTCCTCCTTGACGAAGAGCTTGAACAGATACGTACGGTCCAGCCCCACGTGGTTGGCGAGATTTTCGATGCGGATGGGATAGGGATAGCGGGAAAGGATGTAATTTTTCGCCTTTTCCACGTAATTTTTGTCTTCCTTCAGCGGGAATTGGGCAAAAACGGCGTAGAAGCGGGAAAGGACCTCGTATTTCCGATTATGCTGCTCTGGCAAGATCTCCCACAGAGCCAGCAGAGCGTTGCGGATGGCAAAATCCTCGCCGTCGGCAAAGACGGGCTCTTCGGGAGACAGCCCCACGTCCTTGCAGAGCTCTTCGACGTCCGCTCCGTCAAAGGCGATCCGAAGATATTCCAGAGGCACGGCCCCCGTTGCTTCGCAGGAAAATTCTTTGAGAGGGAAGGCCAGAAATCCTTCTCCCGCATTTACGGAAAAGGCTCCGGATCGGGTGCGGATTATGCCTGCTCCTTCGGTGACGTAGCAGAACTGATATCCGGGCAGCATCCAAGGGCCTTCCGCTTCTCCCGGTTGCAGGCTTCGCGCGTCAAAATGATTGATGAAAACGGGTTGCAGATTCATGGATTACCCTCCTTGTTCGACGGAAAAACGTCGTAAAATACTTCCTTGTAAAGATCCTCAAAGGGATCATTGTTCAGCCAATACATTAAAATTCTGCCTTCTTGCAGGCATTTTCCGCCCAGCCCCGTTTCTTGGTTGATCCGATAGGCCTCGTCGGCCTCTTCTTGGGTGGCGTAAAGAGAAATATTCGCTTCAAACCAGACGTAATCGTCTACCTTCACCGCGTCGTCGGTGTTCAGGCAGACGCGGACGGCGAAGAACTTCAGCCCGTCGAAATCTTCAATTTCGTCCACCTCGTATCCCGTGACGGAGTTTCCCCGTTTCAGAAAGGCTTCCCGCAGGGTGGACAGATCTTCCGCTCCCGTATCGGTCTCGGAGACGCCGCAGGCAGAAAAGGAAAAAAGAAACAAAAGCACAAACAAGAGAAGTGATTTTTTCATACGGTATCCTTTCGTGCGTTTTATCAAACGCCGATTGATCCTTTTTTCTGTATTATACCTATTATTTGTGAAGAATGCGTGTCAAAGAATTGGGAATTTTCGGTTTTCTTTCAAAATTTCCCTTAGAAGAGGAGGAATCGTGAGAATCGGGGGATTTTCTTGCATCTTTGTCAAACTTAATATATTGACTTTTTTCCGTTTTTTTGGTATACTGTATCTATTAACGTATCGTTCGCAGGTTTGCGAATCGGAAAGGAATCGGTTCCATGAAAAAAATTCTCGCTCTTTTGCTCGTCCTCGTGATGACGGCGGCCCTCTTTGCAGGTTGCTCCGGGTCGGAACAGTCCGACGGGTATAAATTGACCAATCAGGAAAAGGAATCGGAGATTACCTACATCCTCACCGCCAAGAAAAACGGCGAAACCGTGGAATACGGCAAGGCTCCTTATCTGTATTATCTGCAGTGGTTGCGGGACTATTATTACGCGTATATCACGTCCATCTCCTCTCAGCTTGGAAGCAATGCTCCCACTTGGGATAAAATGCTGGAAAGCACCCTTTTCACCGCGCCCGATACCCTGTCCCAGGCCATCGTTTCTACGGCACAGGAGCAATATATGACCTATCTGTTCGTGGAAGAGAAGTTCAACGAACTGGGGCTGAAGCTTTCGGAAGACGAGATCAAAACGGTGGACGCCCTCATTCAGTCCGACTGGATCGCCCTTTACGGCCACGACGGGTTCAATACCATCCGTCAGACTCTGGGGTTGAGCTACGATGAATTCTGGAACATCGTTGCCTGCAACACCAAGACGGAGAAGCTGATCGAATATTATTACGGCGAAGGTGGACCTCTGGAAGTGACCAAAGAGGATAAGCAGGAGTATTTCGAAAATTATTACGCTCGCTTTAAGTACGTCATTTTTGCCACCCAGGATTCCGACGGAAACAAATACGGCGAGAAAAAGCTGAACGAAGTTTACGCCAAGCGGGACGCGGCCCTTGCGGAATTGGACAACGGCGTGCCCTTTGAAGAGGTTCTGGCAAAATATTCCGAAGATTACAAGGACCTTTCCGATGAAAAGCTGACCGTTTCCCAGAAACAGGCCTACGAAGCCCAGAACAAGGCTATGGTGGAAGACGGGCTGGTGATCAGCGACAAGGGTGTTTTCAGCGAAACCCTGGCTACCTATTACAACATTACCGTGGAAGACGGTGTGGTAAATAAGATTTTTGCCATGAAGGACGGGGACGTTCAGGCCATTACGGGCAGCAACGCCATCTGGATCGTCAAGCGCTACGACGCCACGGAAAAGGAAGCCTACTTCAACGACGTGGAAAGTCTGATCTTCAAGGCACTGTACGCCGAAGATTTCGAGACGACCATCAAGGATTGGAAGGCGGATCTTTCCTATCAGTTCAATCTGGAAGCATTGGACGTTTACGCACCCGCAAACCTCCACGATCTGTTTGATCTGATCGGAACTACGAAAAAATAAACGGGAATATAAAAAAATCTCCGCAGTGCTCTGCGGAGATTTTTTATGCTCAGGTTTCGTTACGGAGCAATGCTTCCAGGTTTGCGTAGTCCTTCAGGTCCAGCTCTTCGCCCCGTGCGGTGGGGGATTTTCCCATCTTCTCCAGAGCGGCGGCGGTGCGTTCTTTCGGGATGCCTGCTGAGGCCAAGGTGTTCTGCAGGGTCTTGCGTCGCATGGAAAAGGCGGCGCGGATAAGGGCAAACAGGGCTTTCGGATCCGTTTCAACGGGGGGCTCGATGGATCGTAATTGCAACACCGCCGAGTCAACGCGGGGACGGGGCATAAAATTGCCCGCACCCACGGAAAAAAGCATTTTCGGCTTGGTGTAATAATTCAGAAACAGGGTGATGGCACCGTAATCCTTCGATCCCTTTTCCGCGCAAAACCGCTGGGCCACTTCCTTTTGCACCATGACGGTGATCGATTCAAATTTCAGCCCGCCTTCCAGAAGATAGACCAGAATGGGGGTGGTGATGTTATAGGGAAGATTGGCGCAGACCGCCAGCTTTTCTTCCCCGCCCAAAAGGGCGTGCAGGTCGGTTTTCAGAATATCGTTGTGTACGATCTGCACGTTGTCCAGACCCCCCAAGGTTTCCCGCAAAAGCGGAAGAAGCCGATCGTCGATCTCCACGGAGATCACCTTTTTTGCCCGTTCCGCCAGACAGCGGGTCAGGCATCCGATGCCGGGACCGATCTCCAAAACCGTGGTCTTTTCATCCAAATCTGCCGAAGCGGCGATTTTTTCGGGAATCTGCTTGGTGATAAGAAAATTCTGCCCAAAGGTCTTGGAAAAGCGGAAATCGTGCCGCTCCAGAAGGTCTTTGATGAAAGAAGGATTCGTCAGTTCCATATCAGTTCAACGCTTTCAGCATAAATTTCAGCCCGCTGTACCGCTTGTCGGTGGAAACGTTTTGGATCATGTAGCTGAGGCGGGCGGGGGATCCCACCAAAATCAGCAACTGCTTGGCGCGGGTCATGGCGGTGTAAAGCAGGTTTCGGGTAAAGAGCAGATCCGCCCCTTCGGAGACCGTCAGAATCACCGCCTTGAATTCACTGCCCTGGCTTTTATGGACGGTGATGGCGTAGGCGGGCTCCAGCTCTTCCAAAGTCTCGTTGGTGTAGGTGACCCGTTTGTCGTCAAATCGGACCACGATGCTTTCCTGGGCGGGAATGACCGTTTCCACGATACCGAGGTCCCCGTTGTAGATCCCCGCGTCCAACACGCCGTCGTCCCGTTCGGTGATCAGATCGTAGTTGTTGCGGATCTGCATGACCTTGTCCCCTTCCCGGAAGACCGTGTCCCGGAAGGTCAGCTCCTTTTTGTTGTATCCCGCAGGGTTGATCCGTTCCCTCAGTTCCCGATTCAGCAGAATGGTTCCGCAGGTTCCTTTCCGGGTGGGGGACAGAACCTGAATGTCCGTGTCGGGGGAAAATCCGTAGGCGGCAGGGAGCCGTTGGGCGGCCAGCTCCACCGCTAAATTCACGGCGGCCTGGGGATGGTTTGCCTGTAGGAAAAAGAAATCGTTTTTCGTTTCGTTCAGTACGGGCATCTCTCCGTGCAAAACCGCGTGGGCGTTGGTGACGATGAGGCTTTCCCGTGCCTGACGGAAGATCTCCGTCAACTCCACGTAGGGTACCCAATCACTGAAGAGAATGTCCTTCAGCACGCTTCCCGGGCCTACGGGAGGCAGCTGGTTCACGTCTCCCACCAAAATCAGGCGGGAGGAAAGGGGAAGGGCGTCCAACAGATGGTCGAAGAGCCACAGATCCACCATGGAGCATTCGTCGATGATGACCGCGTCGAAATCCAGCGGGTTGCCGTGATTGCGTTGGAAGCACCGCTCCGCCCCCGTTTGGGTGTATTCCAAAAGGCGGTGGATGGTCTTGGCTTCCCGCCCCGTCAGCTCGGTGATGCGTTTTGCCGCCCGTCCCGTGGGGGTGGCAAGGCCCACCTTTTCTCCGTTGGATTCCAGAATTCGGATAATGCCGTTAAGGGTGGTGGTCTTTCCCGTACCGGGACCGCCCGTGAGGATCATCATCTGATGACAGCAGGATTCTTTGACGGCGCGGGCCTGTTTTTCGTCGAATTCAATGCCCAGATCCTTTTCGATGCGGGCAATATCTTTCTTGAAATTCCCCGGATATTCGCTTCCCAGACGGGAGGCCAGAAGAACCCGGTTGGTAATGTTCTTTTCGCTTTCGTAGACCCACCGCAGATACACCCCGTCCGTGTTGCCGATTTCGGGGAGATAGTACAACTCTCCGTTCCAGCCGCACAGATCGTCAATGCGCCCTTCCACCGTATCCCGATCCGCGTCCAGAAATTCCGCCGCAAGGGGAATCAGCTTCTGTTTGGGAATAAAGGTATGTCCGTTGTTGAAGAGATTCTGATTGAGAATGTACACGATGCCCGCGTCGATGCGGGAGGGGGAGGATCGGTCGTAGCCCATCTGTTCCGCGATGCGGTCTGCCTTTTCAAAGGAAACCCCTTGAATATCGCAGATGCGGTAGGGGTTTGCCCGCACCACGTCGTAGGCCCGAAGACCGAACTGCTTGTAGATCTTAAAGGCCACGGAAGGGGTCATGCCGAATTGCTGAAAATACAGAAGAATGGTCTTGACGCCCACCGTTTCCTTCATGCTCTGGGAAATTTTCTCCGCCCGTTCGGGGGAGATGCCGCGGATCTGCACCAGCTGCTCCGGATCGTTTTCGATGACGTCCAGGGTGTTGGGACCGAAGGCGTCCACCAGAAGCTTTGCGGTTTTGGTGCGAACGCCCTTCACGATGCCCGAGGACAGATACCGCAGAATGGCCGTTTCCTCCACGGGGAGACGGCTTAAAAAGGAGGAAACCTCAAATTGCTGACCGTGCTTCGGATTGAGCTTGTACTCGCCCTCCACCTCGATCTGCTCCCCCTCCGCCACCAGGGGCAGAAGCCCTACGATGGTCACTTCCCCGTCGGGGGTCTCCAACGCGGCCACGGTGTAGCCGTTGTCGTTGTTTTTGTAAATGACCTTGTCGATGATGCCGGAAAGGGTCATGGGTTTTCCTCCTTTCTGTAAGATGATTTCGGGATTTTATTTTACGATCAGGTTGACCATCTTGCCGGGGACGAAGATCTCCTTGACGATATTCTTGCCCTCGGTGTAGGGGAGAATCTTTGCGTCGGCCTTGGCGGCGGTGAGGATGGTGTCCTTGTCCGCGTCGGCGGCAATTTTCAGAACGGAGCGGAGCTTGCCGTTGATCTGAACGGGGATCTCGATCTCCTTATCCACGGTCTTGGCCTCGTCGTAGGTGGGCCAGGACGTGGTGACCATCATGCCTTCAAAGCCCGCCATTTCCCACATTTCTTCGGTGATATGGGGAGCAAAGGGGTTGAGCAGGGTCAGATAGGTCTTCAGCTCGCCGCGGGTAATGCTTCCCTTGGCGGAAATGTCGTTCATCAGCGCCATGAGGGCGGCGATGGCGGTATTGAATTTCATGTTTTCAATATCGGAGGTTACCTTGCGGACGGTCTTGTGGAAGGCCGATTCCAGCTCGGGAGAGTATTCCTCGGAATCGGTGACGGTTTCCATCAGATTCCATACCCGGTCTACGTAGCGCTTGCATCCGCGGACGCTGCTTTCCGACCAGGGAGCGGCCTTTTCATAGTCGCCCATGAACAGAACGTAGAGGCGCAACACGTCGGCACCGTACACGTTGACCACGTCGTTGGGGTCCACTACGTTGCCCTTGGATTTGCTCATCTTGTCCCCGTCGGGGCCGAGGATCAGACCCTGAGCGGTACGCTTTGCGTAGGGCTCTTCCGTGGGAACCACGCCCTGATCGTAGAGGAAATGATGCCAGAAGCGGGAATAGATCATGTGACGGGTCACGTGTTCCATACCGCCGTTATACCAGTCTACGGGGAGCCAGTATTTCAGCTTTTCGGGATCGGCCAATGCCTGATCGTTGTTGGGATCGATGTAACGCAGGAAGTACCAGGAGGAACCTGCCCATTGAGGCATGGTGTCGGTTTCCCGCTTTGCGTCGGCGCCGCACTTGGGGCACTTGCAGTTGACGTATTCGGGAATCTTGGCCAGGGGGCTTTCTCCGTCGGAGCCGGGCTCAAAGTTTTCCACCTTGGGCAGGCGCAGGGGCAGTTCTTCGTAGGGAACGCCCACCATGCCGCAGTGGGGGCAGTGGACGATGGGAATGGGCTCGCCCCAGTAACGCTGACGGTTGAAGGCCCAGTCTTTCATTTTGTACTGTACGCCCTTTTCGCCGATGCCCTTTTCGCCCAGCCAGGCCACCATCTTTTCGATGGAATCCTTCTTGTTGGTCATGCCGTTGAGGAAGTCGGAGTTGACCATTTCTCCGTCTCCGGTATAAGCGGCCTCGTCCATGTTGCCGCCCTTGATGACTTCGATGATGTCGATGCCGAATTTCTTCGCAAAGGCGTAGTCCCTCTCATCGTGGGCGGGAACGGCCATAATGGCCCCCGTGCCGTAGCCCATCATGACGTAGTCCGCCACGTAGATGGGGATTTCCTTGCCGTTGACGGGATTGATGGCGGAAAGGCCTTCGATGCAGACCCCCGTCTTGTCCTTGACCAGTTGGGTGCGCTCAAATTCGGTCTTCTTGGCACATTCCGTGCGGTATGCATCCAACGCGTCCGCGTTGGCGATGCGGTCCCGATATTTGTCCAGAAGAGGATGCTCGGGAGCCATAACCATAAAGGTGACCCCGAAGAGGGTGTCGGGACGGGTGGTGTAAATCCGCAGAGTTTCCTCCGTGTCCTTCAGAGAGAAGTTGACGAAAGCACCCGTGGATTTGCCGATCCAGTTGACCTGCTGCATCTTCACGTTGGGAAGGTAGTCCACCATCTCCAGACCCTGCAGAAGCTTGTCCGCGTATTCGGTGATGCGAAGATACCACACGTCCTTGGACTTCTGGATCACGTCGCTGTGGCAGATGTCGCACTTGCCGCCCTGGGAGTCCTCGTTGGAGAGAACCACCTTACAGCTGGGGCAGTAGTTGACCAGGGTCTTGTCCCGGAAGGCAAGACCGTTTTCAAACATTTTCAGGAAGATCCACTGGGTCCACTTGTAGTAGTCCTCTTCCGTGGTGTCCACCACCCGATCCCAATCGAAGGAGAAGCCCACCCGCTTCAGCTGGGCGGTAAAGTTCCTGATGTTGGTGTCGGTGACGGTGCGGGGATGGGTGCCCGTCTTGATGGCGTAGTTTTCCGTGGGCAGACCGAAGGCGTCAAACCCGATGGGGAACATGACGTTGTAGCCGTCCATGCGCCGTTTGCGGGAGATGACCTCCAGACCGGAGTAGGCTTTGATGTGGCCTACGTGCATGCCTGCGCCGCTGGGGTAGGGGAATTCTACCAACGCGTAGAATTTCTTCTTGTCCGAGAGATCCTCGGCGTGGAAGGATTTGGTTTCCTCCCATTTCTTTTGCCATTTGGCTTCGATTTCGGAAAAATTGTATTCCATAGCTCAATCCTCCAAAAGATTGCTGATATCAACTTCGGTTCCGTCTTTCCACAGTTTTTCCAGACTGTAGTAGTTACGGGTGTCTTTGTTATAAACGTGCACGATCAGGTCGCCGTAATCCAACAGAATCCAGCTTCCCGAGTCCAGGCCCTCCCGACTGCGGATCCGGTATCCGATCTTGTCGGTGGCTGCTTCACATTCGTCCGCCAGGGTTTTTACGTGGGTGGTGGAGGTGCCGCTGCAGATAACGAAATGATCGGCCAGAGAGGTGATTTCGTCGATCTTCAGCACGCAGAGATCCACGGCTTTTTTATCGTCCAATGCTTTGACGATTGCTTTCAGAGCGTTTTCCATATTATCGTCCTTTCATAGGGTAATTCAATCTTGTTTTTTCGGTTTCTTCGGTGACGTCGGGATATTTTTCTTCCAGCCAGGCGATGCCCTTCAGCATATCCTCGTGTACGGCAAATCCTCGGCGCGCCACGTCGTCCCGACACCAGCGCATGGCCACCAACGCGGCCTTTTCCAAATGATCCCGCGCCAGCATCCGATAGAAATCCACGTCGTCGTAATCCCGCGTTTCATCGGTCAGGTCTGCCATATAAAGAATCGCTTCCGGCAACGTCATGTCTGCCTTGCCCGTGGTGTGATAGCGGATGGCGGAAATAATTTCCGGGTCGGTGATGCCGAAGGTTTCGGTCACGTCTGCGGAGGCGGAGACGGCGTGCCACAGATTTTTGTTGTTCCGCAGATTTTCGTCCAAAGGAAGGTTGTATTTCTCAAACAGACGGAAGTGCTCTTCCCGGGGGACTTCCTTGGTCATATCGTGAAGAAGCCCTGCGATGCGGGCTTTTTCCACGGGAGCACCGTGGATTTTGGCTAAGGCTTCCGCTTCCTTCGCTACGCCCAAGGAATGCTTGAGACGATGCTCGGAAAGACGTTCGGTCAAAAGGGCCGTAAAGCGTGCGGTTTGTATTTCGCGCATCAACGCGGCCACCTTCGGAGGCACGAGATGGGAAATGTCCTCTCCGTTTACCGATTTTTCCCGAATTTCCGTGGAGGAGACGGGGAAGGGCGGAACGGGGTAGAGAGTGTAATCCAGATGGGGAAAAGCTTTTTTCAGTTCTTTTCCGTGGGCGGTCAGTTGGTCGAAATCCTCCCCCGTGCGGGAAAAGGCGGCAATTTCCGCCAGGCGGAAGATTTCCTCGGGGCGGTACCAATTCTGCAGGGTGAGAAACATATCCGACCCCACGTAAAGCACGAGGCGGGTGTCGGGAAACCGTTCGGAAAGATATTGCAGGGTTTTGCAGGTATAACTGGCTCCGTCCTGCCGAATCTCCCAATCCGAAACCTCCGCCCAAGGAAGGTCCTCGCAGGCGAGGCGGGTCATTTCCAGCCGCTGAGCGTCGGTAAAATCCGCCGATTTCTTTTTATGGGGCGGGATTCCCGCGGGAATGACCAGACAGCGATGAAGGCAGGCGTGTTCAAAAAAGGCCTCCAGTGCCTTGCGGTGCCCCTTGTGGAAGGGGGCAAAGGTGCCCCCGAATATGCCCAGGCGCGTCATTTTTTCTTTTTCTCCGTCGGGAGCTCGATCTTGCGTTTTTTCGGGTCGGAGGCGGGGCGGTAGAGGATGAACTTACTGCCGATGACCTGCACCGAGTTGGCACGGCATTTTTCTGCCAGAATATCCGCCGCTTCCCGTGAGGTGATTCCCGCCGTTTCCAGACAGCGCAGTTTGATCAGTTCCCGCGCTTCCAACGCCTCGTCGGTCTGGGTGATCAGATTTTCCGTAATTCCGCCTTTTCCCACCTGAAACAGATCGTTCATGGAATTGGCAAGGCCCCGTAAATAGGCCCGTTGTTTGCTCGTCAGCATAGTCCGTTCTCCTTAATTGATGCTTTCCGTGAGGGCTTTTGCAAAGTCCGCGGGGTCGAAATATTGCAGATCGTCGATCTGTTCTCCCACGCAGACCAGTTTGATGGGAACCCCCGTCACGTCCTTGACCGCCAGGGTCACGCCACCCTTGGCCGTGCCGTCCAGCTTGGTCAGTACGATGCCCGTCAGGGGGACCACTTCGTTGAAATATTTCGCCTGTTCCACGGCGTTCGTGCCCGTGGTGGCGTCGAGAACCAGCAGAACTTCCTTATCCGCGTCGGGCAATTCCCGATTGATGATACGCATGATCTTGCTCAGCTCTTCCATCAGGTTCTTCTTATTATGAAGTCGCCCCGCCGTGTCGCAGATCAGCACGTCGACGCCGCGGCTTTCGGCGGCCTTGATGCCGTCGTAGACCACTGCGGCAGGGTCGGAGCCTTCTGCGTGACGCACGATTTGGGCGTCGGCACGGTTTGCCCAGACCTCCAGCTGTTCAATGGCGGCGGCGCGGAAGGTGTCTGCGGCGGCGATGAGCACGGATCTGCCTTCCTGCTTGAGTTTGTTGGCGTATTTGCCGATGGTGGTGGTTTTGCCCACGCCGTTGACCCCTACGACCAGAATGACCGAGGGCTTGGTGGACAGATGGAAGGAATGGTCTCCGTCCATGAATTCCACGAGGATTTCGTTCAGCGTTTCCCGCAGGCGATCCGCCGAATCAATATTTTCCTTCTTGGCCCGATCCCGCAGGGCGGAGATGATCTTTTCCGTGGTCTCAAAGCCCACGTCGGCCAGAATCAGCAGTTCTTCCAGTTCCTCCAGCAGGTCCTCGTCCACACTGCGGAAGGTGGCGAAAATGTTATTCAGCCCTTCCCCGATGGAGTCCTTCGTGCGTTTCAGACCCTGCTTGATTTTTTCAAAAAATCCCATACGATTTATCCTTTACTGTTTATCCAGATTCATGCGGCTCACCTCGTCCACGTCCACGGCGATGACGCGGGAAATGCCCTTGTTGATCATGGTGACCCCGTAGAGCTTATCCGCCTCTTCCATGGTTCCGCGACGGTGGGTGATGGTGACGAACTGGGTATTGTGAGCAAGACGGTGGAGGTAGGCCGCGTAACGGGCCACGTTCACGTCGTCGAGGGCCGCTTCGATTTCGTCCAACAGACAGAAGGGCGAAGGTTTGATTTTTAAAATCGCAAAATACAATGCGATGGCGGTAAGTGCCTGCTCGCCCCCCGAGAGGGAAACGAGGTTTTTGATGATCTTGCCCGGAGGCGCCGCGTAAATTTCCACTCCCGATTCCAGAATGTTGTCGGGCTCTTCCAGACGGAGCTTCGCTTCGCCTCCCTGGAACATTTCCTTGAAGGTTTCCGCAAAGGCTTCGTTGATGGTGTGCAACTGTTCTTCGAAGATCTTGGCCATTTCCCCTTCCAGCTCCGCGATCATGGCTTCCAGCTCGGCTTTGGCCTTGCTGATGTCGTCAAACTGGGCTGCCAGAGTATCGTGCCGTTCCTTGACGGCGGCGTATTCTTCGATCGACGAAACGTCCACGTGGCCGAGGCCTCGGATCATTTCCTTCAGCTCGGCGGCCCGCTTGCGGGCGGTGGGCAGGTCGAAGGAGAGGTTCATGGCCTCCACCTCCGAAAGGGTCAGTTCGTATTCGTCCCAGAAACGGGAGAGCAGGGCGTTGTTCGCTTCGGTGATCTGCTCGATCTTCGCCTGGGTGCGTTCCGATTCCCGGGTCAGCCGTTCGCGGGTATCGTAGATCTCTTTTTGCTCGGCACGCATGCGGTTCTGTTCCGCTTCCACCTTGGCCCGTTCTTCGCCCAGAGAGCGGATGGTATTTTCCAGTTCCGTTCCCTTGGACATCAGTGCTGCCTTCTTTTCGCTTGCCAGCGTCACGGCCTCTTCGGTCTGCCGTGCCTTTTCGCGGTTTTCCTCCTGCAGTCGGCGGGTTTCCTCGCTGCTGCGTCCGCAATCGGCAATGCGTTCTTCCAGAGACAGCACGGAAGCACGGTTCTGTTCCGCGGTTTTCTGCTCCGCAAGGATCTCCAACTGAAGATTATGAAGCTCTTCCGCAATGGCGTCCTGCTCGGCCTTCAAGGCCGCAAGCTTTTCTTCCGCGGCCTTTGCGGAGGTTTCCCGTGCGGCGATGGCAGCGGTAATCTCCTCTGCTTTTTTATCCGCTTCTTTGATTTGCAAAAGCAGTTCTTCCTTGCGCTTTTTCAGCCCTTCGGTCTGCAGTGCCCGTTCCTCCTGAGAGCGGGTTACGTTGGCAATATAGCTTGCGTAATTGTCGTATTCCGCCTGCACGCGGATGCGGTTTTGACGGGCGGCCTCCGATTGGGCGTTGATTTCCCCGATGGCCTTTTCCGCCGTGGCAACCTCGGATTTCAGTCCGTTAAGGGCGGTCTGTTCCTCGTTGAGGGCCGCTTCTTCCTTTTGAATGGAGGCGGTCAGCTCGTCGATTTCGTTGCGGCGGGTCAGGATGCCCGTATTCTTGGACAAGCTACCTCCCGTCAGGGAGCCTCCCGCGTTGACCACCTGGCCGTCCAGCGTGACGATGCGGAAGGTGCGGTCGTGGCGGCGGGAGATGGCCAATGCGTCGTCAATATCTTCTGCGATGACGGTGCGCCCCAAAAGGAAGGTCATGACCGATTCGTACTTTTTGTCCGCTTCCACAAGGTCGCATCCCAGCCCCACGTATCCTTCTTCCGATTCCAGCCCCTTAACGGCAAGGCGGTTGGGCTTGACCGAATCTCTGGGGAGGAAGGTGGCGCGGCCTGCGTTCTTGTTTTTCAGAAGCATCATGGCGGATTTCGCCGAGGCCTCGTTTTCCGTAATAATATTCTGAATGGCGGCGCCCAGGGCGATTTCGATGGCGGCGGCGTATTTCGGGTCCACGTTGATGACCGAGGCCACCGTGGCCATTTCTCCCTTCAGGGTGCCCCGCTGGGATTCCTGCATGACCGTGCGCACCGCGTGGTTAAAGCCTTCGAAATGCTTTTCCATATCGGACAGAAGTTGCAGACGGCTCTGTTTTTTGGAAAGCTCGATGCGTTTCTGCTGCAGGGCGGCGTCCCGTTTTTCCGCTTGTGCCTTGCGGTTCTCAAAGCGGAGACGATATCCCTCCAGACGATTGTTGTTATCGTTGATGATGGACGTAAATTTGTCGATTTCGTTCTTGGTTTCTTTTTGTGCCTTTTTCAGAGAGGTCAGTTTTTCTTCCCCGTCCGCATTGTCCAAAGCGATATCTTCCAGCTTGGCGTCAATGTCGGTCAAAGACTGTTCTTCCGACGCCTTTTGGATGCGCAGGGCGGTCAGTTCCCCTGCCAAGGATGCGGATTCTGCGGCGGCCTTGTCCGCTTCGGAGCCAAACAGGGCTTCCGTTTCCTTGGATTCATCCCGCCGTCCCACCACGCCTTGTGCCGATGCGGTCAGGTTTTGAATCCGTTCTTCTCCTTGCGCGATTGCCTGCAAAAGACGGTTCTTTTCTTCTTCCAATACGGCGCGAGCGGCGTCGCTCTGCTCGTCTTCCTTTTGCAGACGGAGCCGTTCCTCTTCCAGGTGAGAAAGGTCGTTTTGCAGAACGAGAATTTCCCCTTCCGCCGTGGCGATCTGTCCTTCGGTTTCCGCCTTCAGACGGTGTTGCTCGTCCATGGCCACGGAAAGATCGCGGATCTTCTGATTCTGTTCTTCTTCGATCTGTTCTGCCTTGGCAAAGTATGCGGCAGATGCTTCCAGCTGATCGTCAAAGGTTTTTTTGACTTCTCGGGCCTTGCCCAGCTCTTCCGCGTATTTTTCCGCCTGCTTCTGCCAGACGAAAAGCTCCAGATCCTTCTTTTCCGCACTGTAATCCAAAAATTTACGGGCCTTGCGGGATTTATCCTCCAAAGAAGGAATACGGTCGGCCAATTCGGTGATGATATCCCCTACGCGAACCAGGTTTTCCTCCGCTTGATTCAGCTTGCGGGCGCCCTCTTCTTTTTTGAATTTCAGCCCGGCGATGCCTGCCGCCTCTTCAAACAGGAAACGGCGGTCGGCGGGCTTCGCCTTGATAATCTCGGTGATCATGCCCTGACCGATGACCGAATATCCGTCCCGACCCAGACCCGTGTCGCGGAACAGCTCGCGGATGTCGCGCAGGCGGACGGGAGCACGGTTGAGCAGGTATTCGCTGTCCCCCGAGCGGTAGAAGCGGCGGGTGACCACGATCTCCGCATAGTCGATGTCGAACATGCGGTCGGAGTTGTCCAGACAAATGGAAACCTCCGCATAGCCCATGGGCTTGCGTTCCTTCGTGCCGTTAAAAATAACGTCTTCCATTTTTGCGCCGCGCAGGGTTTTGGAGGAGGTTTCTCCCAGAACCCAGCGCAGGGCGTCTGCGATGTTGCTCTTTCCGCTTCCGTTGGGCCCCACGATGGCGGTGATTCCTTCGCGGAATTCGATGACCGTCTTGTCGGGGAAGGATTTGAATCCCTGTAACTCCAAACGGCGGAGTCGGCTTTCGGGGAAGGGAATTCCCGTGATGTTTTCCTTCGTCAAAATGATTTCCTCGTCTTATGTAAATTATACTTAACTATAATACCATATTTTAAGGGGTTTTGCAAGCCCTCTTTTCCCCTCCGTATCTGACAAATTTATGAACTTTCCGCAAACGCTCTTGCAATCGGCGAATTTTTTTGCTATAATGGTTCGTGCTGAACGAACAAAACACACGCTTGGAGGTGGAAAGAATGGCAAAATGTGATTTCTGCGGTAAGGATGTCGCTTTCGGCATCAAGGTCTCTCACTCTCACAGACGCTCCAACCGCACTTGGAAGCCCAACGTCAGACGCGTCAAGGCTATCGTAAACGGTCAGGTGAAACACGTCTACGCTTGCACTGCCTGCCTGCGTTCCGGTAAGGTCCAGAGAGCAGTTTGATTCTGCGAAAGACGAACAGAGCATAACGGCACAGAGGTGCGGGGCAGCCCCGTCCGCTGTGCTGTCTTGTTATCTGCGAAAAAATGCGTAAGGAGGTCTTGGAAAATTCGATTCCGAGGCCTCTTTTTTTATAAAGGAGTTCTCATGGCCGCAAAAAAACCGAAGTTTTACGCCGTGCGGGTGGGCCTCGTCCCCGGCGTGTACCGCACCTGGGAGGAGTGTCAGCCTCTGATCCACGGATTTGAGGGGGCGGTGTTCAAATCCTTCCCCACGGAAGAAGAAGCCCAAGCCTTTCTGGAGGGCGAAACGGCACCGGAAGAAGCGGAAGAAAAAAAACCCAAGCGGACCCGAAAAAAGAAGCAGGACGATGCGCCTTATTCCGTCCCGCCCGAGACCTTGGTGGCCTTCGTGGACGGCAGTTTTGACGTGAAAACCGGCCGCTACGGGTTTGGCTGCGTGTTGCTTACCCCCGACGGGCAGGAATTGACCGAAAATGGGGCGGGAGACCATCCCGAGGCGGTGACGGCGCGGAACGTGGCGGGGGAATTGCGCGCCACCCTCGTTGCCCTGCGGCGGGCGGAGGAGATGGGCTATCGGTCGGTCCGCATTTGTCACGATTATACGGGCATTGCCGCCTGGTATCGGGGGGAATGGCGGGCCAATTCCTTCGTGGCACGGGAATACGTGGCGGCAACGGAGGCCTATCGGGGCGTATTGCAGGTTTCCTTTGAAAAGATTGCCGCCCACACGGGTGTGAAGTACAACGAGATGGCCGACCGACTGGCAAAGCAGGCCATCGGAATCGAGGAATAATATGGATTTTTCCGCAGATTTTGATCTGGACGCGCTGATCGCGGAGGAGAAGGCTCTGATCGTAAAACCGCAGATCCGCTTTCTGTGGCAGCACAATCAACTGCTGGAATCCTATCTGGAAAAGGCTTCTCAACGATTGGGGATTTCCTTTTCCTTCGGCTACGACGGGATTTGCCTGCATCCCTGGCGGGGCGGAGATCCCACCCGAAGAAAACTGACCGTGACCCCGTCCTTCTGCCGTCTGGATTACGGCTCCGAGGAGGCTCTTTGCCGCGGATTGGATTTCTTTTTGGAACAGTTTTGTATTGCGCCCGACGGGAGAACGTTTCTTCCCTGCGGCGTTTGGGATTGGAAGGAGGAATTGTCAAAATGATGAAAAAGATGGATATGCACATTCATACCTACGGGGATATTTCCATGGATCAGATGGTGGCTTACATGGAAGAGATGAAGGAATTGCGCGGATATTGCGGGCTTGGCTTTATGGCCTGCTTGCGCAATTCTTCCGGGTTTGTTCCCGATTCCAATGAGGTGACTCTGGAGCTGAAGCGGCGGATTCCCGGAAGCTACGCCTTTGCAGGGCTGGACCACGGAAAGGATTTCGTGGAGCAGGCTAAGCAGTTTATGGAGCAGGGCTTTGACGGCATCAAAATGCTGGAGGGCAAGCCTTCCCTCTACCGCTTTTGGGGAATCGGCTACGAAGGCCCGCGGATGGACGAATTTTTTGCCTACGCAGAGGAGCAGGATATCCCGCTGGTGATCCACAACAACGATCCCCGCGCCAACTGGGACCCCAACGGTCCTCGTGTGGAGCATCTGCGGGGAAAGGGCTGGTATTACGGGGACGGCGACGTGCCCTCTCAGGAAGAATTCTTCTTGATGCTGGAAGGAGTTTTTGACCGTCACCCCAATCTGCGGGCGGCGCTGTCCCATATGGGATTTTATTACGATAATCTGCCCCGCGTTTCCGCGTTGATGGAAAAATGTCCCAACCTTTATCTGGATCTGACTCCCGCGGTGGAGGTCTTTATGGAACTGTCCCTGACTCCCGCAGAGACCAAGGCCTTCATAGAAAAATATCAAAAGCGGATGTTCTGGGGTACCGATACCTCCGTCAACTGGGCACCCGATTCGCGGATCCGCACCTTCAACGATCAGAAGGTCCGCATGATGGAGGTCTTTTTTGAAGGCACCGAGCCGGAGGTGGTGGCGGGAAAATATCCCGTGGCACCCGTGGGCTTGGATCCCGCAATTCTGGAGGATATTTATTATTACAACGCCCTCCGCTTTATGAAAAAAATCTGATTTTGTGTTTTTCATCCGCCCGAACGTTCGGGCGGATTTTTCCGTTTGATGCGGATTTTTGACCGAATGAGAAAAAAGACTTGCAAAGGCTTTTCGGATGTGATACAATGAAAAAAAAGGAGGGAAAGCCGTGAAGTGTGAAGTGATAATCGATCCTTCCCGAGAGGAAAAATGCGTGATTTACGCCAAAACGCAACGTCCGATCGTAGACGCAATCAAGGCTCTTGCGGAAGAAAAAGCCTCCGATTTGTTCGGCTATCGGGATCGGGAGATCGTAAAGTTGGATCTTTCGGAGATCTGTTGCTTTTCCGTGATGGACAATCGGGTTTACGCCGTGGGGGATGCGGGGCGTTATTGGGTCAAGGAGCGGCTTTATGCTCTGGAAGAGCGTCTGCCCAAAGAATTCGTGAAAATCAATCAATCCTGCCTTGGAAACGTGAATCGGATGGAGCGGTTTGATACCTCCATCTCGGGAACCCTGAAAATCCGTTTCAAAAGCGGTCACGTGGACTACGTTTCCCGCAGACAGTTGAAGGCAGTCAAAGAAAGGTTGGGACTCTGATATGAATCGATACGTCAAAGAGTTTTTGCATCGTGGACTCGTGTTCGGCGGTTTCGGTCCGGTTATTCTTGGAATAATCTATGCATTTTTGGAAGGGGACGAAGGGTTTTCTTTAAACGGGCCGCAGGTTTTGATTGCCATCGTATCCATTTATCTTTTGGCATTCGTGCACGCAGGAGCGTCGGTTTTCAATCAGATCGAAAGTTTCAGTGTTCCAAAAGCGCTTCTTTGTCATTTTTCCGTTTTATACGCAGCTTACGTGGGGTGCTATCTGATCAACGATTGGATTCCCTTCGATTCTGCGGCGTTGCTGATTTTTACCGCAGTTTTTGTCGTGGCGTATTTTGTCGTCTGGTTTGCGGTGTTCCTTTCGGTGAAGGCCGTCAGCCGCAAGCTCAACGCAAGGTTGAAACGGTAAAAAAAATGCATAAAAAGAGGTCCGTCGTTGTTCGACGGACCTTTGTTCTTATTTTTTGTTTTGTTGCATTTTTTGAATTGCAAGCACCGTGGGCGGCAGAAGGATCAGTTGCAACAGAATCCCCGGCCAGGCGGTGAGGAATGCTCCCGACCAAAAGAGGGAGAGGGAGAAGGATTCTCCGTTGAATCCCAGAAGGAGGGCTTGTGCGGCACCCCAGACAAGGCGTCCCGCCACCATGGCTCCCGCGAGGCTGAGATAGAGACTTGCAATCCTCTTTTTCGGCAGGAGTTTGCAGAGCAGGCCTGCCACCAGCCCGTAGGTCAGAAGCTCTGCCGCCATGCCCAACGCGGAGGGGTACAGCTTGGGCATTCCGAACAGCACGCTTCGCAACAGCGGGGTGACGGCTCCCGCGGCGGCACCGTATTGCCATCCGCAGAGAAGTCCGCAGAGCAAAATCGGGAAATGCATTGGTAACAGCATGTTTCCGAGGGTTTGTATCTGAGCGGTCAGGAAGGGGAGAAGGAGCCCCATTGCGATACAAAGGGCGGAAAAAACGGTTTTTTGAATTGGTTTCTTCATGGGGGTTCCTCCCTTATTTCGGCAGGTTTTGGGTGATGGCGGAGGTGGTCAGATCGATGATTTTCTGGCAGTCCGCCCAGCGGTCGGTGGACTGAAAGAGGGCGATGATGATCTGATGTCCGTAGATATCACATCCGGCGATCAGACATTGCCCCGCGGCGTTGGTGGTCCCCGTCTTCATGCCGAACAGTCCTTCGTAAAAATTCTTGTTGGAGGGGACGATCAGCTGGTTGGTATTCGTGTACTTCAGCTCCGTTCCGTCGGGCATGGTATAGGAGACGAAGGTCTTTCCCGTAGTTTTGCGAATTGTTTCATTCCGTGCGGCGGCAACGCTGATCTTCAGCATATCCGCGGCGGTGGTGTATTGGGTCTTGTTCGGGTATCCGTCGGGGCAGGTAAAGTTGGAATCCATTGCTCCGAGCGCCTTTGCTTTTTCGTTCATCTTTTCCAGAAACAGGCTGACCGCGTCGGAGTCGGCAATTTGCGGGTCCTTTGCCAGCTTTCGCCCTACGTGAGCGGCGATAACGTAGGCCGCGTCGTTGCCCGAGGGGATCAGCAGAGCGTCCAGAATCTGCTCCGTATTCATGACGTAGCCCTTCTTCAGTTTGGCCGTGGAGGATCCCGCACCGATCAGAGAGATCTCGCTTCCCACGGTGAACTGCTCTTCGGCTGAAACGTGATCCAGCATGGTCAGGGCGGTGAGCAGTTTGATGGTGGAGGCTGCTGTGATGCGGTCGTTTGCGTTCTTTTCAAACACCGTCTGGTTCGTGGTGATGTCGAACAGCGCAAAATGCTTCGCCGTGAAATCCCCTTCGGCAAGCAGTTGTTCCGCCAGGGTTTTGAAGGCGGCTGCGTCCGCTACGGGCTCGGGTTCTTCCGTCGTTGCATCGGTGACCTCCGTGACGGAATTCGTGTCCGTTTCGGTGGATTCTCCCTCCGATTCCTCCAAGGGTTGGAATGCGGCGGCCGTCAGCAGAATGGCCAGCACCGCCAAAAAGGCGATCAGGGTGATGATCAGGCGGCGGGCGATGGGGTTGTTTCGTCTTCTTCTCATAACGGATCCTTTCGGTGCGCGTCGTTTGTCGTGTTTACGCTATCAGTATAGCATATTTCCCAAGAGATTGCAAGAGGTTGCGGCGGAAAAAAGGACAAATTCGGTAAAATTTCGGAACATTTTGCAATCCTCTTGAAATTCGCTTCGATTTATGGTATACTGTATGTTAGATTATAAATCCCCGTCCGTGCGGGGAAGGGATAAGGAGACGAGAGAATGAACACCGAATCCATGGCACTGGAGATGCGTAAGCTGATCCTGACCTCCGTGTATCATGCAAAAAGCGGACACCCCGGAGGATCTTTGTCCTGCACCGATATTCTTGCGGTGCTGTATAACGAAGAAATGAAGATTGATCCCACCGACCCCAAAAAGGCCGATCGGGACAGACTGGTTCTTTCCAAGGGACACGCCGCTCCCGCGTTGTACGCGGCCCTGGCGCTGAAGGGCTTCTTCCCCAAGGAAGATATGGTTTCTCTGCGGAAGATTTACAGCCATCTGGAAGGGCATCCCAGTATGAAATCCACCCCCGGCGTGGATATTTCCACCGGCTCTCTGGGGCAAGGGATTTCCGCCGCCTGCGGCATGGCTCTTTCCGCAAAGCTGCGCAAGGAGGATTATCGGGTCTACGCCGTTTTGGGTGACGGTGAGATCGAAGAAGGACAGGTCTGGGAGGCTATGATGTTTGCCGCCCATTATAAACTGGACAATCTGTGCGTATTCGTGGACCTGAACGGCCTGCAGATCGACGGGGCCACCAAGGAGGTTATGGGGTCCGATCCCGTTCCCGATAAGATGCGCGCCTTCGGTCTGAACGTCATCGAAATCGACGGGCACGATTACGACGCCATTCGCGGTGCTTTGAAGGTTGCCCGCGAAACCAAGGGAAAGCCCACCTGCATCGTGGCCAATACGGTGAAGGGCAAAGGGGTTTCCTTTATGGAAAATCAGTGCGACTGGCACGGTACCGCCCCCAAGCAGGCGGAATACGAACTTGCAATGAAGGAGTTGGAACAGAATGGCTGATCTGAAAGCAACCCGCGATGCCTACGGCGAAGGCCTGGCAGAGCTCGCGAAGGAATATTCCAATTTTTACGTCCTTGACGCAGACCTCGCCAAGGCAACCAAAACCATCACTTTTAAGAAGCAGTATCCCGATCGCTTCATCGATTGCGGAATTGCGGAAGGAAATATGATCGGCGTTGCCGCGGGTCTTGCCACCTGCGGAAACATCGTGTTCGCTTCTTCCTTCTCCATGTTTGCCGCCGGACGTGCTTTTGAGCAGATTCGCAATACGGTGGCCTATCCCCATCTGAACGTGAAGATCGTGGGAACTCACTCCGGTCTGACCGTAGGGGAGGACGGGGCAACCCACCAGTGTCTGGAGGATCTGGGCCTGATGCGTACCATTCCCGGAATGATCGTTATCAATCCCTCCGACGCCACCCAGATGAAGGCGGCTCTTCGCTTTGCTGTGGAGCACGACGGTCCCGTTTATATCCGCGGCGGACGCCTTGCCGTTCCCGTGGTTTATCCCGAAGGGAGCATTACTTATACTGCGGGTCAGTCCTATCGCATTGCCGAGGGGAACGACGTGACCCTGATGTTCTGCGGACATTTCCACGAATTGACCGCGCAGATCCGCGAAAAGCTGGCGGAGTTGGGCATTTCCTGCCGCGTGGTGGATATGCCCTCCGTGAAGCCCGTGGATCGCAAGGCTGTGGAAGACGCTTTGACCGATACCGGTCTGATCGTGACCTTTGAAGATCATAATATCAACGGCGGCTTCGGCTCCGCCATTTGCGAGGTTGCCTGCGAAATTCCCTGCACCCGCCAAGGTCCTTCCGTGATCCGGATCGGCGTGGAGGATTCCTTCGGTAAGTCGGGCACGCCCGCAGAATTGATGGAAAAATACGGCTTTACCGTGGATGCCGTCTGCCGTAAGATCTTGGCCGTCAAAGCACCCGAAAAGTTGAATCAGCTGTAATTTAACGTGAGAGTTTTTGAGGGGAGGTGTTTCTATGACTGAGGAGATTCAGAAGGCGTCCGAGCCCTCCGAGGAGGTGCCGACGGCGGAGATTCCCGTGGCGGAGCCCGAAGAGGTGTCCGTCTCCGATTCGGAAACCGCAGAGGCAGCGGAAGAATCCGAAACGGCGGCGGAAGCTTCTGCGGAAGAGTCCGTTGTCGAAGAAAATCCTGCAGAGGATTCCTCCGAGGCGGAGCCCGTTGAGGAGCCCGCAGCGGATCCGGAGGCGGAAAATCCTGCGGAAAAGCCGCAAAAAAAGAAGCGTGGATACGTGCGGTATTCGCCCCTTTCTCTTCTTTTGCTGGCGGTTTGTGCCTTCGTGTTTTCCTTCAGCATGTTTGGTCTTTTGGAACAGAATCTGCTGGATGCGGCGGGCTCGTCGCAGAAGGACGATCTTTCCCAGATTGCTTTCCCCGACGGAAGCGGTGGGGGAGAGGACGGATCTCTGATTCCGGGAGCGACTCCCGACGTGAACAAATGGCAGGAGATTTCTCCTTGGAGCATCAATCCTCATTCTCTTCCGTTCCTGCGTACGGTGAACTTCGGTTCGCTGAAGACGGAAAACCCCGACACGGTGGCGTGGATGTATATGCCTTCCACCGCGGACGTGAAGGGATTCCCCATCAATCTGCCCGTGGTGCAGAGTTCGGACAACGAGTATTATCTCACCCGATCCTTCGACGGGACGCCCAGCGACAACGGTTGGGTTTACGCGGATTTTCGCAACAATCTTGCGGATCTTCGGGCCAATCGGAATCTGATTATTTACGGGCACGCCCGCAGCTATCTGATTTTCGGTGGGTTGAAGTATCTTGACCGGCAGACCCGCTGGCAGCAGGATGGGTATAATCAGTTCCTCTACGTAAATACGCCTACGGAACGGACGGTCTGGCAGATTTTTTCCTGGTACGAGACGACGGTGGATTTCAATTACATCAGTACGTCTTTCGACAGTGATTCCGAATACGTGGATTTTCTGCGTACCCTGCAGGAAAAGAATCAGCTTCCCGTTTTCAAGGAGTTTAACTTTACCGCTTCGGATCGCATTCTCACCCTGTCTACCTGCAAGGGGTCAGATGAAAACGTACGGGTTGCCGTCCACGCGGTATTGGTGCGTCACGAGGCTTTGAACGTGGAAAATCCCCCTGCAACGGACGGATTGCCCAACGAGCCCACGACGGACGCGCCTTCGACGGATCTTCCTTCGGACCCCAACGACGTGCCCGATTCTGGGACCGTGACCGACACGGGTACGCAGGTGCCTCCCACGGTGACGGATGTCCCCGCCACGGAGACGGGAATACCCCCTGTTACGGTGACCGATACTCCTCCCGTTTCCTCGGATGTTCCTCCCGACAGCGGAGGCGTAAGTACCCCTGCTTCGGGGTCTTCCGCTCCTTCCGTGACCGACCGGCCCGGGGACGAGTCTTCGGACGGTGGAACGCCCCCCGATACGGCTTCCTCCGAAACTTCCGGAACAGCTTCGGATGCTCCCGATGGGGGAGTGACCGACGGAGGGACTCCTTCCGATACGGGAGCGGCTGCCGAAACGGAGACTTCCGACCTCCCGCAAGGGGACGAAGCTTCGAACGGTTGAGGAAATTTTCCGTATTTTTTGCTTGAAACCACGTGCTCGGCGCAGATCTGCGCCGAGCACTTTTTTACGGCCGAAAAGGAGAAATTCCGTCGGTTTTTTTCCGTTTGTCAACTGTCTGTGAAACCTTTGTATCGTTTTTTTGAATCTTTTTTTGCTCTGAATTTTTTGTGCAAGATGCACAGTTCGTGTTTTTGCGACAGAAAAGGGATTACTATATATTGATTAAAATAAACCGTTTTAGTTCTTATTATTTCTATATATTGTGTTTTAGTTGTAATGCATGCATGACAACAGGTGAAAAACGGGCGCAAAATTGACCAAAGTACGGTTGTATTTCTGGAAAAAGGTTGTGAAGGGTGCATAAATATATCTGTGTTGAGGTTTGAAATAAATGAAAAACGTCTTGACAAAGAGGGCGAAATATATTATAATATACAAGTAATTGGGGTTGCGCCCCCAAGAACAACGGAAGAGATGTGAGACCGACGAGGGAATCGTCGGTTTTTCGCCCTTTTCCACGGCAATATTTCGAAACCAAAGGAAGGTGTTTTGCAGTGCGCAAAAGCAAAGTTATCGCGGCGATTCTGGTCGTCGTGATGGCAGTCCAGATGTTGACCGTCGCCTCCTTCGCGAAGTCGATCACGGAACTTGATTCCTCCGTGCCCTTCGTCGCGATCTACAAGGCAGGTTCTTACGGCGAATATCTGCAGGCCTACGCCCGTGCCGCCGCATCGGAAGAAGTGATTCAGATCGACCTAACCAAGTATTCTTCCGCCAGCGACGACGTCGAGCTGAAGAGTGAGTATGAGGGTCGCAAGAATGTTCTTGTGACCACCGACAACGAAGACGGATACGTTGAGTTCCAGGTGGAAATCAACGCGACCGGTCTGTACGGTCTCGGCTGCTCTTATTACACGGTCCCCGGGAAGGGCGTTGCCATCGAACGGAGCATCACCATCGACGGCGAATCTCCCTATACCGAAGCCCGTACCGCGGCCTTGGACCGCGTATACGTGGACTCCCTCGTGTTCCCCGACCGGGTAACCGAACCCGATGCCGACGGCATTATGGATGGTTACTTCGTGGAAGATATTAACGGAAACCAGATCCGTCCCTCTTCCGTGGAGAAGCATCAGTGGATCGACAATTCTTACTTCAAGGATTCCACCGGTTCTTACGACGGAGCTCTCCAGTTCTATTTGGAAAAGGGTGTCCGCACCATCCGTCTCTCCACCAGCCGCGAGCCTCTGGCGCTCTCCTCCCTGTATCTGTACGGGGTTCAGGAATCCTCTTCCTACACGGAGTATCTGGCAGAGAACAGCAAGTACGTCATTTCCGGTGACCAGCTGGTGGCAAAGATCCAGGCGGAATATCCTTACGCCAAGTCCTCCACCTCCGTGTACTCCGGTTACGACCGTTCCTCTGCGGCTACCCAGCCCCAGTCTTCCGCCCGTCTGAAGTACAACGTACTGGGCGGCGACAACTGGAACACCTCCGGTCAATGGGTGGAATATAAGGTCAACGTGCCTCAAACCGGTCTTTACAAGATCGTTCTTCGGGCACGTCAGAACCTCGTGTCCGGTACCTTCTCCAGCCGTCAGATTACGGTGAACGGAGAAACTCCCGTTGCCGAGGCGACCCGGATCCGCTTCCCCTACGACAGTTCTTGGATTATGTCCACCCCCGTAGACGACTACGGTAAGGAATTGCTGTTCAAGTTCAACGAAGGGGAGAATATCGTCCGTATCACCGCTACCACCGGCGAATTGAGTGATTATATCAACGCCGTGGATACGGTCGTCAGCAAGCTGAACAACGACTACCGTAAGATCATGCAGATCACCGGATCCGACCCCGATGAATTCCGTGATTACAAGCTGGACGAAGAAATTCCCGACGTGATTTCCGACCTGAAGGCTCAGGGCGATATTCTGATGAGCATTTACAACAACCTCATCGAAATCCTCGGAGGCGAAGGTCAGCAGACCGCTATCGTTTACAACGTTATTTCCGTTCTGTACGATATGGCCGACGATCCCGACGAAATACCTTCCTATTTTGATAACTTCAAGAACCAGATTACCAACCTGGGTTCCTGGCTGAGCACCATGCGCAACCAGCCCCTGGAAATCGACTACATTCTGGTTGCCGAACCCGATTACGTTCCCGGTGATGCGGAATCCAACTTCTTCGAAGATCTGTGGCACAACATCGTCATGTTCGCCGCTTCCTTCACCACCGACTCCAACGCCATCGGTGCCACCACCGACAAGACCTTTGATACTACCGTTTCCATCTGGGCTACCACCGGTAAGGAACGTGCGGAGATCAAACAGAGACTGATTGAACGCGCCTTTATCAACCAATATAATATAGGCGTGGATATCAAGCTGGTTCCCGGCGGTGCGTTGTTGCCCTCCGTCTTTGCTGGCAAGGGCCCCGATATCGTTATGGGTCTCGGCTCTACCGATATTATTAACTACGCCTCCCGTAACGCCCTCGTTCCCTTGAACACCTTCGAAGGCTTTACGCTGGACGGTGCGCAGGCGGGATATGAAAAGGTTCCCGGGTTTGACGAAGTAAAGACCTGGTTCTCCGATACCGCCTTTACCTCCATCACCCTGGAAATGTTCAAGGATCCCAACAACCGCGATCTGGGTACCCAGATGAACACCTACGGTCTTCCCGAAAAGCAGTCCTTCGACCTTCTTTTCTACCGGGAAGACGTGATGGCTGACCTGGGTGTGGAAATTCCCAAGACCTGGACCGAGGTTTACGACATGATCGCCGTTTTGAAGAAGCGGTACATGGACTTTGCACCCCCGGATTTCCTCACCCTGCTCTATCAGCGCGACGAAACCCTGTATAAGAACAACGGCTACCAGATCAATCTGGACAGCGAAACCGCCATCCAGTCCTTCATCGCCGTTACCGACTATTACATTACCTATAACTGTCCCAAGTCCTTTAACTTCCAGAACCGCTTCCGTTTCGGCGAAATGCCTGTCGGAATGCAGCCTCTGTCCTTCTACAACACCCTGTGTGTTGCCGCTCCCGAAATCCGCGGAAGCTGGACCTTTACCACCGTTCCCGGTACGGAAGTTTATAACGAAGACGGAACGCCCAAGCTGGATGCAGACGGCAATCAGGTAATCAACTACAAGACCACCACCTCCGTTTCCTCCATCGCCCTCCTGAACCAGGGCGTGAATAAGGGGGAAGAACACGGCAAGGCTTGCTGGGCTTGGATGACCTGGTGGGCCGGTGCGGATGCCCAGTACGAATACGGTATCGAACTGGAAGCATCCCTCGGTATTGCCGCCCGCTATAACACCGCAAACCTGGAAGCCGCACAGCGGCTGCCCTGGACCACCAAAGAACTGAAGTCTATCATGGATCAGTGGGAAAACACCGTTGGCTACGAAGAACAGGTCGGTGGTTACTACTACTCTCGTTACTATTCATTTGCATTCAACGAAGTGCTTGACGACTACACGGATGCCAGAGAAACGCTTCTGAACTACGTTCAGGAAATCAACAAAGAAATCAAGTATAAGAGAGAACAGCTGAATCTTCCTTATAGTGATTCTTACTCCGGCGCTTCCCAGTCCGATGCTGCGAATTGATGCGGGGGAGGATAGGAAATGAAAAATACTGTTAAATCCGCAAGCTTGAAGCGTGCGAACCGCAATCGGCGGTTGAGCCTCGTGGTCTTCCTCGGGCCCTTCCTCGTGACCTTCTTCCTGTTCACGATTCTTCCGGTTCTGGTTTCTATCTTCATCAGCTTGACCAACTTCAACATGTTGGAATTGCCCGACTTCGTCGGCCTTGACAACTACGCAAAGCTCTTCCTGAACGACAGCGTTTTCTCTACCGCGATTCAGAACACCTTGATTATCGCGTGTATCACGGGCCCCGTCGGGTACTTGCTCTGCTTCGCCTTCGCGTGGCTGGTCAACGAAATTCCCCCCAAGCCCCGTGCGTTCATGACCCTGTTGTTCTTCGCGCCCTCCCTGTCCGGCGGTATGAGCGCCGTTTGGGCGTTGCTCTTCAGTAACGACTCCTACGGTTACATCAACGCCTGGCTCCAGGAATTCGATATCATTTCGGAACCCATCCGTTGGACCGTTGATACCGATTATATGTTCACCGTTTGTATTATCATCATTCTGTGGCAGTCTCTGGGTACCACCTTCCTGACCTTTATCGCAGGTCTTCAGACCGTCGACCGCTCCCTCTACGAGGCGGGCGCCGTGGACGGAATCAAGAACCGCTGGCAGGAACTGTACTACATCACTCTGCCCCAGATGCGCGGACAGCTGATGTTCGGTGCAATTCTGGCCATCACCGGCTCCTTCGGCGTGGACGGGATTATCACCGCAGTCTTCGGCTTCCCCACCCAGGAATACAAGCTACACACCATCATGCACCACTTGCACGACTACGGGAACGTCCGCTACGAGATGGGTTACGCCTGTGCCATTGCGGCCCTGCTCTTCCTGATCTCTATCCTGGCAAACAAGGTCGTTCAGTTCGTGCTTGACCGAATCGGTAAATAAGGAGGTTTAATGAAATGAATACAGAAGAAATTAAACTTCCGAAGAATAAGCAGGAAACGGTTGGGATCTTCCGCAAGCGTCCCAAGTACGACGAAGAAGGCAACCGGATCTATTACAAGAAGAAAAAGCTCATTAAGAGTCGCGTAAACCGTTCCGTCGGCGGCGATATCGCAATGGTGCTCTTCCTGCTGATTGCCGGTGTGTTCATGGCTTTCCCCATGATCTACGCCATCTCCAACTCCTTCAAGCCCTTGCACGAATTGTGGTTGTTCCCCCCGAACCTGATCGTGAAGAACCCCACCGGGGCGAACTATCGGGACATGTTTACGATCCTGTCCAACTCCACGGTTCCCTTTACCCGCTATCTGTTTAACACCCTGTTCATTACCATCGGCGCTACCTTCTTGCGCGTTATCTCCGCTTCCATGGCGGCGTACCCCCTTTCCAAGACCAACTTCAAGGGGCGCAAGACCATCAACAAGCTCATCACCATGACCCTGATGTTTGCGGCTCCCGCTGCAGCGTTGGCAAACTATCTGATCATGGCAAGCTTCGGGTGGATCGACACCTGGCTGTGCTTGCTGATCCCCGCCCTCGGCTCTTCCTTCTCTCTGTATCTGATCCGCGGCTTCGTGGACCAGTTCCCCGACTCGGTTCTGGAAGCGGCCCGCATCGACGGCGCAGGGGAATTCCGTATTTTCTGGAATATCCTGATGCCCAACATGAAGCCCGCCTGGATGACCTTGATCGTCTTCTCGGTTAAGGACTATTGGAACCAGGGTGCTACCATTTACATCTACCGCGAAGAGTTGAAGACTCTGAACTACGCAATGGGGCAGATCGCTGCAGAAGGCGTTGCCCGTGCCGGCGTTTCCATGGCTATTAACGTTATCATGATGATCGTTCCCGTTCTGACCTTCCTGATCACCCAGAGTAACATTATTGAAACCATGGCTACCTCCGGTATGAAAGACTGAGGAAAGGAGAGTATCTGGAATGAAACAATCTTTTGTAAAAGCTCTCATTGTTACGGTGCTCGTCCTCGCTCTTTCTCTGGGATTTGCGGTTTCCGCATTTGCGTTGCCCATTAACAATGTTTCGAACTCTTATTTTTACGACGTGAACGGCAATGACGCTTCGGCCCCCCTTGCCTTCACCGTCGATCGGGTAATTTCTTATCCCGACATCGTTCCCAACGGAACGGTAAAACAACCCTTTGAGCCCGTTGACCTTCACTATCACGACGGCTATCTTTACGTCCTTGACGCGAAGAACCGTTGCGTTTACGTGCTGGACGACGAGTATAAGCTCGTGACCACCATCAGTCGTCTCTCCGGCGACAATATTCCCGATATCTACGTGGTTCAGGATGGTTCTTCCGAAACCGAGGACGGGGAAGAGGTTCCCGACCTGGACGCAGGAAGCCCCGAAGCCGATGCAGAGGCTCCCACCGGACCCGTGGTTATGACCGGCGGTAACAAGTTCGAGTTGCAGGGCCCCATGGGAATCTTCGTGGTAACCGGCGACGTGGATGAAGACGGCGACGGAAAAAAGGATCCCGTGATCTACATCTCCGATACGGATAATCAGCGCATCGTGGTTTGCAACCTGAAGGGGCAGGTCTCCCAGGTTTATCAGCAGATCAAGGTTTCTGTTCTCGGTGATCTTTATTCCTTCAAGCCCACCCGTCTGGTGGTTGATAATACCGGCGACCTTCAGGTTATTTGTTCCGGTATCAACCGCGGAATTATGCAGATCAACAGTGACGGAGAATTCCGTGCCTTCTTCGGTGCTCCCGACGTTTTGATCAGCGCGTGGGAACGTCTGTGGCGCAACTTCGCCACGGAAGAGCAGCTGGCTCAGATGGTTACCTTTACTCCCACCGAGTACAGCAGCTTGACCATCGACAAGCGCGGCTTTATTTATCCCACCATTTCCGCTCTGGATGACGCTGCGGTCAAGGGGTTGCGTGCCCTTTCTATCAGCCCCTCCCATTCTCCCGTCAAGAAGCTTTCTGCCGACGGAACCGATATGCTTCGCCGTAAAGGCTTGGCAAATCCCATGGGCGACTTGGTTTGGGCCCCCTCCAAGGAAGTCTCTCCCAAGATTATTGATATTTCCGTACAGAGCGACAGCGGCCGCTATACGATTCTCGATCAGCAGACCGGACGATTCTTTACCTACGATGCGGACGGGAACCTGTTGTATCTGGCCGGTGGCAAGGGAACCTCTCAAGGTACCTTCCAGATGCCTGCGGCTTTGGAAACGCAGGGCGATTACGTTTATATTTCCGACACCACCGCAAAGACCATCACCGTATTCCGCGCCACCGATTACGTAAAGGCTATTAACGAGGCTGCGCAGGCTTCTGCCAACGGCTTGTGGGAAACTTCCATTCCTTTGTGGCAGGAAGTCCTTTCCTACAACTCCAACATGTTTATTGCCAACATCGGTTTGGGCAAAGCAGAAATGCGCCTGGCGATGGCGCTGATTGACGATCAGCGAGACGCCAACGGTATGAATGCGTTGGATCACTACGAGAAGGCAATTTTTTACTTCGACCGTGCCAGCGAAAAGGATAACTATTCCGTGGCTTACACCGCACTGCGCGGCAATGAGTTGGAAAAGTATTTCGGTTTGATCTTCGGCGTCATCGGCGTTTTGATCGTCGGTCTGATCGTATTGAAAATCGTGCGTGCACAGAAGAAGAAAAAGGCTGCCAAAGCCATGAAAAAACGTGTGGATCAAGGTCCCATGATTAACCGTGCCAAGAAAGGAGATGCAGAATAATGGAAAAAACTGAAAAGAAATCCGGCTTCTCCTTCGGTACCATGATGGGCGATTTTGGGGCGTGGATTCGGGCTTTCCTTCCTAAATTATGGCAGGGAACCAAGACCACCTTCAAGCGCATGGGCTACGCCTTTTACATTCTGTTCCATCCCTTTGACGGATTCTTCGATCTGAAGAACGATCCCAAGCGCCGTTCGGTTTCCGCCGGCGTGATGTGGCTGGTTGTTTACGCGCTGGTTGCGCTGATCCGCTTCCAGTCTCTCGGCTATCTGTTTGCCGATCGGGGAGCACAGCTGGAATTGAACGTTCCCGTTTATCTGATTACCTCCGTGCTTCCCTACATCATGTGGGCCGTTGCAAACTGGTGCTTCTCTTCCTTGATGGACGGCGACGGAAAGCTTTCCGACGTTCTGATGACCACCGCTTTTGCAACCCTTCCCATGACCCTCTGTAACCTGATCCAGATCCCCTTGAGCCACTTCCTTTCCTCTGCGGAAGGCAGCATCTTCACCTTCATCGGCTCCTTGGGTATGGTTTGGGGCTACCTGTATATTTTCCTTGCAATGATCATCGTTCACCAGTATTCCGTTGCGAAGGGCTTGGGAACTACGATTCTCACCATCGTCGGTATGGCGGTGATTGCATTCGTTGCGATTCTGATCTTCTTCCTTCTCCAACAGGTCACCAGCTTCGGCATGGAGATTTGGACGGAAGTTGTATTCCGACTGAACGAGTAAGGAGGTTGAGGACTATGAAATCGATGACAAAGAAATTACTCGTTTTGATTACGGGGGTCTTGCTTCTGGCAATGATCCTGTCTTCCTGCGGTCTTGACTCGTCGGAATCCAACGAAGTTTCCGACGCTGCCCGTCAGGAATTTATCAATCAGATGCTGTATGCGGAAGACGCGCAGATTCTGTACGCTCCTCAGATTGAGGATGAAGAAGGGGAGAATCCCTACTTCAAACAGCCCGACGGTTACACCTTGGTCAGCAAAGGCGAAGGTGCTATGACCGGTCTGACCGATATGTCCAAGGTTTTGGCCAATGAAAGATACGAACTGTACATTGACTTCAAAACTACGGATATTGCCGTGTTGGATAAGGAAACCCGCCAGGCGTATCACTCTAACCCCTCCCGTGACCCCGATAAGAAAACCAACGCGAATGCGGCCAAGATCATTGGTTCTCCTTTGTCGGTAGAAGCCTACGACGCTTCCGGGAAACGGTATTCCTTTAACTTCTACAATAACTGTTGGGATAACGGCTCCGGAGCTTTCTACGTGGTGAAGAACGACGATACCATCCGTTTGATTTACACCATCGGAAACGACCCCGATAAAGATCTGTTCCCCCCGGTTATTACCGAGGACACTTGGAACAACCGTATCATCAAGTCTCTGGACGAACTTCTTGCCAATCAGGAAATTACCCAGAAGCAATATGACGATTACGGCAAACTCCTGAAGGCTTGTTACACCTACATGACGCCCAAGGAGCTGGACGACGAGGAAAAAGAGAATTTCGAAAAGAATATCTATCCTTACGTCAAGCCCAGAGCCGTTACCATCGATGACCGGGAACGCTTCCGCGAGACCTTCCCCACCATCGACGTTATGACCCTCTACGTTTCCTACGCCGGTACCACCTCCAGACAGAAGAAGGATATTAAGGTCCTGATGGAGCAGATCGGCTTTACGGCACAGGAAGTAAAGGCGGAAATGGAAAAGGCCGACTATCAAGGTCCGGAACGTTCCGTTCTTTACACCATTCCCGTTGACTTGTCTCTGAACGAAAACGGTTTGTGCGTCAATATCGACTCTTCGATGATTCTCGGACCTACCAAGCAGAGACTGAACACCATCAACGTATACCGCGGCTTCGGCGGTACCTCCGGCGTTCTTGATCCCGTTACCAGCATCAGCCAGGGTTACATGATCGTTCCCGACGGCTCCGGCGCTGTGATCAAGGTGGACGGAAATCTTGCCAAGGACGTTTATAAAGGCCGCGTTTACGGTCCCGACGGTTCCTTTGATAAGGAATACAGCGTGGACTATTCGGAGCAAATTCTGGCTCCTTACATGATTTTTGACCGTGGTGCATTGCCCGAAAACTCCGCCCGTATGAACGGAGGCGGTGTGGTTGCCATTCTGGAAGAAGGGGCCGGACAGGCGAGCGTCGTGGCTCGTCCCGTCAACGGAACCGCTTCTCCCGTTGCCACCATCAACTATGAAATCGTTTACTCCGAACGGGACTACCGTACCTACAGCACCTCCTTCTCGGGGAATATGCTCTCCGACGATAGCCAAACCGGTTCCGGTTTGTTGCTCTCCAAGGATGACGTGACGGGGAATTACAAGATTCAGTACCTCTTCACCGAAGGCGGCTTGACTTATTCCGAATACGCTGCCTTCCTGCGTGAGTACTTTATGCAGAAGGATCTCTTCCCCAAGGAAACTCTGAAGGAATCGGCCCTTCCCTTCTACGTGGATCTTCTCGGTTGCGTAGACCTGAGCCAGACCTTCTTCGGAATTCCCATGCAGACCGAAACGGCCCTGACCTCCTATTCGCAGGCACAGACCATTCTGTCTGATCTGAAAGCCGCCGAAGTCAATAACGTGGTTACCCGGTACTCTTACTGGGCAAACGGCGGGGAAAACAATACCTTTGCGGAAGATCTCGTTCTGGTCGATTGCATGGGCTCGGAAGACGAACTGAAATCGCTGGTAAGCTTCTGTGAAACCAACGGCGTCGGCTTCTTCCCCTCCGTGGAATTGCTTTACGTCACTTCTACCGGGAACGGCTTCAGTGCCTCTCAGGATGCTGCCCGCCGCATGAACCGTTCTATGGCCACCATCGTGGAACGCATGAATGCCATCGGCTCCCTGCGCGAGGATCTGGAAGAAAAGACCCTTCTTTCCTCCAAAGTTTCCGTGGAAATTGCTGAAAGCTATAAGACTTCCTTCGAAGAAGTTTTCTCCACCGATAAGAAGAGCATTGCCCTTGGGTCCCTTGGTCAGGGTCTTCACTCCAACTATAAGACCAATGAAGGGGTTTCCCGTGGCCTGGCGGAATTGGATCACTCCAAGATCTTGGCAACCTACGCCAACGACGGATATGAAATTGCCGTTTCGACCGGTAACTTCTACACCTGGAAGTATGCGTCCCATATCTTCGGTCTGCCTTCCGGTTCTACCGAATATCTGACGCAGGATTCCGCAATTCCCTTCACGCAGATGATTCTTCACGGTTACGTAAACTATTCGATGGAACCCGTGAACCAGACCGGCGACTATAAGACGGCACTCTTGCTTACTCTGGAAACTGGTTCCGCGCCCTCCTTCCGTTGGATGGGTGCAGAAGATTCCATCTTTGACTACACTCCCTATTATAACTACTTCTCGCTGAACTACAAGTCCACCTTCGATCGCGCCGTTGCTCTTTATAAGGAGGCAGCTGCCGTTCTGAACGACGTGGTGAACGATCCCATTACCGAACATAAGGAACTGGATGCGTTCTTCGTTCTGGATCACGAAGGTTTGATCGGTTGGAACGATCCCGAGATCGATCCCAAGACCGGGAAGTACGTCACCGATAAGGAAGGCAACATCATCATTACCCCTGCCGTAGAACGCATCTCCAGCAAGGGCGGGGTGTTCGCTACCGTTTACGGCGACAAGAAGGTGGTTGTGGTGAACTACAATCCCTTCGACGTAGAACTCAACGACCGTCGGGTCGTCAAGGCTCTGTCTTACGAGGTTTATACCTTGGAAGAATATGAAGCAATCCAAAAGACCGATGCTGCATACGAAACTCGTCCCGAAATTCAGCAGATCGGCGAAGATGCAGGACAGGAGGGTTAAACAATGGCTGAAGTAAAAGCAGTTGCAGACGTAACCGTTGCACCGATGAAAACCAAGGCGCCGAGAAAGCCTATCATGTCCTTGGAGCGCAAAAAGAGCTTGTTCGGCTACGTGTTCGTCTCTCCCATCATCCTCGGCTTGATTGCCATTTACATTCCCGCGCTGATTCAGTCCATCCAGTTCTCCTTCGCACAGAGCGTAGGAAAATACGGGGAAGAGCTTTCCTACGTTGGCTGGCAGAACTACGATCGCGCCTTGACGGTGGAAAAGGACTTCCTGAAAACCGTCTATTCCTCCACCATTGCGCTCTTGCCGCAGATTTTCATCATTCTGATCTTTGCCTTCTTTATGGCAAACATTCTGAATCAGAACTTCCACGGCCGCGCCATCGCCCGCGTAATCTTCTTCATCCCCGTGGTTATGTCCACCGGTATCGTTACCTTCTTCGATAATCAGGCTACCATGACCGATACCTATTCCTCCGGCGAAAAGCTGAACGTAGGTACCGAAACCAGTGCCTTCAACTTCGAAGAAATTCAAGCGATGCTTCTTTCCACCTTAGGAAACTCGGGATTGGCGGAGATCATCTCTTCGGCCATCAGCGGTCTTTACACCGTGATTACCTCTTCCGGGGTGCAGATGCTGATCTTCCTTTCCGGTCTTCAGTCCATTTCCATCAACATGTACGAAGCTGCAAAGGTGGAAGGTGCTACGGGCTGGGAAGTGTTCTGGAAGATTTCCTTCCCCATGATCTCTCCCCTGATTCTCGTAAACCTGCTTTACACCGTTATTGACCTGTTTACCAGCGTGGATAACCAGACCATTTCCTATATCGGGAAATATTACGAAAACAGCGCGACCTATACCGTTGCATCGGCCTTCTCGTGGATGTACACGCTATTGTTGCTGCTCTTCGTCGGCGTGGTCTTCCTGTTGGTGAAGAAGTTAATCGTCTATCAGGATTAAGGAGGGGATTGAAATGAGTGAAAAAACGTCTTTCTTGAGTAAGATTCCCTTCCTTGGCAAAAAGCGCAAGAAGAGCTTCATGGCGGAAATGCGTTCCGGGAATAAGGTCCAGCGGGAGAAATTCAACTGGGCTACCTGGAAGCGCCGCAATCTGAATCTGAACGGTCTCGGAAAAGGGATCTGGATTCTGCTCCGTTTCGTGATCATCGTCGGTATTTCCTACATGATCCTCTACCCCTTCTTCGTCAAACTGGTCGTTGCTCTTTCCAGTACGGAAGATATCGTGGATAACACGGTTATGTACGTTCCCCGACAAGGATCTACCTACTTCATCGAGCGCGCCATGCTCAACATGAACTATTGGACCGCATTCTGGAAAACCGCCGGGATGTCTCTGATGGTTGCCATCTTCCAGTTGTTCGTGGCGGCGGTGTCCGGTTACGGATTTGCCCGCTTTAAGTTTAAGGGTAAGGACTTGTTGTTCGTCATCGTTCTGTTGACGCTGATGATCCCCGCACAGACCATTCAGTTGCCCCTTTCCATCCGCTTCTCTCACTTCCTCGGATCGGATATCAATCTGGTTGGGGAAATGTGGCCTGTGGTTATCCTTTCCGCAACGGGTCTCGGCTTGAAGAGTGGTTTGTACATCTATCTGATGCGTCAGTTCTTCCGCGGACTCCCGAAGGAATTGGAAAACTCCGCTTACATCGACGGCGCAGGATTCTTCCGCACCTTCTTCTCCATCATGCTGCCCAACGCGGCCAACATGATGATCACCGTCTTCCTCTTTGCCTTCACCTGGCAGTGGACGGATACCACCTACAACAGTATGCTTTTGCGCAACATGGAAATTCTTTCCATCAAGGCTAAGATCGTTGCTTCTTCCATCACCGACGAAGCGCAGATCGCCGCTATCAACGATACGGCGTGTCTGTTGATCATCTTCCCCTTGCTGATCGTCTTCCTGTTTGCACAACGGTACTTTATCCAAAGTATTGAGCGTTCCGGTCTGGTGGAATAATCTTACGCAATTCAAAAAGGAGAGTCACAAGACTCTCCTTTTTCTTATGAAAAAAATTATAGCAAATCCGTAAAAAATACTGGACAACGGGACGAATATCGTGTATAATGAAAGAAAAACCACGTGGAGGAACAGATATGAAGAAAAATACCGTTCCCACTTATTGCGATCTTGATTTTTCGTCTCCCATTTCCCTTTGGGACGAAGCGATCCCCTTGGGCAGCGGCCTTACGGGTTGCTTGATTTACGGTGACGGCGCGCCGCTGAAGCTTTCTCTCGATCGGGGAGATTTGTGGGATTGTCGCCCTGCCCCGGAGGTTTTGGATGTAGATTATACCTACGAAGATTTGGTCCGTCTGGTGCGGGAAGGAAAGCAGCAGGAAATTCTCGATCGGTTTGACGTGTTTTATTGTAACTATCCCTATCCTACGAAGCTTCCTGCCGGGAATCTGCAGTTGTTTTTTGATGCTCCCACGAACGTCCGCAGCCACCTTTCTCTGCAGCGGGCGGAGGCGGAGATTTCGGTCGAAACCGCAGAAGGGGAGACCCAAATCCGAGCCTTTTTGTCTGCAAAAGATCGGTTCGGCTATTTGAAAATTACGGGATCAACGCCCCGCGTGGAATTGTTTACCCATGATTTTACGGCGCCTCCCACGGAGGGGAAGTATTCCCTCAACGCAAACAGCGCGCGGAAATTGAAATACGCCCCTGCAGAAGAGGTCTTCTTTGGTTCGGTGCGTGGACGGGTTCAGTTCATTCCCGACGGGGGATTTGCTCTGTTGTACGCGGAAAAGGTGACGACAGAAGGGGTAGAGGCGGTTTATTATATCGCATCCTCCCGAGAGGGAGACGGATGGCTGGAGAAGGCCGCCGCCGCGTTGCAAAAAGCACTGGAAACGGGATATGACGCGGCGTTGACCCACCATCTGACCTGGTGGGAAGGCTTCTGGCGGAAGAGCGCCGTGACCCTGCCCGATAAGGTTCTGGAAAAGAACTGGTATTTGACCCATTATTATCTCGGCTCCTGCTCCCGCAAAGGGTTCTATCCCATGCCCTTGCAGGGCGTCTGGACGGCGGACAACGGACATCTGCCTCCCTGGAAGGGCGATTATCACGGGGACTTGAATCTGCAATTCTCCTATTACGCCCCCTTGAAGGCGGATCACTTGGAAGAATTTGAATGCTTTACCGATTTCTTCACGGCGCGCAACCGCACCGCGGGACGGGATTTTGCCCGCACCTTCTTTGATGCTCCCGGCGGTGCCTGCCTGCCCTCCGTCTTTGCCTTCGACGGCACCTCTCTCGGGGGCTGGCCCATGTACGCCACCAATATCACCAACCAGATCTGGGAGTTGCACGTTTTTTATCAGTATTATCAATATACCGGTGACGAATCCTTCCTGCAGGAAACCCTTTTGCCGCAACTGAAGGAATGCGAGACCGTCGTGCGCCGCTGGCTGGAGAAACGGGAAGACGGCAAACTGGTTTTGCCTCTGTCTTCCTCTCCCGAAATCAACGATAACGAAATCTCCGCCTGGCTCCCCAAAATCAGTACCTACGATTTGGCTCTGGTGCGCTTTTTGTATGAGACTTTGATCCGATACGCCGATTCTGCGGAATACCGTCAAATCTACGGTCGCCTGCCCGAATATCCCGTGGACGAAACCGGGTATCAGCTCTACGAGGGATATCCCTTGGCGGAATCCCACCGCCATCTGTCCCACATGATGCAGGTTTTCCCCCTGAATCTGGTGGATCTGTCCGACCCGAAAAACCGTAAGATCCTGCAGGACAGCGTGAACCATATCTTGAATTTGGGCTCCGACTGGTGGGTGGGCTTCTCCTTTGCGTGGATTGCCGACTTAGAGGCTCGCCTCGGGGATGGAGAAAGTGCCGCTCTGCACCTGCGCCAACTGACCGACTGTCTCTATTCGGTCAACGGGTTCCATCTCAACGGGGACTATCGCAGAACGGGACTGACCAAGCATACCTACCGCCCCTTCACCCTGGAATCCAACATGATGATGGCGGAGGCTTTGCAGGAAATGTTGATGCAATGCTACGACGGAGTGATTCGTCTGTTCCCCGCCGTTCCCCAAGGGTGGATGCAGGATTGCTCCTTCGAAGGGCTTCTGGCCTTCGGAAACGTGAAGGTTTCCGCCGTCGCCAAGGGCGGAAAGGTGGTCTCCGTGGAGCTTTTTGCTCGCAAGGAGGGCACCGTGAAGATCCTCAATCCCATAACCGATCAAATCGAAACCTTCCTGATGAAGAAGGGCGAAACGCGGAAAATTACGGAATAACGAAAAAGCAAACCCCGACGAATCATCGTCGGGGTGATTTTTTGGAATGGTTTGATCGGTCCGGGGATGCGATCGTATCTTCTTAAAAAAGCTCTTGTTCCGTTTGTGCACAAAGATAATGATAGACGGGCAGGTGCAGCTCCTGCACCTTATAGGTTTCGGTTTCGGGCACGCAGATGCAAAGATCCGAAAGCTCCTTCAGCTTTCCGCCCTTTTCGCCCGTCAGTCCAATCACCGTAAGTCCCTTCGCCCGTGCCAGACGGGCTGCGTTGCAGACGTTCTGCGCATTTCCCGAGGTGGACAGGGCGATCAGAAGATCTCCTTTTTCTCCCAACCCGTGGAGCATCTGGGCGTAGACCATGTTCGGGTCCAGATCGTTGAGGCTTGCGGTCATGGCGGCGCTGGCGCTGTGCAGAGAAACGGCGGGAAGGGAGCCCTGAAGCTTCGCCCGCAGGTCTTCGGGAATCGTCTCATCGGTTACGGGACGCAGAGAACGGAAGCCCTTCAGCAATTCTCCCGCAATATGGTCGCAGTCCGCGGCGCTGCCCCCGTTTCCGCAGAGCAGAATTTTTCCGCCCTGCCGATAGGTTTTTACCATCGCATTCTTTGCCCCCACAACGTCCGCTTCGCAGACCTTCAGTTGGGGATAACGCAAGATCAGTTCGTGAATCATAATTTCCTCCTGTTTCCGTTGATGGCAACGGTCAATGCGGCCACGTCTCCCAGGGATTCTCCCAAAAGGGCGGGCAAAATTCGGCATACCTTACGGGATTGGGGCAGGCATTGCCGGGTCAGTTCTTCTTCCATGGAAGGAATCAGCAAGTGGGGGACTCGGGTGTAAATACTTCCGAGTACGATGGCTTCGGGATTGAAAAGGTCGATCAGAATGCTCAACCCCCGCCCCAGCATACTTCCGCAACGGCGATAAATTTCCAGCGCGTCTTCCTTGCCCTCATCCGCCTTTTCCGCTACGCTTTTTGCTGTGATCCCGTTAATTTGTGCGGGGGATGCACAGAAGGAGGGAGTGCGGTTGTTGCGGAAGGCCTCTTCTGCACAGGCCTGAGCCATCCGTTGGATGCCGCCCCCCGAGCAAAAGCCCTCGAAGGAGCCTGCTTTTCCGTATCCCACGGGACCCCTTTCCGCAAGAGGGATATGTCCCGCTTCGCCTGCGTTGCCGTTGGTCCCCTCGTAAAGAGCGCCGTTCAGAATCAGTCCCGCACCCAGACCCGTTCCGAAGGTCAGGAAAATCATATTTTCCGTTCCCTTTCCTGCACCGAATTTCCATTCCGCCAGGGCGCAGGCGTTTGCATCGTTCTGAAGATATGCGGGAATTCCGGTGGCTTGCTGCAAAATCTCCGTAATGGGGATATCGTCCCATCCCGGCAGATTCGGCGGGGATTGGACCAGACCCTTTTTGGAATCCAGAGGGCCTCCGCAGCTGACGCCGATGGATTCTGCGGGCCCCAGTTTTTTCGCTTCTTCCACAATGCGATTTAGGGCGGTTTTGCAGTCCATATCGTTTTCAAAGCGGACCTTCTGAAGAATGTTTCCTTCTTCGTCCCCTTTGATCAGGGCAATTTTCGTTCCGCCGACGTCGACGCCGATATAATGCTTCAAAGCACGTCCTCCCATTCCATGAAGTTCAGCTTTTTGCCCTCTCCGTCCACCGTTTCGATGGCGTGGGGCTTCAAATGCACGGGGATGCTTTGACCGAAGGCCTGAACCTGTGCGTCGGTCTCTTTTCCTTCCCCTTCATAGCAGCGAAGCACGATTCCGTCCGAATCCTCCGCCTTTTTCAGTGCGGTGATGATCACGTTTTCTTCGGGATTCGAGAAGTTTTCGCTGATCTGGGGCAAAGGCCCGAAATGGAAGGTGTCGGTGACGGCACGCAGGGGCAGATTCAGAATTTCCGCACGCCGCTGGGCGTCGCTCACCGAGCGGAAGGGGAACACCGTGTAAGTAAAGCGGCTTTCGCCCTGATCGGTAAAGCGGCAACGGTCGTCCCGTACCCCGTAATGGTCGGCAAAGATAGCACCCCGAAGCACGGTCATGCGAATCTGGTCTTCCGTGGAATCGTAGCCGTATTTTCCGTCGTTGGCAACGGCGATTCCCGCAGAGGCAAACCATTTTCCGAAGGGATCTTCTCCGTTTTTCAGATTCCGCGTGATCGTGCCGAAGGGAATCTCGCAGGTGACCTTTTCTTTTGCGGGGAAGCAGAACTTCAAGGCTTTGTGATGCTCGTGGTAATCCACGCAGACCTTCACCTTTACCTCGTCTGCGTGGGCGTACAAACGGTATTCCCGCGTCAGGACAGAATCCCCGAAGGTTGTCTGAACCTGCAACGCACCCCGTACGCAGCCCTGTTCCAGAATCTTGAATTTCGGATTGCCGAAGGTTCCGCAGACCTCGCCCAGATCGAACTGATTGTGGGCCCAGGTGTCGCAGTTCGTTTCGTCGGTCAGTACGGTGCCAAAGCCCCCGTCTGCCAGAATTTTTCCGTTCTTTTTGTCGGTAATGCGGGCAATTTCACCCGTGGTGCGGTCGAAGTCCACACGGATCAGATCATTTTCCAGGGACGTTTCCGTAACCTGCACGGAGGGGAACGTCTCCGTTTGTTCTCCGCGGCCGAAGGCACGGTAGACCCGATAGCCCAGAGGCGGGATCTGAACCTTCAGGGAAATGACGTTCATATCTCCCTCCCCGTTGGTCTGTTCCCCACGGACGTATTGGAAGGGAACCTCCTTGCCGGTTTCGTCGGTCATACGGGCGGCATTGACGCGCAAAATAACGGCGTCCTCCACGGCAAAGGGATGGGGGTTGAAAACCACGATGGGGGTGCCGAGGATTTCGTGATGCCATACCAAGCGTCCTTCGTGGCGAACCTTGAAAGCCGTATGGGAGGCGGCACCCGTGTCGATCTTGCGGCAGATTCCCTGCAGGGCCTTGTTGATCTCCCGCTCCGTAATGCTCATGGTTTCCCCGAACAGATAGTCTGCGTCGGTGAATACGCTTTCAATGGCACAGCCTGCCAGAATATCGTGGAACTGATTGAACAGAAGATTTTTCCAGCCGCGCTGAAGCTCCTGTTGGGGATATTCACTTCCCACCAAGCGGTTGGCCAGCAGACAGAACCGCTCCGCCGCCAGAAGATTCCCTTCGCATTTTCGGTTCTGAGCCTTCACGCGGCTCATAACGCTGTAACAGCCTCTTGCGTGATGCTGAAGCTCCTCTTTGATTTCGGGAATCTCCAGCCCTTGAACCTGGTCGAAATACCCGTCTGCGGTGGAGAAGAAGCTCTGCGGCAGATCAAGCGCCTTCAAATGACGGATCAGGTTGGAAGAAGGTCCGCCGCCGTGGTTTCCGATGCCCACGAAGAGCATGCGGGGAACGCCGTCCTTCTTTACCGATTCGGTCAGACCGTCGATCTGCTCCTGCTTGTCCTCCGTCACGTTATAGTGAGTCGGAATCCGATACGTGGTGACGGAACTCTGATCGTCGCTCGTCCATTGGAACAGGTCGGGCAGATCCTTCTCGTTGGGGTCGGGCCGCATAAAGACGTAGCGGTCCATTCCGCAGTTGCGCAGAATCTTGGGCAGAGATGCGTTGTGCCCGAAGGAGTCCACGTTATACCCGCACCGTGCACTCTTCCCGAAAACCTTTTGGAAATAACGCTGGGAGATCAGCGCCTGACGGGCAAAGGCTTCTCCGCAGGGCAGGTTGCAGTCGGGCTGAATGGCCCATCCGCCCACCACGTTCCAGCGGCCTTCTGCCACGCGCTGCTGAATTTCCCGAAACATTTCGGGATCGGTCTGCTCGACCCAGTGATAATAAGCGGCACAAGCTGCGGTAAAGGTAAAGTCGTCAAATTCCTTCATGCGGTCCAGTGCGCTTCGCCAGCTTGCCAGAACTTCCGAATATCCGTCTTGCCAGCGCCAAAGCCACACGGGATCAATATGTGCATTCCCGATAAAATGAATCTTGCCCATGCCAAAAAACTCCTTTTTCTTTTATTATAGCACGAATGTTTTCTTCTTTACAATATTTTTTTGCGGGAAAGTATTGCTTTTTCTTATGATTTGTATTATAATAGAATTATAATACGAAAAAGGAGTCGTTTTTTATGAAGCGGATCATGCGAAGCAAAGCGATTCATGAATATGGGATTTCCGTTTCGAAAAAGCAATTAAACGAGGAGCATCTTACCCATTGGCACGCTTTTTACGAAATCGAATACATTCTCTCGGGCGAGGGGGATTACGTCATTGACGGCGTTTGTTACCCCATTCGTCCCGGAATGCTTTTTTTTATGACGCCCTGCAACTTCCACAGCGTCAACGCCAGAAATTGCACCGTGTACAACGCCATGTTTTCGGAAGAACTCTGCGAGCCTTCGTTTCTTTCCCGCATGATCGGGGCGGGAAGTGCATTCCAGACGGCGGAGATTCCCTTTTACGACGCTCTTTTTGGGGCGCTGACGCCCTTGCCTGCGGACGGCACGCTGGTTTCCCATTTGTTCAACGCCATTCTGGGGAAGGTGTCCCAATCCGTTCCTCCCTCCCGCTATTCGGATCCGGTCACCCGAGGGGTGCTGTATTTGTTGAACCATTTTCGGGAAAAGCCGTCGTTGACGCAGGTTGCCGAGCAGGTGGGCTATACGCCGACGTATTTTTCCCAGCTTTTTCGGGAAGGCACGGGGGAAACTTTTCAGCAGTATCGGGATCGGTTGCGCTTTGATTATGCGAAAAAACTGGTGGAGCATTCTTCCTTGCCCGCCTCCCGCATTTGCTTTGAAAGCGGCTTTGACGATTATCCGAACTTCCTGCGCCGCTTCCGGCACCGTTTCGGTCTTTCCCCCGGCGAAATGCGGAAAATTTCGGAATAACGGAAGAACAAAACCCCGACGGAAATCCGTCGGGGTGACTTTTTCGGATCTCTTCATTGGTCGTCGAACCGTTTTACCAGTTCGGTGCTGATTGCGTCAAATTCCGCCACGTCGGTGATATAATCGTCAAAGGTGCGCAGAACCCTGCGGCAAATGCCGTCGGCGGCAGCTTTTTCGGTTTCGGCAAGGGCATGGAGGATCTCATATTCCTCGGCACCGCACTTCATTTGCAGGAAGCGAAGGGAGCGAAGGGGTTGATCCTTGTAGGGATAAACGATGTGGGTGTCCCCTGCGGGCAACCAGGGGGAGGCGGAAGTCTCCTCGAAGGGGTCCTGTCCGTCCCGGACGTGATTGAATCCCCAGTGGAGGTATCCCGTCAGATTGTAGCGGTAATTGCCCCAATGCAGAAGGCGGGGATGGAGCAGCGGAGAGTCCAGAAAGCGGTTCAGGAATTTTCCGCCGGGCATGTTGCAGGTATAGAACCAAAGCTCGTTGCGGTCGTCCCGAAGATTTTCAAAATCGTTGCGGTTGAGCTGGAAATAATGGTTTTTGGGAACGTAAATATCCAAGGCATCCTCCAGAAACCAGATTTCGATGGCGTCGATCAGCTTGATCCCGGGAAGATATTTGCGGAAAATCCCCGCAAGAATGCGAAAATCTGCAGCACAACGCTCCTTCGGCTCGTCGCTGACGTGGACGATGGAGATTTCTCTCCACCCCTTTTGGGTGAGAAAATCGTTGAATTGCGTTAAAAACGCCGTCAGATATTTTCGCCCGGGGACGGAGAGACACTCCAGCTTCTTTCCTCCGTCGGTGATGTCGGCAATCTGAAAGGGCGGATCCTCCCAGCAGGGGCGGAAAATGAAGGGAGACCATTCCAGCGTCTCAATGCCGCAATCCAGAACCAGTTGTGCCCAGCGCTCCACGTCGGAGAAATCAAACTTCAGCTTACCGTCAACCCGTTCTGCTTTCAGATCTTCCATGGTAATCCAGAAAATATTTCCGTGGCACTCCCGCATCAGTGTCACATAGGAACGAACCATATCCTTATGAGCATCGGAGCCGTATTCCAGCCCGTGGGCCCGCGCCATGTTGGAAATGCTTGCCCAGTTGGTCATGTTGAGGGTTCGGTTGGGCAGGGATTTTGCGCCAACCGTTACGGAAAGGGGGATTTTGACCGAATCTCCGCCGCAGGTCAGACAGAGATCTACTTTTTTCTCCCCGGCCGTGGCGTCGGCCCGGGGGATGACCGAGCAGTAATAGACCTCCCGATCCTTTTCTGCCCGCAGTCCTTCTGTCGGAAGCAGCGGATCGTAGGTGCGGTAGGGGGCGCGGCGCACCCGATGGGCACGGACCTCCTCCCAATCGTCGGTGGTCAGTTTCCCATTGTGCAAAGAATTGGTGTTGCGGTTCACGCAGACCTCCATCTCCCGATAAAAGGTTACGGAAAGTCCTTCTGCGCCCCGGAGGCTCCACGCTACGGGTTGTCCCACGGGAAGGCCCGTTACGAGAATCTGTACGCCTCCCGTCTGTCCTTTCAGAAGTGTCAGCGAAGCAGAGGGTGCCCCCTCCTCCAACGCCGTGTCGGGGAAAAGCCATCGGTTTTGACTGAAGAGAGAAGCGTTCATGGGAAGACCCTTCCTTTCGTGTTAAAAAAGTTTAATCTCATCGTCTTCTTTCGGATTTTCCGTTCCCGTCACGGGCCATTGGGGCGGGACGGGGGAGAGAATCCGCAGGGCAATGCCCTTTTCGTGGGCCAGACGGATGGTGTTTGCGGTGCCGCCCTTTTTGCCGTCGTATACGGCGATAAGGCGGTCTGCCCGTCGGATCATGGCCTCGTTGCGGGCCTCCATGCAGGAGGGGGTGTAGCGGTCGGCAAGGACGGTGATCGAATCGCACCGATCCAGAATGGCGCGGTACCGCTTGCGCCCTTGGGCGCTCCACCGCGCGTCCTGCCCCGCAAAGGGAAGGTATGCGTGGAGATGGACGGGTTTGATGCCCGAAAGGGTTTTTTGAATCTCTAAAACCAACTCTGCCGCCCAGGTGTCGGTGCCCAAAGCCATGCCGCAGAGGAAATCCGTACAGCCTTCGGATACGGCGGTATAGATTTCGTCCTTCAGCCGTTGCTTCAGGGCGATGCAAAGGGGATCCTTTTCGGAGGGAAAGGGCATTTTTGCGGGGCGGTATCCCGTAAAGGCGCAGACCTTGCCTTCCGCTTCCCAAAGAATATTCTTTTCCATGCCGATCCCTCCTTTTTCCTTTTATTGTATCATCTTTTTTTGCCTCTGTCAAGGGCGGTTTTGTCGGCGTTTTTATGACTTTTTATGTTTTTTTCAAAAATCCGTTGACTTTTTCCTTTTCCTGTGGTATCATAAGAAGAGACAGAATACCCACAGGAGGTCAAAGAAATGGGTTGCACACACGATTGTAAAACCTGCGGACAGAATTGCGGCGGTGCCGAAAGTCTGAAAGCAAAGGCCCACGAATTGAGCCACGTTAAAAAAGTCATTGCGGTGGTCAGCGGAAAGGGTGGCGTAGGAAAATCTTCCGTTTGCGCCATGCTCTCGGTGCTGATGAATCGCAAGGGATATAAAACCGCCGTATTGGATGCGGACATCACCGGTCCCTCCATTCCCAAGCTGTTCGGTTTGAAGGAAGCGGTTACGGGAGACGAAATGGGCATGTACCCCGTGAAGACCAAGACGGGCATTTCCGTTATGTCCACCAACCTGCTTCTCCCCGACGAAACCGCTCCCGTCATCTGGCGCGGTGCTATGATTGCCAATATGGTCACTCAGTTCTGGACCGATACCATCTGGTCCGAGGTGGACTATATGTTCGTGGACATGCCCCCGGGAACGGGCGACGTGCCTCTGACGGTCTTCCAGTCCCTCCCCGTGGACGGAATCGTCATCGTCACCTCTCCGCAAGACCTGGTTTCCATGATCGTCAGCAAGGCGGTCAATATGGCCAACAAGATGAATATTCCCATCCTCGGTCTGATCGAAAACTACAGTTATCTGGAATGCCCCGATTGCGGAAAGCGCATCGAGCTCTTCGGCGAAAGCCATATCGAAAAGGTCAGCACGGACTTCGCCCTGCCCGTTTTGGCGAAGATCCCTCTGGATCCCACCTTTGCCCGTCAGTGCGACAGCGGCCTGGTGGAGCTTTTTGAAGGCGATTCTCTTGACCTCGCTTCCGATCTGATTGAAAAACTGTGATTCCTTCGGGGGCAGGTGTTTCCTGCTCCCGTTTTTTATAGGAGATTTTATGACGGTATCCGATTATCTGCTTATTCTCGGTCTGCTTTGCGGTGTGATTGCGGGTATGATCCTTGCCTTGAAATTTGCCGTGGTCAAGCCGAAGATCACCGCCCTTCTGCTGGACGCGGACGGAACGCTTCTGGACTTTGATCGGGCGGAGCAAACGGCGCTGGAAAAGGCCTTTTCTCATTTTGGATATCCCTTTTCCGCGCGGACGTTGGAGGAATATCACCGCATCAATCTGGCCTGCTGGAAGCGGTTGGAGAAGGGGGAGATTACCCGTGCGCGGCTGAAGACCCTGCGTTTTGAGGAGTTGTTTTCCGTCCTTGGAACGGAGGGGGACGCGGAGAAAATCTGGCCCGTTTACGAAGGATTTTTGAGCGAATGCGGGTTCGTTTTCGACGGCGCCGCGGAAGCCTGCAAGAGATTGAGCAAAAAATACGCGCTGTATCTTGTGACCAACGGCACGAAGACGGTGCAGACCAAGCGTCTGGCGGCTTCGGGCATTACGCCCTGTTTCAAGGAAATTTATATCTCCGAGGACGTGGGCTACGCCAAGCCCGATCCGCGCTTTTTTGATCGGGTCTTTGCCGACCATCCCAAATTGAAGCGGACGCAGACCATGATCGTGGGGGATTCCCTTTCGGGGGATATTGCGGGGGGCATCGGTGCGGGAATTCACACCTGTTGGATCAACCGTACGGGAGAAACTCGCCCTGCGAATCTGAAGATTGATCTGGAACTGGACGATATCACGAAACTGGAAAAGGAACTTTGAGATGAGAATCGTTTTGATTACGGGAGGCAGCCGTGGAATCGGTGCTTCCTGCGTACGAAAATTTGCCGAAGCAGGGGATAAGGTCTATTTCCTTTACCGCTCCTCTCACGCCAACGCAAAAGCCCTGGAGGAAGAAACGGGGGCGGTGGGTATCTGCTGCGACGTGACCGACCCTGCCGCCGTAAAGGAGGCCTTTCGGAACTTCCTTGACGGGGTGGACGTATTGGTCAACAACGCGGGCCTGGCGGGCTTTTCCCTCTTTCAGGATCTGTCCGAAGAAGATTGGCAACGGATTTTGGACGTGAATCTGGGAGGCGTGTTCCGCTGCACCAAGGCGGCGTTGCCCAAAATGATTGCTCGCGGATCGGGTTGCGTGATCAACCTTTCCTCCATGTGGGGGCAGGTGGGTGCCTCCTGCGAGGTGGCTTATTCCGCCGCAAAGGCGGGGATCATCGGTCTGACCAAGGCTCTGGCCAAGGAGGTGGGGCCCTCGGGCATCCGCGTCAACTGCGTGGCCCCCGGGGTCGTTCAGACCGAAATGAACGCTCTGCTTTCGGCCGAAACCATGGCGGAACTGGCGGAGGAAACCCCCTTGGGCCGCATCGGCAGAGCGGAAGAGGTTGCCGCGACGGTCTTCTGGCTGGCTTCGGATCAAGCCTCCTTCGTGACGGGGCAGGTCATCGCCCCCAACGGCGGATTTGTGATTTGAACGGAATGAATAAAGAAATACAATAAAAGGAGGAGTATTTATGATGAACCCCAAGAACGATGGACGAAGAACGTCTAAATGGATTTTGCTTTTGGCTTTCACCCTCGGAGTGCTGCTTTTGCTGATCGGCACCCTTTTGCTCTTCCTGCCCGGAAGAGAACCCGAGGGCGAACCCACGAAACTGCTCCTTGACGGAGGCGCAGGGGAACAGACCGACGTTGTGTTGGATCTTTCGTCGGAAACGGTGAAATCGGAAGATTCCGAGACGGTGGACGTTCCTGATTATTGGGCCGAAGGCGTTCTTCCGCAAAGTTCGTCTTTTATGAGCGAAGAGAGTTTGATTGCCTTGTTCCGCACCATTCCCCGAAGGGCCTGGATGGGAGAGGAAGGGTGGACGTGGAAACATTGCTACGGCATGGATACGGTTTCCCGGGTGATTGATCGGATTTTTGAACTTGGCTTGGTTGATCCCGACGTAATGGGAAATAAATCCGACGCGTTTCATCCTTCGCATCCCCGCATTCCATACGAGACGGTGGAAAATTTGTTCCGCGAAATTTGGGGACCTTTTTTCATGAGCCGTTATGAGGATTTCAATCCGGACGCGGACGTGATCGACCGTTTTCTCTACGATCGCCGTGCAAAACTTGTATATGAGGAAAGTACCAACAGTTACGTCTTTCAAAATTACCCCTTTTCCCGCACTCCCGATTCGGCGGGTGACCATTTCTACGCGCGGTTGGTGTCGGTAGAGCGAGAGAAAGAGGAAATTTATGCCTACGTTCGCTTCGCTTGCTATGACACCGAGGCGGGAGAATATTCCATTTACGGTGAACAGGGCGGATGGGTGATTAACTGGGACGACCGTCGGACCATTTTGGCTCGCGGCCGCGACGGGAAAGACTACCAAGATAAAGAAAACAGCGTGTTTAACCGCTTGCACGCAGGATATTTTGACGAATACCTGCCCGTTTATCGCGTAACGTTCCGCGCCGATGAGGATGGAAACTTCTGGTGGTGGCAATGTATGCGTACCGAGTTGGGAACGGAGATTCCCACGGAGCTTTTGACGGGAACCCTGCCCGAGGCTTCCCCCGTGCAAGGCGCCGCCCTCCCGATCCTCGGAGAGAAGGATTCGTTCTCCGACTACGTGGGAATGCAGCTGGCGTATTTTGAGGATATCTATTTCTACGTGACGATGGAGGGGCGGATGGTTCGCTATGCCAAGCTTCCGGGGCACGACGAGACTCTGACTCCTGCGGAGAAGATTACGAACTTCTCACACGAAGGCTCCGCAGGACCGGAACCGTGGGAGGCCTATACCTCCGTGGAATATCCCAACGGCTTTGCAATTCTTCTGCGTAACGAATCGGACGGAAACGTTTATCATTATTATCGTTTGGATTAATCGAATTCATACAAACACCCCGCACAACTGTGCGGGGTGTTCTGTTTTTTTACGTCATTTCCCCCGTCCAGCCTTTGGGTGGGAGGGTGTCGAAATCGTAGGTTGCAAGTTCGTCAAGGGAGACGTTGGCGCGGCAACCCTCGTGGACCATCAGATTGGATTTTTCGGAAAGCTGAACCACCACCACGGGTTTGCCCTTTGCGTAGGCGTAGCCGCATTCCCAGGCGGTGCCGCTGTCGCTGTAAGCCCCGTGATAGAGCATCACCACTGCGTCGGCCCGGTCGATGAATTTACGGTCGTTTTCAAAGGTATCCTTGGACCATTGGGGGGTGAAGGGCACGCCCCGCACCTCGTGTTCCCGAGGACTGAACAGCTCAAAGCCGCGGTTTCGCAGAATCGTTTCGGCTTCTTCAACGATACTCAATTCCTCTTCCCGAAAGAAGGGGCTTGCAAGATAGATCTTCATGGTTTTACGCCTCGGTCAGTTCCAAAAGAACTTCCACCATTTTGTTCAGGGAATCTACGGGAATAAATTCGTGGACGCCGTGGAAGTTTTCGCCGCCCGTGGAAAGATTGGGGCAGGGAAGTCCTTCGTAGGACAGGCGTGCCCCGTCGGTGCCTCCGCGGATGGCTACGATTTTGGGTTCAACTCCTGCGGAAAGCATGGCGGACTTTGCGTCTTCGATCAGATCCATATGATCCACCAGTTTTTCCTTCATGTTATAATAACTGTCGGTGACGGTGGCGGTGAAGGTGCCTTCGCCGTAGACCGTGTTCAGATAGGCGGCCAGGTTTTCCACGAAAACCTTGCGGGCTTCGAATTTGGCCCGATCGTGATCGCGGATGATATAATACAACCGTGCAGTGCTTTCGTCCCCCTGCATGTCGCAGAGGTGATAGAATCCCTCGTAGCCCTCCGTGTGAGCGGGGGTTTCGGCAGGAGGCATACGGGTGATGAATTCCGCCGCCAGAAGAGAAGCGTTTTTCATCTTGCCCTTGCCGGAGCCGGGGTGAATGTTCACGCCCTTGATTTCGATGAGGGCAGAGGCACCGTTGAAGTTTTCGTATTCAATTTCGCCCAGAGCGCCCCCGTCTACGGTGTAGGCAACCTTTGCGGGAAAGGCGGAGAAATCAAACTTGTCTGCCCCCCGTCCGATTTCCTCGTCGGGGGTGAAGCAGACCGCCACCTGCCGGTGGGAAATTTTGGGATTTTCGGTCATTTTCGCACAAGCGGCGATGATTTCCGCAACTCCTGCCTTGTCGTCCGCACCCAGAAGGGTGGTGCCGTCGGTGACGATCAGATCCTGCCCCAAATAGCGATTCAGCTCGGGGAATTCCTCGGGGGAGAGGAGGGTCGATTCGTTCAGACGGATGGGGGTTCCGTCAAAGCGGACGATACGGGGCTTCACGTCGGTGCCCGATGCGGAGGGAGAGGTGTCCATGTGGGCAATCAGCCCCAGGGCGGGGAGATTTTCGCATCCCTTCGAGGCAGGCAGGGTTCCGTATACGTAGCCGAATTCGTCCATGCGGGCGTCGGTACAGCCTGCTTCTTTCAATTCCCGAACCAGATATTCTCCTAAAATCTTTTGTTTTGCCGTGGAGGGGACGGTCTCGGATGCTTCGTCGGAGGTGGTGTCAAAGGTGACGTATTTCAAAAAACGGTCGATTACGTTCATGGGTATTCCTCACAGTTCTTTCAGAATTTCGCAAAGATATTCGTAGGTGCGTTGGGTGGAAGAGATCGAGAGCCGCTCCCGAGGGGTGTGAATGTCCCGCATATCGGGGCCGAAGGAGACCGCGTCCAGACCGGGAATCTTGTCGCAGAAAAATCCGCATTCCAACCCTGCGTGAATGGCCTCCACCACGGGGGACTTCCCGTACTGTTTTTCATAAACGCGAACCATGGTTTCCCGCAGACGGGAGTCTTCCTTGTATTCCCAGGCGGGGTAGTACCCGTGGGAGTTGAAGATGCCGCCGAATTGCTTGCAGATCGCTTCCAGCCTCTCGATGAGGATCAGTTTGTCCCGATTGACGGAGCTCCTCACGGCGAAGGTGGCGGTCAGATTCTCTCCGTCGGCCTTCAGTTGGCCCAGATTCAGGGAGGTCTCCACCAAGCCTTCGATATTCTTGCTCATAGCCTGAATTCCGTTGGGGGCGGTGGTCAGAAATCCGATGACGCGGCGGGTGCTTTCGTCGCTCAGACAAGTGTCGGATGCGGCGTTTTGAATTTCAATTACAAGTCCTCCGTCGCTGTCGGGACGGTGGGATGCTTCAAAGGATTTTGCAAATTCCGACAGATCCGCGTCCGTTGCCAGCACGCATTCCGCGGCGGCGGGGATGGCGTTGTCCTTCGTGCCTCCGAAGAGGGAGACGATGCGGAAGCCGTCGGGGATTTTGGAGAGAAATTCCCCCATCAGAATGTCCGCGTTGATGCGGCCCTTGTCGATTTCCACGCCGCTGTGGCCGCCCTTCAGGCCCTTGAAAAGAATTTTTTTGCAGGGTGTTCGATTGGCTTCTTCCGTGAGGGGCAGGGTGATCTGTACCCGCGCGCCTCCTGCGCAGGAGACGGTTAAGACCCCTTCGCATTCCGAGTCGGCGTTCAGCAGGATTTTGCCCGTAAGGTCGGTCACGTCCAGCCCTTCCGCGCCGAACATTCCCGTTTCCTCGTCGGTGGTGAACACCGCCTCCAGCGGGGGACGGGGGAGGGTATCGTCCTCCAGAATGGCAAGGGCCATAGCCACGGCGATGCCGTCGTCGCCTCCCAGGGTGGTGCCCTTTGCGCCAATCCAATCTCCGTCCACGAAAAGGTCCAGGCCTTCTTTTTCGAAGTCAATGGGGCAGTCCGCGTCTTTTTCGCAGACCATATCCAGATGCCCCTGCAAGATCACCGCGGGGTGATTTTCGTATCCCGCCGAGGCAGGCTTTTTGATCACTACGTTGTCCCATTTGTCCCGCCGCACGGCCAGCCCCAGATCCTTGGCCACCTGTTCGCAATAGGCGCTGACGGCACCGCAGTTCCCCGACCCGTGGGGAATGGCGCAGAGTTGTTCAAAATAATACAAAACCCGTTCGGGCTTGCGTCCTGCAAGTTTGTTCATAAAAAGCCTCCCGATTTTTCCTATATACCGTAGTATACCATATTTCCGCGCAGATTGCAAGGGTTTTTCCATGAGATTTTTTCTTGACAAGGGGCTTTTGATGTGATATAATATGCTTATCAGAGGAAAGGAGACTTTTTTATGGAACAAATGCAAACGAAAAAGAAAACGGGGAAGAGAATTGCGCTTATCGTAATTCCCCTGGTCGCGCTCGTTTTGATCGGAGTGTTGACCGTTACGGTTTTGATGCCTCTGATGCGCTACAACGAGGCGGTTTCTCTGTTTGAGGAGCAGAAGTACGAAGAGGCTTACACCGCATTCCTCGATCTGGGAGACTACAAGGACAGTGAAGAATACCTGCTCCGTTGCCGTTATCAGCAGGCCCTCGCTCTGTTTGCGGCAAAGAATTACGAAGAGGCCTATTTTGCTTTTCTCGCCTTGGGCAATTACGAGGACTGTCAGGAGCGGGCTCAAAAATTCAAGATTTATTTTGACGAACAACGGGGGTCCGACGGGTCTTGGTTGAAATATACCTACGATGAGAATCAAAATCTGCTCAAGGACGAATTTCGTTATCACGACGGAACGGAAGGCTATCTTGCATACGTGTACAACGATCAGGGCGAGGTCATTCAAAAGACCTCCGAATATTCCGGATCGGTGAAAAACGTGATTGATTATCGGTATGAATACGATTCTCACGGAAAGGTGATCCGCATGGAATTGGCGGATCAAAACGGGGGGATCACCCTGTTGGAATACACCTACGATGCGCAAGGAAACCAAACGAAAATCGTTACGTCCGGTGCTACGGAGGTTCTCAGCACGCAGGAATTCACCTACGATGATGCCGGAAGAATGCTGAAGGACCGCTACGTGGGCCAAAACGGACACGAGCAGGTGCGGGAATATACCTACGACGCCCACGGAAACGAGATCAAATACGTTTACAGTGCCGACGGTGAGGCGTTGGACGTGATCGACCGTACGTACGATGAAAAGGGCCTTCTGCTCTCCGACCGTGCCGTGGATTCCCAGGGCAACGCCACCGATACGCGTTACACCTACGATGCCCGCGGAAAAGAAACGAAACGCGTAATCACTTATATTCACGGGACGGAAGAGGTGTCTGCGCGGTATCACGAAAACGGCGCGTTGGCCGAGGAAGCGATTCACTATACCGGAACCGACGGGGAGTGGTACGAGTATATCATTACCTACAACGAATACGGCCTGCGGACTCAATGGCTGGACAACAAAGAAAAAGAGACCACTACCTACGAATACGAAAACATCCGCATAGTTTACAGTGAAGAATAAGTGATAATATCTTGATTCTCGGAAAGGAGACTTTTTATGGAACAACTGCAGGCAAAAAAGAAAACGGGGAAGAAGATTGCGCTTATCGTGATTCCCCTTGTGGCTCTCGTTTTGATCGGCGTATTGGCCGTCACGTTTTTGATGCCGCTGATCCGCTATCGTCAGGCCCTTTCTCTTGTGGAGGATGGGAAATACGAGGAGGCGTACTTTGCCCTTCTGGATCTCGGAGACTACAAGGACAGCAAAAAGTTGCAGCAGGAGTTTGAAATCCTTTACGATGCAAGAACGGCTTCGGACGGAAGCCGGGAGCGGTACGTCTACGACGAAAAGGGGCGCCGGACCAAACAGGAAGAGCGTACCGCCGACGGAGAGGAAACCGTTTTTGAATACGTTTATAATGATTACGGCGATATCGTTCGGTTCCGTTTCGATTCCACGGGAACGGATCCGCACGAGGAAGAATACCGCTATGAGTACAATTCCGAAGGCAGAGCGATCTACGAGGAATCGGTGATTCAAAACGAGGTTTACACCAGAAGAGAATATACTTACGATGCCGACGGAAATCTGATCAAAGTCGTATGTTTCACTCGGGAAGGGTTTTCCCATACGGAGGAATTTTCCTACACCGCAGACGGAAAGCAGGCCAAATATACCTACGTCGATCGGATGGGAAATCGGGATTTGTGGGAAAACACCTATGACGCCGAGGGAAGAGTCATTAAAAACATTCAGAGCTATAACGGCCAGGAGAGTGTGACGGAACATACTTACGGCGCGGACGGAAAGAGGGTCAGCTCCCGTTACGTGAACTACGACGGCGACGTGACCAATACCACCTACGCTTATAATTCTGCGGGAAAAACGATCGAAAAGGTCAGCACTTCCGAACAGGGCACGGAAACCCTCACCAGAGCCTACCACGAAAACGGCTTGATGGCGGAGGAGAAGGTTCATTACGTGGGTGCAGACGGCACCGAGACCGAGCAAAAAACCGTTTACAACGAATACGAGCTGGAAGTGGAATACACCGAATGGACGAAGGGGGAAGATCCCCAAACCACCACCTACGAATACGAAAACATCCGCGTGGAATATTTCCCCACAGAAAAATAAAAAAACGAGGAGCACCGAATTTGGTGCGTAGTTGATTATATAATAAATCAAAAAAGAGGAGGCTTAAAAAATGGCTAACAATAATTTTGTTAATTGCGAAAAGCGGCGGGCAATGAGAAGGCGGTGGTTGATATTGGCGTTTTGAACCACACGCTTTTCGGCAGAACGAAAAGTACACATCATCCTCCCGGATGCCATACATCGGGAGTTTGGGAAAGGAATCGTGTATGGCAACCAAAAAATCCGAAAAGGAGAACGAATTTATGAACACGAAAATGAAAATGCGAATGCTCAGCCTTCTGCTGTGCTTCGTGATGTTGGTTTGCTTGCTGCCCACAACGGCGCTGGCGGCAGATACCGAATACACCAAGAAGGGCGATATCTCTGCAGTGGAAGCCACTGCGGTCCTTCCCCCTGTCCTCGGCGCAACTACATATACTTCCGTTACAATCACGGATCCCGCCGATGCCGCAGCCAAGGGCGTAATAATCTCGGGTACATCCTGGTATAAGAAGGATGCCTCCAGTATCTACGGATGGACGCAGTGCTCCAACGGAGTAGACACTTTTGAAGAAGGCATCTACCGTCTGTCGGTTCAGCTGCGCTCGAAAAGCAACGACGCTAAAGAGTATTACGCAATGTCCGATGCTACCACATTCACCGTAAACGGCGTTCAGTGGAATAGCGAGGAACCGTTCAGAGACTATTATGCCTCCGACGGTTACGGATATCGTTTCTTTGTCAGCCCCGAATTCACGCTGGGCGGAAAGACGCTTGACAGCATTGCCGTTACAACACCTCCCACCAAGACGGTTTACCGCGAGGGTGAAGACTTCAGCAGCACCGGTATGGTGGTTACCGCTACTTATACCGACAGCACCACCGCTCCCGTCGTTCTTTATACCGTGACTGACGGCACCGCCATGGCGGCAGGCAAGACCTCCGTCACCATCAGCTATACCGAGGGCGGCGTGACCAAAACGACCACGCAGGCCATCACCGTGGCAAAGGAATACAACGTCACCGTCAACGGTGGTACCGGCAATGGCAAATACGTTGCCGGTGAAGAGGTTACCATCAGCGCCTTTGTGTCGGGTGGTCGGAAGTTCAAGGAATGGCAGGGCACCGAGGGCCTGACCTTCACCTCCGGTGATAAGAACAGCCAGGCCGCAACCTTCACCATGCCCGCGCACGATGTCACCGTCACAGCTGTGACAGGACCTGCAGAGTATTATGTTTCTGTTTCGGGCGGCAGCGGAACCGGTATGTATGAGACAGGTGCAACTGTCACCATCGTTGCCGATGCTCCCGAAGCCGGCAAGCAGTTCAAGACATGGGTTGTAGGTGACGGCAAAGTTCTGAACTTCACCGAAAGTACGATTACCGACTCCACCGCAAAATTCATCATGCCCGGTGAAGCTGTACGCATTGGAGCAACCTATGAGGATATTCCCGCTACCACTTACACCGTATCTTTTGCAGCTAACGGCGGCACAGGTACAATGGCTGATGCAACCGGCGTTTCCGGTGAATACGAGCTTCCCGCTTGCACCTTTACTGCTCCTTCCGGCAAGCAGTTCAAAGCTTGGAGCGTTGGCGGCGTTGAAAAGGCGGCCCACGAAAAGATTACCGTTACTGCTGACACTACCGTAACCGCAGTTTGGGAAACCATTCCTACCCCTCCCGGTGGTGATAAGCCTAACGATAATCCGTCCACCGGCGATAACAGTATGATGTGGCTTTGGGTTGCTCTGTTGTTCGTCAGCGGCTTCGGTGTTGTGGCAACTACCGTAATCGGCAAGAAGAAATCTTCTGCAAAATAAAACCACACCTTAAAGTGAAAGGGCGGTGACGGGTAATTCCGCCATCGCCCTTTATGCTTGGGGTAAGTTTGGAACAAATACAATGAACGAGCAAAACAAAATGAAAGAAAAAGGCTTATTGCAATATGTGGCGTAAGAAAGCCCTGCACCTTTTTGGTGCAGGGCATTTATCATATTCTTTTTGCGTTTTGGTTTTATTCCGCCAGCTCGTCGGCGAGGAAGGAATGGAAGGCGTCGATGTAGCCCAGAGCGGTCTTGCTGTCGGCGGCTTCGGAGAAGATACGCAGGATGGGCTCCGTGCCGGAGAAGCGGCAGATGATGAAGGAATCGTCTTCAAAATAAACCTTGCAGCCGTCTTCGTAGCTGACCTTGCGGATGGGGGCGCCGAAGTCGGGGAGAAGCTTTTTGACCATGATCTTTTCGTCAATGGCGGCCCGTGCGGGGGCGGGATAACGCAGGTTGCATTCTTCCAGGCAGAAGGTGCCGTATTTCCGATACAGCTCGTCGATCATTTCCCCGGGAGTTTTGCCTGTGGCGCAGATCATTTCCACGAAAAGGGAGGCGGCGTAGATGGAGTCTTTGCCGTGGATGTGGCCGCGGACGGTCAGCCCGCCGGAGGATTCGCCTCCCAGAATGGCGTCCACTTCGTCGATCTTGGAGGAAATCCACTTGAATCCCACGGGGACTTCGTAGCAGGTTTCGCCCAAATCCGCCGCAATACGGTCCAGCATGTGAGTGGTGGCCAGATTGCGGACCACGGGGCCCTTCCAGCCTTTGTATTCATGGAGATAATAATAGAGCAGAACGAGGATTTCGTTGGCGCTGATGTAACGGCCGTCCCGATCGATAATACCCAGTCGGTCGCCGTCTCCGTCGATGCCGATGCCCAGATCGTAGCCGTTTTTCACTACGTCAAGGCTCAGGTCCAGCAGGGTCTTTTCCGTGGGGGCGGGCATCATGCCGCCGAACAGCGTGTCACGGTTGCCATGGACCGAGTCGGGGGTGCAGCGGGTGGTGTAGAAAATAGTCAGAAGGGGATAGGTGGAGGATCCGTGCATGGAGTCGAAGAGAATACGGGGACCCCTCTTGCGGATCACGTCCGTGTCCAGAACCGAAAGAATATCGTCCACGAAATCGTTAAAGGGATTGACGAACTCTTCGATAAGTCCTTCGTCCTTGGCGGCGCGGAAGGACATGTATTTGGGGGTGCAGGTGGAAATGATCTTTTCCAGCTCGTCGGTTACCTCCAGAGGAGCGTCCCGTCCTTCGTCCACGATGACCTTGATGCCGTTGTATTCCGAGGGGTTGTGGCTGGCGGTCACTTCAATGCCGAAGTGCAGTTCCTGCTTCATGACCGTGTGCATGACCAGAGGCGTGGGGGCGGAACGGGCGATGTACAAAACCTTCAGGCCGTTTGCCGCCAAGGTCTCGCTGATCCAAAGGGCCGCTTTGTCCGACAGAAAGCGACGGTCCCGACCAACCACGATGGGCTTGTCTGCTTTTCCTTCCCGAATGGCGTATTGGGCCAATCCCTGGGCCACGAGGCGAATGTTTTCTTCGGTAAAATCACGGGCGATTTCGGCTCTCCAGCCGCCGGTTCCGAAACGGATCATAAGGAATTCCCCTTTCAAAAATGCTTGTCTGTAAATTTATTATACAACAACTTTTGAAAAAATGCAACGGAGAATTGATTTGTCCATATGGACAAATCAACTCTCTTGTTTTTTTGCCTCTTCCGCAGCGGCCTTGCGTTTTGCCTGGCGGATCCAAAATTTTTCCCGTTGAATCCGCAGCTTTTCCGCCTTGATCTTGGCTTCTTTCCGTTCCTGTTTTTTGCAATACGCCCGATACAGGTCGGGTCTGCGTTCCTTCGTCAGGGCGAGGGACTGCTCTTTTCTCCATGCCTCAATATTGGCGTGGTGCCCCGAAAGGAGAATTTCGGGAACCTTCACTCCTTCGAAAACCTCGGGGCGGGAATATTGGGGATATTCCAGAAGGCCGCTGTAGATGCTTTCGTCCTCGTAGCAGGAGGGATCACTCAAAACCCCTTCCACCATCCGTGCCACCGCGTCCACCACGATCATGGCGGGCAATTCCCCGCCCGTCAGAACGTAGTCGCCCACGGAGATTTCTTCGTCTACGATGGCGTCGAGGATCCGTTGATCCACTCCTTCGTAGTGTCCGCAGAGCAGAACGATGTTTTCGTGCTTCAGCAGTTTTTTCGCACGGTTTTGGGTGAAGCGCTTCCCTTTGGGGGAGAGGTAGATGACGTGGGGCGTTTTGTCGGGAATCTCCGACAGAATATGGTTGAAGCAGTTGCGGATGGGGGCCGCCTGCATGACCATGCCCATGCCTCCGCCGTAGGGTGCGTCGTCTACCCGCTTCTGTTTATCTTCGGTATAGTCGCGGATGTTGTGGCACTTTACCTCCAGCAGTCCGTTTTTCAGAGCCCGTCCCAGAATGGACGTGTGCAGAAAATCCGACACCTCCCGATCGAAGAGGGTCATGATATCAAATCTCATTCAAACAACCCCTCCATGACGTGAATCCGCATGATGCCCGCTTCCGGGTCAGTGTCCTTCACACAGTCTTTGATGGCGGGAACGTAATATTTTTTTTCTTTGGAATCGGTGATTTCATAGACGTCGTTTGCCCCCGTGGACAGAACGTCGGTGAGGGTGCCCAATTCCTTGTCGGTCTCGTCCTCCACCACGGTCAGTCCCAGCAGATCCGCTACGAAATAGACGCCTTCGTCCAGCTCAAAGTCCGAACGGTTGGCGTAAATAATTTTATTCTTTAACCCTTCCGCCGCCGTCATATCGTTGACGCCTTCCAGCTTCAGCAGGACGTTTTGTCCCTGAAAGCGGACGGAGCGGACGGGGTAGGGGATATGGTCGATGGTTACGGTGGTGAAATCGGAAAAAACCGTGGGATCGTCATTCCAGGGGACTACTTTCAGTTCTCCCCGCACGCCGTGGGTGTTGACGATCTTTCCCGTTTCGATCAGTTCCATAAAAACTCCTTCAAAAAAAAGAAACAGACGGCAGACGTAAAGACATCTGCCGTCTCAGATTTGTCAGACAATATAGACGCGAACCTTCTTGTTTTCCTTGATGGCTGCGGTCTTTACAATGGCGCGAATGGCTTTTGCCACCTTGCCCTGCTTGCCGATGACGTATCCCTTGTCTTCTTCTGCGACGGTCAGATTGTAGGTGATAACCCCGTCCTGTTCCGCACCTTCGGTGACGGAGACCTGATCGGGATTCTTGACCAGCGCCTTGACAATGTAGAGGATCAAATCTTCCATTACTGTTTACCTCACGATCAAAGAATGCCGTTCTTCTTGAAGATCGCCTTGACCGTATCGGTGGGCTGTGCACCGTTCTTCAGCCAAGTAGCGGCCTTGTCCGCATCGATGGTGACGACGGTGGGTTCTGCCATGGGATTGTAGGTGCCGATTTCATCGATGGCACGGCCGTCACGGGGATAACGTGCGTCGGCAACGATGATACGGTAGTAGGGAGCCTTCTTCGCACCCATTCTTCTCAATCTGATCTTAACCATTGAAAATCACTCCTTTCAAGCGATAAAATTCGTTTCGTTTTATGGGATCCGCAGAGGTCTGCGTAGATCTTTTATTTGTGTTTCCGTTTTTTCTTCGTAAAGGATTTGTGTCCGCCGCCGTATTTTTTCATCATCTGCTTCATCTGCGTGAAGCTGTTCAGCAGGCGGTTCACGTCTTCCACTTTCATGCCTGCCCCTGCGGCGATACGCCGTTTGCGGGAGGGATTGATCAGGTCGGGATTCTCCCGTTCCTTGGGGGTCATGGAGAGGATCAGCGCTTCCGTGCGGCCGATCTGCTTTTCGTCCACGTTCACGTCCGCGTTTTTGGGCAGCTTCATGCCGGGGATCATCTTGACCAGATCTCCGATGGGTCCCATGTTTTTCATCTGTTCCATGGAATCCAGAAAATCGTTGAAATCAAAGCTGTTTTCGCGGAATTTTTCTTCCAGCTCGGCGGCTTTCTTTTCGTCGAAGGCCTTTTCCGCCTTTTCGATGAGGGTCAGAACGTCTCCCATGCCCAGAATACGGGAGGCCATGCGTTCGGGGTGGAAGGGCTCCAGATCGCCGATCTTTTCCCCGGTGCCCATGAATTTGATGGGCTTGCCCGTCACGTATTTAACCGAGAGGGCCGCACCGCCGCGGGTGTCCCCGTCGGTCTTCGTCAGAATCGTCCCGTCGATTTCCAACTGTTCGTCGAAAGCCTTCGCTACGTTGACGGCGTCCTGACCGGTCATGGCGTCAATGGTCAGAAGAATTTCGTTGGGTTCCACGATGCGCTTGATTTCGCGCAACTCGTCCATGAGCTTTTCGTCGATGTGCAGACGGCCTGCCGTATCGAGAAAGACCATGTCGTTGCCGTGTTCCTTCGCGTGGGCAAGGGCTGCCTTGGCGATTTCCGGAGGGGGCGTGCCTTCCGGCATGGTAAACACGGGGATGCCCGCCTTTTCGCCCATGACCTGCAGCTGCAGGATGGCGGCAGGGCGGTAAATATCGCAGGCGACCAGCAAGGGTCGTTTGCCCATATTTTTAAAGTAAAGAGCCAGTTTGGTACAATGGGTGGTTTTACCGGCACCCTGCAGACCGCAGAGCATGACCACCGTGGGACCCTTGTTGGCAAAGCGGATGCGGTCGTTCTTCTCGCCCATCAGCGCGGTCAGTTCTTCGTTGACGATTTTAATGACCTGCTGGGCGGGGGTGAGGCTTTCCAGTACGTCGGCACCCAAGGCACGTTCGCTGACTTTTGCGGTAAAATCTTTTGCAACGCCGTAGTTGACGTCGGCAGACAGGAGGGCCAGGCGAATTTCCCGCATGACGGATTTGATATCCGTTTCGGTCAGTTTGCCCCGACTGCGCAACTTGCGAAATACGCTGCCCAGTTTTTCGGAAAGACTTTCAAAGGCCATGGCGAACTCCTTTCTGTATCAAACAAAATCAATCAGGCTTCCTCAGCCGCCACGCGGATTTCGGAGAGAAGCGCTTCTTTTTCGGGGGATTCGGGAAGATTCCGTGCGATTTGCAACGCTTGGTTCAGGGCCTTGCGTTGTGCAAGAAACCGTTGGGCGATGCCCAATTTTTCTTCCAGCTCAAATAAGGCCTTTTCCGCTTTCTTCAGCCCGTCCCGCACGCCCTGTCGGGTGATTCCCGTCATTTCTGCGATTTCGGTGAGGGAGAGGTCTTCCTGAAAATACAGTTCCGCGGTTTTGCGTTGCCGTTCCGTCAAGGCGTTTCCGTAAAAGTCCAGTAGAAGCGCCATTTCGGTGCGGGTGGCTTCGGAGGCGGCGTCAAAAAGTTTTTTATCCATTCCGTCTCCTCTCCTGTAAAGTAAAAGTGCTTTACATCCTTACGTATTATACCACAATTTCACGGAATGTCAAGGGGGTTCACAAACTGTTCAAAATTTCGGTGCAAAAACGGCGGCCTTATATATAATAATAAGGAAGATTTTTGGCGAAAGCCGCGGTTTCGGAAAAAAATGGAAGGCAAGATTTCCTCTGACGGGGAAACAATAACGGCATATTAAATTTCGGAGGTTTTTTCATGGGACGGCGAATGTTGACGGGAATTTTTTTTGCGGTGCTTCTGGCGTTGTTGGTTTGGGCGGCGGTTACGGGAATGATCGGGAATTTTTTACGGAGGACTCTGAATGCTCTTGAGGCGGACGGAACGGGGGTCTCTTCCGCGGAGGACGTGTTGTTTGACGACGATTCCACGGTGGATTGGTCGGAGCCGGATCAGGACGTGTTCGTGGAGAGCTTGCCGTCGGAGGAGAGCTCAGCTCCCAAAACTTACGAGTTCGCACTGACGAAGGATTATTTCGCGGTTCTTCTGGAGCAATATTCCGCGGAGGTTCCCATTCGGAATCTGACGGCGGAATTTTCCGACGGGCAGGTAATCTTCTCCGGCGGGGCGGACGTTCCCGTTCTTTCGGAATTGTTGAAGATTCCCTCTGCCCTGGTAATGTTTCTCCCCAAGACGGTGGATTGTAATTTGTACTGTGTGCCCGAAGTTTCCGAGGGACGGTTGAAGGTGACCGTGGTAAAGGTGACGGCGGGGTCGGATATCATTTCTCCTTTTTTGCAGGGAGAAGGGGTTCTGACGGCGGTGGAGGATTTTCTGAACGATCTTCTTACCAAATATCTTCCTTCCCATTATAAAATGCAGTCCGCGACCGTTTCCGACGGGGGGCTTTACGTCCGTTTTTTGATCGGGAAGGAGTAAAAAACCAAAAAAGAAACGAAAATGTAACAATTAAATGAAAAAAAACTCTTGCAATTCGGGAAAAAATGTGGTATAATAGATGCACCTTGTATAAAGGTGCTTTTTTTTGTTGCCCGAAAATCGGGTGCGGAGCGCCGGTTTCTTCTTATACAAGGGAGGCAATCAGGAGCAAAAACGCTCTAATTTATCAAGGAGGTGCCGCAAATGGGAAAAGATAAGGTTGTTTTGGCTTGCACCGAATGTAAGCAGAGAAACTACAACACAACCAAAAACAAGAAGAACGATCCCGACAGACTGGAAATGAAGAAGTACTGCAAGTTCTGCCGGAAGCACACACAACACAGAGAAACGAAGTAAGGAGAAACGCTATGGCTGAAAAGAAAACTGCAGTCGAGGCAAAGGTCGAGAAGAACGACAAGAAGCCCGCAGCGAAAAAACCCGGCGTTTTCAAGCGGATTTTTAATTTCTTCAAGGGTATGCGCAGCGAACTGAAGAAGGTCACCTGGCCTTCCTTCCGTCAGGTCGTCAACAACACGTTGGTGGTTCTGGTGGTCGTGATCGGTTCCGGTGTGTTTATCGGTTTGGTGGACTTGCTGTTTACCAAAGTTTTCGCGTTCCTTATCGGTGCGTGAGCATGAAGAATCGTTCCGTAAGTATGTGATCCGGAGGTTATTATGGCAGAAGTGAACGGCGCCGCAAAATGGTATGTCCTGCATACCTATTCCGGCTATGAGAACAAGGTTGCAAACAGCATTCAGACGATTGTGGAACTGCGCTCTCTTCAGGAAAAGATCTGCGAAGTACGGATTCCCATGGAAACCGTTACCGAGATCAAGAACGGAGAAGAAGTTCAGGTCGAACGGAAGCTGTTCCCCGGTTACGTACTGATCAACATGGTGGTCAACGATGATACCTGGATCCTCATCCGAGGCATCCGCGGTGTGACCGGCTTTGTAGGCCCCGAGGGCGAACCTACTCCCCTTACCGAAGAAGAAATGGCTTCTCTCGGTATCGTACGCCAGGAGGTTGCGCTTCCCTTCAATCAGGGCGACAACGTCAAAATCATCGACGGTGCATTCAAAGATTCCGTCGGAACCGTGGATACGGTGGACGTGGCTGCGGGCAAGGTCCGCGTGATGGCGTCCATGTTCGGCCGCGAAACTCCGGTGGAACTGGATCTTGCACAGATTCAACTTTTAGAATACTAATGGAGGCATAAAAAATGGCTCAGAAGATTATCGGTTATATCAAACTTCAGATCCCTGCAGGCAAGGCAACTCCCGCTCCCCCTGTAGGTCCTGCCCTCGGTCAGAGCGGCGTTAACATCATGGCGTTCACCAAAGAATTCAACGAACGCACCAAGGATCAGCCCGGCATGATCATTCCCGTGGTCATCACCGTTTACGCTGACCGTTCTTTCTCGTTCATCACCAAGACTCCTCCGGCTGCCGTTCTGATCAAGAAGGCCTGCGGAATCGAATCCGGATCCGGTGTTCCCAACAAGAACAAGGTTGCTACCCTCACCAAGGATCAGGTCCGTCAGATCGCCGAAACCAAGATGCCCGACCTGAATGCCAACAGCATCGAAGCCGCTATGAGCATGGTCGCCGGTACTGCCCGCAGCATGGGCGTTGTCGTGGCTGACTAAAGCCACCGCAATTTGTGGGAGGATTTATCCAATACAACCACTTAGGAGGAATTATTAACAATGAAAAAAGGTAAGAAATATATCGAGAGCGCAAAGCTCATTGACAAAACCAAACTTTACGATACCAACGAGGCTCTTTCCCTCGTGACCCAGACCTCCAAGGCGAAGTTCGACGAAACCGTTGAAATCCATGTTCGTCTGGGCGTTGACTCCCGTCATGCTGACCAGCAGGTTCGCGGTGCCATCGTTCTTCCCCACGGTACCGGTAAGTCCGTCCGTGTTCTTGCGTTCGCTAAGGGCGACAAGGTAAAGGAAGCCGAAGAAGCCGGTGCTGAATTCGTCGGCGGCGAAGAACTCGTTGCCAAGATCCAGCATGAAAACTGGTTCGATTTCGACGTTGTCGTTGCCTGCCCCGACATGATGGGTCTGGTCGGCCGTCTCGGTAAAGTCCTCGGTCCTAAGGGCTTGATGCCCAACCCCAAAGCCGGCACCGTGTCCATGAACATCGGTCAGGCCGTTAAGGAAATCAAAGCCGGTAAGATTGAATACCGTCTTGATAAGACCAACATCATTCACTGCCCCATCGGCAAGGTTTCCTTCGGTGCTGAAAAGCTGGAAGAAAACTTCAACGCCCTCATGGGTGCTATCGTGAAGGCGAAGCCCGCTGCTGCTAAGGGTCAGTACCTGAAGAGCGTGGTCGTTGCTTCTACCATGGGCCCCGGGATTAAGATCAACAACGGCAAACTCATGTAATTTAGCCGGTAAAATTCGGTTGGAACAGGACGCAGACGAGAGTCTGCGTCCTTTTTTGTCGGCCATGTTCCTTGCGTACCTTGGTACGCGGCGGACCATCTGCGACAAAATCCAACTCGAATTTTCCTCGGCTAAATTCAGGTTCTGTGTGGGGCTTTTGTTGAACTTGTTTTTTGTCGGCCATACTCCTCACGTACCTTGGTACGCTACGGAGCATCTGCGACAAAATCCAACTCGAATTTTCCTCGGCTAAATTCAGGTTCTGTGTGGGGCTTTTGTTGAAATTGTTTTTTGTCGACCATGTTCCTTGCGTACCTCGGTACGCGGCGGACCATCTGCGACAAAATTCAACTTGAATTTTCCTCGGCTAAATTCAGGTTCTGTGTGGGACTTTTGTTGAACTTGTTTTTTGTCGGCCATGCTCCTCACGTACCTTGGTACGCTACGGAGCATCTGCGACAAAATCCAACTCGAATTTTCCTCGGCTAAATCCAAGTTCCGGATAGGGCTTTGTCAAGGGCTGGTTTTTTGCTTTTCCTTTTTGTTCTGCACGCTTCTTTTCTTTTTGCGCAAAATCCCAAAATATCGGGTGTGAATATACCAAATTGGGTTTAAATTTTACAAATCTGGTAAAAAAAACGAAAAACTATTGCAATCCTGCGCGATATGTGGTACAATGCTATTGTATATAACTGTAAAATGTTATAAAGATATTTATTGCGGAGGCGTTCCATGCGCGTTGTGGGCGGAAGTAAGCGCGGCACCCTGCTGATCGGCTTCGATCGGGAAGAGGTTCGTCCGACTCTGGATCGGGTCAAGGAATCCATGTTCAACATCATCCAGTTCGAAAAAATGGATCGGGTGGTGGATCTGTTTGCGGGTACGGGCCAGTTGGGGATCGAGTGTCTCAGCCGCGGAGCGAAGCACGCCGTGTTTTGCGATAACGCGCCACAATCTTTGGACATTGTCCGCAAGAATCTCAAGAAGACGGGATTCGAATCTTCGGCTCGCCTGTTGCTTTGTGATTATAAGCGCTTTTTGAAGTATGAAGCGCAAGGGGAATACGACGTCATTTTCGTGGATCCGCCTTATCAGATCGGGCTTTCCGATCGGGCGTTGAAGCAGATCGGGAGCCATCCGGTTCTGGCCAAGGACGGCGTCGTGGTTCTGGAATGTTCCCGGGAAGAAACGAAGGCGGAGGAAGAGGGAAATCTGATTCTGCGCCGCCGTTACGATTACGGAACGGTTTCGGTTTTGATTTACGTCCGTAAGGACAGGGAGGATTGAATGAAGGCCATTTGTTGCGGCAGCTTTGATCCCGTCACCAAGGGGCATGAAGATCTGATCCGCCGTGCGTCCCGTTTGTTTGAAGAAGTGGTGGTGTTGATCGCCCGCAATCCCGATAAAACGGGATTTTTCCCCGAAGAGACCCGTCGCCGTTTTTGTGAAAAGACCTTTGCGGACCTGAAAAACGTCTCCGTGGACGTTTGGGACGGCCCCGTGGTGGATTACGCCCGCCGGGTGGGCGCATCGGTTTTGGTAAAAGGTGTTCGCGGAAGCGCGGATCTGGAATACGAGCAGAATCTTGCGGAGATCAACCGTCTTTTGGCTCCGGAGATTGAGACGGTGTTGCTTCCCACGCGTCCCCAATTTGCGGCGATTTCGTCGACCTACGCAAGGGCGTTTCTCACGGGTGGGAAAGATCCTTCGGCGTTGTTGCCGGAGGCAATTTTGAACGATATCGGAAATTGACCGAAAGGATGAGGATATATGGATAACGATTTCGAAAAGGGTTTGCAGGAACTGGAAGACCTTCTGGAGGATGCTTGGAACGTCGCCTTCCTGAAGAACAAGATGATCGTGGACGGTGCCAAGATCGGAAAATGCGTAAGCGAACTGCGGTTGCGCCTTCCCGGTGAAATCAAACGTGCCCGTGAACTGATCCAGAACAAGGACACCATGATCCAGACTGCTCAGGAAGAAGCCAAGCAGATGCTGGAACGTGCCAAGAAAAGCGCCGATCTGATCAACGCCAACGCGCGTGCCAATGCGGAAAGCCTGTTGGAACGTGCTAAAGCGCAGGCAGAAGAAATGGTCAATCAGCAGGAGATTTTGCGCGTTGCCAACGAGCGTGCAAACGCCATTCTGGAGCAGGCGCGCAACGACGCCATCAATATGCGTACCGCGACCATCAATTACGTGGAGAATGCGATGACCGAGTCTGCCCGTTCCCTGCAGGTGTCTATGAACGCTCTGGAGCAGGCAAGAGGATCTCTGCACAACAATGGTTGATTTTATGAAGAAATTTCGTGCGCCGCTGGCATTTTTGCTTGCGGCGGCACTTTTATGTAGCCTATGCGGTTGCGAATTGCTTTATAACGAGCAGGAGTTTTCCGAAATTCTCGGAGCCTCCGATCCCGAAGACGATACGGTCGAAGAGGTTACGGAGGGGGAGAAGACCTTTTCCTTGTCCTATTATACCGAAGAGGCGTTGAATCCGTATACCGCCTCCAGCCGCACCAACTCCGAACTCTTGCGCCTTTGCTACAGCGGTCTGTTTGCCGTGGACCGTTCCTATAATCCCGTCCCCGTCATTGCCGATCGGTGGGACGTGGAAGGGAACGCGGTGTTTATCCATCTACGGGAGGGGGTCCGTTTTTCCGACGGAACGCCCGTGACGGCGGCGGACTGCGCTTCCTCCTTTGCCCTTGCAAAGGAGAAAAATTCCGTTTGGCGGGATCATTTATCCGACGTCCGTTCTTACGAAGGGGTGGACGAGGATACCTTTAAGGTGGTCTTTTCCTCCTATTCCCCCTCGCGTCTGAATTTGCTTACGGTTCCCATCGTGAAGGCCTCTGCCGTGGACGGAAGCGGATATCCCGTGGGTTGCGGACGGTATCGTTTTTATACCGAGCCCTCCTTCGGTCTGGTTCGGACCGATTGCGGAATCCTGTCGGGCTCTTACGGCGTGCATCGCATTTCTCTTTTGGGCATTGCCGATCGGGAAGCGCTGATCTATAATTTCAATTACGGGCGGTTGCAGGCGGTTTGCGCCGATCTTTCCCTGGGTGTGGAGGAATACCGTTCCGATTGCGAACTGGTCACCGTCCCCACCAATCGTCTGACCTTTTTGGCGGTCAACAAAGCCCGTCCCGAACTGGCAAACGTGAACTTTTCTGCGGGAATTACGTATCTTCTGGACCGCTCGGCTCTGGTTTCCGAGGCCTGCGGTTCCTTTGCCGTTCCCGTCTGGTATCCGCTGAATCCTGCCTGGAGCGTGACGGCGGAGGCGGCGTTGAACCCCGATATCCGTTCCCCCTTGACCGCTTCGGAATCCTTTGATGCGGCGGGACTTCTGATGGACGGGGCCGATCGTATTTACAACAAAAAGCCCGTTTCTTTGCGGTTGCTGGTCAATCGGGAGAATGCTTCCCGGGTCAAGTGCGCCGAAATGATTGCCGAGGCCCTGCGGGACGCGGGATTCCCCGTCGAAGTGGTTTCGGTGGCGTGGGACGAATATCTTGCCGCGGTGAAGAATCTGGATTTTGATCTGTATCTGGGGGAAGTGAACCTTCCCGAAAACATGGATCTTTCCGCCCTCTACCGTACCGACGTGTGCAATACGGGAGAGCCTGCGGGCACCTACGGAGCACTGGATGCCCTCGGGGATTCGGTTTTGACGGGTGCCGTCGACGCCCGAGCCTTCGTCAGTGAATTTCAGACCGCGTTGCCGTTGATCCCGCTCTATTATTCCATGGACGCTTTGGCCGTGGGAATGGACGTGAAGGGGAATTTCGGACAGTCGGTTTCGGAACTCTATTGGAATATTGAAAACTGGACTTTTACCAAGTCGTAAAAAAGGAGTTGTGTTATGGAATACGGACTTCAACTGTACAGCGTACGGGATCTGACCAAGGAGAATTTTGAAGACGCGGTGCGCAAGGTTGCCGCTTTGGGCTACAAATTCGTGGAAACGGCGGGCTTTTTCGACCGTACCGCAGAGCAGTTCAACGCTCTGATGGAAGAAACGGGCCTTCGCCTCAGCGGTACCCACACGGGTCTGAAGGGCCTTTTGGAGGATTACGAGGGAACCCTCGCCTTCCATAAAGCCATCGGCAACAAGAATTACATCATCCCCGGCCATCCTCTGAGCAATCAGGCGGAAATCGATTCCTTCGTAAACCACGTCAACGAGCTGCAGCCCAAGCTGGCCGCAGAGGGCATCACCCTTGCCTTCCATAATCATCATCGGGAGTTTATCCCCAACGAGGACGGCTCCGTTGCCATGGAACTGATTCTGTATCGCACGAATCTGAATCTGGAAGTGGACACTTATTGGGCTTTCGTGGGCATGAAAAACCCCATCGCATTCCTGGAACGGGCCAAGGATCGACTGATTTTCGTCCACATGAAGGACGGTTCCCCCGACGGGCACGGAACTCCCCTCGGTATGGGCGACGCTCCCGTGGCAGAGGTCTACCGTTGGGTCCGCGACCACGGAATTCCCATGGTGGTGGAGAGCGAAACCTGCACCCCCGACGGCATCACCGAAGCGAAGATCTGCATTGAATACCTGAAATCCCAGGAATAAAAAAACGAAAAAAACCGTGACAGGTCTTGCATTTGTCACGGTTTTGTGTTATAATAACTCTTCGAGGGGAGGGAACGACGTGATTCTGACGATGGACGTAGGAAACACCTATACCCGTTTGGGTGGCTTTGAAGGGGACGAGTTGGTTTTTACCGCCCGCCTTTCCACCGACCGACGGGGAACGGAAGACGAGCTTGCGGGGAAGATTTTGAGCGCTTTGACGGTGCACCGTATTGCTCCCGAAGGGATAACGGGGGTGATCTTCTCTTCCGTGGTGCCGTCTCTGAACGGCGTGGTCAGCCGTGCCGCATCCCGCCTGTTCGGGGGCGATCCGCTGACCGTGGGGCCGGGAATCAAAACGGGGATCAACATCCGTTGCGACATCCCTTCTTCCGTGGGCACCGACATCATCTGCGCCTGCGTGGCCGCCCGACAGTTTTACGGAAGCCCTGCCTTGATCGTGGATTTCGGAACTACCACCAATCTGATGGTTCTGGACGAAAAGGGCGCTTTTATCGGCGTGTCCATCTGTCCCGGGGTGAAAATGGGGCTGGACGCGTTGACGGAAAAGACGGCCCAGTTGCCGGAGGTGTTCCCCGAAGCCCCTTCTGCCGTGATTGCCAAAAACACGGCGGATTGCATCAAATCCGGGGTGATTTACGGTCACGCTTCCATGGTGGACGGCATGATCGACCGCATCGGCGCGGAAAGCGGCGCCGACCTGCCCGTATACGCTACGGGGAGCATGGCTTCTCTCATCGTGCCTCACTGTACGCACGAAATTGCCGTGGACGAAGACCTGGTGCTCAAGGGGTTAAACCTTCTCTACCAAAAAAATACGTGAGTATATTGCTCCTTCGGGAGTGGATATAAATAATTTTGATGCGTTGTACCGCAAAAAGCGGACGACAGCAAGGAGGAAATTATGCAAAACAAAACGAACAGACAGGCGGAAAAAATCGCCTTGACGGCCCTTTTGACGGCGTTGGTGGCCATTCTTTCCTATTTCGGCGGGTTCATCAAAATCGGTGGCCTTGCCTCCATCTCCCTGACGCTGATCCCCGTGGTTTTGGGCGCCGCCCTGCAGGGGGCTTGGGTGGGAGCATGGTTGGGCTTGGTGTCCGGCGCCGTGTTCTTCATGACGGCAGACGCGGCCTTCTGGTTTGGCCTCAGCATCCCCGGTACGGTGATCACCGTTCTTTTGAAGGGGGCTCTTTCGGGCCTTTGCGCCGGTTTGGTTTATCAACTGCTGGCCAAAAAGAACCGTTATCTTGCGGTGTTTGCCAGTGCGGTGGTGGCTCCCGTGGTGAATACGGGTATCTTCCTGTTGGGTTGCCTCGTGTTCTTTATGGATACGGTCAGTGCAGGGGCTTTAGCGGAAGGGACTTCGGTTGCCGCTTATTTGCTGGTGGCCTTCGTCGGGTTGAACTTCGTGTTTGAACTGTTGGCCAACGTCATCCTCAGCCCCGTCATTCTTCGTCTTTTGAACATTCGTAAAAAGAAATAAGATTACAACGATAAAAAGGACTCGGTAAAAGCCGAGTCCTTTTTGTATGGAAACGTTTTCCTTATTTTGGGGGATAGGGTGTTACACTTTTTCCAGTTGGAACAGGAAAGAGGAGTATTGGGGGGTGGTGTGGGGTAAAAGGATTCCGACGTTTTTCAACGCCGCTCCGCTCAGGATCTGGTCGGTTTCGGCAATGCGGTACATTCCTTTTTCCTCCAGACCGCAGACCTTTACGTAACAGTTTTCGTCCATAATGGAAATTTCCTGCAGGACGGCACAGACGAGGGCGGTGTTTTTATCTTGGGAGACGAAGGCCCACGCAGTGAAAAGGCTGTCGTCGTGGGGGGAGGACAGACGGTAATAATCCCCCGAGAAGATCAGATTCTGATGCTTTCGGTAGAGTTCGGTATAGGTTGCGCATTCCGCCTTTTCCGCTTCGGTCATTTTTGCGGGGTCCAGCTCGTAGCCGAAGGTGCCGTGCATGGCGGTGAGAGCACGGGTCTTGAAGGGAACGGTCCGCTTGGTCTTCTTGTTGGGGCAGACCGACACGTGGGCACCCATGGAGGAGATGGGATAGGCAAAGGAGGTGCCGTGCTGAATGACGAGGCGGGAGGGAGCGTCGGTGTTATCGCTGCACCAGATCTGGGGGAAATAGGTCAGCATAGCCCCGTCGAAACGTCCGCCGCCTCCGCTGCATCCCTCAAAGAGAATGTGGGGGTGAGTTTTGACGATGCCGTTCAGAATACGGTAAAGACCGAGGATATAACGGTGATAGATTTCTCCCTGGCGGTCGGCGGGGTGTCCGACGCTGTAAACGTCGCACACGTAGCGGTTGTAATCCCATTTTACGTAGTCGATGCCGCCTTCGTCCAGAACCTTGTTGACGGCTTGGATGAGGTGGTCGCACACCTCGGGACGGGAGAGGTCCAGACAGAGCTGATGGCGGCTGCGGGAGGGGGCTCTTCCCGGAACCTGCAGACACCAGTCGGGATGGGTGCGGTAGAGGTCGGAATTCTCGTTGACCATTTCCGGTTCAAACCAAAGACCGAATTTCATTCCCAGAGCGTGGATCCGTTCCGAAAGGGCACGGATTCCTCCGGGAATCTTTTCTTCGTTTGCGACCCAGTCGCCCAGGCCTGCCTTTTCGTCGTTGCGTTGGCCGAACCAGCCGTCGTCCAGCACGAAGAGGTCCGCTCCCAGTTTTTTGGATTCTTCCGCGGTTTTCAGCAACGTTTCCGTGTTGAAGGTGAAGCGGAAGGGTTCCCAACTGTTGATCAGCACGGGGCGGCTTGCCTTTACGAATTCGCTTCGGCAGGCGTTTTCACGGAAAATGCGGTGGAAGCGGTGACTCAGGGTGGAAAGTCCTTCCGAGGAGTGGCACAGCACCACCTCGGGGGCTTCAAAGCATTCGCCCCGGTTCAGGCGGAATTCAAATTGTTTGGGATGGATGCCCATGGCCACCCGTGTTTGCGCATAGCCGTCTACCTCCGCACCGAAAACGAAGTTTCCGCTGTACATCAGGCAGAAGCCGTATGCGTTGCCCGTTTCTTCGTCGGTTTTTTTGTCGCAGAGGATGGCGAAGGGGTTGTGGAAATGTCCCGATGCGCCGCGGAAAGAGCCGATTTCGTCGATTCCGCGGGAGAGGGGACGGCGGTCGGTACGCCGTTCGTAATAATGGTGACCGAAAAATTCAATCAGATCAAAATCCGAGGTCATAAAATCCAGGCTTGCGGACAGAAAGCGTTGTAATCGGATGGGGTGATCCGATCCGTTGCACAAGATCGCCGCACGGGTAATGATATCCTTTTCGGCAAAAACACCGTAAAGCAGTTTGACCGAAACGTGGGTGACGGGATCTTCCAGCACGATTTCCAGCGTCTCCGCATCCTCGTCTCCGTCGGCAAAGAGAGTGGGGAGGGTGTTCAAGGCGTATTTCCCCTTGTAACGGGTATGGGATTTGTATTTCCCCACGAAGGAGTAGCTTCCGTCTCCGTTGACCAATTCAATGGAGGGAATGCGGTAGTCCCCCGCATCGTTGGAGGAAAATTCCTGCGGATAGGCGCAGAGGGAATAGACACGGTCCTCTCCCGCCTCGTCGGGGTTGGATTCGTGACTGCGGATGACGTGGGGGATGAGGTAGGACAGATCTTCGTCTTCAACGGAAGGTCCGTAGTAGAGGTGCAGAAGATGTCCGTGCTCGGACACTTTCATCTGATAGGTAGAATGTTTGGTTTGCAGGGTAAAAATAAGATTTTCCGTTTTGATGGACATTGCAGTTCCTTTCCGATTTCAGGGTAATTACAGCATTTTTGCCCGCAGTTCTTCGGGGGAGAGGGGGGAGAGGTCTGCGGGGGGCACGTCGAAGACGGTCTTGCAGCCCGTTTCGCACCGTCTGCGCATCTTGTACAGAGCGCGGGCGTAGGCCACGATCACCGAAGCGGTGAACTCGGGGTTGGAATCGAGGGAAAGTTTGTATTCGATCACGTGCTTGTGTTCCCCGTTGACGCCCGTGGTGCCCGTACGCAGAACGCTTCCGCCGTGGGGCAGAGCGCCGTGATTTTTCTGCATTTCTTCCTTGGTGATGAAGGTGACGGTGGTGTCGTAGTCGGCAAAATAGTTGGGCATGGTCTTGATTTCATGCTCGATGCGCTTCAAGTCCGCCCCTTCTTCCGCCACCACGTAACATTCCCGCAGGTGCTTTTCTCGGGTGGTCAGTTGGGGATTTTCCCCCTTGCGTACCCGTTCCAGGGCTTCTTCCACGGGGACGGTGTACTGACGGGCGTCTACCACCCCTTCAATGCGGCGAATGGCGTCGGAATGGCCTTGGCTGACCCCGCGACCCCAGAAGGTGTAGTCCTGCCCCTCGGGAAGAATGGCGGAGGCAAACAGACGGTTCAGGGAGAACATGCCAGGATCCCATCCTGCGGAAATCAGTGCAATGTGGCCCGATTCCACGGCGGCGGTGTGGACCGCCTTGAAATGCTCGGGAATTTTGGCGTGGGTGTCAAAGCTGTCGATGACGTTAAAGTGCTTGGCCAGTTCGGGGGTCATTTTGGGAAGGTCCGTGGCACTGCCTCCGCAGAGGATCAGCACGTGGATCTTCTTCTTGAAATTCATCAGTTCGTCGGCGGCGTAGACGGGGGCTCCGTAGGTTTTCACCGTGGAGGGATCCCGACGGGTGAAGACCCCCACCAATTCCAGATCGGGGGCGTTTTTCAGGGCACATTCCACACCCTTTCCCAAATTACCGTATCCGTAAATTCCGATTTTCGTACTCATAAAAACCGTCCTTTCTATCAATCAAAGTCAAATCCGACTTTTTGTGTTTCTTTGTCCCATTTCAGTTTTGCGTCGAAGGATTTTCCCGTGCGGGGGGAGACGAATCCCACCAATTTCGCGGTGGTTCCCGTTTCCAGCAGGGATTTTGCCGCGGAGAGGGGGATGATGCGGCCGCACATGGTGTTCCAGATGGTGAATTTGCAGTTTTTCTCTTTGTAATTCATACATCCGTAGCCGTAGCGTCCCTTGACCACCTTACCGCCGCAGAGGGGGCAGGTGCCCACTTCGTCCCGGAAAAAGCCGTCGTAAACGTCGGTTTCGGGGGTGGATTCCCGTTTGACCGAGGCAAAAACCTCGCCGATTTCCTTTTCCGCCAGCCCTACGCTGTCCTCTACCGTGATTTCACCCCGATAGACCGCCTTGAGGGCCTTGCCCAATTCGGAGGTCTTGTATTTGTCCATGGAGATCTGCATCCGCAGCAGGGCTTCGATCAGGTAGATTCCCTTGGGGAGAATGGTATAAACGTCTTTTTTCAATTGAATGTATTCGCTCTTGCGGGCGTTGTCGATGATGCCCGTACGGGTGGCCTCGGTGCCCAGCTCCAGCCCCTCGAAAATGGCACGGTATTCCTCCGCGTCGTCTTCGGTTTCGATGTTGGCCTTCTCCTCCCGAAAGGGATTTTTCAGATAATTGTTCAGCGTCTCGATGGTGTAGTGCTTCGGGGGAGAGGTTTCCTTTTCCACGGGGGCAAAGGCGGTGTTCACCGCGTCCCCCTTGTTGAGCTTGGGCAGAACCTTATCCTTCTGTCCGCCGTCGTCGTATTTCATCCAGCCGGGGGCGGTGATGACCGTGCCCTTCAGCAGGAATTCCTCTTTTCCCCCCACGTCGATGGTGATTTCGGTTTTTTCCGCCAGACATTCCTCGGAGCAGAAGACCGCAACGAAGCGTCGCATGACCGTGGAATAGACCTGATATTCCTTCTCGGACAGCGCGTCCTTTTTGGGGATTTTGTAGGTGGGGGTGAGGGCCGAGTGGGATTCGATTTTGGAATCGTCAAAAATGGTCTTTTTGAACTTGAATTCCACGGGATAGCCGATTTTTTTGACTCCCTCCAGCACCTTTTTGATCTTGTCCTGCTCCGCCGTGGCCAGATATTCGGAGTTGGTACGGGGATAGGTCAGATAGCCCGCCTCGTACAGCTTCTGTACGATGGCCAGGGATTCCTCCATGGGCATTTTATACTTCTTGCCTAAGGTGTTTTGCAGGGTGGAAAGGGAATAAAGCTTCCCGGGATTGAGGGTGGTTTTCTTCTTCTTGACGGCGGTAACCGTGGCGGGAAGACTGTTGTACGTCTGACAGAAGGCCTCCGCCTTGGTCTTTTCCTCCTTGGGGAATTTGGTCTTGGAGGTCAGCTCCACCACTTCGCCGTTGGTCTCCGCCTTGGAGACGATGGCGTAATAAATATCGGGGACGAAATTCTTGATGGCCATGTCCCGATCGTAAATGGCCTTGACGATGGGGATAATCACCCGTCCCACCCGCAGGAGGGTGCCGGTTTTCAGGGTGGCGTAGCGGGTGAGGTTGACTCCGTAAAGCCAGTCCATATAGGTGCGGGCGTAGCCCTCCCGTGCCAGATTATCGTAATTCCCTTCATCGGGCAGATCGTCCAGGGCCGCCAAAATCGTCTGGGTGGTCTGGTCGGGGAGCCAAAGACGCTTGAACGCCTTGGAAATTGCCCCGTCAAAGGCCTTGCTGACGCAGGTGCGAACGATGATTTCCCCTTCCCGATCCGAGTCCCCCGCGTTGATGATGGTGTCCACGTCCGCCCGCTTGCAGAGCGTTTGTATCGTTTGAAACTGCTTGATGACCCCGTCGTCGGGTTTTTTGTCCGCCCCCGTTTTCAGGTTATAGTGAAATTCCTTGGGAAAGCAGGGGAGATTGTCCATGGACCAGCGGGTCTGTCCCTCGGGGAGGGGGGAATATTCTTCAATGTCCGCCAGGGCAAACAAATGCCCGAAGGCCCAGGTGACGAGATAGGTCGAGCCTTCGTAATATCCGTTTCGTTTGGACAGTTTGTCCTTGTTCCCTTCCTCGATGGAGGCCACGATGTTGCGGCCGAGGCTGGGTTTTTCGGCGATAATAAGTTGCATGATTTCCTCTTATTGATACTTTTTGCGGGCGGCCTTCAATTTTCCTTCGTAGCGGATCTTGTCAAAGGAGATGCCGTCGAATTTGTCCCAGGCCTCCAGAGATTCGCCCAAGGCGTCCCGCAGGAAGGCCTGGCAGGCGTGGAATCCGTTGGCGTCGTTGACGGCAACGCAGGTGCAGGTGTTGTTTTTGCGGTCAATGAAGGCTAAGGTTTTGCTGCCCTCCGCATCCCCGAATTGCCACAGAAGGTCTCCGTTTTTCGTTTCGTAAAGACCGAAGCCTGCGGTCCATTTCAGTCCGTTGTACAACTCGGTCTGGGGCTGGAGCATCTTTTCCAGTGTCAGGGGCGCCAGGCATTTCTGCGAGGTCTGCACCGTGAAAATTTTATTCAAGAACAGACAGTAATCCGTGGGGGTGGTATAAAAATAGCGGGACGCGTTGGGCTTCTCCGCCCGTACCTTGCGAAGGGGAGCACCCTTTACGTGGGGATGGGCAAAGCGATCTTCAAACTCCGCCTTCCATACGAAGGAGGAGGAATACATCCGGAAGGGCTTGAAAATCTTTTCTTCCGCCAGAGTTTGCAGATCGGTCTTCGTGGCCGATTCGATGGCTCTCTGCAGATATAAAAGCCCGTAATTGGAGTAGGAAAACAGGGTGGTGGGCATGAATTCGATGTGGGTGGGCATGCCGTTTTCGCTCTTGCGCTTAGGTAGACCCGACGTGTGGGAAAGAACCGACCGACCGGTGATATAATTCAGATTCCGTTCTCCGGGAAGGAAAGGCTCTGCCGTATAGTCACTCAAGGGCTTGTTCAGATCAAGGATTCCTTCCTCGTGAAGTTTCCACGCCAGATAGGCCAGGACGGGGGCCGCCAGCTGATCTGCCCAGAAAACGCTTTCCGCCGTCATGGGCTCGCAGGACTCTCCGTCTCGCACCCCTGCGGCGCATTTCAAAAGCACCGACGCCTCCCCGCAAATTGCGGCGGAGATTCCACGGCAACCGTAGCGGGTCAGAATACTGATAAGGCTTTTATTTAAACCGGAACGGTATTTTTCGTCTCGAATTTTTTCGTAGTTCATGGCCGAAATCCCCTATCACTCATATTACTCTTTATTATAGCACTTTTTTTTACAGATTGCAAGAGGGTTTGAAAAAAAACCGCACTTGACTTTTCGGAGAATTTGCGGTATAATAAAAGCATCAAACAAAAGGAGGAACGAACCGTGCGTTCCAAACAAAATATCGGATGGGTTCTGTTGGGGGTTGCCGTGTGCCTCGCCGTGGGACTGACTCTGCTGGCCGTCCTTCCCGCCTGGGACGGAATGGGCAAAATGTCCATGCTGGAGGCCATTATTTATTCTATCAAAAACGGGACGATCGTCGTCGAATGAAGCGTCGACTCGTTCTTGCTTTAAGCCTCGTTTTTTGTCTGCTTTATCTGTGCTCCTGCGCCACGTTTGCTCAATCCCTGCAGGTGTGGGCGTACGATACCCTTTGTACGGCAAAGGTCTGGGGCGGGACGAATCCCTCGTCCGTGTTCTCCGAGGCCGCCGCCGAGGGGCAGAATCTGATTTCCCCGAAGGGGGATAAGCAGTTTTACGCCCAAAAGGCGGGGGATTCCCTGCCTTTGACGGAGGATCTTGCGCGGATTTTGCGGCAGGCGGAGGTTTTGTGTGAAAAAACCGAAGGCGTCTTCGATCTGACCGTAGCGCCTCTGTCCGATCTGTGGGACGTGAATTCTGCCACCGAGCCCCCCTCTTCCGAGGCCGTCGGCGAGGTTTTGTCCCGCGTGGGCTGGGACAAATTGATCCGCACCGATTCGGCGTTGATCTTCCCCGAAAGGGGAATGGGCATCGATATCGGCAGCGTGGGAAAGGGCTACGGCGCGGACAAGACGGTTCTTGCCTTGAAAGCGGCGGGAGCCGAGGCCGGGGTTCTTTCCTTTGGTGGAAACGTGGCTTTGTTCGGTTCCGTCAACGGAGAGCCTTTCCGCGTGGGAATCCGGGACCCGAAGGGGTCTGCGGGGGAGACCTTCGGGGAATTGCGGCTGACCGATACCTCCGTGGTGACCTCCGGGGGCTACGAGCGGTTTTTTGATTACGAAGGCACCCGCTATCATCATCTTCTGGACGCCAAAACGGGCTACCCCCGTCAGAGCGATCTTCTTTCCGTGACGGTGGCCTGTGCCGACGGTGCCCAGGCGGATCTGGCGTCCACGGCTCTGTGGCTGATGGGAGAAGAAAAGGGCCTGGCCTTATACGAGGCCCTTTGCGAAAATCCTCTGTTCCGTCCTTTTGACGTGATTTTCCTTTGTGAGGACGGCAGAGTCCTGGTCAGCGACGGTCTAAAGGATGCCTTTACTCTGACGTCGCAAAATTATCGTTGGGAGAAGCCATGAATCGAAACGTGCGTATCTGGGACTTGGTCCTGATCATAGCTTTGGTTGCCCTCTGTACCGTTCCCCTGTGGTTTCCTTCCTCCGAAGGGGCTTACGCCACCGTGAGCGTGGACGGAGCGATCGTGACCCGTCTTCCCCTTTCGGAAGATACCTCCTTTCGTCTGGAGGACGGAACGCTTCTGGTTGTCCGTGACGGTACGATTTGGGTGGAAGAATCTCAATGCCCCGACGGCCTTTGCCACGAAATGGGCAGGATTTCCAGGGAAGGACAGACGATCCTTTGCCTGCCCAATCGCATCTCCATCGTCATTTCCGGGGAGGTGGACGCTTATGTGGGGTAACTCCTCCCGAATCTCCCGCATTACCCAATTCGCCCCGCTTCTGGCGGTGGCGCTGATTCTGTCCTGGGTGGAATCGGTGCTGCCCTTTCAGATTCCCGTTCCCGGAGTAAAATTGGGTTTTGCCAATATCGTTTCCCTTTTCGTTTTGTACGCGTACCCCTTTCCGCAGGCCCTCGGCTTCGGAGTTCTTCGGGCTCTGTTGAGCGGATTGTTCCTCGGACGGCTCAGCGGCGTGATCTTCTCCCTCTGCGGCACGGTTTTGTCTCTGTGCGGCATGGCCCTTCTGAAAAAATGCTCCTGCTTTTCTTCTCTCGGAGTCAGTGCGGCGGGGGCGGTTTTGCATGGAATCGGGCAGTTGTGCGCCGCGTCCTTTTTGCTGACGCCTGCCGTATGGTCGGTGCTGCCCTTGACGGGGATTTCCTCCGCCCTGTGCGGGGTTGTTGTCTGGATTCCCCTTCGGATTCTGGGACGTTATAACCTCCCGGGAATCGGGCAAAATATGAACAAAGATTAACACCTTTCTAAAACCCTTGCAAAAAACGGAAAAATGTGGTACAATGAACGATGAACGGACTTCGTCCGTTTGGATCGAAAATTTTTTATTCTATCAAGGAGTGAATGATACAATGAACTACAACAAGAAGAACGTCGAAGACATTGCCGTTGCCGGCAAGACCGTCCTGGTTCGCTGCGATTTCAACGTCCCCCTGAAGGACGGCGTCATCACCAGCGATAAGCGCATCGTGGAAGCCCTTCCCACCATCAAATATCTGATGGGTCAGGGAGCCAAGGTGATCCTCTGCTCTCACATGGGCAAGCCCAAGGGCGAAGTCGTTGCCAAATACTCCCTCGCTCCCGTTGCCGCCCGTCTGACCGAGCTTCTGGGCGTGAACGTTCCCCTGGCTGCCGACACCATCGGGGAAGACGCCAAGGCCAAGGCCGCTGCGCTGAAGAACGGCGAAGTGATGCTTCTGGAAAACACCCGTTTCGATAAGCGGGAAGAAAAGAACGATGCTGAATTTGCCAAAGAAATGGCTTCCATGGCGGAAGTTTACGTGAACGACGCGTTCGGTGCCGCACACCGCGCTCACGCTTCCACCGCCGGTGCTGCCGACTATCTGCCCGCCGTTTGCGGTTATCTGATTCAGAAGGAAATCGGCGTGATGGGCAAGGCTCTGGCCGATCCCGAACGTCCCTTCGTTGCCATCCTGGGCGGCGCCAAGGTTGCCGATAAGCTGAACGTAATCGACAACCTGCTCTCCAAGGTTGACACCCTCATCATCGGCGGCGGTATGGCTTACACCTTCCTGGCCGCACAGGGCAAGTCCATCGGGACCTCCCTGCTGGATGAAACCAAGCTGGATTACTGCCGTGAAATGCTGAAGAAGGCCGAAGAAAAGGGCGTGAAGCTCCTTCTTCCCATCGACACCGTCGTGGCCGCTTCCTTCCCCGATCCCATTGATGGCGAAATCGCCGTTGACGTGGTGGATTCCGACAAGATTCCCGCCGACAAGATGGGGCTCGACATCGGTCCCAAGACCCGCGAACTCTTCGCCGACGCCGTCAAGGCCGCCAAGACCGTGGTCTGGAACGGACCCATGGGCGTGTTTGAGAATCCCACCCTTGCCAAGGGTACCATCGCCGTAGCACAGGCTCTCGCCGATTCCGACGCCATCACCATCGTGGGCGGCGGTGACTCTGCGGCTGCTTGCGAACAGCTGGGCTTCGCTTCCAAGATCACCCACATCTCCACCGGTGGCGGTGCGTCTCTGGAATTCCTGGAAGGCCGTGAACTTCCCGGTATCGCTTGCCTTTTGGACAAATAATTGAACTGAAATGAATCGTACTGCACAGAGGGTTTGTCTCTCTGTGCAGGATTTTGAAGAGGAGAAGAAAATTATGAATACCGAACTGAGAAGAACCGTGATCGCCGGCAACTGGAAGATGAACAAAACTCCTTCCGAAACCACCGCCTTCATCAAGGAATTGGCTCCCTGCGTTGCCGACGCCACCTGCGACGTGGTCTGCTGCGTGCCTTACGTTTGCCTGCAGAACGCCATCGAAGCCGCTAAGGGCACCAACATCAAGATCGGTGCACAGAATATGCATTTTGAAGCCAAGGGCGCTTTCACCGGCGAAATTGCCGCCGATATGCTGAAGGACCTGGGCGTGGAATACGTTATCATCGGCCACAGTGAACGCCGTCAGTATTACGCTGAAACCGACGAATCCTGCAACAAGAAGGTTCTTGCCGCTCTGGCCGCAGGTCTGAAGGTCATCCTTTGCGTGGGTGAGCTGAAGGATCAGCGCATCAACGGCGTGACCAACGAAGTGGTCGGCATGCAGACCAAGCTGGCTCTTCTGAACGTGAAGGCCGAAGACCTGAAGAACGTCATCATCGCTTACGAACCCGTTTGGGCCATCGGAACCGGCCTTACCGCCACCGCGGAACAGGCGGACGAAACCAACGGTGCCGTCCGTGCCGCCGTTGCCGACGTGTACGGTAAGGACGTGGCCGAAACCGTCACCGTTCAGTACGGCGGATCTATGAACGCCGGCAACGCAGACGAACTGTTGGCCAAATACAACGTGGACGGCGGACTGATCGGCGGTGCTTCTCTGAAGGTTCCCGATTTCACCGCAATCGTAAAATCTGCTTCCAAATAAGGGAGATTGATCATGAAAAAACCTCTCGTTCTCTGCATTATGGATGGCTTCGGCTTCAATTCCGTGAAGGAAGTGAACGCCATTGAGGCCGCCAAAACCCCCAACCTGGACAAGATCTTTGCCACCTGCCCCACCACCCAAATCGGTGCGTCGGGGATGGACGTGGGTCTGCCCGACGGACAGATGGGCAACTCCGAGGTTGGCCACACCAACATCGGCGCGGGCCGCGTGGTCTATCAGGAGCTGACCCGCATTTCCAAGGCCGCCAAGGAAGGGTCCCTCAAGACCAACGAAGCCCTGGTTGCCGCCATGGAAAACTGCAAGGCCAAGGGTTCCGCCCTGCATCTGATGGGCCTTTTGTCCGACGGTGGGGTTCACTCTCACATTGAGCATCTCTACGCCCTCGTCCGCATGGCCAAGGATTTCGGTCTGACCAAGATCTTCATCCACGCCCTTCTGGACGGCCGTGACGTTCCTCCCGCTTCCGCGGCGGACTTCATCGATGCGGCCAACAAGGAATTTGCGGAAATCGGCGCAGGCAAAATCGCCACCGTTATGGGCCGTTTCTACGGTATGGACCGTGACAACCGCTGGGATCGCGTGGGCAAGGCTTACGCCGCTCTCGTTTACGGAGAAGGAATTCAGGCCGACGATGCCGCCGCTGCCGTTCGCGCTTCTTACGAAGTTGTGGACGAAGACGGCAAGAATCTGACCGATGAATTCGTCCTTCCCACCGTCATCAACGGCACCGACCGCATCGCTTCCGGGGACAGTGTGATCTTCTTCAACTTCCGTCCCGACCGGGCACGGGAAATCACCCGTACCTTCGTGGATCCCGAATTCAACGGCTTTGAGCGTAAGGGCGGCAAACTGGACGTGTTCTACGTTTGCATGACCCAGTACGACGCCTCCATGCCCAACGTGCAGGTGGCCTTCAAGCCCCAATCTCTGGCCAATACGCTGGGTGAATATCTCTCCAAGCAGAATATGACCCAGCTGCGCATTGCCGAAACCGAAAAATACGCTCACGTCACCTTCTTCTTCAACGGCGGCGTGGAAGTGGAATACGAAGGGGAAGATCGCATCCTCGTGGCTTCTCCCAAGGTTGCCACCTACGATCTTCAGCCCGAAATGAGCGCCGTTCCCGTCTGCGACAAGGTGGTTGACGCCATCAACAGCGGCAAATACGACGTGGTGATTCTCAACTACGCCAACTGCGATATGGTTGGTCACACGGGTATTTTCGACGCGGCCGTGAAGGCGGTGGAAACGGTGGACACCTGCGTGGGACGCACCGCCGAAGCCGTTCTGAACATGGGCGGCGTGATGCTTCTGACCGCAGACCACGGCAACGCGGACTGCATGGTAGCCGAAGACGGTTCTCCCTTCACCGCGCACACCACCAACCCCGTTCCCTTCGCCGTCATCGGTAAGGATTGCGAACTGCGGGAAGGCGGCAAACTGTGCGACATTTCTCCCACCATCCTCAAGCTTCTGGGCCTGCCCCAGCCTGCGGAGATGGACGGGGAGAGCATTATTCTGTAAGGCGAACGGGTTCTGTACTTTCTTTTCGGGAGAAAAGAAAGTACCAAAGAAAAGCCGAATCCGACGGATACCATCCGTCGGGGGAATATAAGACGAATAAAAGTCCCGACCAACGGTCGGGACTTTTTGTGCTAATTTGCTTTATATAACTCCAGTTCAAGATTCTTCTTGATTATGGTGTTGCTTATATCAGTTTTGCAAACGGAAAGTCCTGTAATTTTTATATACTCTACAGAAGCAATATCGTTAATTCCAAAAAAATGAATATCTTCAAGAGGGAGGGACGTTCGATAGGGAGTTAGCTCGGAGTTGTTTAGAAAATATCGATTTGATGCATTGAACATATTATACTCGTAGATTTTTCTGTCTTTTGTCATAACAATGTATTTCGCGTTTTGAGAAAGTTTAATAACGTATTCTTTTGTTTTCAGAGAAAGTTTTGCGGTGAATTGAACTGCGTCATCGGTCAGGGGAAGCAGAGAGACTTCGGAAACGTCAATATAAGATTGGAGTGCGTCAATATAAGGATTGTCGATTTCATCAACGTGCAAAAATTTTTGATTGAATTCTGCAATTTTTGCATTGTAATCGGCTTTTATTTTGTTTTCTTCTGCTTTGTATTTTTCTTGGAGTCTCTTTCGTTTTTTTCAGTCATTGAATTTGTGAAAATTACGCTTAACACAGCAAACATAATGCAGAATATGACGGTACAAGCGGTTGCGATCTTGTAGAAAGTCTGTCTTTTTGCCAAGCGGTCCTTTTCTGTTTTCGTGCTTTCTTTTTCTTTTTTTAATTCCTTGAGGACAGGTTCGACCCATGCTGAAAATGGGGCAGTTTCGCCTTCAACGGTGGCAGGCTCCTGCATTTTTGAGTAAGGGGATAAGCGGTTAAAAATCTCTTCGATTTTTTCGACAGATAATACGCTGGATGTGAATGTGTAGTCAAGGAGCATTTCAATGTCCTCTATTTTGCAGACGTTAATGCCGGGAGTCTTGACTTCGGTATGAAGGTTGCAATCAATATTTGAAAAGACAATAAAGGAAGAGATTTTTGCATCGGGAAACATTGTCTTTAAAGCTTGAATATGGTATTCGTTTTGTTTGACGGGACTTTTAAATTTTTGGCTCGGTGCAGTTTTAAACCATTGTGTCCAAGTTTCATCTCCGTCTGATCCGTAGATGATTCCATTGAAGTGTTTTACTTCAAAAACGTATATGCCGGCTTCGTTGACCATTAAAAGATCGATTTCTGTCGTTTTCCCGTTTTCGGTAGGGATTTCTAAATTCATAAGGAATTTAGTATGCCCGTATATATTTTGGTACAAGTGTGAAAAAAGAAGAAATTCTCCGTAATACCCTTTTCCCCGTTTGTCCCAAATAATTTTTTCTTTTTCGATATCAACACCCGTGAGGTTCTTATATATTTCTTTCAGGTTCTCCATATAATTCACCTTTTTTCTTTTATTGTAGCATTTTTTTCTTCAATTTGCAAGCGTTTTTGCAAATTAGTAAAAAATTGCAGTTGAGCTTTCTCTTGAAGGATATCTTGACATTTTTTGTAAATCGTGCTATACTGTTTTCATTACAATATGTCTGGAGAAGAGATTTTGAAACGGATTGCAAATCTTACGTTGGATGAAGAGCGGGCGTTGTACGCCCTGCGGGACGGGTTGGTGGAGGATTGCACCTTCGACGGACCGGCGGACGGGGAGTCTGCCCTGAAAGAGGCCCGCAATATTACCGTACGCAACTGTGCCTTCTGCCTGCGCTATCCCTTCTGGCACGTGGAAGGATTTTCGGTGGAAAACTGTTCCTTGACGGAAGGGGTCCGCGCCCCTTTGTGGTACGCCAAGGGCGGGCGGTTTGACCGTTGCTCCGTGATGGGGGTCAAAGCTCTGCGGGAGTGTGAGGCCGTCGCCTTCTCCCGTTGCACGGTGGAATCGGAAGAGTTCGGATGGCGTTGTCGGGATATTTCCTTGGAGGATTCCTCCTTCGTTTCCCAATATTTTCTCTTTGAGACCAAGTGCGGCAGTATGAAAAACTGCACCTTGAAGGGGAAATATTCCTTCCAGTACACGGAAGATCTGTCGGTGGAAAACTGCGATCTGGATACGAAGGACGCCTTCTGGCACAGTAAGAACGTGACGGTGAAAAATTCCGTGGTGAAGGGGGAATATCTTGGGTGGTATTCCGAAGGATTGACCCTTATCAACTGTAAAATCATCGGTACCCAGCCTCTTTGTTATTGCAAAAATCTTACCCTCATTGATTGCACTATGGAGGAGACGGATCTGTCCTTTGAGTATTCCTCCGTGAACGCCACGGTGCTGGGGGAGATTGAATCGGTGAAAAATCCCGCCTGCGGGAAAATCGTGGCCGACCGCATCGGACAGATCATTCTGGAAGATTCCGTTATGGCCACCGATTGCGAAATCATCACGAAATCCTAAACCGAAACGGTATAATTCAAGCCCGTATTTTTATGATAATACGGGCTTATTTTTATGGCAACGATCGCAAAAAGAAGATTTTTGTCGGTTTGTTTTCGACCGATTTTTTGCTTTCTCTTTTTCGGTTGTAAAAAGGGACTCTTTTTATTGGTCTTTCGGATGTTTTGAATTGTGCAAGATCTCTAATTTTAGTTTAAAATCCTTCGATTCTATCGTAAAGATGACCGAAATTTGCGGGGAATTGTTTCAAAAATGTGGAAAGTCTTGACTTTTTTGTGGAAATGGGCTATAATGAACGAAGTAGTGATCGAATCACTGCGGAAACATTGAAAAGAGGTTTAGCCCCATGTACGAAGACAAGACTTTGGTCTGCAAGGATTGCGGACAAGAATTCACCTTTACTGCCGGTGAACAGGAATTTTACGCAGAAAAAGGTTTCACCAACGAACCTCAGCGCTGCAAGGCTTGCCGCACTGCTCGCAAAAATTCTCGCGGTGAAGGAACCGAACGCAAGATGTACGACGCCGTTTGCGCCGCTTGCGGAAAAGAATGCAAGGTTCCCTTTGAACCCCATGATGACCGTCCGGTCTACTGCAGCGATTGCTTCCGCAGTCAGAAGTAATTGAACACCCTACAACCGGGAGGCATTGTGTCTTCCGGTTGTTTCTTTCAGGAAAAATCGGAAAGGAGAATTTCGATGATTAACATTTGGCATGATATTGACCCGAAACGCATCACCGCGAAGGATTTCGTTGCCGTGGTGGAAATCCCCAAGGGGAGCAAGAAAAAATACGAGCTGGACAAAGAGACCGGTCTGATTATGCTGGACCGTATTCTGTACACCTCCACCCACTATCCCGCCAACTACGGCTTCATCCCCCGCACCTTCGGAGACGACGGGGATCCCATGGACGTTCTGATCATCTGCTCCCAGACTCTGGAGCCCTTGACGCTGGTCCGGTGCTATCCCATCGGGGTCATCACCATGTTGGACGACGGGCGCAACGACGAAAAGATTATCGCCATTCCCTTCTCCGACCCCAACTATAACAAATACAAAGACATCTCCGAGCTTCCCGAGCACGTTTACGAGGAAATGCGCCATTTCTTCAACGTTTATAAGGCGCTGGAGGACAAGGATTCCGTTGCCGGCGACGTGGACGGACACGAAAAGGCCGTGGAGGTCATTCAGGGCGCTCTGAACAATTATATCGAAACGTTCTGCAAATAAAAACAGCGGGAGGGCCTTCCTTTTGGGGCACCTCCCTCTTTTTTTGTCAACGAAAAAGCCCGTGCGTTTATTGCACGGGCTTGCTTTTGTTCTGATTCAAAAAAACATATGCTCCACGAAGATTTTGACGCCAATTCCGATGAGGATCACGCCGCCCAGGACGGCAGCCTTTTCTTTCAGCAGGGCGCCGAATTTCTTACCCACCAAGGCTCCGAAAATGCAACAGACTGCGGTGGTGACCCCGATGAGTCCTACCGCCAAAAAGGGGTTGGTGTTGGGGAAGGTCACCGCTAAGGTGACGCCTGCGGCCAGAGCGTCGATGCTGGTTGCCACCGATTGGGTAAAAATCAGTTGATAAGAAAAGGCAATGGGGCAGCTTTCTTCCTCGGGGTGGCGCAGGTCGTGAATGGCTTCGATCAGCATTTTGCCTCCCAAAAAGCCCAAAAGGATCAGAGCGATCCAGTGATCGATCATTTCCACGTATTGGCTGAAGGTGTTGCCTACGAAATAGCCGATGAGGGGCATCAACGCCTGAAAAACGCCGAAGCTGATTGCGGCGATCACCAATTTTTTCTTTTCCTTCGGATAGCAGATCCCGTCCGACACCGAAACGGCAAAGGCGTCCATGGAGAGGGCGAACGCCATCAAAAATACACTGATCAGTTCCATGCAACCGAGTCCTTTCTTCGGTACAGTTTATTCGTTATTTCTTCTTTTCATGAACCAATATGCGGGCCAGAAGGGTTCTTTTTACCTTCAAAGCACCTTTGGGGCAAAATTCCTGACAGCAGAAGCAGCGGATGCAATCCTTGCGGTGGATAACCGGTTTGCCCTTTTTCATTTCAATGGCCTTAGCGGGGCAGATTTTGAAACATTCCTTGCAGCCCACGCATTCGTCCTTTTTCAGTACGGGGCGGGAGGCCAGGGCTTTGTCGAAAATCACCGAGGAGAATTTGCCGAAAAAGGTGTGGGCGTCCTTGTTGAAATGAAGGCTGTGCACCGTTTCCACCCGTTTGTAGTCCGGTTGGATGAAGGGACGCCAATCGCCGATCACGTCCAGTTCTTCGGGTGTTTCGGGGATCAAGCCCCGACGGATGGCCGCCTGCAGGGTGGGTACGTCTTTCCCCGAAAGGCCGATGACCGATGCGCCCACCAGATCCGCCGCGTGGGGACTGTCCGAGGCGATCAAAAGACCGATGGGACGGGGCGTTCCTGCCGTGGGACCGTTGCCTTCCATCCCAACGATGCCGTCGGTGATGGAGAGAATCGGCGCGAAATATTCGTCCAGATCCAGAATCATGTCCGAAAAGCGTTCGGGAGTGGGGTAGCGGTAATGATATTCGGGCTTGGCGGTGCCGGGAACGGTTCCGAACATATTCTTGGCCGCACCGCTCATGGCCATCATGCCGTGAGTCTTCAATTTGCAGAAATTGATGATGGCGTCCGCCTCGTCCAGCCAGGCCGTATAGGTGAAGGTTTTTGCTTCTTTCCCTTCGGGATATTCCGCCGAAGCCACGTCAAAATTGCGGTTCAGTTCCCCTCCGGCATCTTCTACCGCCTTCAGCCCCGTAACGGAATAGACCCGCTCCACGAAGGCTTTCGTGTAAAGGCCGCCGGGACTGTCGCCCACGACGACTCGGGCGCCTTTTTCTTTCAGCAGTTTGATCAGGGCGCAGAGGAGAACGGGATGGGTGGTGGCCGCTTTTTCGGGCTTCATGAAGGTGACCAGATTTGCCTTGACGGCAACCGTCATGCCCTCTTTGACCCAATCCAATCCGCCCAGTGGGGCAAGGACTTTGCGCAGTGCTTCCACAGCCTCCGCTTCTTCGTAATTTCTGCAGGGAACGACGGATACTTTCATTGCAAGGCCTCCTCCGTAACGTGTCAATTCGTTCTTAACCGTACTATTATATCACACTTTCTTTCATTTGTCCATGCGGGGTGGGAAAGATTCAAACTCTCGTTGTAATTCTTTGCAGAGTTCAAAAAAAAGACAAAAAATATGCCTTGACAAATGCAAAACGATGTGCTATAATACCCCCATAAAAGCTGTGACGAGGACGGTTTGGAGTCCCTTGCTTGGAGAGAGCCGACGGTTGGTGCGAGTCGGAAGCAAGCCTCCTCATAACCCATCACCTCCGAGCCGAAGGTCCGAACGCTCTGCGGTCAGTAGGCGCCTTCCGTGATTGCTGCGTAAAGGCATAGGGATTGTTGGATCCCAAGAGTGGTGGAGAACTTCTCCGCAATTTGAGTGGTACCGCGAGTGTATTGTATTTTTACACCCGTCTCAAAGACTTTATCTTTGGGACGGGTTTGTTTTTTTATGAGCCGCAAATCCGTTTCCTCCAACAAAAACACAGGCTCAGGAAATTTTTTCAGGAGGTAAAAACCATGGCAACCACAGTTGAAACCGCAAAGCTTCTTGAGGTCGCGGCCCGTATCCGCGAAATGCGTGAAATTTCCGGTCTTTCCGTGGAGGAAATGGCCCTGCAGGCCGACGTTACTCCCGAGGAATACCGCAACTACGAAAACGGCGCCGCCGATTTTCCCTTCTCCTTTATTCACAAGTGCGCTCTCGTGTTCAATATCGGTATTTCCGATTTGCTGGAAGGGAAATCCGCCAAACTGTCTTCCTACACCGTCACCCGCAAGGGCATGGGACAGGAAACGGCAAAGGAGGACGGCATCACCATTCAAAACCTTGCCCCTATGTTCCGCAAGAAGATCGCGGAGCCTTACTGGGTGCGGTATGAATACGACCCCTCCCAGCAGAACAAGCCCATCCATCTGACTACCCACAGCGGACAGGAGTTCGACCTGGTCATCAGCGGGAAGCTGAAGGTGCAGGTAGGGAACAACACGGAAGTGTTGGGCGAAGGGGACAGCATTTATTACAACTCCTCCACCCCCCACGGAATGATTGCCGTGGACGGAGAGGACTGCGTGTTCTGTGCCGTGGTTTTGCCCGGTGAGGATGTGAAGGAGGAGACGGTGCGTGCCAGCATCGTGAAGGCAAAATCCTCCGCTCCTCTGGTCTGCGAAAAGTTCGTGGAGGCCGAGGAGGACGAAAACGGAGCGTTGCAGAATATCCGTTTCAAGAATACCGATTCCTTCAACTTCGGCTTTGACGTGGTGGACGAAATCGCCGAGCGTTATCCCGACAAGTTGGCCATGCTTCATCTGGACGTGAACCGCACCGAGCGGCGCTTCACCTTCAAGGATATCAAGCAATATTCCAACCAGTGCGCCAACTATTTCACCTCGTTGGGCATCAAGCGGGGCGATAAGGTCATGCTGGTGCTGAAGCGTCATTATCAGTTCTGGTTTGCTATGGTTGCCCTCCATAAGCTGGGTGCCGTGGCCATCCCCGCCACCAATCAGCTGAAGGAACACGATTTTGAATACCGCTACAACGCCGCCGGGGTTTCCGCCATCGTTTGTACCGCCGACGGAGATACCGCGGACATCGCCGCCCGCGCCGCGCTGAAGTGTCCTCAGGTCACCACCAAGATCATGGTGGGCGGTGCACGGGGCGACTGGCGTAATTTTGATGAAGAATTCAAGCTTTTCTCCCGCAAATACGTGCGTCCCGACGATGCTTCCGCAGGGGACGAGACGGCTCTGATGTTCTTTACCTCGGGCACCACGGGAAATCCCAAAATGGCGGCCCACAAGCACACCTACGCTCTGGGGCATTACGTTACCGCAAAGTATTGGCATTGTTGCGAGCGGGACGGTCTGCATCTGACCATTTCCGATACGGGCTGGGGCAAGAGTCTGTGGGGCAAGCTCTACGGACAGTGGCTCTGCGAAGGGGCGGTTTTCGTCTACGATTTCGACCGCTTCGACGAGAACGACATTCTCCCCATGTTCGCCAAATACAACATCACCACCTTCTGCGCTCCCCCCACCATGCTGCGTATGCTCATCCGCGGCGATCTTTCCAAATACGATCTTTCTTCCATCCATCATATGACCACCGCAGGGGAAGCCCTGAACCCCGAGGTGTTCAAGAAATTCAAGGAAGCCACGGGGTTGGAAATCATGGAAGGCTTCGGTCAGACCGAAACCACCCTTGCTATCGCCAATCTGGTGGGGACCGCTCCCCGTATCGGTTCCATGGGGAAGGCTTCGCCCCAGTTTGATCTGGATATCGTGGACGCCGACGGCAACAGCGTTGCGGCCGGGGAAGTGGGCGAAATCGTGATTCATACGGACAAATCCGTCCCCTGCGGTCTCTTCCGCGAATATTATCTGGATGCCGAAAAGACTCACGACGCATGGCACGACGGCCTCTACCACACGGGCGACACCGCGTGGCGTGACGAGGACGGCTATTTCTGGTACGTGGGTCGCGTGGACGACGTGATCAAATCCTCCGGCTATCGCATCGGGCCCTTTGAAATCGAAAGCGTCATCATGGAATTGCCCTACGTGCTGGAATGTGGGGTTTCCGCCGCTCCCGACGAGGTCCGCGGCCAGGTGGTCAAGGCCTCCGTCGTGCTGACCAAGGGCACCGAGCCCACGGAAGAGCTGAAAAAGGAAATTCAGAATTACGTCAAGCAGAACACGGCTCCTTACAAGTATCCCCGCATCGTCGTTTTCCGCGAGTCTCTGCCCAAGACCATCAGCGGCAAGATCCAGCGTAACAAACTGTAAAAAAAGGAGTCGCTTCCCATGAAACTTTGTCTCACGTCCAGCGTCGTTGCACCCTATCTGCGCGACGGAGAAGACCCCCGCGCCGTTTTTCGGGCGTTTCGGGAAACGGGCTTTCGTTGCGTGGATTTTGAGATCCGTTCCGGATATCTTGGCGAGGATCTGGAGGAACAGGCCGCTTTCTGGAAGGATCTGATGCAGGAACTGGATCTGACCGTGACTCAGTCCCACGCACCCATGCCCAATCCCCTTCAGGATGCGGGCGCGTTGGAGCCCGCCCTTGATTGCATGCGGAAATCCATACGGTTTTGTGCACTGGCGGGATTCCCCAATCTGGTGATTCATCCCGGAGCACGGAACGGCAACACGCGAGACGAGTTTTTTGAACGGAACGTGGCCTTCTATCAGGCGTTGATTCCCACGGCGGAAGAATACGGCGTTACGGTATTGATTGAAAATATCGGACAATACATGGACCCCTACTTCCTTTGGTCCGGCAAGGATCTTCTGGAGATGGTGGAACGGGTGGGGCATCCTCTCTTTCGTGCCTGCTGGGACATCGGACACGCCAACCATTTTGAATATCTCCACGTGGGCGGTACGCCTTACGAAAACATTACCGCCCTCGGAGATAAGCTGGTGGCTATTCACGCCCACGAAAACGTGGGATTCTTCCCGGACCCCAACCCCACAAAGCGGATGGATATGCACATGATGCCCTATTCTTCTTACTATTCTTCCGTGAACTGGGATGCCGTGCTGCAAGGCTTGAAGGACGTGGGATATACGGGTACGTTCAATTTCGAGTCCACCACGCCCTCTCCCCAGACCGGACGTCCGGAATTCCGCTACGGCGGGCAGGTGGTCCGCACGTTGGAAAAGGTTCCTCTGCAGGTCTGGAAATCGGTGACGGCGTCTCTTTACGAGATCGGGCGCTTTATGCTGGAATCTTACGGATTGTACGAGGAATAAAAAATCCCCGGAACGGTTCGGTTCCGGAGATTTGCGTCTGTTCGGTTAAGGTTTTGGACTGTGTTCTCGGAATCGGAGGATCCCGATGAAGGACGAAAGGATTGCGAGGGCTTCGTTCAGAATTCCGCCCAGGGAAAAGACGGCTACGTTGTAGATCAGCACCAGGGTGGACGTGCCGAGTATGCTGTACCGCAACCGTTGCGGTTTTCCGAAGGAAAGAAAAACCGTGTTGACCGCCAGCGCCACCATGATCAGCAGGGAAATCGGTCCCTGCCAGGAGAAAATTCCCGTCAGGATCATGGCTGCCGCACAAAGGGCCGTGGAAAGATAAATCGGTCCGGTGCCTTCTTTCTGGAAATAAAAGCACACGTTTCGGATCAGGCAGATTACGTTCAGCAGAAATCCGGACTGTGCGTTCAGGAAAAGATATGCAAGACAGGTGCAAAGGGTGGCAACGCTTTGGATGAAGAGCAGCTTTTTCTTCGTGTTTGCCTGGTAGGAAAGGGCGGTAATTGCCGTTGCAAGAAATCCTAAAACCTGTCCGAGAATGATTTGCGGCATGGTGAGTTCCTTCTTTTTCCCTGAAGTTGCCGTGAGCGGCTCCCCTATTTTACAGGAAAATTGCACTTCTGTCAAGGGCTTTTTTGAAACATCGCAAAATTTTGCGGTTTTTTCGAAAAAAATGTAAAAAAGTATTGACAAACTTACAGAGTTGTGATAGAATAGTACTATTCATTATAATATGAAGAAAAAGGCGTCGACGAAGAGGACGCGGAAGCGGTTGCCCTTGAGAGAAATGGCGGTTGGTGCGAGCCATGGAAGGCCCTCCGTGTTTGTCACTTCCGAGCCGGGAGAAAGAACGTCCTTCGGGACTTGTAGACTCTCCCCGTGATTGCTGCGTGAAGGCATAGGGATTGTTGGATCCCAAGAGTGGCGGATTTTCCGCAATTTGAGTGGTACCGCGGGTGTTTGTTGATTACAAGACTCGTCTCAAAGTTTGATCAGCTTTGGGACGAGTGTGTTTTTTTTCCGTCCCGGAAAAGGAGAACAGTGTACTTATGGAACAGATGACCGGTCTTGATTTCAAGATCCAGGAAATGGCCGCGCGTATCCGTGCGTTGCGCGACGCCGAGGGGCTTTCTTCTGCGGAGATGGCTCTGAAAACCGGCGTGACCGAGGAGGAATATCTTCGGTGCGAGGCAGGGAAAAGCGACCTGAACTTTGCGTTTATTTACCGTTGCGCCATGGCGTTGAACGTCAACGTAACGGATATTATCGAGGGGTACAGTCCCACGCTGAAATCCTATACCGTCACCCGTAACGGGGCGGGACAGAAGGTGTCTCAGGCTCACGGTATGACCTACTACAACCTGGCATACGCCTTCCGGAACCGCATTGCGGAGCCCCTTTTGGTCCGCAGCGTTTACGATCCCGACGCTCTGCAGAAGGATATTGAGCTGACCACCCACGCGGGGCAGGAATGTGACCTGATCATCGAAGGAAATCTGATGGTTCAGGTGGGGGAACACAAAGAGGTTCTCGGCCCCGGGGACAGTATTTATTTCGACTCGGACACCCCCCACGGCATGATCGCCGTCAACGGACGGGACTGCGTGTTCTACGCCATCGTTCTGAATCCCACGGGAGAACCCATTCCCGAGCTGACGGAGGTGGCCGCCATCGCCGACCGCCACGAAAAGAAGGCGGAGGATCGCAAGGACCGCATCTATCGCAAGTATATCGACGTGGAGGAGAACGAAAAGGGAACCCCCCTCTCCATCCGATTCAAGAATATCGAAAACTTCAACTTTGCCTTCGATCTTGTCGACGAACTGGCCGCACGGGAGCCCGAAAAGCTGGCCATGCTCCATATTTCCCGGGACAAGACCGAACGTCGGTTCACCTTCAAGGATATCAAGAAGGCCTCCGCACAGTGTGCGAACTATTTCAAGTCCCTGGGCATCAAGAAGGGCGATCGGGTCATGCTGGTGCTGAAACGGCACTACCAGTTCTGGTTCGCCATGATGGGGCTGAATAAACTGGGCGCCATCGCCATTCCCGCCACCAATCAGCTGCAGGAGCACGATTTTGAATATCGCTTCCAATGCGCCGGCGTCAGTGCCATTCTCTGCACCGCCGACGGGGACACCGCCCATCAGGTGGACATCGCCGCCGCCAAGTGCCCCTCGCTGAAGCACAAGCTTATCGTCAACGGCACCCGAGAGGGCTGGCGGAGCTTCGACGAGGAATATACCCTTTACAGTACCCATTACAACCGTCCCGAGCAGGATGCTCCCGGCGGGGAAGATCTGATGCTCATGTTCTTCACCTCCGGTACCTCCGGCTATCCCAAGCTGGCGGCCCATAATTTCAAATATCCTCTGGGACATTTCCATACCGCGAAATACTGGCACAACGTGGATCCCGACGGACTGCACTTCACCATTTCCGACACGGGTTGGGCCAAGTCCATGTGGGGCAAGCTCTACGGACAGTGGCTCTGCGAAGGGGCGATCTTCGTTTACGATTTCGACCGCTTCGACGCCGCCGACATTCTGCCCATGTTTGCCAAGCATCAAATCACCACCTTCTGCGCTCCGCCTACCATGCTCCGCATGATGGTCAAGCAGGATATTTCCAAGTACGATTTCTCCTCGGTCAAGCACATGACCACCGCAGGCGAAGCGTTGAATCCCGAGGTTTACCGTCAGTTTGAAAAGGCTACGGGTCTGCAGATCATCGAAGGTTTCGGCCAGACCGAAAGTACGATGATGATCGGAAACCTGGTGGGGGCTCCCCACAAGATCGGCTCCATGGGTCGCAAGGTTCCCATTTACGACGTGGAGCTGCACGGCGCGGATGGCAACCCCGTTCCCACCGGCGAATCGGGAGAAATCGTGGTCAACATCAAGAACGGCTTGCCCTGCGGTCTTTCCGTGGGATACTACGGAGACGAAGAAAAGACCGCCGAGAACTGGCGTGACGGCTATTATCACACCGGTGACGTGGCCTGGCAGGACGAAGACGGCTTCTTCTGGTACGTGGGCCGCGCCGACGACGTAATCAAATCCTCGGGTTACCGCATCGGGCCCTTCGAGATCGAAAGCGTCATTATGGAATTGCCCTACGTTCTGGAATGCGGCGTTTCCGCCGAGCCCGACGAGGTCCGCGGTCAGGTGGTCAAGGCCAGTATTGTTCTGGTCAACGGCACCGAGCCTACGGAGGAACTGAAGAAGGAAATTCAGACCTACGTCAAGCAGAAAACCGCACCTTACAAATATCCCCGCATCGTCGTCTTCCGCGACTCGCTTCCCAAGTCGGTCAGCGGTAAGATCCAGCGGAATAAACTGTAATTATGAGAGATTTTAAGCGCATTACCTTGCTTTGCGGCCATTACGGAAGCGGAAAAACCAACGTGGCCGTCAACCTTGCCCTTCATCTGCGCCGTTCCCGTCCGCGGGTTGCGGTGGCGGATCTGGACATCGTCAATCCCTATTTCCGCACCAAGGACAGCCGTGAGGACTTCGAGCACGCTGGTATCCGCCTGATCTGCTCCGAATACGCCAACACCAACGTGGACATTCCCGCCCTGCCCCAGGATATGTACGCCGTCACCGACGATAAAGACCTGACCGCCGTCGTCGACGTGGGCGGGGACGATCGGGGTGCTCTGGCCCTGGGACGGATCACCGAATCTATCCTGCGGGAAAACGATTACGAAATGCTGGCCGTCATCAACGCCTCCCGTCCTTTGACCCGGACGGCGGAGGATACGGTGGAGGTCCTGCGGGAGATTGAGGTTGCAAGCGGCATGAAATTCACGGGGCTTATCAACAACACCAATCTGGGACGGCAGACCGACGCGGACGTGGTTTTGAATTCGGTTTCTTATGCCGAATCGGTTTCGAATCGGATGCAAATTCCCCTGGTTCTGACCACCGTTCCCGTGGAAATTTTCCCGCAACTGCAAGGAAAAATCGACAATCTGTTCCCCTTGGAACTGCAGAAAAAATTATAATTCGGCATTTTGCCCTTTACACAACGGAGAAAAGGAGAAAAAGTTATGGCAAAATTGACCTTCAAGACCGACTCCTGCAAAGGATGCGGACTCTGTGTGGACGCCTGCCCGAAGAAGCTTCTGGTGCTGGCTCCCGATCAAATCAACAAAAAGGGACATCATCCCGCCGTGCTGACCGACGAGGCGGCCTGCGTGGGTTGTGCCTTCTGCGCGACCATGTGTCCCGATTGCGTTATCAAAGTGGAAAGGTGAGTGAAGAACGTGTCCGATAAAGTTTTGATGAAAGGCAACGAGGCCATTGCGGAAGCCGCGATCATCGCAGGATGCCGTCATTATTTCGGCTATCCCATCACCCCGCAGACCGAAATTGCCGCCTATATGGCAAAGCGTATGCCCAAAATCGGAGGTTGCTTCCTCCAGGCCGAAAGTGAAATTGCCGCCATCAACATGGTGTACGGCGTTGCTTCCACCGGGAAGCGGGTTATGACCTCTTCCTCCAGCCCGGGAATTTCTCTGAAGGGCGAAGGCCTTTCTTATCTTGCCGGTGCCGACCTGCCTTCGCTGGTGATCAACGTGCAGCGCGGCGGCCCCGGTCTGGGCGGAATTCAGCCCAGCCAGTCCGACTATTTCCAGGCGACCCGCGCCGGCGGACACGGGGACTTCAAGATGATCGTTCTTGCCCCCGCTTCCGTGCAGGAAATGGCAGAATTGACCGTCAAGGGCTTTGAGCTTGCGGATAAATACCGCATGACCGCCATGATCCTTGCCGACGGCACCATGGGCCAGATGATGGAGCCCGTTGCTCTCGACGCGCTGAAGGTCAACCCCACCGTGGAGAAGCCCTGGGCAACCGTGGGAACCAAGATGGAACGGGAACACAACATCGTCAACTCCCTCTTCCTGGATCCCGCCGCTCTGGAACAGACCAACTTCGAACGCTTTGAACGCTACAAGACCATCGAAGAAACCGAGACCTTGTACGAAGAATATCTGATGGACGATGCGGAAATCTGCGTTGCCGCCTTCGGGATCGCCGCCCGCGTTTCCAAGAATGCTATTGACGAAGCCCGCAAGCAGGGCATTAAGGTTGGGATGATTCGTCCCATTACCCTCTGGCCCTTCCCCACGGCTCCCTTTAAGAAAGCCGCCGAACACTGCAAAGCCTTCATCTCCGTGGAACTTTCCATGGGTCAGATGATCGAAGACGTCCGCCTTGCTACGGAATGTAAGGCTCCCGTCACCCTCTGCAACCGCGTGGGCGGTATGATCCCCTCTCCCGAGCAGGTTCTTGCTTCCATCTGCAAGGCCGCTGAACAGAACGGAGGTGCCAAATAATGATCGTGTTTGATAAACCCCATGCCCTCACCGACGCCCCCATGCACTACTGCCCCGGTTGTACTCACGGCATCGTGCATCGTCTGGTGGCGGAAGCCATCGACGAGCTGGGCATTGAAGGAAAGACCATCGGCGTGGCTCCCGTAGGATGCTCCGTTATGGCTTATAATTACTTCTCCTGCGATATGATCGAAGCGGCTCACGGCCGTGCTCCCGCCGTTGCTACGGGCGTGAAGCGTGCCGACCCGGAAAATCACATCGTCTTTACCTATCAGGGAGACGGCGACCTTGCCTCCATCGGGATGGCTGAAACGGTTCACGCCGCCGCCCGCAACGAAAACATCACCGTGATTTTCATCAACAACGCCATTTACGGCATGACCGGCGGACAGATGGCCCCCACCTCCCTTCCCGGCCAGGTGACCCAGACCTCCCCCTACGGCCGTGACACCAACCATTGCGGCTTCCCCATCAAGGTTTGCGAACTGCTTTCCGAGTTGGACGGCCCCGAATATCTGACCCGCGTGACGGTCAACAGCGTCAAGAACATCAAGACCGCCAAGGCCGCCATTAAGAAGGCCTTCCAGAATCAGATCGACGGCAAGGGCTTCTCCCTGGTGGAAGTGCTTTCTTCCTGCCCCACCAACTGGGGTATGACGCCGCAGAAGGCCCTGCAATGGATCGATGAAAAGATGATTCCTTACTACCCCTTGGGCGTTTACAAGGACAGAAGTGCAAAGGAGGAAACGAAATGAGCACCAAGCAATTTCTCTTCTCCGGATTCGGCGGACAGGGGATTCTGTTTGCCGGTAAGTTCGTGGCTTATAAAGGTCTGATGGCCGGCAAGAACGTCAGCTGGCTCCCCTCCTACGGCCCCGAAATGCGCGGCGGCACCGCCTCCTGCGGTGTCATCGTGGGCGACGAAGCGGTCGGTTCTCCCATCGTTTCCACCCCCGACGTTCTGGTCGCCATGAACCTGCCCTCTTTGGATAAATACGAGTCCTCCGTGGCTCCCGGCGGCATCATTTTCGTGGATTCCACTCTGGTGACCCGCCCCGTGAACCGCACCGACGTGACGGTTTACGCTCTTCCCGCCACCCAGATGGCCAGCGACAACGGTACTCCCACCCTCGCCAACATGATCCTCGTAGGTAAAATCCTTGAGGCTCTCGGTGAGTTTGACGAAGAAGGCGTGCGCGCCGCTTTGGGGAAGGTGATTTCCGCCAAGCGTGCCGATATGCTGGACGTGAACTTCAACGCCATGAAGTTGGGTGCAAATTATTGATTGAAGGAGATTTCGGCTATGATGAATATTTCCGTTACCAAAACCGCCAACCCCAAGGTGAAGCCCGAAGCTTCCACCCTCGGATTCGGCAAATTCTTTACGGACCATATGTTTATGATGGACTATTCCCGGGAAAAGGGTTGGTACGATGCCCGCATCGTGCCCTTCGGCAATCTGTCCCTCCATCCCGCATCCACCGTGTTGCATTACGGTTCCGAAATTTTTGAAGGTCTGAAGGCTTACCGCCGTGCCGACGGTAAGGTTCAGTTGTTCCGTCCCTTGGAGAATATCCGCCGTCTGAACAATTCTGCGGAACGTCTCTGTCTGCCCCAGATTCCCGAAGAGGACGCCATGCAGGTTCTGAAGGCCTTCGTGGAAATGGAACAGGATTGGACTCCCTCTGCCCCCGGCACCTCTCTGTATCTGCGTCCCTATCTCTTCGGAAACGACGAGACCTTAGGGGTTCACGCCGTGCACAACGCCACCTTCGTCATCATTGCCTCCCCCGTGGGAAGCTACTATAAAGAAGGCATCAACCCCGTCAAGATCATGATCGAGGACGAGGACGTGCGCGCCGTTCGCGGCGGTACGGGTTATGCGAAATGCGGCGGGAACTACGCCGCCAGTAACCGTGCAGGGGAACGGGCCGAAAAGCAGGGATACTCTCAGGTTCTCTGGCTGGACGGTGTGGAACGCAAATATATTGAAGAAGTCGGCGCCATGAACGTGATGTTCAAGATTGCCGGCGAAGTTGTCACGCCCATGCTATCCGGCTCCATCCTACCCGGGATTACCCGCAAATCCTGCTTGGAAGTCCTACGCAAAGAGGGCTATAAGGTCAGCGAACGACTTTTGAGCATTGACGAACTGGCGGAAGCCATGGAAAATGGCACTTTGGAAGAAGCTTGGGGATGCGGAACTGCGGCCGTGGTTTCTCCCATCGGCGAGCTATGCTACAAAGGCACGAAATATATCGTCAACAACGGCGAAATCGGTGCTGTGACTCAGCATCTGTACGACACCCTGACCGGAATTCAATGGGGTAAGATCGAAGACACCTTCGGTTGGACTTGTCCCATTGACTGATCCATCGGATTTTTGATCCACACGGTCCCGGAGTCGGCATACGCCGACCCCGGGGCTTTATACTTTGTTTTCCAAAAATACTAAAATACGAAACGAACGAGTAAGAACAAAAGGAGCAATCATTATGAGACAAATCGTTATTTCCGACACGACACTCTGCAAAGAAGGCAGTGTGTACAGCTTTAAAGAGAAGATCGAACTGGTCCGCCAGCTGGAACGGCTGAACGTGGACGTGATCGAGCTTCCCGAAATCCAGAATGGAAAAACCGATATTCTACTTGTTCGTACCGTTTCGTCTTTCGTGAAAAATTCCATCCTTTCCGTGGCCGCAGGAAAGGGAGCCGACAGTCTGGAGCAGGCTCTTTCCGCCCTCTCCTCCGCCGCCCGTCCCCGCATCCGCGTGGAGGTTCCTCTGTCCCCCGTGGGCATGGAATACCTCTGTCATAAAAAGCCCGCCAAGATGCTGGAGCACGTGGTGAAAACCGTGGCCGAGGCCAAAAAGCACTGTGCCGACGTGGAATTCTGTGCTCTGGACGCAACCCGTGCCGAGAAGGACTTTTTGCAGAAGGTCCTTGCCGCCGCGGTGGAAGCGGGGGCAACCTGCGTTTCGGTCTGCGATAACGCCGCCGAAATGATGCCCGACGATTTTGCAGCCTTTGCCAAGAGCGTAATGGAAAGCACCACCGTTCCCGTTTCCGTGGGATGCGAGGATAAAAACGGCCTTGCCTGCGCTTCTGCGGCTTTAGCCGTCCGTGCCGGTGTGAACGGGGTCAAAACCTCCGTGGAAGGCAATGGAGTTCCTTTGGAGATCTTTGCCGATATGGTGAAGAACTGCGGGAACACCTACGGCCTTTCCACTAACGTCCGCGTCACCGAGCTTCACCGCATCGTCAAGCAGGTGCGTTGGATTGCGGGCAATTCCAAGAACGAACATACCGCCGTCACCGTGTCCGAGCAGGATGCCACCATCCGTCTGGATGGGGGAGACGATCAGGCCGCCGTTTCCGCCGCCGTGGCGAAACTGGGCTATGATCTTTCCGAAGAGGACCAGGGACGGGTTTACGAAGAATTTTTGCGGGTCGCAGATCGGAAAACCGTGGGGGCAAAAGAACTGGAAGCCATCGTGGCCAGCACCGCCCTGCAGGTTCCCGCGGCCTATAAACTGAAGCGTTACGTGATCAACAACGGCAACGTTATTTCCTCCAGCGCCCAGATCACGTTGGAGCGGGACGGAAAGGAAATCCACGGCATTTGCATGGGCGACGGCCCCGTGGACGCCTCCTTCCTTGCCATTGAGCAGATCATCGGCCACCACTACGAGCTGGACGATTTCCAGATCCAGTCGGTTACCGAAGGAAAAGAGGCCATGGGCTCCGCCCTCGTAAAGCTTCGCTCCAACGGCAAGCTTTATTCGGGGAACGGTATTTCCACCGACATCATCGGCGCCGCTATCCGAGCCTATATCAACGCCGTCAACAAAATCGTTTACGAGGAGGTGTAATCCATGAAACTGTCTTTTTCCACCCGAGGGTGGCACGATAACACCTTTGAAGAATTCTGCGATATCGCCGCCGAACTGAATTTCGGTGGGGTAGAGCTTCACAACATCAACAACCGTCTCTTTACCGATCGGGACGGAGCGTTCCACGATTACGCCGCCGCGGCGACCTTGCGCCGTCTGTACGAAAAGAAGCTGCAGCTGCCCTGCATCGATACCCTGTGCGATCTGTCCGACATCTCCGCTCGTGAGGCCACCTTGGACGAGATCCGCCGTTGCATCGTCATTGCTTCCAACCTGCACATTCCCAACATCCGTTTGAAGGCGGTTTCGGGGGACGAATCTTCTCTGGATGAAATTGCCGCCACCATCGAGGCGGTGCTCCCCGAAGCGGAAGAAAAGGGCATCACCCTGTTGCTGGAGACCTCCGGCATCTTCGCCAAAACCGCCCTGTTGCGGGAAATGCTCAATCGCTTTGCCTGCGACAATCTGGCGGCATTGTGGAACTTTTCCGCCGCCTACTTCAACGGAGGCGAATCGGCGGAGCAGATCATTCAGAATTTGGGTGCATACCTGAAGCATGTGCATTTCTGCGACGCCAAGCGCACCGAAGACGGGGTGGAATTCTGCCTTGCGGGCGAAGGGGAATTGCCCGTTGCCGAAATGATGCTGGCCCTCCGCTCCGTGAACTACGATGGCTTTATTTCCCTGGTCTGGGATCCGAAATGGTGCGAGGAGCTGGACGATATGGAGATCATCTTCTCCCAGTTCGTCAACTATATGAAGCAGTATAACGACACCTCCCGCAACGAAAAGACCCTGTATTATAACCGCGCGCATACGGGAAAATTCATCTGGAAGAAGGATCTGCTCATTGATCTGACCTTCTCTCAAGTGTTGGACCGTATGGTGGAAGAATTCCCCGACCAATACGCCTTCAAATACACCACGCTGGATTATACCCGCACCTATTCCGAGTTCCGCGACGACGTGGATACCTTCGCCCGCTCCCTCATTTCCATGGGGGTCAAGGCCGGTCATCACGTGGCGGTCTGGTGCTCCAACGTGCCCCAGTGGTATATTGCCTTCTGGGCTACGGTGAAGATCGGCGCTGTTCTGGTCACGGTCAACACGGCCTATAAAATCGCCGAAGTGGAATACCTCCTGCGTCAGTCCGATACCCATACGCTGATCCTCACCGAAGGGGCCAAAGATACCAAATACGGGGAGATCATCAGCCGTCTCTGTCCCGAGCTGGAAACCCTCAAGCCCGGCAAACCCCTCCACGCCCATCGCTTGCCCTTCCTGCGCAACGTCATTACCGTGGGCTTCAAGCAGAAGGGATGCATGACCTGGGAGGACGCCCTCGCCCGCGCCAATCAGATTCCCGTGGAGGAAGTCTATCGTATGGCGGCTTTGGTGGATAAGGACGACGTGTGCAATATGCAGTACACCTCCGGCACCACCGGCTTCCCCAAGGGGGTAATGCTGACCCACTATAACGTGGTCAACAACGGCAAATACATCGGCGATCACATGGATCTGTCCACGGCGGACCGCATGATGATTCAGGTTCCCATGTTCCACTGCTTCGGCATGGTTCTGTCCATGACCGCATCCATGACCCACGGGACCACCATGTATCCCTTGCCCTATTTCTCTCCCAAGCCTGCCCTTGCCTGCGTGCATAACGAGCATATCACCGCTTTCAACGGCGTTCCCACCATGTTCATCGCTATGATGGAGCACGAGGACTTTGCCAAGACCGACTTCAGCTATATGCGTATCGGTATTATGGCCGGTTCCAACTGCCCCGCGGATCTGATGAAGAAGGCCACCCAGCCCGACAACATGAATATGCGGGAGATCGTGTCGGTTTACGGACAGACCGAGGCTTCCCCCGGATGCACCATGTCCAGCTATTACGATTCTCTTCAGGTGCGTACCGAAACGGTGGGCAGTGCCTTTGCCAACGTGGAATGTAAGATCGTGGATCCCGAAACGGGTGAGGATTGCCCCGACGGGGTCAACGGCGAATTCGTCGCCCGCGGCTACAATATTATGAAGGGTTATTACAAAATGCCCCTTGCCACCGCCGCCGCCATCGACAAGGACGGTTGGTTGCATACGGGTGACCTTGCCTGCCGCACCCCCGAAGGAAATTACAACATCACGGGGCGTCTGAAGGATATGATCATCCGCGGCGGGGAGAATATTTATCCCAAAGAGATCGAAGAATTCATCTACACCAATCCCAAGGTCAGCGACGTGCAGGTCATTGGCGTTCCCGACGAAAAATACGGGGAAGAGATCATGGCTTGCGTGATTCTGAAGGAGGGTGAGACCATGACTCCCGACGAAATGCGTGCCTTCGTGGGCGCCAGCATGGCCCGCCACAAGGTTCCCCGCTACGTGGACTTCGTGGATTCCTTCCCCATGAACGCCGCAGGAAAGATCCTGAAGTATAAGATGCGGGAAGCCGCGGAAGAAAAAATCAAAACGCAGAAAGAGAGCTTGTGATGGTAAACGGAAATTACGTCATCGACGCTCACTGTCATATCTATCCCGAGAAGATCGCCGCCCGCGCCGTGGCGGGAACCGACGCCTTTTACGGTACCACCGCCCGCTGTCCCCAAGGGACGGTGGCGGAGCTTTTGGAGGTGGGAAAGCAGGCGGGGACCGATCATTTCATCGTCCAGTCGGTTGCCACCACGCCCAAGCAGGTGCGCTCCATCAACGAGTTTATCGCTGCCAACGTGGCGGAAGCCAAGGGGCTTCTGACGGGGCTCGGCACCATGCACCCCCTCTGCGAAGATATTCGCGGGGAGATGGAGCATCTGAAGGAATTGGGCTTGAAGGGGGTTAAGATTCATCCCGACATACAGGCCTTTCCCTTGGATCATCCCGGATTTTTGGAAATGTACGGCATTTGCTCCGAAATGGGCCTGCCCGTGCTGATGCACACGGGGGATTATCGCTACGATTATTCCAACCCCAACCGTCTCATTCCCGTGTTGGAGCAGTTCCCGAATCTGACCGTCATCGGCGCTCACTTCGGCGGATGGTCCATTTGGGAAGAGGCTACGGAAAAAATGGCGAAATATCCCAACCTCTACGTGGATTGCTCCTCCTCTCTGCCCTTTATGGAGCATCCCGAAATCTCCGTCAAGCTCGTCCGCACCTACGGGGCAAATCGGGTCCTGTACGGCACGGATTTCCCCATGTGGTCTCCCGTGGAGGAGATCGACCATTTCCTTGCTCTGGACCTGACCGAGGAGGAACGCCGCCTTATCTTTTCCGAGAACGCGAAGACATTGTTTGGCTTGGATTTGTAAACCGAAACGGTTTAAAACTGAAGATAAAAAATCGCCCCGTATGCGGAGAATCTTCCGTAACGGGGCTGTTTTTTTATGGTTTTATGGTTTATTTTCGATCAGATTTCCAGTTCCATCCCGTCTTCCGTGGGAAGAATGCCCAAAGGACCGAAAACTTCTTCCTTCGTATAGGCTTTGTCGTAGCAGGAATTGGCGAAATGGGTGGTGATCAGTTTCGCATTTTCGTTCAAAACGCCGTTTTGCTTCAGGGCCAGGGTCAGCAGTTTGATCATAGCCAGGTTGTTGTGGGTGGCGATGCGGAAGTTGCCGTCGTCTTCCCCCACGGTGGCGTCGAGAATCACCCCGTCGAATTTGACCTTCTTCTGTAACATATATTCCCATTCAATGGCGGTGTACCAGCCCCCGTCGCAGCCGTAATAGAGCGTTTTTCCGTCTTTTTCAAAAATATAGTGTAGGGGCTTTTCCGCCGTAGTGAAGGAGCCTACCAGATGGTTGGCGGGAAGAGCGGTGACGGTCATACCCGCCGTTTCCCACGTGTCGCAGATTTCTACGGGGCAGAGGACGAATTTTTCCAGTTCTTCCTCCGTAAATTTCAAGTTCTCCAAAGCACCCTTGTGGCACCAGAAGCGAACCTTTCCCTCGGTGGCTGCCGCATATTTCAGCAGAGAATCCCGATTGAAATGGTCCCCGTGAGCGTGAGAGAGGAAAATGTCGGTGATCTTTGCGGGGTCCTTGCCCAGTTTGGTCTGATAGTCAAAGGATTGGCGGGATACGTCCACGAGAACGGTTTCGTCGATCATCATCGTGGTGCAACGGCGGATTCCTTCGGTGATGTCGGCCTCGTCCCGCTTCACGCTTCCCGCAGCTCCCGTACCCAAAAACAGAAGTTTCATCGGAAGTACTCCTTTATTTGGTCATCTTTTCCTGCTTGACCTTTTTGTCAATGACGTGGCGGGAGGCCAGCTCGTCGTGAATATCTTCCAGAGAAATGCCCATCTGGATCATCAGAACCAGCACGTGGTAGGTCAGGTCGGCGATTTCGTAGATGGTTTCCTTCTTATCGTCGGCTTTCCCCGCGATGATGACTTCGGTGCATTCTTCGCCCACCTTTTTCAGGATTTTGTCAATGCCCTTTTCGAAAAGATAGGTGGTGTAAGAGCCCTCTTTTTTCTCGGTCTTGCGGCCTTCGATGAGCTTCATCAGGCTTTCCAGCGAGAATGCGTGCCTCTCGTCGCTTTCAAAGACGGGGTTGTGGAAGCAGGATTCTTCCCCCAGATGGCAGGCGGGGCCGTCCTTTTCCACCATCACCGTTAGGGCGTCGAAGTCGCAGTCGGCGGTAATGGACACGATGTGCTGATAGTTCCCCGAGGTTTCCCCCTTCCGCCACAGTTCCTTGCGGGAACGGGACCAAAAGCAGGTTTTGCCTTCGCGGATGCTGATTTCCAGACTTTCCTTGTTCATGTAGGCCAGGGTCAGCACCTCTTTGGTTTTTGCGTCGGTGACGATGGCGGGAATCAGGCCGTTTTCGTCAAATTTCAGTTGATTTACGTCGATCATAATTTATCTCCTTACGGGAATACCCTGTTTGTATAATTCGTTTTTCAGATCGGAAATGGCCACTTCTCCAAAATGGAAAATGGAGGCGGCCAAGCCTGCGTCGATGGTGGGAATGGCGCGGAAGAGTTGGGTGAAATGGTCGATGCCGCCCGCACCGCCCGATGCGATGACGGGAACGGAGACCGCGTTGCAGACCTGCTGAAGCATTTCGATATCAAAGCCGTTTTTTACCCCGTCCGTGTCGATGGAGTTGACCACCACTTCGCCTGCTCCTGCGTCTACGCCCCGTTTGATCCATTCGATGGCTTCCATGCCCGTGTTCTCCCGTCCGCCCTTGGCAAAGACGCGGAACACCCCGTCCACCCGCTTTACGTCGGCGGAAAGAACCACGCATTGGTCGCCGTAGCGTTTGGCCGCCTCCCCGATGAGGGAGGGGTTGCGGATGGCTCCCGAGTTGACGCTGACCTTATCGGCGCCGCATTTCAGCACCCGGTCAAAGTCCTCCAGCGTGTTGATGCCGCCCCCTACGGTGAGGGGAATAAAAATGGTGCTTGCCACTTGGCAGAGAATGTCGGTAAACAGTGCCCGCCCCTCCGCCGAGGCGGTAATGTCGTAAAAAACCAGCTCGTCCGCCCCGTTGTCACTGTAATACTTGGCCAGGGAAACGGGGGAGGATACGTCCGCAAGACCCAGGAAGTTGACCCCCTTGACCACTCGGCCGTTTTTCACGTCCAGGCAGGGGATGATTCGTTTCGTGATCATATGTTTGCAAGGGCCTCCTTCAGATCAATGGCACCCGTGTAATAGGCTTTGCCGATGATGGCGCCGTAAAGATTCATGGCGGCGAGGGCCTGAATATCTTCCAAAGAGGAAACGCCCCCCGACGCCACGATCTGCAAAGAGAACCGTTCCGAGAGGGTTTTGTATAGTTCCCGATTGGTTCCCTGCATCATACCGTCCTTGGAAATATCCGTGCAGATGAGGGTGGAAACGCCCATTTTCTGCATTTTTTCGCAAAAGGCAAAGGCGTCCAGTCCCGAGGATTCGGTCCAGCCCTTAATGGCCACGCAACCGTCCTTGATGTCCACGCCCACGGCGATTTTATCTCCGTGCTTTTGCACCGCTTCGGCGATCAGTTCGGGATTCGTAACGGCGGCGGTGCCTAAGATCACCCGACTGACCCCCGCTTCCACGTAGCGGTCGATGACCTCCATGGAGCGGATTCCGCCTCCCACCTCGGCAAAGAGATCCGTTGCCGCAAGGATGGCTTTTACCGTTTCCAGATTAGGCGTTTCGCCGGTTTTTGCCCCCTCCAGATCCACCAGATGGATGTGGGTGGCCCCGGCTTTCTTGAATTTCTTCGCAATTTCCGGGGGATCGTTGCTATATACCGTCATTTGGGCGTAGTCCCCCCGCAACAGGCGGACGGCCTTCCCTTGATACAGGTCAATGGCTGGAAATAATAACATACTTGCTCCTTATTCTTCCTCAATCACGTGCGTGACGATGGGTTTTCCGTCGGCGTTCAGGAGCGGGGTGAGCCCTCCGCCGTATCCTCCCGCGGTGTAGAGGTAATTCACGCCCGTTTCCTTGTCCACCAGAACGTAGGTGGTCAGAGGGTAGGATCCCTTCTCCTTTTTTACGGTGAAACGGGAATTTATATTTGCCATGATGGTTTCTCCTTACAGGTTGCAAAAGGCTTTCAGAATACTCAGCCCCACGGGACCGCTCTTTTCCGGGTGAAACTGGCACCCGATCACGTTGTCCTTTGCCACGGCAGCGGTGAGAATCCCACCGTATTCCGTGGTGGCGGCGGTAAAGTCGGCGCAGTCGGTTCCGTGGAAGGAATGGACGAAATACACGTGGTCCCCTTCCTTCACGTTTTGGAACACGGGGTGTTTTTGTGCGGGGAAATGCAGGGCGTTCCAGCCGATGTGGGGGATTTTATATCCTTCGGGAATGGTTTCACAAATGGGGCGAATGGCACCGGGAATCAGTCCGAGCCCTTCGTGTTCTCCGTATTCGTAGCTTTTCTCCAACAGCATTTGCATCCCCAGACAGATGCCCAAAAGGGGCTTGCCCTTCTTGGCTTCTTCCTTGACGACCTGTGCAAGGCCCGAATCCCGCAGCTTTTTTGCCGCGTCTCCAAAGGCACCCACGCCGGGAAGGACGATTTTGTCCGCGCTGCGCAGAGTCTCGGCGTCCCTTGTGACCACCGCGTCGGCGCCCACGGCGAGAAAGGAGCTTTTCAGGGAAAAGAGGTTCCCCACGCCGTAATCAACGATTGCGATCATCAAAGGACTCCCTTCGTGGAAGGAATTTCGTCCGCCGCATCGGGATCCACGGCCACCGCTTGACGCAGGGCGCGGGCAACGGCTTTGAAGGTTCCTTCGATGATGTGATGGGAGTTGGTGCCGTCAAACTGTTTCAGATGAAGGGTGAGGGCTCCCGTGCGGGTGAAGGCCAGGAAGAATTCTTCCACCAGCTCCGTGTCGAAGGTGCCCACCTTTTCCGTGGGAATGGAGAGGGCGTAACGCAAAAAGCTCCGTCCCGAAAGGTCCACGGCGGCCAGAATCAGGGCCTCGTCCATGGGCAGAATGATGGAGCCGTAGCGGTTGATGCCCCGCTTGTCTCCCAGCGCTTCCGCAAAGGCCTGGCCCAGGCAGATGCCGATGTCTTCCACCGTGTGGTGATCGTCCACCTCCACGTCTCCTTTGCACAAAACCGTCAGATCAAAGCGACCGTGACGGGCAAAGAGGGTGAGCATATGGTCGAGAAATCCGCATCCCGTATTGATATCGGAAATACCGCTTCCGTCCAGCACGATGGACAGAGAAATATCGGTTTCTGCTGTGGTTCTGCGAATGGTGGCGTTTTTCATAGTTCTTCCTCCATAATTTGTCGGATGGCCTCCAGCAGCTTTTTCATCTGCTCGGGGGTGCCCACGGTAATGCGGTTGTATTGCTTGATGCGTTCTTTGTCGAAATGCCGCACCAGAATGCCCCGCTCCTTCAGCTTTCGGTAGAGAAGACCGCCGTCCGCGCGGGGATGCTTGGCAAAAAGGAAATTCGCTGCGGAATCGGTAAGGGTAAAGCCCATTTCACGGAGTTTTTTCGCCGTTTCCTCCCGCGTGTTTGCGATGGCCTTGCAGTTTGCAAGGGTAATATCGTTCCGCTTCAGGGTGGCGATGCCCGCCCCCATGGTCATGCGGTTGATGTTGTAGGGGTTGGTGGAATACCGCACCGTGTTCAGATCGCGGATCAATTCCTTGCACCCGATGCCGAAGCCCAGGCGTCCTCCTGCCAGCGAGCGGCTCTTGGAGAAGGTTTGGGTCACCAGAAGGTTGTCGTATTTGCGGATGAGGGGGATGCAGGACTCCGCTCCGAAGTCCACGTATGCCTCGTCGACGAGCACCACGTTGTCGGGGTTGGTTTGCAGGATTTTTTCGATCTGCGCCACCGTCAGGGGGATGCCGGTAGGGGCGTTGGGGTTGGCCAGAAAGACGGTTTTGTTGATATTCTCGTATTTCGCGGGATCCACGGTCAGGTCTGCTTCCAGAGGGATTTCCTCGTAGGGGACCCCGTTGAGCTCGGCAAAGACCGAATAGAATCCGTAGGTAATATCGGGGAACACGGCGGGGGTGTTTTCGTCACAGAAGGCCATGAAGGCGAAGTTCAGAATTTCGTCGGACCCGTTGACTGCAATCACCTCGTCGGGGTCCACGCCGCAGACCTTCGCAAACTCCTCGCACAACCCCTTGCAGGTGGGATCGGGATAGAGGTGCAGGCGGGCCGCCTCCTCCTTGGCCGCTTGAACCACCTCGGGGGCGGGGGGATAGGGAGATTCGTTGGTGTTCAGTTTAATCAGATTCAGGATCCGAGGCTGTTCCCCGGGGGTATAGGGGACAAGATCCCGATGCTTTGGAATCAGAAAACGGCTCATTGTTCGTCCTCAAGACGGATGACGGCACTCTTGGCGTGGGCGGTCAATCCCTCTTTCTTTGCAAAAAATTCCACCTGCTTGGCCACCTTGCACAGGGCGTCCTTGGTGTAGTAGGTATACTGGGTCTTCTTCACGAAATCGTCCACCGAAAGGGGGCTGGAGAATTTCGCCGTGCCTTCCGTGGGAAGGGTGTGGTTGGGACCCGCAAAATAGTCGCCCAACGCTTCGGGGCAGTTGCGGCCCATGAAGATGGATCCCGCGTGACGGATTTTATCCAGCCAGTCGAAGGGAGCGTCCACGCAAAGTTCCAGATGCTCGGGGGCGATCTCGTTGGCGATATCCACTGCCACGGAGAGGGTGGGGGCCACAATGATCTTGCCGTTTTTATCAATGGAGGCGCGGGCGATCTCTTCCCGTTCCAGCTGAGGAATCTGAATTTCCAGCTCCTTCTGAACGGCCAGGGCCAGGGCTTCCGAATCGGTAACAAGAACCGCCGAGGCCAATTTGTCGTGTTCTGCCTGGGAGAGAAGATCCGCCGCCAGATGACGGGGGTTGGACTTGCCGTCGGCCACGATGAGAATTTCGCTGGGGCCGGCGATCATGTCAATGGATACTACGCCGAAGACCTGCTTTTTCGCTTCCGCCACGAAGGCGTTGCCGGGTCCTACGATCTTATCCACCTTGGGAACCGATTCGGTTCCGTAGGCCAAGGCCGCGATGGCCTGGGCGCCGCCTACCTTAAAAATGCGGTCCACGCCCGCGATCTTTGCCGCCGCCAGAATGACGGGATTGACCTTACCCTCTTTGTTGGGAGGGGTGGTGATGACCACTTCCCGGCATCCTGCGATCTTGGCGGGGATGGAGTCCATGAGCACGGTGGAGGGATACGCGGCGGTGCCGCCGGGCACGTAAAGGCCTGCCCGATCTACGGGAATGACCTTCTGTCCCACCACGATGCCGTCCTCGTCGTTGATGATAAAACTGTTGCGAACCTGCTTTTCATGGAATTTGCGGATGTTTTTCGCGGCGTTTTTCAGAATCTCCAAGAATTCCGGTTCCACCGCCGCCACCGCTTCCTCGATCTCCTCTTCGGAGACCTGCAGGGAAGAAAGGGTTGCTTTGTCGAACTTTTCGCAATATTCCAAAAGGGCCTTGTCGCCGTTCTTGCGTACGTTGTCAATGATTTCCGCCACGGTGGCTTCCACGTTGATTTCGGGGACGGCGCGGGCAAAAATTTTGCCGTTTTCCACTTCTCCGTATTTGAGAATCTGAATCATGTTTTATTCCTCACTTTTCTTTGCCATGCGGGCGAGAATCGATTCGATCATATCGTTCTTGAACTTGAACGAGGATTTGTTTGCGATAAGACGGGCGCTGATGGGGACGATGGTCTCCACCACCTCCAGGTTGTTTTCCTTCAACGTGGTTCCCGTTTCCACGATGTCCACGATTACGTCGGAAAGTCCCAAAATGGGTGCAATCTCAATGGATCCGTTCAGGTGGATGATGTCAATGTCCCGCCCCAGAGAGGTGTAATAATTCAAGGCGATGTTGGTGAACTTCGTTGCAACCTTCAGGGTCTTTTTCGGATCGTCCCGAAAATCGTTCTTTGCGGCCACGGCCATGCGGCATTTGCCGATGTCCAGATCCAACAGCTCGTATACCTCGGGGTTGTATTCCAGCAGGATATCCTTTCCCGCAACGCCGATATCCGCCGCGCCCCGTTCCACGTAAATGGCCACGTCCGAGGGCTTGACCCAGAAATAGCGCACGTTCTTTTCGGGATTTTCGAAAATCAGCTTGCGATTGGTTTCTTCAATGGAGGGACATTCAAAGCCCGCCGCCTTGAACATGGCGTAGACCTTTTCTCCCAGTCGACCCTTTGGCAGGGCGATGTTGAGCATATTATCCACGGGAGTTTACCTCCTTTACCGAAATGCAGGTTTTGTAGGTCAGCTTTGCGGGAATCTGCCGCAGGGCGGTGACCGAGCCCGTCTTTGCCAGTTTCTTCACGGCCGCGGCAACCGAGGCGGGGGTGTCGGTTTCATCGTACAGAAGAACCGTATCCACGTCGTATTCCGCGTCTTCCGCCAATTCTTCCAACAGATCCAGATAAACGGCAAAGCCGATGGCCTGGGCCTTCCGACCCATTTTCCGCAGAAGCTTGTCGTACTGGCCTCCCGACAGAATTCCCGTGGGAATGCCGTCCACGAAGCCCCGGAAGACGATGCCGTTGTAATAATGCATATCGGGGATGACCGAGAAATCCAGCCGCACCGTGTCGGCAAGACCGTTTTCTCTCAGTTGACCGATCAGCTCCTGCAGCTGTGCCACGTAGGGTTGCGCGGCAGGGCAGAGGGATTTCAGCGCGGGCAGAACCTTTTCGGGGGCTCCGTAAAGGGTTACCAGAGTTTTGACCGCTTCCACCGCGGCTTGGGCGATCCCTTCTTCCGTGCAGACCCGCAGAACTCCGTGGAGGTTCTTTTCGCCCAAAAAGGAATAGATCTTCTGCTTTCCCGCTTCCGAAAGACCTGCGTCGTTCAACACGGCGGAGACCATATCCAGATGGGACAGATCCAAAACGGAGCGGTCGGAGATCTTTTTCAGACTTTCCGCCGCCAGCGAAACCACTTCTCCGATGCGGTAGGCGTCGATGGCTCCCACGCATTCCAGGCCCGTCTGCATAATCTCCTTGTAGGAGTGGGTGCCCTTGGAGATGCGGTATACGTTTTCGTTGTAGTAAACCTTTTCCACCAGCCCTTCCGCGTCCCGTCCGTTCTTGATGATGGAGAGGGTCACGTCGGGCTTCAGGGCCATGAGGCGGCCGTTGGTGTCGGTAAAGGTGATCACGTTGTCCGACACCAAAAAGTCCTTGTTGCGTACGTAAAGATCGTATTCCTCGAACTTGCTCATTTTATAGGGCAGATAGCCGTAGCTGCGGTAGAGGGAGCGCAGCTCGAAGGCGACCTGCTCGTCTTTGTTCAGAATGGCGTTATATTGATTCATGGGAGAGCCCTTTCCTTATTCGTTCTCGTTCTGCAAGGCCCGACGGTATCCGCCGCTGCCGTAGTTGAGGCATTTGTTCACCCGCCCGATGGTGGCAGTGGATGCCCCCGTTTTTGCGGAGATCTGCAAGAAGCTCTGCCCTTCGTGGAGGAGGGTTGCCACTTCCATGCGCTGGGAAAGATCCTGCAGTTCCTTAATGGTGCACAGATCCTCAAAAAAATCGTAACATTCTTCCACGGTCTTCAGCTTGAGAACCGTTTCAAAGAGACGGTCGGTGGCTTGGTTGCGGAGTTCTTTCACGGGGAGTTCATCCTTTCTGATTTCAACTGGCTACCATTATACCATGTTAGCACGCTAAAGTCAAGGCCTGTTTGTAAACATTTTATTACGTTTTGCGTTTTTTTTGCGTGAAAAAGCAAATCGGTCTACATTATATTATATTGTGCGGGATTTGTCAAGGGTTTCGGCGGTTTTTTCGCAAATTGTTTTGCTTTTGGAATGGGGAATGCGAAAAAGGGGGAATTGAATAGATATAAAAAAAATTATACAATTACGCCACAGAAAAGACACCATTTTTTTTTATAATGAACGAAAGGGAGTGTTCACCTCCCGAAGAAATTTTTTGGAGGTTTTCGTATGTTCTGTAAAAATTGCGGCAAACAGCTGCCCGATGACGCCCAGTTCTGTGACGGATGCGGTCAGCCCACCGGCGCTGTGAAACCTGCTTCCGCAGGAATGCCCCCTTTCGTTAAGTCCTTCCTGGATCAGCTCAAGGCGCTGGTCAATCCCACCCAGGCCATCGGTCTGGCGGCTCAGTCCACCGGCTTTGAAGGCGTGATCGGCGTGGGTCTGTACTGGATCATCTTCGCCCTGTTCAACGCTCTGGTTATGGATAACGAGTTTCTGAACTTCGGCGCTCTGTTCGGTCTGTCTCTGGTTACGGGTCTTCTGTACCTGGGCTTTACCTACGGTGCCATCTATCTGATCTCCTTCCTCTCTGCAGGCAAGGCACCCAATCCGTTCACCGCGTTGAACGTGTTGGGTCTGGCGCTCATTCCCACCTGCGTTGCAAACCTGGTCAACATGGGCTTCCACTTTGCTTGGTGGGGTCTGGAATCCTTCGTCTCCGACGTTGCGTACATCTTCCTGATCCTCATCCTGTACGTTGCCATTCAGAAGATGGGAAAACCCGTTCGTTCTTATTTCTGGATCTTCTGCGCCGTTTTGGCTCTTGCCTTCGTTCTGTCCGCCATCTTCAGCGATCTGATCCTGGGTGCGTATACGGAGAACGTCTACAGCAACCCCTTCGGTGATCTCGGTGACTACAGCGATCTTGGCGATCTGTTCTATTAATTCCGTCTTCCTTGTCCGCCCGACTCGTTCGGGCGGATTTTTGTTGCCGAAATTCGATTTAATGTAACAAAATCCCCTTGTAACCCACGAGCGGGATATGGTATAATAAAAAGAGATTCAAGAGGGGGAGACCGTTATGCTGACCGAAAAACAAACTGCGGATTATCTTGCCATTTTATCCGAAGAACTGATTGCCGCCATGGGATGCACCGAGCCCATTGCCCTTGCCTTTGCCTCTGCGCGGGCACGGGAGGTTTTGGGAGAAATTCCCACGGGCATCGTTGCCCGTTGCAGCGGAAATATCATCAAAAACGTGCGGTGCGTCAGCATCCCCAATTCCGGCGGAATGACGGGAATTGAGCCTGCCTGTGCTCTGGGTGCCTTTGGGGGAGACCCCTCCCGCGGCATGGAAGTGCTGGAATCGGTCACGCCCGAAACGCTTGCCGCCGCCAAGACCTTTTTGGCAGACGGAAACTGCAAGGTGGAGTATCTGGAATCGGAGATTCCCCTCCATTTCATCATTGACGCCATTTGCGGTTCCGACCGCGTTTCCGTGGAGGTGCGGTACGATCATACCAATATCGTGCGCATCGAGAAAAACGGCACGGTTCTGTTCCGAAAAAAGTCTGCGGAATCGGAATCCGCCGCAGACCGTTCCACGTTGAGTGTGGAAAGTATCAAGGAATTTGCGGATACGGTGGATCTCGGAAAGGTGAAGTATCTTTTGGACCGTCAGATCCGTTATAATATGGATATTGCCTACGAAGGAATGTCGGGCAATTATGGCCTTGGCATCGGACGGATTTTGCGGGACACCTATCCCGACGGGGTGGTCACCCGTATGCGGGCCTACGCTGCCGCCGCCTCCGAGGCGCGGATGGACGGATGCGATATGCCCGTGATCATCAATTCGGGCAGCGGAAATCAAGGCATTGCCTCTTCCGTCCCCGTGATTATCTACGCGCGGGAAAAAATGTTGCCCCAGGAATCCCTGTATCGCGCCCTCGTTTTTTCCGCGCTTCTGACCATTTATCAAAAGGAATTTATCGGCAAACTCTCCGCGTTCTGCGGGGCGGTTTCCGCTTCCTGCGCCGCAGGGGCCGCCATCACCTATCTTGCGGGCGGCACCGTTCAGCAGATCAAGGACACCATTGACAACACGTTGGCAGACATTCCCGGTATTATCTGCGACGGAGCAAAGACCTCCTGCGCCGCCAAGATCGCCTCCGCACTGGATGCGGCTATGATGGCTCACGCCTTTGCCATGCAGGGGAAGGCCTACGCCGCCTATACGGGCATCATCAAGGAGGACACGGGGGAGACCATCTCCTGCGTGGGGTATATCGGTAAGGTGGGCATGGCCCAGACCGACAAGGAAATCGTCCGCATGATGCTGGAAGAGTAAGTACGGAAATGAAGTACGAATCAAACAGAAAAGCGATTGGAGAGATTTTTATGAAAAAAACAGCAGTATTTTTGTTATCGGTCCTTTTGTTGATTACAAGCGGTTTTGTATCTGTCTTTGCCCAGGCAGGTGGAGAAATGAGCGAAGATTTCAAGGCGGCTTTGACCGATGGGAAGTATGTTTTTCATTCAGTCAAGCCCTCCGATCAAGAAGACGTTTTGTTTATGCTGACAATGGATTATTTTTACGTCGAGAACGAAAGGTTCGGGGCCGACGCAAGCAAAATCACCTTTGAATTCGAGTCTTTTGCGGACGATCTTTCAAGCGCAGTTCTTAATATGTACCGCGGGCAGGAAAAGGTAGAGAGCCACCGGGTGGATGTTCTTTGGCAGTATGATGAAAAGGTGCAGGGTGCAGTGTCTTCCCTCGTGCAAAAAATTCCCAAGAATGAGGACGGAGGCATGGGATTCGATCTTACGGATCTGGAATTTGTCAACTACATGGTCTATAACAAATCTACCGAGCAGGTACTGGATGAACTGGCCAATTTCTCGGATGAGCTGAAGGCAATTACCGAAAATACTAATTTTTCCATTAAAATTCAAACCCGCGCAGGGGCGGACGATCCTTTTTACACGGAGCGGTTGGGAGACGCCAGATTCTTTCACGGAGATACGGTTTACTATGCCCAACAGGCAGTTTTTGCGCGGGCAAACCACGTGATTTACGTGCCCGAAAGTACGGAAATTACGGAGGATGCGTTGGTCTTTGCTGCACAGACGCGAATCGACGATTACGTGGGGGCTGGCCGTGTGAAGGTTTCCGGGAGCGGCGAAACGGTGGCTGGCTTTTATACGAAACAAATTGCGGAGTACGATAAGCAGATGGCCGATCTGCAAGAGGAAATTGCCTCGCTGGAAGCCATCGTTACTGCTGAACAGGCCAAGGATCCGTCCCTTCAGAACAGTGTTTTGCTGCAGGAAACGACTACGAAAGTTATGGAACGCAAAAATACCCTTGAAATCACTTCATATTACAAGAGAGACGCGGTTGCCCGCTATAATAACGGGGAATATCAGCAGGAGTATCTCCGAAATGCGGCGGGAGATTTCCTGTTTAACGTGGAAGCGCTCGACCGAGGAGAGTCTTATAAATTTGTAATCGTACGAGATGATACGAAGCTTTCCGTTCCTTCTTATGCCAGCGTTGATTTTGACACCGGCGTTTCCGTTTCCACGGATTCTTCCGAAGTCCCTCTGGATGCGGTGATCAAGGTGAACAAGGTCACGCAGGGGAAGGAGCACGAGCGGATCTGCGGCGTTCTTAAAATTGATGACAGCGAAATGTTCGATATTCAGCTCTTTTCGGGTTCTATTGACGATTTCGTGTCCCAATTGAAAAACGGAAAATTCAAAGTGCAACTTCCCATTCCCCAAAAGTATATGAACAAATCCTTGGTGGTGTATTACGTTGACGGGGAAGGCAACACGACGGAGTTTGACGTTACCGTGAAAAACGGGTTTGCTTTTTTTGAAACGGACCACTTCAGCATTTACACTCTGACGGCAAAGGCGGACAACCCTTCCGCACCGTCGGATACGGACAGTTCTGCCGATACAACCTCGTCCGATACGGATATCACCGACATTGTGGATTCGTTGACTTCGGAGAGCAACGGCGATGTCGTTGCGTCGGATACGGATATTCCTGCTCAAAGTACGCTTTCGGACACGGATTCTGTGAGCGGTTCCGATCTTCCGAAGGAAGAGGTCGGAGGAACGGTTTGGTTCTGGTTGATTCCCGTCCTGATCCTTGCGGTTGGATGCGGTGTCACCGTGTTCTTCTTTCTGAAGAAGAAACCGCAAAAGACCGAAGAATAACGTGAAATCTGGAGGATGGAAATGTATCAAAGAATTCTTCGACATCGGGACAACGTCCGGATGGTGGATGTTTTTCGGAACAGTGAAAATTTCTTGGTGATCGAATATTATATTCGAGATGAGATGACGATATATTCTTTCGTGGATCTTGCCTTGGATCGGATGTATCCCGTAATGACCTATATGCGTGATCGAGGCTTTACCTACGATTTCGATGCGGATTTGGACGAGTTGGACGAGGAATTCGAAATTGATCTGAATCGGTATGGATACTCAAAGGATTTTGATTGGTTGAGAACCTTGTTGCGGAATCCTCAAGAAAAACCGAAGAGGCGCCGTTTTTGGGGAAAACGGGAAAAGAATCGTTAACTGCAGAGACTGCAGAACAAAATAAAAAAGCGTGCACCGCATTTCTGCGGTGCACCGTTTTTTTGAGGAAAATTTTCTTTATTCTCGGTTTAAGGTCAACGTTGCGGAGGGGTAGGCAAGGCCGAAGGAGAGTTTCTCCGCGGCGGGGTTGATCTCCAAGCTCAGCTCGGTATGCAATTCCGCAAAGGTCTGTCGGGGTTTTTCCAGCACCACGTTCGCCGTGATGACGTTCCCCTCGCGGGAGGCCGTTCCCGAGAAGGCCGAATTGTAAAGCTCCGTGCCGTCCGTTGCCGTCAGAACCAAAGTGCCTTTTGCTTCGGTTTCCGTGAGGGTTTCAAAGGTGAGGGTGAAGGAGCATTCGGGGGCGAACAAATCGGGGGACTTATCGTCGGTGCCCGTTCCCGTCCAGGTGCCCGAATGGTTCACTGCTTTCACGGTTTCGGAATTGAGTTCGTGTTCCCGTACGACCCATCGGGGACCGCCGCTTTCCACGTATTCGTAGTGTACGGAAACGTCGTATTCCATCAAAAATCCTGTGTATTCGGTTTCGAAGCGATAATCTGCGTAATAATGGGAGGAGTAAATCTCAAATTTCCCGCAAGACAGATCTCCAAGCACTTCTTCAGGAATAAGTGTCCGACTTTCTGCGTGGGGAGCGGTATCCGAATAGTAGGCGGCTACGGGATCGAAGCAGGCTTCCAATTCGGGGGCCTTTGCGTTGTACCGAATCAGGGCCGCGCCCAATCCTACGACGAGCAGGGTAATGCTGACCAGCCAGAAGCCTCTTCCGATCCGATCAAAATTGCAAAGGCCCTTGTAGTAGGCTTCCCGCAGGGGCGTTTTATCTTCGCCGATGCAGTCATTACAGAGGCGGTTGATCTTGTTGCCCAAAATGATTTTGTAAACACCGGTGATTACGGGCTTAAGAAGCAGTACCGCTGCGCCCAGGAGCATAACAAAGACCTGATAAAGGCCGTACGAGGGGAAAAGCTCACTGCAGAGCCAAATATATCCCGCAATGAGAAGCACCAGAAAGATCAGTCCCCAAATGGAGTTTGTATATCGGGTATCGGTCCGACCCACAACCTTTTTTGTACGGGCATCCAGGATCAGGATGGTTTTGGGGTCGGTGTGCAGAAAGATTACGCGGGCGAAGAGAAATGCGATGAAGAGAACCACCGCAACCACGGGAACGGAATGGAAGAAAACTCCCAAAGATACGGCCGCAAGCACGATGGGAATCAAGTCCTTGATTCCGGCATGGGTCAAAGATTCCGAGGCAACGCTCAGGTCCAAGGCCGCAGATTCGCTGGCGGTGAATTCTTCTGCCAATTCCCAATATTGCTGTTTCTTTTTGCTCATAACGTTCCTCCCGAATTTTGTTGAAATAAGGATATGGTTTTATTATACCACAATCTCGAAGGAATGTCAACAAAAAAACCGTGCACCGCATTTCTGCGATGCACCTTCATTTACGGACGGTTTTTGTTTCGATATTCCCGCGGGGTGACGCCCGTAAATAGCTTGAAGTTTCGGTTAAAGGTGTTTTGCGATTCAAAGCCCGCGTCGGTGTAGACCTGCGTGATGCTTTTTTTCTTGTCTGTCAAAAGCTGCTGCGCCGCGCGGATGCGGTATTCGTTCAGCAACGTCTTGAAGGAAACGCCGAAGTTTTGATTGATCAGCAGGGACAGATATCGGGGGTGATAGCCCATGGCCTTGGCCACGCTCTTTTCGTCGATCTTCTCTTTGAAGTGGTTTTCCAGATAATCGGAAAGCCACAGAGCAAAATTGCCGTTTCGCTCCGCCGCAAGGGGGATGGGGGCGTTCTTTGCGTAGCGGGCGGCAACGCGATACAATGCAGCCCGAAAGAGATAATGATCCTCCTGCGCGTCAATCAGTCGGCGAAAATCTTCTTCCGCAAGCTCCGAAATCGGGTACCGAAAAAGACCGCTTTCTCCTTCCCGAAAGATTTCCGGCAGATATTCTACCGAAAAAATAGCCAGTTGTGAGAGGGAGTCGGCTCCGTCGGAGCGGTATTCGTGAATCAGATTCGGCAGGATGAGAATCGATTGTCCCTCCTTCAGACTGTATTCCTCCTGCTCCACTCGCACGAAAACGGTTCCGCGGAATACGTAAAACAGCTCAAAACTGGTATGCAGGTGGGCGTGAAAGGTCATTCCCCGCGTCATGTCGAGGATGGATTTGTAAAAGCCTTTCCGGGATCGGTATTTTTCGTAGACGGCCACGGCGGTTCTCCTTATGATCTGAACTTTTGACTTATATTATACCATAAAATTCTTGTTTTTGCAAGACCTTTGTGTTATAATGAAAGCAGAAAAAACAAACGGGGAGGATTACGATGAAAAAAGCTTTGATTTTCTATGGCGGATGGGACGGCCACGAGCCCGCTCTCGTCTCAGCCCGCTTTCAGCGGTTGCTGGAAAAGCACGGCTATACCGTGGATCGTGTGGAGGGGGTGGAATGTCTGGCGGATCGAGAGAAGCTGTCGGAATACGATCTGCTGGTTCCCTGCATGACTATGAGCACCTTGCCTCGGGAATATGAGAAAAACGTTTCCTACGTCATCAGTCGCGGGACGGGGATGGCAGGATGCCACGGCGGAATGTGCGACGCGTTCCGCAATTCCACCGAATGGCAATTCATCACCGGCGGTCAATGGGTCAGCCATCCGGGCGGGGACGGAATTGAATATCCGGTCAAGATCTGTCGCGGCTCCTCACCCATCGTCGAAGGGTTGAAGGATTTTTCCGTCAAGACGGAGCATTATTATCTGCACGTGGACCCCTGCGTTGAAGTTTTGGCTACTACCCGTTTCCCCTTGGTCAATTTTTATCACGCAGCCAACAAGCCCGTGGATATGCCGGTGGCGTGGACCAAGTATTGGGGGATTGGACGCGTGTTCTACTGCTCGCTCGGACATCACGACGACGTCTTCGATCAGGCTCCCGAGGCGGAGCTTCTCATGGAGCGGGGCCTCGTCTGGGCAGGGGAGGGCAAGACCGTTGCTTCGGCAAATGGATTGGATGCCGCTGCATATGACAACGCGGCCAAAATGTATTAAAAAGGAGAGTTTGCTATGATAAACGTAGGTATGGTGGGTGTGGGCTGCATCAGCGGCATCTATCTGAAAAATTTTGCGGAAACCTTTCACAACGTCAAGCTCGTAGCGGTTTGCGATCTGATTCGGGAGCGGGCAGAGCACGCAAAGGAAAAGTATGGAATCCCGAAGCTTTACGATACCATGGAGGAGTTGTTTGCCGATCCCGAAATTGATCTGGTTCTGAATCTTACCCGTCCCTATCAGCATTACGAGGTCTCCCGTCAGGCCCTTTTGGCGGGAAAGCACGTTTATTCCGAGAAGCCTCTGGGGGCCGATTGGGAAGAAGGGACGGCACTGGTGGATCTGGCGCGGGAAAAGGGACTTTGGATCGGCGGCGCTCCCGATACCTTTTTAGGTGCGGGAATCCAATCCTGCCGAAAATTTATCGACGAGGGCAATCTGGGCGACGTGATCGGCGGACGGTGCGTTATGACTCATCGGGGCGTGGAATCCTGGCATCCCGATCCGGATTTTTACTATCAGCGGGGCGGCGGTCCTCTGTTGGATATGGGTCCGTATTATATTACGGCGCTGACCAATCTGTTGGGCGGTGTTACGGAGGTTTACGGAAAATCCCGTACCACCTTTGCAGAACGGCTGATTACGGCAAAGCCTCACGAAGGGGAGATGATTACCGTCAACGTCCCCACCCATTACGAATGTATGATGTCCTTTGAGTCGGGGGCGACGGTGACCTTTTTGACAACCTTCGACACCTACGACCTGAAGCAGCCGAACATCCTACTTTACGGCACGAAGGGAAATCTTTTGGTGCCGGATCCCAACTGCTTCGGCGCGGAAAAAGGAATGAAATTTTTCAACGGGGCAACGAAAACGGAAGAGGAACTTCCCCTGACCTTCGATTACGGTGAAAATTCCCGCTGCCTCGGTGTTGCGGATCTGGCCGCCGCGATCGAACAGGGCCGTTCGCCCCGAGCCTCTTATTTGCAGACCTATCACGTTCTGGAGGTGATGACGGGCATTATGAAGAGCTGTGAGACCGGCGTTCCTTATAAAATGACCACCACTTTTACCCGTCAGGCACCCATGGACCCCACCCTGCCTCACGGCGTTCTGTAAGGGGATATATCAAAAAAATCGTGCACCGCATTTCTGCGGTGCGCGATTTTTTTGCGTCAGGCACGCCTTTGCGGCGCGATTGCAACGTGGATTGGGGAGGATGATCGGATAAATTCTATTGACAAAAAAGGAAAGCTGCGGTATAATAAAGAAAATTCTTTCATTGCGGGAGCAAGCAGACGGAATCAAAGAGGGTGAAACGTGAATGGAATTGAGAATCAAGGACTTCATCAAAGATGAAAAGGATTGTTCCGGATCCTTTGCGGAAGCGGTTTTTTCCATGGAAGACGGAGATGCGTTGTTGCTGGAGGGCGGTACGTATCACTTTTATCCCGATGACGCCTATCGGAAGGAATGTTACATATCGAACAATGACAGCGGAGAAAAGGCCATTGCTATTCCTGTTCTGAATAAGAAAAACATTACGATTGACGGCGGCGGCGCGGAGTTGATCTTTCACGGAAGGATTGTTCCGATTCTCTGCGAGGCTTCCGAAAATATTACTCTGAAAAACGTTTCCATCGACTACGCAACCCCCTTTTATGCGCAGGCGAAAATCCTTTCCGCAGGTCCGCAGGGGATCCTGCTTCAATTCGACGGAGAGGAATTCAACTGCCGGGTTCAACTTGGAAACCTCTGCTTTTACAGCCCGCGTGACGGGTGGGAAAAGGAAACCGAACGGACCCTTGCTCTTGAGTTTGATGAGGCGGGACACCCCTCGCCGTATTCCAAAGTCTATTTTGCTTATTCGGGGGAGGCGAAGGATCACGGATTTCTCTCCACCCTATACCAAACGGTAAAACCGGAACAACGGGGTGAGAACCTCATTTTTATGCGGGGAAACGTCGGTGCGCGGCACTGTGTTGGGAATTATCTGGTTATGACCTACGGCGGCAGAGAATGCCCCGGCATTCTGATCACGGATTCCAAAGACGTTTTTCTTGAAAATATCCGTCTTTATCACACCGCTGCGATGGGGATTATAGCACAAAAAACCGAAAATATTTCGCTGAAAGGAATCCGTGCGGAACCCCGAGCGGGGAGCGGTCGACTCCTCTCAACCGGCGCAGATGCGACGCATTTCGTGAATTGCAGAGGCAAGATTTCGTTGGAACGTTGCAAATTCGTGCAAATGATGGACGATGCGGCAAATATTCACGGCATATATCATCTGTATACGGAAAAGCATTCGGACGGAAGTCTGAAGTTGAACGTTGGCCATCCCCAGCAAAGGGGGATTCAGACCTATCGAAAGGGAGACCGCGTTGCCGTTATTGACGGGGAAAAGAATGAGACCAGGGCCGTCGGAACCGTACTTGAAGCACAATTGATTTGTCCGACGGAGATACGCCTGAAGCTCGATTGCGAAGTCCCTTCCCCCTCAACAAACTGGATCACCGAAAATCTTTCCACGGCGCCTGAGGCACACTTCTTGGACTGCGAATCAGGACATAACCGTCCTCGAGGATTCCTGATCAGTACGGCAGGCAAGGTTCTCGTTGAAAAATGCAAATTCTATAATATGAGCTCCGGAATCCAACTTTCGGGAGAAGCGAAGGGATGGTATGAATCGGGGCGGGTAACGAACGTGGAGATCCGTGACCGTGATTTTTATAACAGCGCCTATGCAGGCGGTGTGGCCATCAAATGCAAGCCCTCCCTTTGGTGTACGGACACCGTTTTTAATCAGAAGATCACCATTGAAAACAACGTGTTTACCCAGTCTACCCGACGAATCTGCGCAATGGAAAGCTGTGAAGACGTAATCTTTCGGAACAACACCTTTCATCTTGCCCCGGATTTCCCCCGTCACCCGATGAACGGGGAAGACGGCACGACCTTTGAAAACTGCACAAACCTGATCAAGGAAGCGGTGTTAACGTGATTTTTAATACGGATGCCCCCCTTGACTTTCCGCAGGAAATGTGCTAATATGAATTTAATAACGATTCGGGGAGAAGGTTTTGAAATGGAGCTTGAAAAAGTAAAACGGTTATACGATCTGTGTTACGAAAAGCGAAAAGGAGCTGTGAAGTGTTTTCAGAGCGTGGGAAGGCAGCTTCCCTTTATTTCGGATGCGTATCCCGGAATCTGGCTGGAAACCTCCGTGTACGGTTCGCTTTTGCTGGCGAGAATGGAGCCCGAGGGGTTGCAGATCGCCGAAAATACGGTAAATACCTTTCTTGATTATCAAACCCCCGATGGGCAATTGCCCAGCCATATCCTGGATGCGGCTTCCTGTCCCCCTGACTTTAACGGGGAGCTTGTGGGTTATTCTCAGATTCAGGAATGCGTTTCTTTTGCAAGGCTTTGCCTGCTGATTTACGAAATGAACGGCGATATGGCGTTCCTCAAGCGGTGCTACGAAGGGGGAAAGGCCTGGGACGGCTGGCTTCGGCGCAATCGGATGACGACGGGGCGCGGGCTTGTCGAAATGTTTTGCGGATATGATACGGGGCACGATCACAGCGGACGCTTTGAGGGGATCTCCTGCCCGCTGAATTACCGCTATTACGAAAACGGCGTGAAAAAATATCATAATGCGGCGGTGCTTCCCCCCGACGACGGGATCACGCCCATCCTTGCGCCGGATATCAACTGCACCTTTTACGCTACGCAGATCGCCCTTTCCGAGATGGCGGAGATCCTCGGTTTTTCGGAAGAGGCGGCGGAATGGCGGGAAAAGGCGAAAGCGGTCAAGCAAAAACTGTTTGAGCACTGTTATAACGAGGCAGACGCCTTTTTCTACGACGTGGATCGGAACGGCAACCAGCGGAAATATTTGTCGATTTCCATTTTGCATCTGTTTATGGAGCAGGTTCTGGATCCCGTGGAGGATGGGGCGTTGATCCGCGAGATCTACGAGCGGCATCTCAAAAATCCCGCGGAATTCTGGACGGCCTATCCCTTCCCCGCAACGGCGGTTTCCGATCCCTATTGGCAGAATCTGAAGAATCCCCCCAACAACTGTTGGGGATATTACACCCAGACCCTCACCCTTCAGCGGTGCATTCTTTGGATGGATCAATACGGATTCGGCGAGGATTTTGGCGAGATCTGCCGCAGATGGCTGCAGGCGTATACCGATTGCTTTGAAGAGGTTCCCTTCGGTCAGGAAATTCATCCCATAACCGGAAAGCCCACAACCTGCTCCCCCTGGGCCTTCGGCGTCATGAGCTTTTACCGCTATACGGTAAACCGCCTCGGTTTATTTGAGACGAAAAAATAAGACCGATTATTGGCAAAAAATTCGTTAAAATCAAATAAAAAATCGGACGCGCGTCACCATGGATTTCTCCAAAACGGCGTGTCCGATCTGTTTTTGATTGAGCGGGATCTTGAATGGACCTGCAGCGAAGAAAAACGGTCTCCGTTTCCTTGGAGCCGAATACGGGGGGATTTCCGTGTTTTTCAAAAGATCCTGCTTTGTTTTTTATATACACCTCGGTTTTGTCAGTTCAGATGTAACATTTCTTTGAGATAAGGCTCCATCGCCATCGCCATACGGTAGAAGCCCAGATCATTGGGATGACAACCGTCTACGGTACAGGTATCCCAATGGGGTCCCTCGTAAATTTTGTCTCCGGGCAGGAACCAGACCAGTTCGTCCCCCTCTGCCTTCGCGGTTTCGTAGGTGCTTCGGATGATCTCCATGCGCGGACCCATGGCTTTGGGATCAAGAAGGATCTGTGGCTCGGACAGGAACAAAATGGGAAGGTTGGGGTTCTTCTCCCGAACGGTGCGGTACAGCGGCAGATGGGTTTTTTCCAGATATTCGGCAGTCGGTGCATTCCAGTCATAGTTGCAAACGAAGGCAGAAGCGTTTTTGCACCGTTCCGCCAGATAGGCGACCATCTGTGGCTCAGCCTTTCCCTGCCCCGAAAAGCCGAGGTTGATAAAATCGGTCTTCAAGCTGCGGGACAGCATTGCCTGATAAGTATTTCCCGGACGGGAAGCGCATCCCCCCTGGGTGATGGAGGATCCGTAAAAGAGGATGGGGACCGCGTGCGCATAGGGGTTCGAAGCCGAAAGACGTGCGTTTTTCTTCAGACCGATATAGACTTCACAGACTGTGTCGTAAATGGGGAAGTTAAGGGTGTATTCCGCCATCCGTCCGTCGGTTTTGACGGGGGAAGAAAATCCTTCCGTGATCCCCATGGGTGGAATGAGAGATTTGAAGTAGGTCTCCTGTCCCCCATCGATGCTCCGATACAGGTCAAACCCAGACATTCCCAACAGCGTGTTCTGAGGAGACAAATCCCGATTTTTCTGGACGAAGCGAAATCCGATAAAGGAAGAATCGGTCTGAAAACGGATTCGACCGCCTGCAGGGAATCTGTTCAGATTGGAGATTCCGCGGGAAACGGAATCCGCAATGGCTTGGGGCATGCGGACATAGCATTGTTGATTCTCGTCATAGAAGGTGCCGTGCAAGGAAAAAGGGGCTTGCTTTGCGTCCAGCCAGATCAAGTCTGATTCGGCAATATCGGTATCCACCTTCAGATTCTTATCAATGTCTTCAATTCTCATCATTTTCTCCTACTCAGCGATTCTGCATTTTCCCGGAAGGGGTCGTATATATGTTGTTATAACACAATCATCCCGGTTTGTCAAGGTCATTTTTCTCGAAAAACCGTTTTTTCAGAGCAAAAAGCCATCGACCACACGGTTCAAATACTTGACTTTTTGCGATTTTGTGCTGCAATGAACCGGCAGTTTGAGGAAATGGGGAATTCAGTGCCGATACGGAATTTTCAAGGCTGCTATAACGTTAACACAGGTCGCACAGTTGTGTATACGGGTACGCCTTCGCCTCCGAAGGCGTTGGGTGCGTACAGACAGTAGCGGTCTGCGTTCTTGAAAACGAAAGGACCCGCATGACTTGCGAATTTCAGCTTCCTTTTCCCCGACTTTATAAAAAGTATAGCTTATCGGGGGTAGAAAGTCAAGATAAAGACGGGGGTTGTAACAGATTTGTTAAATAGCTTCCGATTATTTCAGTACCGATTGACTTCTTCAACCGGGTATGTTATAATGAAAAAAAACGGGAGACAGAATATGAGTTCTTTACATTTTTGCCCTGCAGACGGCTGGTTCGGCGACCCGATGCCCCTCTGGCACGATGGCGTTTATCACGTATATTACACTAAAATGTACCATAATAAAAAAGTTGGCTGGGGGCATATTTCCTCCACGGATTTGGTAGAATATACCGAACATCCCGATCCCTTTCCTTGCGGCGAGGAGGGAACTCCCACCAGCACGGGCTGTGTTTATTGGCACGACGGAAAATTCCATGCTTATTATGCGGGGAAGGATTTCACGATGCTGCATTCGGAAAGCGAAGACGGCATTACCTTTACCTATCCGGGAGAGATCTGCTTCCACCGACCCTTGGACACCTACCGTCAGGATCGGCATTGGCGGGATCCCTTTGTGTTTTACGATGAGGGTGCAAAGCTTTTCCGGATGGTTTTTTGTGCCAAGGGTCCGGAAAACGGGACCCCCGATTGCTTTGCGGGGAGAATCGGGCAGGCGGTTTCGCCCGATCTGAAGACTTGGGAATGTCTTCCCCCCATGGATCTGAGCGGAATTGCAATGACTCTGGAGTGCCCTGAAATATATCGGGACAAAGATCGCTGGGTTCTCATCTACTATTGGCATGAGACCCGTTTCCGTACTGCCCCCACGCCCCAAGGCCCCTGGCATCGGGGGAGCGTTATTTCTCCGGATCATTTTGATTTCATGGCGGCGCGCCATATGTATGACGGAGATCGCCATCTTTTGGTGGGATGGTTGCCCCGCCGTAATTGCGATTGTCAGGAGCGCATCTGGGGTGGAAATATGCTCTTCCCTCGGGAGCTCCGTATGGAAGACGGAAATCCCAAAACCCAATTTGCGCGGGAAATCAATCGGGTTTTTTCGGTTCGGTATGAAAAAATCGGGGTTGACACCTTTGAATTTTGCAATGACGGATGGACGGTGTCGGAAAATAAACTCTTTGCCTCTTCTCCCGAAGGAGGGACCATGGCCTGGGTTCCCGATCTTCCCGATTCCTGCCTGATTCGCATGAAGCTCTCCTTCTCCGATTTGAACGGCCAAGCATTGATTCTTCTCGGCACACACGTTGGGACGAAGGATAGCCCCGTGACCGAAAACGGATATCAGATCATGATCGATCCTGCGGAACGCCTGATCCGTTTGCGGAAGCATTACGTCTGGGATCAGCGCAACGACATCGCAGTTATTCCCTATTCCTTCGGGGAAGATCGGACGATCAGCCTTGAGATCCTGAGGCACGACGGAATTCTGGAGGTTGGGGTGGACGGAGAGCAGACTCTAGTCTCCCGGTTGCTTTCCGATGCTCACGGCGGGCTTGCTCTTTCCGTGCAGGATACCTCGGTCTGTATTTCCGATCTTTTGGTCCATATCGAAGACTGAAAATCAAATAAAAAACAGGACACGCCGTGATGGATTTCTCCAAAACGACGCCCCGTTTTCTATGAAAAAAGTGCACCGCATTTCTGCGATGCACTTTGATTTTTTTAGAGAAGAATTACTTCTGAGCTTCTTCCACGGCAACGGCCACGGCGACGGTTGCACCGACCATGGGGTTGTTACCCATGCCGATCAGACCCATCATTTCTACGTGGGCGGGAACGGAGGAAGAGCCGGCGAACTGCGCGTCACCGTGCATACGGCCCATGGTGTCGGTCATGCCGTAAGAAGCGGGACCGGCGGCCATGTTATCGGGATGCAGGGTACGGCCGGTACCACCGCCGGAAGCGACGGAGAAGTACTTGGCGCCGTTCTCGTTGCACCATTTCTTGTAGGTGCCTGCAACGGGATGCTGGAAGCGGGTGGGGTTGGTGGAGTTGCCGGTGATGGAAACGCCGACGTTTTCCAGTCTCATGATGGCAACGCCTTCGGGAACGCTGTCCGCACCGTAGCACTTAACCTTTGCGCGGTCGCCGTCGGAATAAGGAGTTTCCTTGATGACCTTAACGGTTTCGGTGTAGGGGTCGAACTCGGTCTGCACGTAGGTGAAGCCGTTGATACGGGAGATGATGAAGGCGGCGTCCTTGCCCAGACCGTTCAGAATGACGCGGAGGGGCTTCACGCGGACCTTATTGGCGTTCAGAGCGATTTTGATTGCGCCTTCTGCGGCAGCGAAGGATTCGTGGCCGGCCAGGAAGCAGAAGCAATCGGTATCTTCGGAAAGGAGCATAGCGCCCAGGTTGCCGTGGCCCAAACCGACCTGACGGTTTTCGGCAACGGAGCCGGGAATGCAGAAGGCCTGAAGGCCGATTCCGATGGCGGCAGCGGCGTCGGAAGCCTTTTTGCAGCCCTTCTTGATGGCGATGGCGGCGCCCACGGTGTAAGCCCAAACGGCGTTTTCGAAGCAGATGGGCTGGGTTTCGCGGACGATCTTATCGCAGTCGATGCCCAGATCGGTGGTGATCTTTTTGCATTCCTCAATGGAGGAGATGCCGTATTCTTTCAGAACGGCGTTGATTTTGTCAACGCGTCTTTCGTAACTTTCAAACAGTGCCATCTTTCATTCCTCCTTTGATTATTCTTTACGGGGATCGATGTACTTGACAGCGCCATCGAATCTGCCGTAGGTGCCCATAGCTTTGTTATAGGCGGTGGTGGGATCGTCGCCCTTCTTGATGAAGTCGGTCATCTTGCCCAGGGAAACGAATTCGTAACCGATTACCTGATCGTCGGCGTCGAGGGCCATACGGGTCACGTAGCCTTCGGCCATCTCCAGATAACGGACGCCCTTGGCCTTGGTGCTGTACATGGTACCAACCTGAGAGCGGGCACCCTTACCAAGGTCTTCCATGCCGGCGCCGATGGGAAGTCCGTCTTCGGAGAATGCGGACTGAGAGCGGCCGTAAACGATCTGCAGGAACAGTTCGCGCATGGCGGTGTTGATGGCGTCGCAGACCAGGTCGGTGTTCAGGGCTTCGAGAATGGTCTTGCCGGGGAGAATTTCGGCGGCCATAGCGGCAGAGTGGGTCATGCCGGAGCAACCGATGGTTTCAACGAGGGCTTCTTCAATGATGCCTTCCTTGACGTTGAGGGTCAGCTTGCAGGTACCCTGCTGAGGGGCACACCAGCCGATCCCGTGGGTCAGAGCGGAAATATCCGTGACCTCTTTCGCCTTAATCCATTTTCCTTCTTCGGGAATCGGAGCGGGACCGTGGTGCGGACCCTTGGCGACGATACACATGTTTTCGACTTCGTGAGAATAGATCATATTGTGTAACTCCTTTCAAAAATCCGAATTTTGATTTTTAACCCTATTATTATAATATAATTTTAACCGTTTTGCAAGGGTTTTTGCAAAAGTATCTTTTCTTTTAACAAAATTTTCGGAATTATATGGAAACCGAAAAGGCGAAATTTTTGTGAAGTCACGGAAATCTATGGAATGTTGCGTGGTTTTATGCTATAATGAAAACGTACTTTGGGCTTCCGAGCGAAGAAGCATCTTGAAATTTCGGAATTGTACCGTATGGAAAGGGGCTACGTATGAGAAACGTTCTGTCTTGGGATTCTGCTTGTTTTCGGGTGAACGGAAAGCCTTCCCCGCTGATTTCCGGAGAATTTCATTATTTCCGCGTTCCGAAGGAGGACTGGCGGACACGCCTGCTGCTGTTGAAGGAGTCGGGGGCGAATGCGGTTGCCACCTATATCCCCTGGATCGTTCACGAGCCCGAAGAGGGAACGATTCTCTTTGACGACGTTCCGCAACGGTGTCTGACCGACTTTCTCCGACTCTGTCAGGAACTGGAGATCATGGTGATCGCCCGCCCCGGTCCCTATTCTTATTCGGAGCTGTGTCAGCACGGACTTCCTTCCTGGCTTCTCGATACCTATCCGCAGATTCTTGCCTGCGGTCCCGACGGGGTGCGCAACGGTTCGGATCGGAGTGCCTCCTATCTCCATCCCGTTTTTCTGGAGAAGGCTCGCCGTTATTTGCGTGCGGTGAATGGGCTTTTGCGACCGTTTTTGGTTACCAACGGAGGCTGCGTCGTTTCCGTTCAGGCCGATAACGAAATCGGCGGTCTTCACGTTTGGTCCGGATTTTTGGACTGCAACGCGCAAGCCATGGGGTTTGGCCGTCCGGACGGGCATTACGTTCGATTTCTGGAGGAAAAATACGGGACCGTGGATCGGCTCAACGCCCGTTACGGAACTCGGTTTAACTCCTTTTGCGAAATCGCGCCCTATCGGAACACGCCCAAGGACGACACGGTGGGCGGAAAACGCTTTGCCTGCGACTATTTGAATTTTTATAAGCGGACGCTGGAAATTTATATTGAGACTCTCTGTGGCTGGTTTGCGGAGGACGGGTTGGACGTGGACTTTTGCACCAACGCGGGAACGCCTTCTTTTCTTCCCATTATGCGGAATATTCCCAAGCAAAACGAACAATACCGTTTCTTTTTGGGCGCGGACCATTATTACGCTCTGTTTCCCTCCTCCGGTACCTGCATGACGCCGGAGAAGATGGTTCGGTATACGGACTCCGTAGATTGGCAGGAGGCTCTCGGTATGCCGCCTTCCGTTTTGGAAATGCAGAGCGGAAGCGCTTCCTGCTATCCTCCCATTTTCCCGGAAAACGCCTATGGATTTTATATGGCTCACGTGGCTTTGGGCATGAAGGGCTCCAATTATTACGTCTTCACCGGCGGTCCGAATTTTGAGAATACGGGAAACAACGTGGATATTTACGATTACCACGCTCCCGTTTCCGCAACGGGGGAGGTTCGGCCTCTTTATGACGCGCAGAAAAAGCGGAACGAGTTTTCCCACCGGCAGGACTGGCTTTTGACCGAGTCCCGCGTTTGCGACGTGCAGTACGGCTTTCACTGGGATTCGCTGCAGGAGACCGTAGGCGGTCCCTGGAAGCGGTATTCCCGCGATGGGTTGCAATTAGGTCGGTACGGGGATTCCCTGCGTCTCACCCTCAGTCTGGGGGCTCGTTTGTATAAGAGCAAGGAGATCGGCGGCGTATTGGATCCCGCCCTTCCGCTGATCGTTGCCTGTGATCAACGGATGTCCCGCCAAAAGCAGGAGAATCTGGTGCAGTTTGTGAAACACGGCGGAAGGCTGATTTTGACTCCCGTGGTTCCCCATCTGGACGAGGATTTTCTGCCCTGCACGGTGCTGAAGGATTTCCTCGGCGTGGAGGATTCTTCGGAGATTTCCGCGGAGGGCCCGGCTCTTTTGCGTAACGGCCAAAAGGTTTACGAGCTGAAAAACAAATATACCTTCCCCGGCTTCGGTGGGACGGTCTTGCTCCGAAACGAGGCCGACGGCACGTCTCTTGCGGAGGTCAAACAGATTGGAAAAGGTGCCGTCCTTCTGCTGGGGGCTACCTATTATTACAGTCAGTTCTGTCAGATGGATCTTCTGAATTTCTGTCTCGATTCGTTGGGATGTGAACGCAGGGTTCATACCGATTGCCGCACCCTTGCCGTAACGCTTTTTGAAAACGGAAAACAGGGCATGATGTTCCTAATCAACAATTTGCCCGGTGCGGTTACCGATTCCTTTACGGTTTTTGCCAACGGGAAGGAATACACGCTGAACGATATTACGGTTCCGTCCTTCTCCGTGGTTTCTCTGTCCTTAAAATAATAACGGTTCCGTTAAAAGAAAAAACGGTCTGCCCTCCGAGAGAGCAGGCCGTCTTTTTGCAGAATTTTACGCCATGGCCGACAAGAGCGTCGCCGCCAAAAGATAAGTAACGGCAAAGATTGCGACACCCATGCCCAGGCCGATGAGAATCTTGATTCCGGGATTTTTTTGCATTTTCATCAGATAAAGGGAGAGGAAGGAAAATCCGCCGCAGACGGCGCCGCCGATGGCTCCTCCGACAACGGGCAGGTATTGGAACAGTGCCGGTATGCTGGCCCAAACGAAATAAAAGATTGCAATGGCAACGACGAGCAGGATTTCATACCATTTCGGTCCGGTCACGATGGGGAAAATTCTGTCGTCAACGATGAGTTTTACGCCGCTGATAAAGCTACCTTTGAGCGTGAAGTAGACGGTTTGTTTGTCTTTGACAAGGACGAAAGTATTCTTGGACTGCTTTTCCAGCAGTCTGCCGTTAACGTACAGACGTTTTGCTCCCGTCCAGGCGTTTTCATCATAAAGAACGGTGCCGTACTTGGGATGTTCAAAGGTCGCTTGCATCTTGTGTTCTTCCTTTCTTTATACCGTTTTTTCGCAAAAGGTGTTTTGATGATTTTATTATATCATGTCTTTCTGATTTTGTCAATATTTTTTCTTCCCGAGGGCTTGATTTCTTTTCCGATTTATGGTAGAATAAAGCGGATAGGAGACCGCGGGGTGCGGAATCTGCAAAAACCAATACGCTGCTGAGATCGGAGAAAAATTATGAAAGAATATTATAACATGACCGTTGCGGGGGTAAACCGCAACCTGCCCATCTGCCCCTTGAACGAAAAACTTTGTATCGCGGGGTTCGTGATCTTCGGGGACGTGGAGCTGACCCGGGCCTGCGCGCGGGATCTGCTGAAAAAAGCCCCCGAATTCGATCTTCTGATCACCGCCGAATCCAAGGGCATTCCTTTGGCTCACGAAATGGCGGCTCAGGCGGGGAGGAACAAATATATCCTCGCCCGCAAAGCGCCCAAGCTGTACATGAAGGACCCCGTGGCCGTGGAGGTGAAGTCCATCACCACCGTTGCCCGTCAGATCCTGTACCTGGATAAGCTGGATATGGACGCCATGAAGGGGAAAAAGATCCTCATCGTGGACGACGTGATCTCCACGGGGGAATCCCTTGCCGCGCTGGTTTCTTTGGTGGAGCAGGCAGGGGGCGAGATCGTGGGTAAAATGGCCATTCTCGCCGAGGGCGACGCCAAGGATCGGGAGGATATTATCTATCTGGAATACCTGCCCCTTTTCGATTCCGAGGGCAACGCCCTGTAAAGGATACTCTGTTGATTCAGAAAGGAGGCACCCGAATGGGGACCATTTTGCAGGCCGACGGTCTTTGCAAAACCTTTTCCGACCGCACCCTCTTTTCGGGGGTCTCGTTTAAGGTCAACGAAGGGGACCGCATCGGCATTATCGGCGTCAACGGAGCGGGGAAGACCACGCTGTTTCGGATGCTGACGGGAAAAGAGGAATACGATTCAGGCTACCTGACCAAGGAAAAAGGGTTGACGGTGGCCTATATGGAGCAGTATTCCGAATTTACCTCGGGGCAGACCGCCTACGAGGAGGTTCTGACTCAGTTTTCCCATCTGTTGGATCGGGAGCGGGAGCTGGAGGAGATCAACGCCCTTCTGGAGCATTCCTCCGAGGAATCTTTGATCCGCCGTCAGCATACCTTGCTGGAATCCTTTGAGCGGGAGGGCGGGCTGACCTTCCGCAATCGGGTCCGTTCCACTCTGCTGGGTTTGGGCTTGACCGAGACGGAAATCGCCCTGCCCATGACCTCCCTTTCCGGGGGACAGCGCACCCGCGTTTTGTTGGCCAAAATTCTTATGTCGGGGGCGAAATTGCTCCTGCTGGACGAGCCTACCAACCATTTGGATATTCCCTCCATCGCTTGGCTGGAGGAGTTTTTGACCGAATACCGCGGCTCGGTCATCGTGGTCTCCCACGACCGTTTTTTTCTGGATCGGGTCACCAATCGCACCTTTGAGCTGGAGCATCGGCGGGTGACGGTTTACGACGGAAACTATTCCTATTATAAGGAAAAGAAGGCCTTCGATCGCGTTACTCTGGAGCGGGATTACGAGAAAAAGCAAAAGGAAATCGCCCGCATCGAGGGGATCATCGCCCAGCAAAAGCACTTCGGGCAGGAGCGCAATTACGTGACCATCCGAAGCAAGCAGAAGCAGATCGACCGCATTGCCGCCGATTTGATCAAGCCCGAGGACGATCCCGAAAGCATCGGCTTTTCCTTCCGTGCCGCCGAAGGAAGCGGCAACGAGGTGATCAAGGCGGAGGGCCTTGCCATGTCCTTTGAAAACAAACCCCTTTTTCGGGACGTGACTTATACGTTGTTTAAGCAGCAGCACGCATTTCTCGTGGGGCCCAACGGCTGCGGAAAGACTACGCTTCTGCGGATTTTGTTGGGACAGCAGAAGGCCGATAGCGGCTTTTCGGAATTCGGCTCGCGGGTGCGGGTGGGGTATTACGATCAGACCATCGGCGACCTGCACGAGGAAAAAACCGTGTTCGACGAGGTGTCCGACGCCTATCCCCGATTGGGAAACACCGCCGTGCGCACCGCCTTGGGAGCCTTTTTGTTCCGCGGGGACGACGTGTTCAAGCAGATTTCCGTGCTGAGCGGAGGAGAGCGGGCTCGGGTGGCCTTGACCAAATTGATGCTGTCGGGCGCCAATCTTCTCATCCTCGACGAGCCTACCAACCATTTGGATATCCCGTCCAAGGAAGCCCTGGAGGACGCCCTTCTGTCTTATGACGGCACCCTTCTCGCCGTGTCCCACGATCGCTATTTTATCAACCGTCTGGCCGATCGGATTCTGGATCTGACTCACGGGGGGATCGCCTCCGTTCCGGGGAATTACGACGATTATCTGGCCTTCTGTGCCCGTCGCAAGCCCACGGTTGAGCCTGTGGCGGAATCGGTTTCTGTCCCTGCCCCCGTTAAGGAAAACGAGTACGTAAAAAAGAAGGCGGAACAAGCCGTTGCCCGCAAAAAACAGGCTCGGTTGTCCCGCATTGAGAAAGAAATTTCCGAAAAAGAAGCGAAAATTGAAGAACTTTCCACCCTCTTTGCCGATCCTGCCGTGGCCTCCGATTACGCCCGCGTGGCGGAAATCACCGCCGAACTGGACGCGCTTCGGACTGCCACCGACGCCCTTTACGAGGAATGGGAGACCCTTTCCTCCGATTGAAGATACGGATTCCGACATCCGCCCGCTCCGCTGCAGGCAGTGCGTTCGGTACATTCTTCCATGGCCTGCTCTCGATAAAACACCTTGACGATAACGTTCTTTCGCAGGGCAGGACAATACTTTTTCCGAATCTCGTATTCGTTCTCGTTGATAACCATAAAAAATCACTCCTTGTGGAACATTATATCCCCAAGGAGTCTTTTTTATGAGAAAAAAGGGATTTTGTGAATTTTTTGAAAAGTTGCTTGACAAACAATACTATGCATGGTATAGTATTATGTGAGAGGAGGTATTGTATGGACGTTCAGATGAAACGGGGGCTTCTGGATGTGTGCGTGCTTGCGGCCATCCGGGACGAACCGTCTTACGGATATCGGATTATTAAGGACATGAAGCCTTACGTGGAGATTTCCGAATCTACGTTGTATCCCATTTTGCGCCGCCTGGAAACGGCGGATCTGCTGACCGTGCAGGTAGCGGAGCATAACGGGCGGCTTCGGAAATATTACACCATTACCGCGGAAGGACGGGGCCGAATCGAAGCCTTCCGTCGGGAGTGGGAAGAAATGGTCAGAATGTATCGCTTTGTGACCAAGGAGGAGGTTTCGTATGAATAAAAAAGATTTTTCGCAGGCCCTGCATCGCCTGCTTTCGGATCTGCCTTGGGCAGACGTGGTTTCGTCGGTGGAATTTTACGAAGAAATGATTGCCGATCGCATGGAGGAAGGTCTTTCGGAGGAAGAGGCGGTTGCTCAGGTGGGCTCTCCCGCCCAGATTGCGGCCCGTATCCGTCTGGAAATGCCCGAAAAACCCGCGCCCGAACCGTCCGAAAGGGAAAAGCCTCAACGGGGTGCTTTGTTTTGGACCCTTCTGATTGTCGGCTCTGTGGTGTGGCTTCCCTTACTGGGGGCTGCCGTTGCCGTTGCCGTTTCTCTGTTGGCGGCGGCATTCTCGGTGTTCGTTTCCCTTTGGGCCGTGGTGATCGCCTTGGGCGGCGCCTCGTTGGCGTGGCTCTGTGCAGCCCTCCTGTCCGCTCTTCAGCACAATCTGCTTTCCGCGGGGATGCTCTGCGGGTTGAGTCTCTTTGGGGCGGGGCTCTGTATCCTTGCCGTTTTTTTCTGCCGCTTTCTCACGAAAAAGGTCTTTGGTTGGACGAAAAACGGCGTGAAAAAGGTTCTTGATCGGATTCGGGAAAGGAGAGGATCTAAATGAAAAAATGGATGATTACCGCCGTCATTCTGATGGTTCTGGGAGGCGCTGTTTTCATGGCTTCTTTCGTTGCCGCCGATTTTAATTTCTTCGCCATCGGGACGGACGCTCTGACCGAAAAAACCTATGAAATCAACGAACCCATTCAGAATATCGAGATTGTCGATAACACGGGCGACGTGCGCTTGGTGTTGGGCGACGCGGGACGGGTGGAATGTCAGGAATCGCAACTGTTCCGCTATGCGGTTTCCGTAGAGAAGGGCACCCTGCGGATTCGGGTCGCAGATCAGCGGAAGTGGTATCATTATCTCGGGTTTTCCTTCTCCGCCCGCACGGTGACGGTGTATTTGCCTGCCGATTCCTATCAATCCCTTTCCGTAGAAACCAACACGGGGAACGTGAGCGTTTCGGAAGGGTTTACCTTTGGACGGGTGGAACTTTCCTCCGATACGGGAAATCTTTCCTGCGGGGCCTCCGTGGAAGGGATGCTGAACTGTGAGACCGATACGGGGAACATTCTCGTGAAATCTCCCTCCCTGGGGAAGGGGGAATTTTCCTCCGATACGGGGAATATTTCTCTGTCGGAATTGACGGCGGAAGGGTCTCTTTCCTTTGAGACCGATACGGGAAATCTGAACCTCACCCACGTGACTTGTGAGAAGCTTTCTCTGGAAACCGATACGGGGGACGCCAATCTGACGAAGGTGATCTGCCGCGCGGATCTTTTTGCCGAGACCGATACGGGGGATATTTCCTTCGATGCCTGTGACGCCGCCTCCGTGACCGTCGGTACGGATGCGGGAGACGTGGAAGGCACCTTTTGCACGGACAAGATTTTTCAGGTCAGCACGAAAAGCGGCTCCGTGAGTGTTCCTTCTTCCTTCGTGGGGACGCCCTGCAAGGTTTCCACCCGGTCGGGGGACGTGGACCTTCGGATTCTGCCGAAAAAGTAAATCCATTCGGAAAAACAAAAAAATCCTCGGAGCGATCCGAGGATTTTGGTTTTTATTGACAGATTTTTCCGATCCGTTCCCCTGCGCGGACCTTGATTTCCAGGTCCTTTGCGTTCATTTCCACGATATCGGGGTCGAATTCGATTTCCTTGTTCAGCAGAACCACCACCGTGGAGCCGCCGAATTCGAAATATCCCTTTTCCTGCATTTTATCAAATTCCCTTTCGGGATGGTTGACGATTTTCCCCACGAACAGAGCTCCCACCTCAATCTGTGCTACGTTGCCCAGATTCTCGGTTTCCAGAAGGCTCACTTCACGGGCGTTGCGGGAAAAGACGTTGAACTTTTCCGACACGGCGCGAACGGTGTGCAACACGCCTTTGATCTTTTTGTTGGAGATCAAACGGCCCTTGTCGATAAAATGATAACGGTGATAATCGTCCACCGCAAGGCGGAACACGATGCAGGTGCCGCCGCGGAACTGCTCCGCCAGCGCTTCGTCTCCCAGAATCTCTCCCACGGTGTAGCGGGACCGCTTCACGTTCAGAACCAGATCTTCGGTGATGGGGAAGATACGCATTTTACTGTCGGCGATGGAGAGAAGATCCGAAGGATCTTCCAGATCGGGAGAGAGGGGTTTCTTGCGGGTAAAAAAGTCGTTGAAACTGCGGAAGGAATCCACGTCCCAATCGGAAACGTCAACGTTGTTTTTGGCAACGAAGGAGCGGATCTTGCGACGGGAAAAACGGGATTTCTGATATTTGCCGTACACCTTGCTCAGCCAGGGACGGGCAACGACGGTCTTCAGACAAAAGCGCCCGAGAGCGGTATCGTACAGAAAATGCAGAGATCCCTGCATGGATTCCGCTTCCTCTTCAATGCGGGCGGTCTTTCGGTTATAATACTGCATGGGCCCCCCGGATTACTTCTTGAGCAGGATCAGGGCAACGATGCCGATGATCGCGGGAATCAGCAGAAAGCAAAGCTTTTTGATGCCGATCTTCTTGGTTTTGAAGTTGGTGATAAACAGAACGCCCACAACGGCGGTCAAGACCTGGAAAATAATATCGAGGCGGGGTACCTCAAAGAAGGAAAGGGCCAGATAGAAGGTGGGGAAAATCACCGAAGAGAAGGTGACGGGAAGGCCGCTGTAGACCCCTCCGCTGGTTTCCGTGGTGATGTTGAACCAGCCAAGACGCATGATTCCCGCAAAGGCGTAGAAGCAAGCGATCAGAAGGCTTACGGGACCGAAGTTTGCAATAAAAATAAGCATTGAGGCAGGGAAGACCACGAAGGAAATGGTGTCTGCCAGGCTGTCCAGCTGGATGCCGAACTGCTTTTCCTGCTCCGTGCGCTTGCAGCGGCGGGCAACGGCACCGTCGAACATATCGCAGACCCCCGAGACGATCAGGGCAATCATGGCAAGGCCGATGGGATCAATGGCACCCAAGGTCTTTTGGGTAATCAACACACCGATCCCCAAAATGGCGCTGATCATTCCCACGTACGTCAGAATGATGGAGGGGTTGTAAACCCCGATAAACAGTTTTCTCATGCTACTCCCACTTTCGTTGATTTTCCGCAGAGCGGTCAAACGATTCTACCTACAGTATACTATATTTCTCTCTGTTTGTCAAGAAACCTTTCAATTTTTGCAAAAATTCCCGTTTCCGACACTGTTTTACGGGTATTATACCCCATAATTGTGTCTTTTTTCCTTCATTTCACAAATAGTTCCCTTTTGGGGACTTTTTTAATGCTTTTTCAGATCAATCATGACATATTCTGCGGGGGCGGCGGTCTTGATGGGGAAGTTCCATCCCGCAACGCCCGAGGTGATCAGAGCGGTGCCTCCGTTGGAAAGGGCGTAGGTGCCGTAGGTTCCGTCGTTAAAGGGGATAATGCGCATCAGCAGATTCAGGGGAAAAAGCTGACCGCCGTGGGTGTGCCCCGAAAGAAGCAGGTCGGTGCCCGATTCCCCTTGCTCGGCGTATTCGCTGGGCTGATGGTCCAGCATAAGGATAAAGTCCGCAGGATCCGCGTTCTTCAGAAGTTCTCCGACTGTTTTTCGTTCCCGTCCCGTTCGGCTGTGACTGCGGTCCTCCCGTCCCACCAGAAGCAGATCTTCGGTGATTTGTCGGGAATCGTCCTGCAAAATGGTAATTCCGTTGCTGCGGATGGAATCTGCCAGTTCTTCGTTCGTAAAGGAATTTTTCATCATGGAGAAGGTGCGATCGTGGTTGCCGTAGACGAAAAAGGTGCCGAATTCGCTCTGCAGCGTGCCAAGGATCGAAAACAATTCCCGCATCTCCTCCGCCGCGGTGGAGCTGTCCACGATATCTCCGCAGAGGATCACCAGATCGGGCTCCTGACGGTTGATTTCTTCACACAGCTTCGAAAGTTCCTCCCCGTCCAGCGAAACCCCGTAGTGGATATCGGCCAGCAGGGCGATGCGGTATCCCTCTTCCCGGATACTCTTGTCGGTCCGGATCGTGTAGCCGGTCATTACCACGTTGTTCAGGTTGATTACGCCCAGCAAAATCGCGGCGATCGCACCCAAAATTGTGTAAAGACCGGATCCGTAACAAAGTTTCCAGAATTTTAAACCGTTTTGGTATTTTTCTTTCAGACAAAGACGCAGAATTCCGTTGATGCCCTGAAAGACGAGTCCCACGCCCACCACGTGAAGCAGGAAGATTGCGACAATTCCGAAGGAGGAAAAAATCACGGAGGTCACGGCGGCCAGAAGGATCGAAAGGGTCATGAGAATTATTTTTCGCTTTTTCCCTTCCTCGCCCCACTCCAGGGTTCGGCAGATTCTGCGCAAAAAGAAATAAAAGAAAAATCCGATTCCCGCCAACAGGGGGATCAGAAACAGAAAAAACGGGGTCATAATCGTTCCTCCGAGGGGAAGTTCTTATTCGATCCGCAGGGTTTGACCGGGCTTGACGGAGTAGGGAACACCGTCAACGTCGAAGAACACGGTTTGCAGGGAGGGATTGTAGACGAGGGCCTCGTCGGCGCTGATGACCAGGGAGCGGTAGGCGTTGACGTATTCGTAGATTTCCATGTTGGTGGCGTACCAGATCTCCGGATTATTCCCCATCTTTTCGCAGATTTTTTCCGCTAAATCCCAGTTTTTATTGTGGTCAAATTCGTAGGCGTGCCCCCACAGATAGAAGAGCATGGGGCCCCGCCTTGCGTGGTAAACGTTGGGGGAGCGGTCTGCGGAAAGGAATTTGTCCATGTACTCGTCCAGCTTGGGATTGTTGTGATGGGCGGTGGGCATCCAGGCGTGCCAGTCTGCGGGCAATCGGAAGGAATCGTTGTCTCCGCCCAGGGTACGGGCGTAGGCGACGTCCAGCTCCTTCAGATATTGGCGGATCATACCGAAATCGGTACCGTTTTCCAGATAAGTAATGCCCGTGTCGGGGTAGGCCATGCCCCGAATGATGCGGCCGTATTTTTTCTCCAGCTCCAGACGGCATTCCAGCACGTCGCGGATTCCGTCCAGGGGGCGCAGAGAACCGTTTGCCCGATGCATATCTCCGTGTATGGCAATTTCATGGCCGTGATCCAAAAACAGTTCTTTCACGGTTTCCGTGGGAATCACGTAGGTTTTGTGCATGCGGTCACAATTGTGGTTGAAGGTGCATTTTATACCGTATCGGTTTAAGATTTCAACGAATCTAATATCTTGTTTGCACCCGTCGTCATAGCTGAGGGTGAGGGCTTTTGCTTTCCCTTCGGGGAAACGGAGGAAACGGTAGCGCATGGTCGGATCTCCTTTTATTCTTCAAATTGTTTCAGATAAACGCCCACGGAACGGGTCATTTCGCGGGAAAAATCGGAGTTGTACTTGCGGTTGCAGAATTTCAGAAGCCAGTCGCCGTAGGTTTCGGGGGTGCAGTTTTTCGTGAGCATGGTCCGCAGTTCTTCGGGAGAAAGACGATGATAGGTGTTTTCGTGGACGAGGAAGCGGTTGTCTGCCCGCGGGGGCTTTTGCCGCTCCTTCTGTTGCTCCGTGGGATAGCCGAAGACCAGCATTCCCACGGGAAAGACGTATTCGGGCAGGTTCAGAACCTTTTGATGGATCTCTGCGCTTTCCATAATATCTCCGATGTAGCAGGAGCCGATGCCGTAGGATTCTGCCGCAACCACTGCGTTTTGCGCGGCGATCAAGGCGTCGCTGACCGCCAGAAGCAGGTCGCCCACCCCGGGCTTGCGGGGATCACAGTTTCCTGCAAGAAAGGCGTCGTACCATTTCAGACAGTCGGCACAGAAAATCAGCACCAACTTTCCCTTTGCGATGAAGGGCTGATGGTCGCAGGATTCCGCCAAAGATTCTTTCAATTCGGGATCGGTGATCCGCAAAATCGTGTAAAGCTGCTGGTTTCCCGCCGTGGGCGCCATGGCCGCCGCGGTGAGGATCTCCTGCACGGTTTCCTCGTCGATCTCCCGATCGGTAAAGGCCCGTACGGATTTTCGCGCGTAAAGCTGTCGAAGGGTCTCGTTCATGGGGTCATTCTCCCTTCAGCAGATACCGAATGGCGTCCTGAATATGCAGGTCCCACCATTTCCAGGAGTGGTTTCCTTCGGATTCCTCGTACCGATGGGCAATTCCCTTTTCCTGCAGAAGGTCGCGGAATTTGTGGTTGTCCTCCAGCAGATAATCCTGGGCGCCGCACCAAAGGTACGTTTTGGGGAATTCGATTCCCTGCTCCAGATTGCGGTTGACCAGATAAAATACGTCATCGGGGAAGCAATCGGGATAATCTTCCGCCTTCGTGCCGAAAATGCCGTTCCATTCTTCGTTGATCAGGCCGCCCCGATAGCGCAGCACGTTCAGCGCCCCCGACAGAGACGCGCAGCCTCCGAAGGTTTCGGGGCAGGAAAGGGCGGCTTTGACGGCGCCGTAGCCTCCCATGGAAAGGCCCGCAATGAGGGTATCTTCCCTTTTATCCGACATTCCGCGGAAATAGTTGCGGCAGACGGAGGGCAGTTCCTTGGTGACGAATGTGAAATACTTTGCTCCGTAGGCGGTATCGGTGTACCAGCTGCGTCCCACATTGGGCATGACCACTGCGATGCCGAAATCCGCCGCGTACCGCTCGATGGAGGTGCGCCGCATCCAGATGCTGTGATCGTCGGAAAGTCCGTGGAGCAGATAAAGGGTCTTGAAGGAATCGCCCCCTTCTGCGTTCATGCCGATGAGGGTTTTTGCCTTTTCGGGCAGAATCACGTTGACGGTGACCCCCGTGCCCAGGGCGTCGGAATGATAGTGAAGTTCAATAAATGCCATAACAAGCCTCCGTTACAGGATTTTATCGTATGCGATGCGTTCATCGCCGTTTGCCAGATAGATGGTGCCGCAGGGGGAAAATCCGTTTTTCTCCAGCATCCGCCGCATGACCTTGTTCCCCTTGTGGGTGTCGATGCGAAGGAAGGAGAAGCCACCGTTTTTTGCTTGCTCGGCGGCAAAGGAGATCATCGTTTCCGCCACGCCCGTTCCCCGATATTTCACCGCCACGGCCACCCTATGAAGGGCCACGTAGTTTTCGTCTCCGTGCCACGCCCCTTCGTAGATTTTATCGTAGGTGGGTTCCCCGTCGGTGAGAAAGACGAAGGTGCCGCACAGGTCTCCGTCCTGCTCCAACAGATAGGACCTTTTTGCCCGAAGGTCTTCCTCCACTACCTCACGGGAGGGATATCCTTTTTGCCACTGATCGATGCCCAACGCGGCGATGGTCTTGCGGGCTTCGTCGAAGAGGGCCAGCAGGGCCTCGGTATCGGCGGGGGTGCATAAGCGGACGGTCATAAAAATTCCTCGATTTTCCAAACCGAAACGGTTTATTTTTGATCTTCTTCCCCGCTTTGGACACGGGTACGATAGAATTATATCATAATTCTAAGAATTTGTCAATGGGCAAAAACCTTGACAAAGGGCAGATTTCGTGGTATAATGCAGGGGACATACGAAAGGAAGTAAAACGATGCTGAAACGGTTCTTATCTTACTATAAGCCCCACAAGAAAATGCTGGCCCTGGACATGCTGGCGTCTCTGCTGATTTCGCTGGTTGGTATGGTTTATCCCATCGTGACCAACAAGATGCTCAACGAATACATTCCCAACCGCATGTATTCCACCATCGTGGTGGCGGGTATCGTGGTTTTGGTCCTCTACGCCATCCGCATGGGGCTTCGTTATTTCGTGGATTATTACGGCCACGTGATTGGGGTCAAAATGCAGTCTCAGATGCGCATGGATCTCTTTTCCCATCTGGAAAAGCTGCCCTTCCGCTTTTTCGACAATCACGAAACGGGGCGGATCATGACCCGCATGACAAGCGATTTGTTCGAGGTCAGCGAATTGGCCCACCACGGCCCCGAAAACCTGCTGATCAGCTCTGTGATGATCGTGCTTTCCTTCGTTTATCTTTGCACCATCGATCCCATTCTGACCCTGATCGTCTTTGCCTGCGTGCCCATTCTTGTGGTGGTTACGCTGAAGCTGCGTAAGGCCATGAGTCAGGCCTTCCAGGACCGCCGCAAGAGTAACGCCACCATCAACGCCGCCGTGGAAAGCAGCGTGACCGGCATCCGCGTGACCAAGGCTTACACCAATTCGGATCGGGAACTGGAGAAATTCTCCGTGGGGGATCAGGAATTCGTCGATTCCTCCCGCCGCGCCTACCACGCCATGGCCATGTTCCATTCCTCCACCACCTTTATTACCGACGTGTTCAACGTAATTATTCTCGTGGCAGGGGGAATCTTCCTTTACAACGACCGTATCAATTTCGGGGATTATTCCACCTTCATCGTTTCGGTCAACCTTTTCATCAATCCCGTCAATACCCTTTTGGGCTTTATGGAACAGTTCCAGAACGGTGCCAGCGGATTCAAGCGCTTTGTGGAAATCATGGACGAAGAGCCCGAAGCCGACGCCCCCGACGCGGTGGAATTGACCCACGTGCAGGGCAGCATCGAATTCGAAAATCTCTCTTATTCTTACGATGAGACCAAAGAGGTTCTGCACGACGTCAATCTTCGCCTGGAAAAGGGACGGAAGCTGGCCCTCGTCGGTCCCTCGGGAGGCGGAAAGACCACCCTTTGCCATTTGTTGCCCAATTTTTATCGGGTGGAAGAGGGAAACGGCTCCATTCGCATTGACGGGACGGATATCCGCAAGTATACCATGGAATCCCTTCGCCGCAACATCGGCATCGTTCAGCAGGACGTGTTTCTGTTCGTGGGCACCATTCGGGACAATATCCTTTACGGACGCCCCGACGCCACGGAAGAAGAGATGATGGAGGCTGCGCGCCGTGCGAATATTCACGATTATATCATGACCCTGGAGAAGGGCTACGATACGGAGATCGGAGAGCGGGGCGTGAAGCTTTCGGGGGGACAGAAGCAGCGGTTGAGCATTGCCCGCGTGTTCCTGAAGGATCCCGCCATTCTGATTCTGGACGAAGCCACCAGCGCTTTGGACAACACCACCGAAATCCTCATTCAGCAGGCTCTCGACGAGCTTTGCCGCGGACGCACCACCCTGGTGGTGGCCCACCGTCTTTCCACCATCCGCAACGCGGACGAGATCGCCGTGATTATGGATGGTCGCGTGGCGGAGCGGGGCACCCACGAAGAGCTGATGGCCGCCGGCGGAACCTACAAGGATCTTTACTCCCTCCAGTTCCGCGACAACGATTATATCGCTTAATTTGAAAAACTCCCCGAAACCCTTCTGTTCGTGTTCATAGGGACATTTTATGACAGTATGTAGGTGTGGTAACGGCGGATGGCGGTTAGCCATCCGCCGTTACTGCGTTTATCCCGCATTGTGCGGTGTTTATGCAGGGAGCAGTTCCGGTTGTGCTACGGTTACTGCTACGATCTGCGGTTGTTGCTGTTCGGCTTCTGCCGCATCGTCGTAATCCCATTCACCGATGTCACGGTAAATGATTCGGATTTTTTGAGCGGAGTGTCGTGAGTATTTCACAGTGCGTTCTCCGATCTCGATCCTTGCGATAAACAGGCGCACGATTTCGGGTGTTAATTTGCCAATGGTTTTATACCGTTTTGCTTTCCCATAGGCGTTCCTTTCGCTTTTTTCTTTAGTATATCATAAAAATGTGACTTTTTCTACCCTTTTTGTAAAGGCGCACAGGGGCGGTTGGCGGTTCTTTGACCGCCACCGCCCCTGTGGGTGTTATTTGTATTGGGTTTTATTTACTGATAGTTAAAGCGCTTGTGCCGTTTGCGGAAGTGATCTCAACGGTGTAACCGTCTGCATTTTCAGCAGTAAAGCTG
>JAGBIM010000022.1 GCA_017934975.1 Clostridia bacterium | reverse complement strand
GCATATTGCCGAGTTTCTACCGATAGTGACGAGCAGCTTGACAGCTATGAAGCACAGTTAGCGTATTACACCGATGCCATTGCAAAAAATCCAAAATGGCGTTTTGCAGGGATATACGCGGATGAGGGCATTACCGGAACTCAAGCAAATAAGCGCCCCAATTTTCAAAAAATGATTCGTGATTGTGAAAAGGGAAAGATTGATTTTATCATTACCAAATCGGTTGCTCGTTTCGCCAGAAATACCGTTGACAGCTTAAGATATGTTCGTAAGCTAAAGGCTATGGGCATAGGCGTTTTCTTTGAAGAACAAGCGCTTGACTCAATGAAATCCGAAAACGAAATGTTTCTTGGTCTATATAGCGTTATGGCGCAGGCGGAAAGCGAAAATATCAGTGCTAATGTGCGTTGGGGTATCCAACAAAGAATGAAGTCAGGCACTTTCGCGTTTCGATATACCATCTTAGGGTATAGGAGAGGTGAAAATGGGGAACCCGAAATAATCCCGGAAGAAGCTGAAGTCGTTAGGAAGATATTCAATATGTATCTTGAGGGTGCAAGCCTCGATCAAATCAAATCTTATCTTGAAACAAACGGTATTAAAACAAAAAAAGGCAAATCCGTTTGGAGCAAGCAGATCATTCAAGATATGCTTTGCAACGAGAGATTTGCGGGTGATATGCTGTTGCAAAAGACGTATATTGAGAACTGTATAAATAAAAAGGTAAAGAAAAATCGCGGCGAGATGGCTAAATATCTTATTACCAATAACCATCCTGCCATCATTTCAAAAGAAACCTTTAAGTTGGTTCAAGCGGAAATCGCCCGAAGAAGTAGCAAGAGAAAGACATCGGATTTGAGCATTACCGAGCAGGGAAAGTATAGTGGGAAATTCGCTCTTACTGAAATTCTTGTGTGCGGAGAGTGCGGAAGTCCTTATCGCAGAAAAACTTGGGTAATCAAGGGCGAAAAGAAAAGAGTTTGGAGATGCCTTAACCGAGTCGAACACGGCACTCAATATTGCAAGCATTCAGTATCTATTGATGAAGAAAAATTGCAAGAAGCTATTTGCCGTGGCTTGCGTAATGCTTTTGAATATCGCGATGAGGTATCCGAGCTTATTTTGTCCGGACTGTCTTATGCTGTAACGGGTGACGATAACATTCTTGATGCTTACGTTATTGAGCAGAAAATCAAGGACCTTAAGCAAGATATGGAAGATATGATTACGATGAGCATGAGAACTGAGGGAGATACCGAAAAGTTTGAAGTTGAAATTCGGAAAATATCTGATCAACTATGCGCGATGAGAAGTCAGCTTGAAGTGGCACGTACCCAAACACAAGCAAGTGAAAAAGTAAACCAAGAGATTGAGAGTATCAAGATGTTTCTCTCTGATACTGAGATCAATTTCTCGGAGTACAATGAGATCGTTGTACGCAAGCTCATTGAGTGTATCCGTGTAATGCCCGATGGAACTCTTGTGATTGTTTTGAAGGGCGGAATGACTATCGAAGAACAAATTGCCGCATAGGTTGTTGGTTCGAAAAATAGCAGGGGAGAAAAAGAATCACCTTTCGATTCTGAACCATTAGTGTTCAAATGGGAGGTGATTTCTTTATATATCAGCATCAAATGTTAATGTTACGGAAAATCTTGATAAATTACATAGAGGTCGGTGGTTCGAAAACGAGCAGGGCAAAACGGAATTTACAACATCAAAAATGCCCAAAACCCTTGTAAAATAAGGCTTTTTCGGCAATAGTCTTTCCGTCTTGATTAGACACTAAAGACTTATGTTGAACCGTTTGGTTTGATGTGAGTCTTTTCTTTTTACCCCCTGCGGGCGTAGAACCACCGACCGTTTGCTTTGCAAACTGTCGCAGCCTCAGTCCCACGGCAGTCGCATAGTCGTTGCGCGTCGTTCGTCGCCTCGCTCCTTCAACTCCTTGCTTGGTGCCGACCGTTCGGCGAAAACAATACTCAATTGTTTTCACCTCGCTAACCCAGCAGGGGGAGCCAAACAAAATCCGATTTCGTAAGAAGGCGGATTTTTGTTTGTATTATTCACTTTTCATTATTCATCATTCATTATCCATTTATCTTAAGCGGATTTTGAATGAATAATGAAGAATGAATAATTAAGGTAGCTTTTCTTCCTTCGGGCGAAAAGCATTTTATTTTATATTGAAAAATATTTAGTATTATGCTATAATAACTCCAAGAAAAGCAGATACTTTATCATGAAAAATCTTGATAAAATATGCATGAACTTTTTATAATTGTTGAGGTGTGGAAATGAACAAATCATTTAATAGCCATTTATATGAATATAAAAGATTTTGCGATACCGAGCCAAAGTTGGCATATGATGCAACACGGAGCTTTTCAATTTGGCAGAAAAATGCAAGAGAAAAATTGAACGAGCTTCTGGGCTTACCTTTGGAAATATGTGCCCCTGATTTTCAAATTGAATATACAAAAGAGAAAGAAGACTTTACAGAATATAGATTTACTGTTCAAACAGAGCCTGAATTTTACGTTCCGTGTCATTTACTTGTGCCTCATAGTTCCGCGGATAGGGTGCCGCTGACGATATGCCTTAGCGGACACGGAGCAGGAATGCATATAGCTCTTGGTGAGACGAAGAACGAAGAGGACGAGAAGTGTCTCGCCGAATGGCCGCACAGAGCGATGGCTCTGAGGGCAATCAAGGAAAAATGTGCGGCGCTCGTTATAGAGGCGCGTAATTTCGGTGAAAGCAGCATTGACGGCTATGGTGTAAGCTGTACCGAAGCCGCAAAAATTGCTATTCTTGCCGGACGGACGGTAATTGGGGAACGTGTATGGGATTGCATGCGAATTCTTGATGTCGTCTTGGAAAAATTCGATGTGTTGGAAAAAGACGGTATTGTATGTACGGGAAACTCGGGCGGCGGTACGGCAACTTATTATTTGGCTTGCTTAGATGAGCGAATTGCCGTTGCGGCTCCGTCCTGCTCTATATGTGACTTCGAATATTCCATTGCCGCAATGCCGCATTGTATGTGTAATCACATACCGGGAATCAGAAAATATTTTGAAATGGGCGATCTTGCAGGGCTTATTGCTCCAAGAAATTTGATTATTGCTGCAGGGGTAGAGGATAAGATTTTCCCTAAAGAAGGTACTCAAAAAACATTTGAAACTATTCAAAGGCTATATACGTATGCAGGGGCATCCGATGCTTGTGCCCTGGTTTGGGGAAAGTTTGGGCATTATAACTACGCTGATCTGCTGTGGGAAAAAATTCATGCGCTCAAACAATGACATCTCTCTTTGGGAAAATGAAGCAGTTGTGTTTTTGTGTGTGAATGCTATGTTTGAATCGTAATAGCATAAAGAAGAAATAACTATGAAAACTGCTGAAAGAATAAATAGCCTATGATATAATGAAAGTGAGAAAGGCGGTGGAGTTTTCTGATGACCTACTACGAATATTTGCAAAACAATGAGGTAAAACTTTTTACTGTTATAAGTTTGCCGAACAGAAAAGATTTTTTCCCTGTTGTTATTTACAGAAGTCCTTATGTCGATTCGGCTGAATTGTTATCCGAAGATGAGATATGCGCCCAAAAAGCCGTAGAATATCAGAAATCATCTCGATCTGTACACTGGACACGTCGGAAGATTTACGATGATAGGCTGTGGAGGACAAATTTGCTTGCCAAATAAAAAAATGACCCCGATGTTTGTCGGGGCCATTTTGCTTGATGTATGGTTCGAAACAATTCCTGAAAACCAAGTAGTTACATGGGCTCAACGTCAGCCCGTAGTTTGCTTCTTGACAAGAAATATAATTTTTGGTATAATTTAAGTATGTCTTTGTTTTAGGAGAGTAGGTTATGAATATAGCTGTAAAAATGCTTGAAAATGAATACTGGTGGGGCGCATCCTCTTCGACAGGGGAACAGCAACCGTTTGGCGCAGAGTCGAATTTTGCGTACGATATGAACTGTGGAACGAATCAAACGATGCCTTTCTTCCTATCAAGCAAGGGGCGTTATATCTGGTGCGATAGTCCTATGGTGGTCAGAATCGAAAATGGCGAAATTCATCTCTCCGCCCGAGACGAAATCCTTGTATGTGAGGCTGGAGAGAGTTTACGGGACGCTTATTTGTGCGCTTCACGGAAGCATTTTCCGTTTTCGGGAAAGATCCCTCCCAAAATTTTTTTTACTACTGCGCAGTACAACACTTGGATGGAGCTTGATTATCACCAAAGCCAGGAGGGTGTTCTTAAATATGCACGGGGATTAATTGAAAACGGATATGAGCCTGGAGTTTTGATGATCGACGAGGGCTGGCATGGGCGGTACGGTCTGTGGGAGTTTGATAGGGTGAAATTCCCCGATCCGCGTGCAATGGTGGACGAACTTCATGAAATGGGCTTTAAGGTCATGCTTTGGGTCGTTCCGCTTGTTACTTCCGACGGAATGGACTTTGCTCTTGCGACTACCCGCAAGCATCTTATTGGAGGTGCGGGAGAAAAGAACTATTTTCTCCGTACCGATGACGGTAATGTTGCCATCGTTCGTTGGTGGAACGGCTATAGTGCCATTCTTAACATGTGCAAAGAGGATGACAGAGAGTTTCTTGATAAAAAGCTTCGTTATTTGATCGATACATACGGTGTGGATGGATTTAAGTTCGACGGTGGTAATATCCGTATGTATAATCCCGGAAACATTATCAACGGCCCTCAGACGAAATATACTGCAGATGAGCTGAATCTGGCATGGAACGACTTCGGAACGAGATACGAATATCACGAATACAAGGATACCTTTAAGGGCGGCGGTAAGGCGGTGGTTCAGCGACTTCAGGATCGCAACCACACCTGGACCGATCACGGACTCACCTCCGTTCTTCCTTCTGCTTTGGTGCAGGGCCTTATCGGACATCCGTTTATTTGTCCCGATATGGTAGGCGGCGGGGAATGGTCGTTTAACTACGTTCCCGATTTTAAATGCGATCAAGAGTTGTTTGTCCGTATGGCACAGTGCTCTGCGTTGTTTCCTATGATTCAGTATTCTTGGGCACCATGGCGTATGCTTGACGAAAAGCACCGTGGACTGTGTCTTGAGGCGGCAAAGCTGCATAAGCGCTTTTCCGACTGTATTGTGAAATTGGTACAAGAGTCCGCCGTAACCGGAGAACCGATTGTTCGGCATATGGAATACGAATTTCCACACTGTGGGTATGAGAATATAAATGATCAGTTTATGTTAGGGTCGGATGTTCTGGTGGCACCGGTTGTGGAAAAAGGAGCAGAACAGCGATCTGTTGTGTTGCCACACGGGCAATGGATCGATTGCGACGGGAAAGAATATGAGGGTGATAGTACCGTTGTCGTAAGTGCTCCTGTTGAGAGACTTCCATATTTTACAAGAAAGTACTAACAAAAAAGAACGAAGCGAGTGATTTGTTTTGAATAATACCTCAAATTCTAATCGTGGAGTTCGATTTTAGGTGTTTTTCCCTTTCAATAAACCCTAATTCCATAAGGATTTTTGATACTTTTTCAACCGACGAATTTGTTGAACTTCAATGGAGACCGTAATTCAAAAATCTCGGTTTATATATTACAAGAAACAATCCCTCCGCATAGCGGAGGGATTGTTGTCGTTATCTGTGATTTAATTGGTCCAATGGAGGAGGCCCCACGCCAATCCGTAATAGGTCACCACGGCCACGAGGTCATTAATTGTGGTGATGAAGGGACCGGATGCGACGGCGGGGTCGATCTTCAGTTTTTTCAGCAAAAGAGGGATTGCGGTTCCCGAAATGCCCGAAAGCAGCATGGCGATCATCATGGCGATTCCCGTGCAGAGGGAGACGGAAAAGGCCACGGCGAGCAATTCGCCCTTGATAAAGTGTAAATATCCGCCGATCAGCAGGAAGGAGAGAATCCCCAGAATAAATCCGTTGCACAATCCCACCCGCGCTTCCTTGAATACCAATTGGAATTTTTGCTTTGCGGAAAGATTTTCGTCTACCAGCATACGGATGGTGACTGCCAGAGATTGAGTTCCCACGTTCCCCGCCATGCCTAAAATCAAAGATTGGAAGGAGGCGATGAGGGTCAGGTCTGCCACCACCGATTCGAACATTCCCACCACCGAGGAAACCAAAAGTCCCAATCCGAACAGAATCACCAGCCAGGGGAGACGTTTTCCAATACTTTTGAAAACCGGTTCTTTCAGATCTTCTTCTGCAGAAAGACCGGCCAGCTTTGCGTAGTCTTCACCGATTTCGTCCTGGATCAACTGGGCCAGGTCTTGAGCGGTCAGAACTCCTTTAAGCTTGTTTTCCGCATCCAGTACGGGAATGGAGTCTTCGGAATAGCCGCGTATGGTCTCGATGCAATCGTCGATTAACTCCGTGGCGTAGACGTACGGATAAGAGGTCATAACGATGGATTCCAGCTCGTGGTTGGAGCGGGCGATGATCAGATCCTTCAGATCAATGGCTCCCACGAAGGTTTCGTCCTCGTCTACTACGTAGATGGTGGATACGTTATCGTTTTCCGCCGCTTGCTCCAACAGTTGGGACATGGCTTGCGGGACGGAAATCCCGCTTTTCACCGAAATGTAGTTGGTGGTCATTTTGCTGCCGATTTCGTCCTTATCAAAGGCGGCAAGCATGGAAATTTCCCGTCTCGGTTCAGCGGGAATCAGTTCCATGACGGTGTTGCGTTCCCGTTTTTCCAAGCTTTCCAGATAATTTACGGCGGCGGAGACCTCAATGCGGGAAAGAATCTCGATTCGGGTGCGGACGGGCAATTCTTCCAGATAGGAATTAAAATCTTCCGCGTATTCCAGAACGGCCGCAAGGGTGTCGATATCCAGAATCCGATACAATTTGTTCCGTTCTTCCCGGTGAAGCTCTTCCAAGGTGGCCGCAATGTCGTTTTCGTGGTAATCCAAAAGCTTTTCCCGCAACAGTTTTGGGGTCAGCTTGCTGCGGATGAGTTGCGCAATTTCGCTTTTGTAGTCGGGGTGCAGGGTCGTGTTCAATGCTTCCGTGTTCATGTCGTGTTACTCCTTTACTTCATTTTATTCTCCGTAAAGGAAACGGTTTCGCAGAAAAATGGGCATAAAAATCCCGTTGTCGTCTGCAAAAGCCTTTCCAATACGGATCGTTGCTTTGGAGTCGGACAACGGACGCGATCTTCTTTTTCCCCGAACGGGCGGTCAGCGCACGGACGGCCCAAATTCGGTGCGGAAAAGGATACGGTCGATCCGAAAATCCATACTTCGCTCGCAACTACTGCCGTCCATAATCTCACCTCACGTATCATAATAATTCTATTATAACACATTTTTTTTCATTTTACAAGTACTTCCGTAAAAAAATGTTATATTTTTGTTTTATAACACTTGTTATTTTTATATGTATGAAAGGGGAGGGGTGCGATTTTGTCTTTTGTTGATTGGATAACAAGTGTTATTTATTCTGTGCCGTTGGGTGTTTTAACGCTTCTGACTCTTTCGGTTATTTTCGTGAACGGTTGGACGGATGCTCCGAATGCCATTGCTTCCTGCGTTGCCACCCGCGCTCTTTCGGTGAAGGGTGCCGTGATCATGGCTGCGGTGTTTAATTTCTTCGGATTGATTCTTTCCGTTGCAATCAATCGAAGGGTGACCGATACGGTATTTTCCATGGTGGATTTTGGCACCGATCCGAAAATCTCCGTTCTCGCACTGTGCGCGGCCCTTTTTGCCATCGTTCTCTGGGCGGTGACGGCCTGGTGGTTTGGCATTCCGACCAGTGAAAGTCACGCGTTGATTGCGGGCGTCACGGGGGCGGCCTTGGCGTTGAGCGGTTCCTCCGGCGTGCGTTTTTCCGTGTGGAGTCGGGTCGTTTTCGGGCTGGTTCTATCCGTTCTGATCGGCTTTTTCTTTGGATATTTTCTTTCTCTTCTCCTGTCCCGTCTTGCTCAAAAGGAGCGGCGTGCGGTGGCTCAGCGCCGTTTTGGGAAAGGACAGATTCTCGGAAGTGCAATCAACGCATTTCTGCACGGAGCCCAGGACGGACAAAAATTTATCGGGGTCCTCCTGCTCTCTGTTGCCGCGTTTCGGGGAACCGCCGTCGAAACGATCCCCTTCTGGATGGTTCTGCTTTGCTCGGTCGTTTTGTCTTTGGGCACGGCCTTTGGCGGCGGTCGTATTATTCGAACCGTCGGGGTAAAAATGGTGAAGCCCGAGCGATATCAAGGGGTCGCCTCCGACGGTGCGACGGCCGTCAGCCTGGCGCTTTGCACCTTGTTCGGACTTCCCGTCAGCACTACCCACGTAAAAACCTCCGCCGTAATGGGGGCAGGGGCAACGCGAAGTCTGCGATCGGTCAATTGGGGGATCGTCGGTCAGATGCTTCTCGCATGGGTGTTCACCTTTCCCGGTTGCGGTTTGCTTGGATACTGCATGGCGAAACTGTTTTTCTTTTTCCTGTAATTTTCTATCATGAAAAAGCCGCTCAAAGCTTTGCTTGAGCGGCCTTTTTGATTGTCAGGAAAATATCAGATCCTCAACCGAGCCGAAGGTATATCCCATTCCTTTCCAATCGCGGATCAGCTGATCCAGAATCTGTGCGTTGGTTTTGGACGTGCTGTGCAATAAAACGATGGCTCCGTTGTGAATCCTTCCGTTCAGTTTTTGAATGGCATTTTGCGGCTTCGGTTGGTTGTTGTTGTCCCAATCTGCGTAGGCGAGGCTCCAGAAGAGGGTCGTATAGCCCAATTCTTTTGCGTGTTCCAGGTTTGTGATACTGTATTTTCCTTGAGGTGGTCGGTAGAGCTTTTTCATTTCCTGTCCCGTGATTTCCCGATATCGCTCTTCCACCGCGGATAATTCTTTTTGCAATTCCGCCGCGGAGGAAATCTTGCTCATGTCCGGGTGGGATGCGGTGTGATTTGCCACCGTGTGCCCCTCGTCCGCCATGCGTTTTACCAGCTCCGGGGCGGTATCCATGTAATGCTCCACCAGAAAAAACGTGGCGGAAACTTCGTGTTGCTTCAGAATGTCCAGAATTTGTTCCGTATATCCGTTTTCATATCCCGCATCAAAGGTCAGATAAATCTTTCTCTCTTGCGTGTTTGCAATGTAACGCGCGTTATATAACGAAAGTTCTTCTTGGCTGACGTTTCCCTGCGGGGCGGCGCCCGTAATGCCGAAGGAAAGCCCCCAATCGGACGAGGCAAAGGCTTCTGCGGTTCGGGATTCAAAGGACGATACGACGGCAAGGGAAAGGCAGAGACACACGGCGCAGAGGGCGATGGTTTGCCACTGTTTTTCTAAAAAATAAATCCAGTTGTTTTTCTTCACGGATACCACTCCTTTTCCCTTCAGTTTATGTCATATCCCGTAAGAATATCCATAAAATGGAGGTGAGGGGGGGGGGATTTTCTTGATTGGCTGGATTTGCTTTATTCTTATTTTATTCGGAACCGTTTTTGGTCTTTTGAACGGAACGGTTTCGGCGGTTGCGCAGGAGATTTTATCCGCCCCCTCCCGATGCGTGACGCTGATCCTGGAGATGGGAGGCTCCCTTTGTCTGTTCTGCGGCTTGATTCGCGTCGCCGAGCGTGCAGGTCTGGTGGCCCGTTTTTCCCGATTTTTATCCCGTCCCGTAGGATTCTTAATTCCCCGCACGCGTCGGGACGAGACCGCCCGTAACGCGGTGACCATGAACCTTGCTTCCAATTTTTTTGGTCTGGGAAATGCCGCGACACCATACGGGATTCAAGGCTCCTCTCGCCTTTTTCAAGGTAGAATCACCCGCTCTTTGGCGGTGTTTTTGATTCTTAATACCTGCTCGGTGCAGTTGATCCCTTCTACGGTTCTTGCCTTGCGCCAGGCCAACGGCGCAGGAAACGCATCGGACATTTTGCCCGCCGTCTGGATCGTGCAGGTACTCTCGTGCCTTTTCGGCGTATTGCTTGTCCGTTTTGCTTTTCGGGGGGAAAAATGAGCTTGATTTTGCCCTTTTTGCTTCTGTTTGTGTTCGGCGTCGGCCTTTGGGAAAAACAGCCTGTTTTTGCGGATTTTTGCGATGGTGTGCAAGAGGGACTGAAGGTTTGCCTGAAGATTTTTCCCACGTTGCTGCTGATGCTTCTCTCCGTTGGCGTTTTTCGGGCCTCCGGCGCTATGGACCGCCTGGTTTGTTTGTTGGAACCCCTTTGCCTGCATCTTCAGATTCCTTCCCAAATTCTTCCTTTGGCTCTGGTCCGTCCTCTGTCGGGAGGCGGGGCCCTGTCTCTTTGTCAGGACCTTTTGCGTGCTTACGGAGCCGATTCCCTCATCGGGCGTATTGCGGCTGTCCTTTCCGCTTCCACCGAAACCACGTTTTATACCCTGGGGGTCTATCTTCCCAACGGCAGTGGGAAGGGGTTCGGGAAATTCCTTTTTTGTGCGCTTTTGTGCGACGCCGTGACGCTGTCGCTGTGCGTTTTGGTTTGTCGTATTCTTTTTTAGCTAAGAAAAACCGCCGTGATTTCGGTTCACGGCGGTTTGCTGCTTATTTCGTTTCATTTGCAGACGGGGGATCCGCCTCTCTTTCGAATTCTGCGGCTACGGCGTTTCGCGCTTTTTCGATGGCGGCGTTCAGTTCCGCGCCCAGAATCAGCAGAAATGCGGTCAAATAGAGCCAAAGAATCAGAACGATTACCGTTCCCAGCGTTCCGTAAATAGCGGAATAATGGGAGAAGTTCTCCACGTAGAAGGAGAATCCGATGCTGACCACCAACCAGGAGATCAATGCAATCAACGCCCCGAGAATCGTGCTTCGGAAGGGGCGAGGCTCGTCCAGCGCGATGGAATACAGAAATCCGATGGCGCAGAACATCAAAAGACCTGCGGGCAGGAAGCGGAGATATTGCCAGATCTGCAACACGTAGTCGGAAAGATGCAAATTCGACGGGAACAGGCTCAGAATTGAACTCAGAACGTTTTCGCCCATCAGCGTCAGAAGCAACGTCAGCACCAGGATGGCGAGAAACATCATCGTGTAGACGAGTTGTTTCAACGTGTAATACAAAAAATTGCGTGGTCGCTTCAGACTGTAGGCCCGTCGAACGTCGTCCATCAGTCCCTGCACTGCGCGGAAGGGGAACCAAACGGAGAAGACCAGGGAGAACCACAAGAGCGTATGAGAGGAGTTCGTTGCAACGTAGTCCAGATAGTTCTCCACCAACGCGACCACGTCGGATGGAAGGAAATTGCTCAAAAAATGGGTGATGGTGTATACGTTCAGATCCAGAAGACCCAACAGGTTGGACAGGAAGATCAGGAAGGGGAAAAGGGAAAACAGCAGATAATACGCAAGGGATGCGGCGTTTTTGCTGAGGTTGTGTCGGTAAAAATTCATCGAAACGGTTTTGATTGCCAGTTTGAAGATTTTTCCGCCCCGTTTGGGCGCCTTGGTTCGATTCGATTGTTCCATGTCGCCCACCTTCCGTAATCGTATTTTTACGCTATGATTTATTATACCCTGAATGAACGCGTTTTTTATGCTAAAAACATTTTTTTTCCGTCAGCGTTCTTCTCGGAAATAGGGAAGACCCAAGCTCTCGGGAGGCTGATTTTCCTTTTTCTTGCGGATGCTGGTCAGAATCAGAACGAGCATCGTGGCCAGATAGGGCAGCATCTGAATGAGAGAGATGGTGCTTCTCGTGGTTTCCACGCCGAACAATCCAATGTACAGATACAACCAATAAAGGAATCCGAAAAGATAGGATCCCCAAATGGCGTTCAAAGGCTTCCAGGTGGTGAAGATAACCAGTGCAACCGCAAGCCAGCCGAGGGTTTCGATGGTTCCAGCGTTGTTCCAGGTGCCCTTCGTGTAGTCTACTACGTAATACAGACCGCCCAGTCCTGCAATGCCGCAGCCGATGCAGGTGGAAAGGTATTTGTACTTGGATACGTTGATCCCTGCAGCGTCGGCGGTCGCAGGGTTTTCACCCACGGCGCGCAGGTTCAGCCCCGCCTTGGTTCGTTTCAGGAAGATCGAAAGAATCACGGCAATGGCGATGGCAAGATAGACCAAAAAGCCGTAGGAAAGGAAGATTTCTCCGAAAAAGCCCGTGCTTTTTACAAAAGGAACGGTGGTTCGGTAGGTTTCGCTGGTGTTGGAAATGGAAATCTGTCCCACGCCGCCGGCCAATTTGTTCAACGAGCCGCCGAAGAAGTTTGCAAGTCCTGCTCCGAAAATTGTCAGCGTCAGCCCCGTTACGTTCTGGTTTGCCCGCAGGGTGGTGGTCAGAAAGCTGAAAATCAAACCGCCCAGAGCACCGCCCGCAAAGGCACAGAGGAATGGAATCAAGATGCAAAGAATGGCGTTGGGTGTGCTTCCGGCCGTCAGACAGGCGTTTTCATAAAAGAAGGCCCCTGCAAGGCTGGCAATGCCTCCCATGTACATGGCACCGGGAATTCCCAGGTTCAGGTTCCCCGATTTTTCGGTCAGAATCTCACCGCAGCAGCCGAACATGATCACGGTGCCGAAGGCAACGGCAGATTGGATCCATTGAATAATGCTGTCAATCATGCGTTGGGTTCCTCCTCCTTCTTATTTTTGCGGAAAATAACGCGGTAGTTGATAAAGAATTCACTTCCCAATACGAAGAACAGGATAATTCCCTTCATGATTTCCGATGCCTCGTTGTTCAGACCGTAGTCCGAAGCGATCTGCGACGCGCCTTTTTCCAGGAAAATAAGCAAGAGGGAAACGAAAATCATCACGAACGAGTTGAATTTTGCCAACCACGCCACGATGATGGCCGTAAATCCGCGACCGCCTGCCACGTTTGTGGAAATGGTGTGTCCCACGCCCGCTACGTTGATAAAGCCGGCAAGTCCACAGATTCCGCCCGAGAGAAGCATGGTGCGCAGAACGATCTTTTTTACGTTCATGCCTGCGTAACGGGCGGTGTTTTCACTGTCGCCCACGATGCTGATTTCATAGCCCTGCTTGCTGTTGCGCAGGTAGAAGAACATGAACACCGTCAGCCCCAAAACGATCAGAACGGGCAAGACGTAAGGGGAGACCATGCGGTTGCTTCCGATTTCGGGCAACCATCCGCCGCGGGTGCGCAAATTGATTACGCCCACGGTGTTGGATCCGACGGGATTTTCCCACAGAGCTACGAAAAACGCCGTTAATTGAATGGCGATGTAGTTCATCATCAAGGTGAAAAGGGTCTCGTTCGTGCCCCATTTCGATTTGAACAGGGCGGGAATCAATCCCCAGAGGGCTCCGGAAAGGGAGGAGGCGACCACCATAATAATAATGGTCAGCCAAAGGGGAAGCACATCGCCCAGATAGATCATGCAGGCCGCCGTGGAAATACCGCCGACCAGGATCTGACCTTCCGCGCCGATGTTCCAGAACTTCATCTTGAAGGCGGGTGCAAGACCCAGCGCCACACAGAGAAGCAACGCGGTATCCTGGAAGGTGATCCACATGCGTCGCGTGGTTCCAAAGGCACCTTTTGTCATGGATTCGTAAACTTCAAGAGGATTCAATTTCGTAATGGTAAACACGAACAGGGCACAGATCAGAAGGGCTGCAAGAATGGCGCCCGCGCGGATCAGCCAGCCAATCCAGGACTTCAACCCGTCCCGCTTGACGATACGGATCAGGGGCTCTTTCGTCGAACCGTAGTGACTCATTTGTCTCCCTCCTCAATATAAGAATCCGGTGCAATGCCCGGTTTTTTCGTTTCCGTGGTGCGTTCTTTCGTCAGGTTGATGGCACCTGTCATCATCAATCCCAACTCTTCCTTCGTCGTGTTTGCGGCGTTGACGATTCCCATCACCTCGCCGTGGCAGAGAACCATAATTTTATCGCACAGAGACAGCATAACGTCAAGATCTTCTCCGATAAAGAGAACGCCTACGCCGTTGAGCTTCTGCTGATTGAGAATATCGTAAATCAAATAGGAGGAATTAATATCCAGACCTCGAACAGGATAGGCGGTGATAATCACGTTCGGTCCGCTCTTGATTTCCCGTCCCAACAGAACCTTCTGCACGTTCCCTCCGGAAAGACGGCGAACGGGGGTTTCCGTGGAGGGGGTGACGACGCCCAGATTCTGAATCACTGCTTCCGCTTCCGATCGCCCCTTTTTGCGGTTTACGAAGGGAGAATGACCTTCCGAATAGGTCTTCAGGATCATGTTATCGGTGATGGAAAGGGAAGGGGCAAGTCCCATGCCGAGGCGATCTTCGGGGATAAAGCTCATGGAAATACCCTTGTTGAGAATCTCCTTCGGGGACATGGTCGAAATGTCCTCGCCTTGATGAATCATCATGCCTCTTTCCGGCTTGCGCAATCCTGCGATCGTTTCGCACAATTCCTTCTGTCCACAACCCGCAATCCCTGCAACGCCAAGGATTTCTCCTCCGCGAATGTAAAAATTCACGTCCTTGATGGCCAGGTTGCCTTCGTCGTTTTTGATGGTCAGATTCCGCAGCTCCAAAAGGGGCAACTTCTTTTCCGTTTCGGGGCGGGCAATGTCCAGGCTGACCTTTTTCCCCACCATCATTTCCGTGAGGGACAGTTCCGTTGCGTCCTTCGTTTCCACGGTGTCGATGTATTCGCCGCGGCGCAGGATGGAAACCCGATCGGAGATCTCCAGAACCTCGTTCAGCTTATGGGTGATGATGACGATTGCTTTTCCCGCCGCTTTCATGTTGCGCAATACGTGGAAAAGGCGTCTGGTTTCCTGCAGGGTCAAAACCGCGGTGGGTTCATCCAGAATCAGAATCTCCGCTCCGTGATAAAGGACCTTTATGATTTCCAGGGTCTGCTTTTGAGAGACCGACATATTGTATACTTTTTGATAGGGATCCACCTCAAACCCGTATTCATCGCAGATTTCCCGAATCCGCGTGACGACGGTCTGCAGATTGTCTTTTTTGCCCTTGTGCGTTCCCAACAAAATGTTTTCCGCCGCCGTGAACAGATCCACCAGCTTGAAATGCTGATGAATCATGCCGATGTTCAGATCGTATGCGTCTTTGGGAGATCGAATGGAAACTTCCTCTCCGTTCGCGTAAATGGTTCCGGAATCGGGGAAATAGATCCCGGAAAGCATATTCATCAACGTGGTCTTGCCGCTGCCGTTTTCTCCCAGAAGCGAGAGAATTTCACCGTAGCGGATGTCCAGGCAAATATCTTTGTTCGCAACGACCGAACCGAAGGTCTTCGTTACGTTTTCCAGGCGGATGGCGCTGGATTGTTCCATGGCTGATCTCCTTCGTCATGTATTTTCGTATTCTGTGGGCCGAGGCAGACGGGGGCTCCGTCCTTCCCGACGTATATAAATCGGAATAAGGGAAGTCCCGGAGGGGACCTCCCTTATTTCCTGCGTCAAAAAGAATTATTTTTCGTCGCTGTTTTCGATGATTCCGTCGATGCGCAGAGCAAAGTAGGGAGCGCTGCGGAATTCTTCGGCGTTGGATTCATCGATGTAGCCTTCTTTGACTACGTTGGTTTCGCCGGTGAAGTCACCGTCGATATCGGCAAGATATTCGGTAACTTTGCCGTTTTCGTCAACCTTAACGCCGGCAGCTTCCTTGGCGGTGAAGGTGGTGGTGTCAAATACCTTGGTGGTACCTGCCTTCAGAGCGGCTTCCACTTCGGCAACCTTGGTGGCGGTGTCTGCGGCACAAGCGGTACCCAGCTTGGTGATGCCAACGGCGTCATCAGAGTAACCCTTGGCCCAGTTGGTAGCAATGGCTTCGCCCTTCAGAGCCTGGCCGATGGCGTAGGTGTAGTAAACGGACCAGTCGTTGGTGGCAGAGGTCAGAGCGGAGGTGGGCGCAACGGCAAGCATGTCGATGTTGTAGCCTACGCAGAATACGGTGGTGCCGGCCTTGTTCTTGGCTTCTACGGCAGAGGGAGCACCGGTGGAGTCAGCATGCTGAGAAATCACCACGCAACCGTCCGCAATGAAAGCTTCGGCAGCGGCGCCTTCGGCAATGGGATCAAACCAGGAGTTGGTGTAGGAAACGTTCATGACGACCTTGTCGTAAACGGACTTGATGCCCAGGTAGAAAGCGGTGTAACCGGAAACGACTTCCGCATAGGGGAAGGCGCCTACGTAACCGATCTTCACGTTGCCGTTGGCATCCAGGTTCTTGTCGGTCAGCTTGCCGCCGTCAACCAGTTCCTTGATCTTCAGACCGGCAACCACACCGGAAACGTAGCGGGACTGATAGGTAGCATTGAACGCGTTGGAGAAGTTGGGCAGGTTGTCTTTCTTGGCGGTGTCGCCGGTAACGGCAACGAACTTCACTTCGGGATATTCCATAGCGGCACGGAGCATGTGGCTCTGATGACCGTAGGAGTTGGAGAAGACGTAGGTGCAGCCCTGTTCAACCAGGTCTACGGCAGCGGGGTAAGCCGCGTCGGTGTTATCTGCAACGTTGTACTTCCAGATTACTTCGACCTTGTCTTCGCCCAGAGCTTTGACGGCATCCTGAATGCCTTTGATGTGGGCGTAGGTGTAACCTTCGTTTTCATCCCCGATCAGGATGGCGCCGATCTTGATTTTTCCGGCGGGAGTCGCGGTTTCGTCGCCACCAACATTGTCGGTTCCTGTTTCGTTATCTGCGGGAGCACAGCCCACGAAGAGGGCGGTAGCCAGGCAGAGAACGAGGAGAAGCGCGAAAATCTTTTTCATGTTCTTTTTCCTCCTTGCTTTGAAAGCAAAAAAATTTTATATGTAAAAAATACATATCAATTTCAGCGGTCCTGAGGGCGGAAGACCAGCTCCGTGTCGGACATTTCGTCGATGATTGCCATGGATTCTACGCGGATTCCCTTTGCCCGCAGGGCGTCGCCGCCTCCTTGGAATCCTTTTTCAATGGCCGTTGCGATTCCCACCGTTTCAGCCTTGGCTTGTCCCACGATATCCATCAGCCCGTTCAGCGCGTTGCCGACGGCCAGAAAATCGTCCACGATCAGAATTCGTTCCCCTTCGTGCAGATATTCCTTGCTGATGTAGACCGTATAATCGGTATTGTGGGTGTAAGAATGAACCACGGCGGAGTAGAGATCGGGGGAGAGGTTGGAGGATCTGTGTTTTTTCGCGTACACCACGGGGAGATGAAGCACCGCCGCCACGGCAAACCCGACGGCCACCCCTGAGGTTTCGATGGTGACGATCTTGTCGATCTTTTCTCCCTTGTAGAGATCTGCGATTTCGCGTCCGACCTCCATCAGAAAATCCGCATCCAGCTGGTGGTTCAGAAAACTGCCCACCTTCAGAATGTGACCGGGAAAGACTTTCCCTTCCTTGCGGATCTTTTCTTCCATTGCTTTCATGCAACGACCTTCTTCCTGCCGTAAAATAAAAGGACAGACCAGCCGGGTTTTTATTACCTTTGAAAGTCTGTCTCGGAGATTTGCGTAAGCGCAACGGGAATCTATAATATATAGCATATTATAGCATACCTTTTTTTTATAGTCAACGGAACGGGAATACAGTTCAAAAAAATGTCGATAAATCGAAGACTCTGTAAAGAAAAGAATCCCCTGCAAAGAGGGGATTCGAATAGAATAAACGTAAGGGTCATTTTGCGGCGGTTCTTTTTCGGATAAGGTGTGATACGACGTGATACAACCCCAAAAGGGATACAAGATACAGAAAGATTCCAAGAATAAGAAATCCCGTTGCTTCTCCTGTTAAATCTTTGATTGTATCTTCGAAAAATAGCAGCTTGCCGTGTGCGTTTGAAAATTCAACGATGGTGTCACTGTTGGGATGAATCAGGAGAGTAATGTTTTCTCCTTCCTGCAGAGCTGACAGTGCGTTTCTTAACTCGGTGTTTACGGATGCGCCGTCAATAACGTATCTTTCCCCGTTTGTGCAATCAATAAAAATCTGTACGATTTGCAAAGGTTTTTTGAGTCTTCGATCTTCATCATACGAAAGAAACTTTGTTTTGACGGTCGTGCAGGATTCCCGCGGAACCTCTTTGTTCCAATATTGCATACCAAAGGTAAAAACGGTCCCAAGTAAGATTCCCACGATTAAAATCAAGAGGGCCTGTCCTTGTGATATTTGTTTTTTCTTCATAATTTTTCTCTGCCTTTTGCGTGATATATCGCTGACGCGATATGATATACGTTATTCGCCGCATGATATACTTGCTTCGCAAGCCTGATATAACATCCGTTCTTTTATACGCAAAGCGTATATCATCTGCGAAGCAGATATCATACCCGCAGGGTGTATCACCCGTTCCTTTAGAAACGGATATCATTGTAAAAAACTCTTTTGTCCCGTAGACAAAAGAGTTTTTTACTTGGCACCCCCAACAGGAATCGAACCTGTAACTAGCCCTTAGGAGGGGCTTGTTATATCCATTTAACTATGGGGGCGTAAAGAGGACTGCCCGACCTGCGAGCAGTCCTTGCGTCGCGTTTATTCTTTTTCTGCTTTGTTGAAGAACCGCAGTTCGATCATTTCACGGATCAGATGCACCGCTTCGTCGATGCCACCGATTTTGGAAACGTTCAGACACAGATCATAGTTGGTCAGGTCCGTCCATTTGTTGTTGGTGTGGAAATTATAGTAATTTGCGCGGGTCTTATCCTTTTTCTTGATAATATCCGCCGCCTTATCCAAGGAAACGTTGCCTTCCTTGGCAATGCGCTCCTTGCGGTCTTCCAGGTCTGCCTGAATGAAGATGCGGTATACGTTGGGCTCATCCCACAGAAGATAATCGGCACAACGCCCGATAAAAATGCAGGATTCCTCTGCGGCCGCTTTTCGGATCACGTTTGCTTGCGCTTTGTAGATGCGATCATTCAGGGAGTCTTCCGTCCAATTCAGAAAGTGAGACGCCGCCGCGTGAGGAGCAAGAACCATGGAGTAGAGGAAGCTTCCCGAGGGCTTTTCTTCCTCTGCGGCCATGACGTGTTCGGACAGCCCGCTCTCTTTTGCGGCCTGCACGATCAGGTTTTTATCGTAGTATTTTACGCCCAGTTCTTCTGCGAGGCGGTATCCGATTTCGCTGCCGCCGCTTCCAAACTGTCTGCAAATGGTCACGATGAATTTTTCAGCCATAATATTCCTCCGAATCAGTCTTGATTGTTTACGGTGAATCTCCAGGAGTCCTCGCACATTTCTTCAATGCCCATGGTGGCTTTCCATCCCAGTTCTTTCAGGGATTTTTCGGGATCGGCATAGCAGGTGGGAATGTCGCCGGGACGACGGGGGTCGATGACGTAAGGAATCTCTTTTCCGCAAGCCTTTTCGTAGGCCTTGATAATGTCCAGAACGCTGTAACCCTTGCCGGTCCCCAGATTATATACGTTCACGCCCGTGGAAACCATGGCCTTTTCCATGGCCTTGACGTGACCGAGGGCAAGATCCACCACGTGGATGTAGTCACGCACGCCCGTTCCGTCGGGAGTGGGGTAGTCGTTGCCGAACACGTGTACCTCGGGATATTTACCGCAAGCAACCCGCGCTACGTAGGGCACCAGATTGTTGGGAATTCCGTTGGGATTTTCACCGATCAGACCGCTCTTGTGAGCACCGATGGGATTGAAATAACGGAGTAATACCACGCTCCAATCGGGGTTTGCAACAACCACGTCTTCCAGAATCCGTTCGATCATCAGCTTCGTGGTGCCGTAGGGATTGGTGGTGGACAGGGGGAAATCTTCACGGATGGGAACGGTGGCAGGGTTTCCGTAAACCGTTGCGGAGGAGGAAAAGAGCATTTTCGTGCATCCGTATTTCTTCATGGCCTCGCAAAGTACGATGGTGCCCAGCAGATTGTTACGATAGTACATCAAAGGCTTTTTCACCGATTCGCCCACGGCCTTGTATCCTGCAAAGTGAATGACGGAATCGATCTTGTTTTCCGCAAAAATGCGATCCATCGCTTCATCGTCGCACATGTCGGCTTCATAAAACTTGAAGTCTTTCCCCGTAATCTTACGGATTTTGTCCAACGCATCGGGTTTGGAGTTGCTGAAATTGTCCATAATGACGATTTCATAGCCTCTGTTAAGAAGTTCTACGCAGGTATGGCTTCCGATATATCCTGCTCCGCCGGTAACTAAAATCATGATCTTGCACTCCTGTTTTCTTATAGTTTATGAAAAAATTTACGTTAAAATTCGTATTCCTCTTCGGTCTCTTCTACGGATTCTTCGGAGTCTTCCTCGGGTTTTTCCGCTTCCGCAATTTCCTTGTGTCTGCGACCCGTAGTCGGGGCAGCGTGACGGTTTCCCGTTGCGGCTTGTTCTTCTCTGCGCCGTTTGCGACGGGCCTGACGCTTTTTCCGTTGTACGTAGGACATGACGAAAAGGACCAAGGCAAGAAGGACGATTGCGAGAATGACGTACAGAAGGAACAACAACAGACTCTTGACGATGTCCCAAAGCTTTGCGCCGAAGGATTTTTTCTTTTCCGTCTGTCCACCCAGATTTTCATCGTTTGCGGGCGGCGATTCCGTTTCGGGCGCTCTGGTTTCTACGTTCAGAATAACTGATCCCAGTACCACGGTGATGCCGTTCTGGTCTTTTGCCGAAACGGTCAGGGTGATGTTGGTTTCCCCTTCCTGGACCTGCTTTGGCAGGGAAGAGGCGATGGCCATGGTTCCTTCCCGGAACTCCGTGTTCGTGGACAGCTTCGTTCCTTCGGGAATGGAAACCACGATTTTGCGAACGACTTTTCCGTCCTTTACCACGTCAATTTCCGTGGGAGCCAGTAGACTGGTGGGGATTTCCACGTTTCGGAACGTTGCAAAGATGTAATCAAACAGAGCGATGGTTTCCTGATAGCGTTGTTTGGATTCCGATGCACCCAACACCACGCAAATCAAGGTTCTTCCGTCCCGCTGAGCCGCGGAAACCAGGGTGTATTTCGCGTCCTTGTTCCAACCCGATTTCCCGCCGACGGTATCGTCGTACTTTACGTTCATGTCGTTGTTTCGCATGAGCATGCAAATGGTGGAGAAGGGGCGCTCGGAAGAGTTTGCGTTGGGGGCTGGCATGGTGTACGCAGTGGTTCCGAATACCGTGCGGAATTCGTCGTTCTTCATGGCTTCCCGAACCAGCAACGCCAGGTCCTTCGCCGTGGTGCGGTTTCCGTCGGAGGGTTCTCCGTCCGCGTTTGCAAAGGTGGAGCTTTTCGTTCCCGTAATCTGCTGGATCCGCGCCGTCATTTTTTCGGCAAAGGTTTTTTCCGATCCGCTGACCGCCACGGCTATGGTTTTGGCCGCGTCGGAATTGGAGCCGAGCATCATGGCGTAGACCAGATCGATCATTTTGACCTCGTCGCCGACGGCAAGGGGAATGTTCGTCCCCTTCTTGTCAAAGGTTGCGGCGATTTCTTTGGTGACCGTGATCGTCTCGTTGGCCTTTCCCGATTCCAGGGCCAGTAGCGCCGTCATGATCTGGGCGGAGTCCGCGGGTGCCAGTTGTTTGGTTTCGTTTCGTTGATACAGCGTGACCCCCGTCTCCGCATCCACCACGATGGCGGCTTCGGAATTGACGGTCGGCTGTTTTGCGGTTTCCGCGGCGGTTCCCACGGTAAGGCAGGAGACCAGAAGCAGAAGCGCGCAAAGAAGAGTCAAAACACGTTTCATAATTAAGTCCTCACGTTTTGCAAAATGAACGCACGGTTCTTTATCTTATATTATACAACATCTGATTCGAAATGTCAAGTATTTTTTCGGAATATCCCACAGATTGCCGACATAGATTTCCAATAGAAACGCTTTTGGAGGGGTTGAATTATGGAAGAATTGCGGGAACGGGTATTGACTTTGGCGGTCTATATTGCCGAAAACGGAGCGACCGTACGGGATGCGGCAAAGCAGTTCGGAGTGTCCAAATCCACGGTACATAAGGACGTTACCTGTCGTCTGAAGGATTATCATGCGGGACTGTACGAGCAGGTGCGCGAGGTCTTGGAACAAAACAAATCCGAACGGCATTTGCGCGGCGGATACGCAACCCGCGAAAAATACCGCCTTTTGCAGAAAAACGAGTGCAAACCCTCTTGACAATCGGTTTTTCGGGTGTTATAATAAGATAAAACGGCAAACAAAGCGGAGGTGAAAGAGTTGTCCGGGGCAGATTTTTCCTATTTTGATCGGGTTTTGTCTCCCGTTTTTCTGTTTACGCGGGATCTGGATCTTTTTTACGCCAATCCCGTAGCCCGTCGGATGCATCCCTGGCTCACCTCCGTGGGGTTGCGCCTGTTTTGCACCGAGCCATCTCTGCTCTCCGCAAGGAAACGGATTTCGGTGGGCCATACCGTGATTCTCCCTATGGAAAGCGATTTGCAGTACGAATTGATCTTTCAGCCGGTTCGGGATGGTGCGGGAAACGTGGAATACGTTTTCGGTTTCGTTCACTGTGCTTCGTTGGTTCCGGAGGATGCGATTTACGCCGCGGACGAGCCGTTGCTGCGGATGATCCGCGAAGAGGTGTCGGAACCCATACTGGAATTTCTTACTCTTTTGGACGGCGAACCGTTCCGTTCCGTGGATCCGAAATTCGGACGAGTTCTCGCCTCTGCCCGCAAGCGCTTGGTTCGTGCCTGTGCTTTTCTGTCCCGCACGGAGGGTGCTTGCGTGCAAAGTGAGGAGTCCCTGCGGATCTGTGATGCAAGTGAGGTTCTTGCCCTTTGCGCAAAATGCTTTCCGCCCATGAGGTTTTCCCCTTCGGAGCGATTGTATCTGCCTCTTGGTCGGGATGCGTTGATCCGCATCGTCACCGACGTTCTTACCTTTTTGTCCGTTTATCGGGCGGACGGCGGACCGATCGCCGTTTCTCTGGAGGCAGGCGAACGGGAAAACGAAATTCGTTTTTTGACGCCCCATTGGCATCTTACGGCCGAATCTTCCGAGAAACTTCCCTCCGCAGACCTGTCTTTTCTGCATCATCGGCTTTCCGCCGTGGGCGGTCGCCTGGAGTTGGATCCGGGAAGAAACGGACCCTTCCGTTTTTCCTTGATTTTTCCGCAGGTTCGCCTGTCCTTTTCGGATGTTGTGGTGGGAGATGGCGGAGCGCCGCTTGCTCCTTCCTCTGTGCTGATGTTGGAATTCTTGCAGGATCTTTCCGCTTCGGATCCCGCCAAAGATGAATCTTGACCGTTTTTTTTCTTTTTCCCGTCATTTCCCGTAAGAATACGAGATAGAATCCCGCGGCTCCGACTACGGAGACCCAAAGGGGAATCCGGATCACCGTGCCGACGGTTTTGAAGGGTAAAATTGCCGCCCCCGCCGCCAAGAGGCAGGAGAAAAGCTCCCGCTTTGGCGGAAAAGACGCGGCTCCGATTTTTTTCAGAGCGCGATAAGAGAGTGCAAAATTGAAGGTGCTTCCCACGCAAAACAGCGCTACGTAACCGACGATGCCCGTTATGGGAATCAAAAACAGAGCGCCCAGCGTTTGGAACACGGTTTCCAGAATGTTGATCCGCATGGTGGTCAGTTGTTCGTTGTATCCCTTCATAATTCCGTCCGTGACCCGATCGCAATACAGGACGGGAATTATGGGCGAGAGGATTCGGATGTAGCGACCGCAGGCTTCGTCGTGGTAAAGCACCATGCCCAGATCCGGTCCGAAAACGGCCATAAACAGCCCGATAAAGATGCTGTAAAGCAAGGTCCATCGCAATACTTCATTGCTTGTTTTTACGTTGCTTTCTTTGTTTCCGACGGCGTTCTCTGCCGCAATTTCGGGAACCAGAAGCTTCGATACCACCGCCAGAAATGCGGCAGGGAAGACCAGTACGGGTAAGGCCATGCCGTCGATCTTTCCCAAGGCGGAAAGAGTTTGCTCCTCCGTCAGTCCGTAGGCGGTAAGCCCGCGGGGAACCAGAAGGTTTTCAATCATTCCGAGCCCCGACCGAAGATAGGCGCTGAAAGCGCATGGTAATGCGATTTTTATTACGTCTGCGCAGGTTGTTTTTTGCCTTGGGTTTGCGAGAGGAAGACCGGGGATTTTCCGTCGGTATAAGGTGTATCCGATCAGAAAGGATACGGTTTCTCCCACGGCCATGCCTGCTACGGTCGCACAGAGTGCCGCCGTGGGGCCCCGATCCAGATACAGACAGAACAGCAATACCGTCGCGCCGATTTTGGACAGGTCCTCCGATACTTGCAATACTGTGGAATATGTTGCTTTTCGCAGGGATAAGAAGAATCCCTGCAATGCGTTGGACGCAGCTAAAAAAGGCAAGGAAAGGGAAAGGATTTTTAAGGGAATTTCTCCTTTCGGAAATCCCAACCAGACCCCCGCAACGGTTTTTGCTCCGAAGAAAAGAAGCAAAAAAGAGCCTCCTCCGAAGACGAGACTGTAGAGCAGACATCGGTTCAGAATTTGCGTTACGCTTCGGTCTCTGCGCGCCAACGCCTCCGAACAAAGCCGCGTGGAGGCCACGTATACTCCCGATGAGGCCAGTGTGCAGGCGGGAAAATACACCGACAGCACCAACTGCAGAAGCCCCATGGTTTCCGCCCCTACCCGATTGGACAGATAGGTGCGGAATACGATGCCGATGACGTTCATGGTCAAAGAGACCGCGGAGACGGCAACGGCGTTTTTCAGAAATTCTTTTTTGATCAATTTTACCACCGAGAGAGTTTATGCACCCTCGGTTTTGGATTATTCGTCCCAAGGGACAGAAAGGCGGTTTTCAGTGGCGAACTATACCGTAAAAAAGCTGGACGTAACCCGTCCTGCCGTACAACAAACGTCTTTCCGAATTTTGTATACTGCGTTTAACGAAGATACGGAGCGTCGGGCAACGGGGGATATGATTCCGAAAAACCCCAATATTTTTAAGAAACTGGAACAGACCGAGTGCTTCGGCGTTTTTCGTGGTGCCACCCAGATCGGATTCGGGATTTTACGGGATCTGCAGAACGATACGTACCGCATTTCCCATATTGCCGTGGAACCCTCCGCCCGTCACAACGGTGCGGGGCGAAAATTGGTGCGTTCCATGCTGCGTACCGTGGCAAATCGGGGAGGCGGAACGGTGATTCTTCAGACCGATCCCTCCAAAAAGCAAGAACGGAAATGGTTCCAGAGCATGGGCTTTTCTCCCTCCAAACGCGGCACCGACGACGGCGCTTCTCTTTCGCTGACCGTGGATGATCGGTTGTTGCTGTATCTGGACGTTTGCGAATCGTTGGATTCTTACGCCGACCTGATCTACGGCTTTTACGCCGTGGACGAGGAGCCCTACGACGATACCTATCCCGTTGCGTTGGTTTTGATGCGTCCTTTTCATTGTACGGGACGGGAAAGCGACGCCGTTTATCATGAGCTGGTTTTGCGGGAAAAGGATCGTTTGAACGAAATCCTGCGTTCGGTTTCCATTTCCTTTAACGACCGTGGAATACAGAATCTTCCTATGCCGTTGAACCGATTCGACGTGGATGAGAGCTTGCCCCGCAAGGTTGCCGCTCTGAAGGCGGGGCTCGGTTGGTTGGGAAAGAACGATCGTGTGGTGCACCGACTTTACGGCTCCCGTACCCTTTCTTGCCGTCTTTATATCAACGCGGATCTTCCCGTCAATACCCACATCCGAAAAAACGATTGCGGAGATTGCCGCTTGTGCGTGGATGCCTGTCCCGCCGAATGTCTGAAAAACAAAAAATGGAGCGCGCGGGTGTCCCGCAAGGAGGTTATCGACGAGGCGGCCTGTCTGGAATATCGTTCCCGCGCCTATTCCGAAACGGGCCTTTATTCCGAATGTGACCGCTGTATCCGTTGCTGTCCCGGAAAAAATTAACAAATTTCCTTGAAAATCCCCCTTTTGGGGGATTTTTTTGTTGACAAACGGTTTATTTCGTGTTATAATAGATTTAATTATATTTATAATATAATCGCACCTTTCATAAATCTCCTTTTTTGCGAATATCATGCACCGAAGGAGTGGTTTTTTATGAAACAGCGTTTTTGTCCGTCGGAAATTCCTCCCATCGAAATGACGGGGAATTGTCGCGTTCGCATCGGATGTTGCGACGGAATTCTGGAATACGAACCCGAGTCGGTAAAACTGCGGGCAGGAAAGCGGCAGATCCGCATTGACGGGCAAGGGTTGGATCTTTGTAACCTGACGGAAAATACCGTTCTGGTGCGGGGATTGGTTTTCTCCCTTGCTTTTGAGGACTGAGCCATGTATCTGCTTTGGAGCTGGATCCGTTGGCTTTTGGGATACGTGGAGCTGGACGTTTCCGGTGCTTACGGCGAGCGGTTTTTGACTCAATGTATGCAGCGGCAGATCGAGGTCTGGAAAATTCGTCGGTCCTGTCCCGGTATCATCCGTCTTTGTTCCTATCGGTTTTCTTTCCCTCATCTGGAGGAATCCGCCCGCAAATGCGGCGTTTCTTTGGAGAACATTCGGGAAATCGGTTTGCCGAGTCTTTTCAAGCGCTACCGACTTCGGGTGGGGATGTTTCTCGGAATGGGTATATACCTTCTCTTGATGGCTTTTTTGCCTCAATTCGTTTGGTCTGTGGAAATCCCCGATGCCGATCCCGTGCGGGCGACCCGTATCCGTCGCGTTCTTGCGGAGGAAGGTTTCGGTGTTGGATCCTACGTTCCCAACGTGGATTTCCTGGGGTTGCGGTACAGTCTGATGCTGGCGGAGGAGGAAATCTCCTTCGTTTCCGTAAATATGCAGGGAAGCCGTGCCGTGGTGGAGGTTCGCTTTACCCAACCCGTTCTCCCGCTGGAGGAAAAAACGCCCTGCAATCTCGTTGCATCCCGAGACGGGCAGATCCTTTCGGTTTACGTGAAAAACGGCGTTCGTTACGTGAACAAGGGGCAGACGGTGCAAAAGGGCGATCTTTTGGTGGGCGGGCTCGTGGATACGCGGCTCGGCTATTACGCCGTTCATTCCGACGGAGAAATCCTTGCTCGGGTCACCGACGTGGTCAGTCGGACCGAACCTTTGGTGCAACGAATTGAACAACGCACGGGACGCGTAAAGGTTCATTATATCTGGAACTTTTTCGGGAAGGAATTTTCCTTGCAAGGAAATTTCACCTGCCCCTACGAGCAATACGATACGGTTACGGAGAAAAAATATCTTTCCTTCGGAGAAAACGGTTCCGTTCCCGTTTCCGTAACCGAAATTTATTATTACGAAACTGTTCCCTCCGAAAAGAAGATCACCCCCGAGGAGGCGGAGTTCTTCGCCCGCCGTAAACTGGACGAGGACGATCGGTTGCGCCTTTGCGGCGTGGAAGTGGAAACGCAAAAAGAGTCGGTTACGGTCTCCGAAACGGAGGTGACCGTCACCCGAACGCGAAGCCTGATTTTAGACATCGGTGAAAAAAAGCCGTTTTATTTTGAAGATAAAGGATAGAAGAAACGTGGAAGAAATCATGACGTTTGAATCGTTGGATATCCTGTCCAACCTCTTCGGGCATCTGGATGAAAACATCCGCCGCATCGAAGGAGAACTGAAGGTATCGGTGACCAATCGGGGGGAGACGCTGAAGATTTCGGGGGCCCCCGAAGACGTTGCCGATGCGAAAAAAGTGTTGTCGCTTCTGGCGGATCTTGCGCGGAAGGGAGAACTGATCGACGGTCAGGCCGTTTCGTATTTCATTCTTTCCGTGCGGGAAGGGCGGGAAGAATCTCTCTCCGAATTGGGGGGAGATTGCATCTGCATCACTTCCCGCGGAAAGCCCGTCAAGCCCAAAACCTTGGGGCAAAAGGAATACGTTTCCGCCATCCGATCCAACACCGTCACCTTGGGGATCGGCCCTGCGGGAACAGGGAAGACCTATCTTGCCGTTGCCATGGCGGTTACTGCTCTGCGAAACAAGCAGGTGGATCGGATCGTTTTGACCCGTCCTGCGGTGGAGGCAGGGGAAAAGTTGGGCTTTTTGCCCGGAGATCTGCAGGATAAGGTGGATCCCTATCTCCGTCCGCTGCACGACGCACTCTTTGATTTTCTCGGGGTTGAGACCTATCAGAATTATCTGGAGAAAAATATCATCGAAGTGGCGCCGTTGGCTTATATGCGCGGCCGTACTCTGGACGATTCCTTTATTATTCTCGACGAAGCGCAGAACACCACCTGCGAGCAGATGAAGATGTTTCTGACCCGTCTCGGTTTCCGCTCTAAGATCGTCATCACGGGGGATATTACCCAGATCGACCTTCCCGACGGAAAGCAGAGCGGTCTGAAGCAGGCGATGAAGGTTTTGGAGAATATTGACGATATTTCCATCCGCAAGCTCTCCGCCAAGGACGTGGTCCGTCACGCTCTGGTGCAGAAGATCATCCGCGCCTACGATGATTTTTCCGAAAAGCAGACGCGGAAGAATTGAGGAGGTTGTTATGGCTTGTCACGTCAGCTTTACCAATCAGCAGCGGAAGGAACGCACGCCGAAGGCTCTGAAGGATCTGATTCGTTCCACCGTCTCTGCGGTTTTGGATTACGAAGGGATTTCCGCCCCCGGTGAGTTGTCCGTTCTGTTCGTGGACAACCGTTCCATTCGGGAATTGAATCGGGATTTCCGCAATATCGACCGTGCTACCGACGTTCTGTCCTTCCCCTCGGGGGAGGATCCCGAAGGGGAATTCTTTTACATAGGCGATATGGCCCTCTCCCTGGAGCGTGCACGGGAGCAATCGGAGGAATACGGGCATTCCTTTGAACGGGAGGTTGCCTTTCTCACCGCTCACTCGGTTCTGCACTGTCTCGGATACGATCACGAAACGGGCGTGGAGGACGAGCAGGAGATGTTCGCCCGCCAGGAGGCCGTCCTGCAAAGGATGGGGTTAACGCGATGATCCGCATGTTTCTCTCGATTTTTCGCGGCTTCGGGTACGCTTTCTGCGGAATTTACCGCACCATATGTGAGGAACGGAATTTCCGCATCCATCTCGTGGCCGTTTGCCTCGTCAGTTGGTTTGCGGCTCTGTATGAAGCCACCGCAACCCAATGGACCGTTCTGATCCTGCTGTTCGGCGGAGTTTTATCCCTGGAGCTGATCAATACCGCCCTGGAAAACGCCGTGGACCTGGTCACCGATCAATATTCCCCCTTTGCCGAAAAAGCAAAGGACGCCGCCGCCGGTGCGGTTCTGATCGGAGCGATCGCCTCGGTTGCCGTGGCGGTGCTTCTCTTCCGTGATCCGTCGCATTGGAGTTTGGTTTTGCAAAAGATCCAGTCTCCCGTGCGCATCGTCTGCTTCGTCGTTTTTGCCGTCCTTGCCCTCTTTTTCGTGCGGGGACGGACCGATAAATCCAAAAAATAAACCGTGAGGTAAAATATGAAAACTGCTTTCGTTTCCATTATCGGACGGACCAACGTAGGAAAGTCCACCCTGCTCAACGCAATTCTGGGCGAAAAAATCTCCATCATCTCGGACAAGCCCCAAACCACCCGCAGCCGAATCGTCGGGGTGTACAATGCGGACGATATCCAGATCGCGTTTCTCGATACCCCCGGCTTTCATAAGCCGGAAAATAAGCTCGGTTCCAAGATGATTGAAGTTGCCGAAGAATCCATGGACGATGCGGACCTGCTTCTCTTCGTTGCCGAGTGTCGTCTGCCCGGAGGCACGGAACGGGAGGTTCTGCGCCGTATCGCAGATTCGGATATTCCTTGTATTCTCGTGTTGAACAAGATCGATAAAGTTCGTAAGGACGATATTCTGAAGGTTATTGCCGCCTATGCGGAGTTGCATAATTTTGCCTCGGTGGTTCCCATCAGCGCCCTTCAGCGGGACGGGGTGAAGATTGTACTCGACGAGATTCTCAAATTCACCACCGATTCGGAGATCGCCTATTATCCCACCGATTCCGCCACCGATCGCTCGGAACGCTATCTCGCCACAGAACTGGTTCGGGAAAAGCTTTTGCGTAATCTGCGGGAAGAAGTCCCCCACGGTACGGCTGTGGAGCCGATCCTTTTCCGCGACCGTGAGGATGGAAATCTGACCGAGATTTACGTCAACATCATCTGCGAGCGGGAATCCCACAAGGGAATCATCATCGGCAAGCAGGGAACCATGCTCAAAAAGATCGCCACCGAAGCCCGCTCCGAGATCGAAAATCTGCTGGGGCGTAAGGTTTATCTGGAATGTCGCGTGAAGGTGCGTGAGGATTGGCGCAACAACGATTCGCTGATCAACGAATACAACGAGTTTTAATTCATAAGGAGTTCTGTTATGGACGTTCGGACCGACGGGGTGGTGCTCAAGGCCCGTCCCTACGGGGAGCGGGATATGATCCTGACCCTGCTTACTCCCGAGCACGGGCGAATCACCGCTTTGGCCCGTTCCGTGGGGAAAAATAAAAAACAGTCGGTTCTGTACGCCCAGAATTTCGTTTTTTCCCATTATCTGCTCTTTAAGGGTAAAGGAATGTACATCGTGGATTCCGCCGAGGTTGCGGAACCCTTTTACGGATTGCGAAACGATCTTTCCCGCTTGGCCTTGGCGCAGTATATTGCCGACGTTGCCGCCAAATGCGGAGAGGAAAGCGACGCGGCCGCCCTCTGCTCACTGTTGCTCAACTCCCTTTATCTGCTCAGCGAGACCGACCTGGATGCGGAATTGATCAAGTTGGTGTTCGAGGCGAAATACTGCATTGCCGAAGGGGTTTTCCCCGAGGTGATCTGCAACGTTTGCGGCGGGGGAGAGCCGGTGAAATGGTCCTTTCGCAACGGTTTTTGTTGTGAGACCTGCGGAGACGGCTACCCCATCACGGCGGGCATGGTTTCCGCCCTGCGGCATATCCTTGCTAACGAGGGAAAAAAGGCTTATCTTTTTTCCATGAACGAGGATTCCTTCCGCTATCTGTCCAAGTTGCTCTCCGATTACGTTGCCTTCGTTACCGATACGGAGTTTCCCTCCCTTGCCTATTATAAATCCCTTCTTCTCTGAGGTTTTTTATGGACGAACTGACTTCTTTGGAATATTATAAAATACTGGATCGTCTTGCGGTTCACGCCATATCCGATCCCGCAAAGGAAATGTGTCGGGATCTGCGTCCCTACGCTTCTTCCTTTGAAGCGCGGCGCGCTTTGGACGAGACCGACGCGGCTCTGCAGATTTTACAGCGGTACGGAGCCCCCTCCTTTTCCGATCTGAAAAATATCGTTTCCTCTGCCCGCCGTGCACAGAACGGTGCCACCTTGGCCATTTCCGAATTGATCGCCATTGCGGATCTGTTGCGGATCGTCCGCTCCTTGGGGGAAAACCGTCCCTCGGAAAGCGGCGCTTTGTCCGAATGCTTTGACGGCTTGATTACCGATCCCGCTCTGGAAAACAGTATTCACGTGGCGTTTCCCACCCCCGAAGAGGTTTCCGACGCCGCGTCTTCTGCTTTACGGGATATTCGCCGCAAGCAAAACGCCGCCCGTTCCAAAATCCGCAGTGTTCTGGACAGTTATCTCCGTTCTGCGGGACAGTATCTGCAGGACGCCATCGTCACCATCCGCAACGACCGTTACGTGCTTCCCGTCCGTGCGGAATGTCGCAATGACGTGCCCGGTCTGGTGCACGATACCTCATCCAGCGGCGCTACGGTGTTTATCGAGCCCATGGCGGTGGTGAACGCCAACAACGAAATTGCCGTTTTGGCGGCGGAAGAGCGACGGGAAATCGACAAAATCCTCATGGCCTTTTCCCAACGGGTGGGCGACCGTGCCGATTGGCTCGTGCACGATTTCAAAACCGTGTGCTTTTTTGATTTTTGTTTTGCAAAGGCCCGCTACGCCACGGAAATCTCCGCCTATATGCCCAATCTGACCGAAAACGGACAGACCGTCCTGACCGCTGCCCGACATCCCTTGATTGCAAAAGATAAAGTGGTCCCCATTGATATTTCCATCGGGAAGGACTATTCCGTTCTGATCGTGACGGGACCCAATACGGGCGGGAAAACCGTTTCCCTCAAAACTCTCGGGCTGGCTTGTCTGATGGCAAAATCGGGGTTGTTCGTCTGTGCCAAGGAAGGATCTTCCGTGGCCTTTTACGATCACGTATTTGCCGATATCGGCGATGAGCAGAGCATCGAGCAGTCCTTGTCCACCTTCTCTGCCCACATGACCAACATTATTTCCATTTTATCTCAGGTGGATCAGAATTCTCTCGTTCTTTTGGACGAATTGGGAAGCGGGACCGACCCCTCCGAAGGGGCCGCCCTTGCCATGTCTATCATTGAAACGGTGCAGTCTATGGGTGCCAAAATTATGTGTACCACCCACTACGCGGAGCTGAAATTATATGCGTTGGAAACCCCCGAGGTGGAGAACGCCTCCTGCGAATTCGACGTGGCCACCTTGCGCCCCACCTATCGGCTCATCACGGGAATTCCGGGAAAATCCAACGCCTTTGCCATCGCGCAAAAGCTGGGAATGGACGATCTGGTGATTCAGGGGGCGAAATACCATCTGGATCACGAAACGGTCAAGCTGGAAAACGTTCTTGCGGATCTGGAAACGACGCGCAAGACGCTGGAATACGATAAACAACAGGCAGAGCAGATGCGCTTTGAGGCGCAGTGCGCTCTCAACCGTGCCAAGTCCGAGCGGGACGAGTTGGAGGCGAAGACCAAGGCACTTTTGGATGAAGCCAAACGCAAGGCTGCGGATATCGTGGACCAGGCTCGCCGTGATACCGACCGTCTTCTGGACGAGATTGACGAATTGCGGAAAGAAAAAGATCGCGCGGATTTCCGTGAAAAGGTGGGCGCCGTGAAGCAGTCTACGGCGCAGAAACTGGATTCCATGGAGGCTTCCGTTGCTCCTAAAAAAGAGAAGAAGCCCCTGCCCCGTCCCCTTCGGATTGGCGATACGGTACGGGTGGTTTCTCTCGGAAAAACCGCCGCCGTTCTGGCTCTGCCCGACAGTAAAAAGCAGGTTGCCGTCCAGGTGGGAATCATTAAAACCAAGGTTTCGCTGGACGATCTGGAGTTGATCGAGCAAAAGGCTCAAATGCCTAAGCCTACGGTGGGAAAGACCGTTTATTCTTTGAATCGGGATACTCGGGACGCCTCCAACGAGGTGGACATTCGCGGCATGACTCTTCTGGAAGCGGAGCCCATCGTGGAAAGTTTCCTGGACCGTTGTCAGATGTCGGGGCTTACCACCGTCAGTATTATCCACGGAAAAGGCACGGGCGCCCTCCGTCAAGGGGTCCACGCCCTGCTTCGCCGTGAGAAAAACGTAGAAGCCTTCCGTCTCGGCGTTTACGGAGAAGGGGAGACGGGCGTTACCATCGTTACCTTGAAGCAGAAATGAAACGGGCCTCCTTTTCCTCGGCGTTGATTCTCTGTGCCGTTGCCCTTCTCGGTTGGCTCTTTCCCTCCCTTTTGTTTCTTTTGTGTGTTGCGGGTTTTCTTCTCGGTACCGTTTTTCTGATCGTGTACCGCCGTCGGCGGGGACGGTTGTGGCGGGATTTGCTGTTTTACGCGGTTTGTCTGTTTCTGTGCGCCGTGTTTCTTTGGTTTTCCGTGGGAAGCTTTCATCGGACGGCGGAGCAGTACGACGGAAAGACCTGTTATCTCACGGTAGAATTGACGGAGGATCCGCACCTGGTTTCAAGCGGGACCTACCGCTATACCGTGCGTCCCGTGGACGGCACTCCCTTTTCCGAAAAATTTATCTTTTTCTGCGCTGCGCATCTGACCGATGCGGGCGGACGGATCCGCGGAGAATTTACCTTCGAGCGACCGAAGGGGAAATATTTTCTCAATAACCTTTCCGACGGCGTGGCTCTCACCGCAAAGCTGGAAACCTTTTGGGAAGATCTCGTCGTTATCGACCCCGAATTTTCATTTACTTATTGTTCCGGTGTAGTACGTCGGTTCGTTCATACCTCCTTCCTTCGTTATATCGGATCTCGGGAAGGCGGCTTTATGACCGCCGTTCTGACGGGGAACAAGGATGCTTTACATACGGAAGATTACGCCGCTCTGCAGGAAACGGGAATGCTCCATATCGTGGCGGTTTCGGGTCTGCACGTGTCGATCTTTATCTCTTTCGTCATGATTTTTTTGCGAAAGATCCGCTCCATCCGCCTTCGTTTGCTTCTTTCCTTCATCACCTTGTTCGGAATTCTGTTCTTTTCGGGGTTCACCCCGTCCGTGGTGCGGGCTGTGGTGATGAACGGGCTCGTGTTCGTTCACCAATGGCTTACGACGGGGTCCGATTCTCTGAACCGCTTGGGAATCGCCGCAATTCTGATCCTGCTCTTTTCACCCTACGCGGTCTTTTCCCTTTCTTTTCAGTTGTCCTTCGCCGCAACGCTGGGAATTCTTCTGTTGACCCGGCCGATCCGTAACGCGGTGGTCCGATTTCTGTTCGTACGCTGTCACCTTATCTGTGGAGAAGCGTTGGAAACGGTCGTGTCGCTCTTTGCGGTTTCCGTGGCTTCGTTTACCTTTACGTTGCCCCTACTGTGGTTTCTTCTGGGCTCCTTTTCGGTCTGGTCCCTGTTGCTTTCGCCTGTGGTCCTGCCCGTGCTGGAACTCTGCTTCTTCGGTGCAATGCTTTTGCTTCTGTTTGTACTGATCCCTTATTGCTCGTTTCTCTGCATTTTTCTCGGAACGCTAATTCGATACGGAGTGATCTTTATGACCAAACTTTCTACCCTCTCCGCCTCCCTTATGGGGTTCGTGGAATCGGTTTCCCCTCTGGTTTTGTGGATCGTTGCGGGGGCTATCGTGCTTCTTGCGGCGGTGCTTTTCCTGATTCCGGGTGCGAAAACCACCTCCAAGAAGAAGAAAAAGCAAAACATCCGCAAGGGCGTTGCGCTGATTCTTCTTGCCGTATCCCTTCTTACCGCTTATCAGGCGGCAAATCAAGCGGGAATTAACATCGCCGAAGGCGAAGTTGCCCCCGACGAAAACGTACTGCAAACGGTCTTTTTGGACGTGGGGCAGGGGAACTGCTTTGTTTCGATCCTCAATAATCAGGCCTACGTGGTGGATTGCGGCGGCACGAATGATCCGGGGCGCGTTGCTTCCGATTATCTGACCTCCGCAGGGATCGAAACGGTGGAATTCGTTTTGATTTCCCATCTTCACTCCGATCACGCCAACGGCTTGAAGGACCTTTGCAAAGAAAAAGAAATCAAAGAGATTATTATCCCCTATACGGAAGGTGACGCCTCTTTGTACGCTACCATTACGGCTCTTGCGGCGGAAGAGGGGGCGACGCTGACGGTTCTCGAATCCGATGCGGAGCGCAAGCTCGGTTCCTCCACCCTGAAGATGCTGACCAAGCACCTGGACCCCACCTCCGACGATCAGAACGAAAACTCTATCGTCGGTCTGTGCCAATACGGTGAATTTCGCGCTCTGTTTACGGGGGACATCACCAAAAAAGCAGAACAGCGCCTCGTTGACGCATACGGATCTTCCTTGCAGTGCGATGTCCTTTCCGTTCCTCATCACGGCTCAAAGGGCTCTTCCTGCGCGGAATTCCTGAAGGCCGCCGATCCCGTGTGCGCCGTTATTTCCGTCGCTGCCAAGAACAGTTACGGCCATCCCGCTCAAGAAGCCCTCACGCGGATTTCCGCCGTGGAAGCGCGGATCCTTCGTACCGATGAGTTGGGACACGTGACCGTCCGCTCCGACGGACAAAAGATGGAGGTTGAGTCTGAACGTGAGTCTTGAAATTCTGAAAAAGGATCTGGAACAGAAAAACTTCCGTCGCATCTATTATCTATACGGCCCCGAGCCGTATCTGAAGCGTTTTTATCTCAAGTCCCTCATCGATGCGATCCTTCCCCACACGAAGGATGCGGATCTGCACCGTTACGAGGGAAAAGATCTGACCGTGGACGTTTTTTCCGAAGAGTTGTGGCTTTGCCCTATGGGAGAATACAAGGTCATGCAGATTTCCGATCTTCCCGCATCTTCCTCCGTGACGGAATTCCTGGCCTCGCAGGACTGTGAAATCGGGGATGATACGGTGGTAATCGTTTATCAGCAGACCGAGACCCCCGACGGCAGAACCTCCGCCTTCAAAGCACTGAAAAAGCGGTTGGAAAAGGACGGGCTTCTCGTGGAGATCAAAACCGTGGACGAGCAGACCCTGATCCGCTGGGTTTCCCAACAGTTCCGCCGTCGCGGTTGCGATATTTCCGCGGACGACGTGGATTTTTTTCTTGCGGTGGAAGAGCCGAACATGGAATCCATGCTCACGGAAATCGACAAGATCGCCGCGTATTGCGGAAACACCGTAACACGGGATGCTCTGGAAAAGTTGTGCGTTCGAAGTCTGCAGGCCCGCGTGTACGATTTGAACGACCGCATTCTGGATAAGAATTCCGACGGTGTCTTTTCCATCTGGAACGATCTGCGGGCGCAACGGGTTCCCGCGCAGATGATTTTGGGAAATCTTTATTCCTGCTTTGCGGGATTGTACCGCCTCAAACTCTTGGAAAAAGAGCCGGAATCGGTCCGCGTTGCGGAATCGGAGATGAAGGATTTTCTCGTGCGTCGCTACAGTCGCCGCCTGCCTCGTCTCTCTCTGTCGGGGCTTGACCGTTTGATGGATCTTTGTGCCGAAACCGACCTGCAGATGAAAACGGGAAAAGTAGACGAGGATCTTCTCGTCGTTCGCCTTTTGACCGAAGCCATGGAGGCCTTATGATTCGCGTGGATCGGGTTATTGTCGTGGAGGGAAAATACGATCGCCTCGCCTTATCCCGCGTGGTGGACGGTGTGATCGTGGAAACGGGCGGATTCGGAATCTTTTCCGACGATGCAAAGTTGGAAACCTTACGCACCCTCGCGCGACAAAAAGGATTGATTTTGCTCACCGATTCCGACCGATCCGGGATGGCCATCCGCAATTATATCATCGGTGCCGTAGGCGCGGAATTCATCCGCAACGCCTATGTTCCCGACCGATACGGGAAAGAAAAGCGGAAAAAGCATCCCTCTGCGGAGGGAAAACTTGGGGTGGAGGCCATGTCCGAGGAAACCCTCGCGTCGATCCTTTCCTTCGCCGTTTCTTCCGAAAAGCCTATCCGAGATCCTATCACCGGTGCGGATCTGTACGGTGTCGGTCTTCTGGGGGGAGAGAACAGTAGTCTGAAGCGAGCTCGTTATCAGGAAAAACTGGGGCTGCCCGCTCATCTGTCCCCCAAAAAGTTTCTGGAAATTTTGAATGCCATGCGTACGCGGGAGGAATTTTTCCGCGATGCAAAGGAGTTTTGATATGAATTACGAATTTATCGTGCCCATGGATTCTGCGGAATACCGTGCCTTCGTGGAGACCTTGCCCCATTGCAATCTCATGCAAAAAGAGGCTTGGGCCAAGGTGAAAAGTGGTTGGGACAGCGTTTTGTGCGGACTTCGTAAAGACGGGGTCCCCGTTGCCGTCTCTCATCTGTTGATCCGCCGTCTTCCCACGGGACAGAAGCTCATCTACGCTCCTCGCGGATTTATGATGGATTATTCCGACACGGACACTCTGCGGGAGTTTACCCAATCGATCCGAGCCTACGCAAAATCGCTGGGGGCTTACATGGTCCGCATCGACCCCGAAATCGTCCTGTCCCGTTTGTACAAAGGGGAGAAGACGGAAGAGGAGACGGGGTACCGTGCTTTGCAATCTCTGCAGGAAAACGGTTGGATCCATCGGGGCTTTGCTACCGATTTTCATTCCTATACCCAACCCCGATTCAATGCGGAATATTCCCTGACCTGCGACGGACAACCGCGCAGTGACGAGGATATGTTGAAGGGCTTCGATAAAAAAATCCGTAAGTTCATCGGAAAATATACCGAATCCCGCGGAATTTTCTTTACCCGCGGGAACACCGAAGAGGATATCAAGCTTTTTTGTGAGATCAGCTCTCACACGGAGGAGCGTCAGCATATTCTTTTGCGGGATCCCGCATATTTTCAGCGCATGACCGAGGCCTTCGGGGACGATTGTATGTTTTTCTTTGCCAAAATGGACCTGCGGAAGTTTATCGCCTTTCTCGATTCTCAGCCTCAGGACGAGCAGACGGCCAAGGATCGGGCGGAAGCCGAAAAATGGCTGGAATTCGGGGACGTGATCCCCATGTCCGCTCTGCAGATGGTTCGGAGCAACGACACGGCGTATTTGTTGTACAGCGGCTTTGACGATCGGGTGTTCCCCCGGTTCCGCACCACCAACCAGATTCGGTTCGAGGCGATGAAATATTTCCGCGAGCAGGGATGCTCCGTCTTCAGCTTTATGGGAATCAAGGGGGACTTAGACGATCCTCTGTCGGATTTCAAATTGAAATTCAACCCCACCGTGGTGGAATATATCGGGGAACTGGAATATCCCGTTCGTCCTCTTTTGTATCGGTTTATGAACCGATTCCTGCCCTTTGCCAAGCGGATCTATATCCGTACGGCCCTTCTTTTGAAAGGTAAAAAATAATCGATAGATCGTAAAGGAGAAAATGCAACATGGATTTGAACAAAATTCTTAAAGACATGGAAAACTGCCCCTGCGGACGGGTACACACCTTCGACACCAAGGTGGTGGAGATCGGAAGCGGTATCACCGCGAAAACGGGTAAAATTCTTGCCGATGCGGGCTTCCCCAAGACCGTTCTTCTCGTCGCGGACGAGAACACCCTCGCGGCGGCGGACGGGATTCTTCCGGCTCTGAAGGAAGAAGGCTTCCACGTAAAGAAATTGGTATATGAAAACATGAAAAGTGCTCGCGTGGAGCAGGTTGTGGAAATCGAGGCTCTGGCAGAAGACGTGGACGGAATCATCTCCGTGGGGACGGGATCTCTGAACGATCTTTGCCGTGTGGCGTCCTTCCGCAAAAAGAAAATGTTCTGCATTTTTGCTACCGCGCCTTCCATGGACGGCTTTGCTTCGGATACGGCCCCCATTATCGAAAACAACTTCAAATCCTCTTGGCAGGCGGCGCAGCCTGCGGTGATCATTGCCGACACCAAGATCCTTGCGGCGGCTCCCGTGGAACTGAAATCTTCCGGATTCGGTGATATGGTCGCCAAGTACATCGGCCTCGTGGACTGGAAACTTTCCACCCTGCTTACGGGGGAATATTACTGCGAAAATATTGCAAACCTCACCAAAACCGCTACCGACCGTATTATGGATCTGGCCGAACGGGTTACCGAGAACAGCGAAGAGGCTGCAGGCGCTATTATGGAATCCTTGGTAATGACCGGGCTTGCCATGAAACTTGCGGGATGCTCCCGTCCCGCTTCCGGTGCGGAGCACGTGGTGTCGCACTATCTGGAATGTTATAAAGTAATTCGCGGCATCTGGCCCGACTATCACGGGAAAAAGGTCGGCGTTGCCACCGTTCTTCTGAATCGCGCCTACCACAACATTGCCGACCGTGTGGAATCGGTAACCGCCGTTCCCGACGCCACGGATTGGGACGAGGTTTATTCCAAGTACGACGCCGTCCTGCACGACGACATCAAAAAGCTGAATAACCCCACCGTGACCGACGAGGTAGATCCGGCCGATCTTCAGGCGAAATGGCCCGAGATCCGCCGCATTATCAAAGAAACCCTTCCCACGGACGAGGTTTTGATGAAGAAGATGAAGGCTGCGGGTGCCGTCGTAGATCCCGAAGCGGTTCACGTTCCTCCCGCTCTGCTGCAGGATTCTTTGCGGTTCCATCCCTATATGCGCCACCGTATGCTTCTGACCCGTCTCATGCCCATGTTGAATCTGGATATTATGGATTTTATTGATTGATTTCTTCCATAAGAAAACTCCCCTTGCGTTGCAAGGGGAGTTTTTTCGTCGGATCTTATTCCTGGTTGCTGACGTCGTTTTCTTCGTTATCGCTGATATCCGATTCGTCGCTTTCATCGGAAACTTCGTCCGAGGTGGAGCCCCCGTCGGAAGGATCATCCGAATTTTCGTCAGTGGAAGAGGTGCTTCCGGAATTTTCCGATTCCGTATCCGTTACGTCCGTATCGTCGGTGATTTCGTCCGAAGAGGTATCGGTGGTGTTGTCCGAGTCGGTGACGTCCGTAGAGGGGCCCACGTCGGGGTTGCGGGAATCTTCAATGATATTGTTGTTCTCGTCGTATACCACGAAATAGTGACTTCCGTCGTCGCGGTAATAGTACAGAGTCTTCGATACGAACTCGTTGTCTTTGTCGAATTTATCGCAGGCAATTACACGATTCTGTTCGTCGTATTCGTACTTGTTTGTTTCTTTGACTTCCCCTGCGGCCGTATCCAGAATTGCTTCTTCGGAAACCCGCCCCAGTTCGTCGTACTTTTTCTTGTTCAGAACGATATTCTTCTCGTCGCTTTCTGCCGATTCAATCAGGAGTCCCGTTTCGTTGTAGGTATAGGCAATGCTGCGGAAGGCGCCCGTTCTGCGGTCGGTGCACTTCTTGACGGCAACCTGATCCTTATCGTTGTAGACGTATTCGTTGTATTCTTTTTCGATGCCGTTTTCGTATACCGACTCGTTTACAACGCGGGATTTTTCGTCAACGGCGGTGCTCTTCAGGATCTGACCGTTCTTGGCAAAGAAGGTCAGACGTTCCGCAACGCCCTTATCGTTATAGGCAAACAGAACGTGTTCGAAAAGACCTGCGGCAGGTTCCTCCGTAATGCGGATGGTGACTAAGCCCTTCGCATCCAACTGTTCGTCTACGGTCTTCAGAACCGACCCGTCTTCCGCGTAGGTCGTGATGGTTTGGCGGTTCTTTTTCTGCTTTGCATCGTACTGATTCTTGATCTGTTGCAGCGTAACGCCTGCCTCGTTGTAGGTGGTTTGCTCCGTAATCAGACCCTTGTCGTTGTACAGAATCTTTTCCAACAGAATATTGTTGCTGTTGTAGCGCTCTTCCTGGGTTACGGTTCCGCTTGCGGTGCGGGTGTAGTTGACGTACCATTCGATGGTTTCTTTCCGATAAGAGTTCTTTCTGGAAATATAACCGTTATCATCGTAAACGTACCCGAAGCTGGATTCGATTTCGCCGTTGGGAAGCTGACGGGTGGTCTTGATGACGCGATTGCTCTTGTCGAATTCGTTGATGATGGAATATTCAATTTCCTTCTGCTTGGTAGTTGGGTTAATGATGTAATGAACCTGGCGGATGGGGTTGTTGCTGTGGTTGTAAGTATAGGCGTCGTTATAAAGCAGATCCCCGTTTCCGTCGAAGCAGGAGGTATCCTTCAAAAGACCGTTCTTTTCATCGTAGGTGTTGACTTTGCGGGTCAGTACGGCGTTGTTTGCATCGTATTCCGTTTCGGTCAGAAGCTGTTTCTTTTCCCGATTGTATTCGTAGGTGGTTTTGGTCTCCAGGGCGCCGTTTGCATCAAACAGTTCCTTGACGGTGATCATCGTCCCGTCATGGGTGGTGCGCTGCGCCAGAAGGTTGTTTTTGAAAACCTCGCGCGTGACAAGCTTGCCGTCCTTCAGCGTAAGGGTTGCGGTCTCCGTGCGGCCTTCTTCCTTGTAATAGGTGCGTTCCGCCTCCAGCGCAAAGGAGCTCTTTCTCGTATAGCGTTCCGAATAGACCAATTCGCCCCCTTCAAAATAAGAGGACAAAATCCGCTCGCCGTTTTCGTATTCGTGGGTGTAGTAGTGGATTACTTTCCCTTCGGCGTCGTATTTCGTTTCTTTTACGCATTTTCCGTCTTCAAATTCGGCAACGTATTCGGGCTGACCGATGATGTCAAAACGGGTCAGCGTGGTGATGTTTCCGAAAAAGTCGTATTCCGCAACGCCGTTTTCGATATCCAGACCCATGCCCCAGTATTCGTAGGTGTACTCGGACTTGTTTGCGTTCTTCACCGCAAAAAAGACCACCAACAGAATTGCCAACAGAGCCACGAAAGAGGAGAGGGAGATTAAAACGATATTACGGGTGCGCTTTTTCTTTTTCTTTGCGGCAAGTTCGTCTTCCGAAGGCTGGCGCGCTCTTCGTCCGCCTGCAGGCGCGGGACCTTTTTCCTCGGAGGTCTGAGATACGGGCTCAAACTTGATGGTCTCCTCGGAAGGGATGGGATCCTCCTCCAAATCTAAAGGAATATTCGTTTCCTCCAGATCGGGGATGTTCATGCTGGCTTCTTCCTGAAGCTTTTCCAGATCCGCGTCCTTCTGTTCTTTCAATTGTTTCAATTCGTCCAAATAGTTGGAATCCATATAAAGGAACCGTCCTTTCTTTGGGTTTCGGGGAATGTGCATACTTATATATCTTATTATACCATATATTTTTCAGGATTGCAACCGTTTTTTGAAAATTTTAAGCATTTCTTTGGATTTTTAACGAAAATTTCCCGAAAAAAATTGCGGGTGTCTTATCTGCACCCGCAATTTACGTTTGTAATTAATTTCCGTTGAGGAATTTTTTCACTTTATCAGCAAAGGATTCCCGTTTTTCATAAGCCCGCTTGTTCTCAATCGATTCGAATTTCCGCAGGAGTTCTTTCTGACGGGAGGTCAGATGCTTGGGCACTTCCACGGCAACTTTTACGTAAAGATTTCCGCTTCCCTTTGCGTTCAGGTAGGGAACACCCTTCCCCTTCAGCGTCAACACGGTTCCGCTTTGGGTTCCGTCGCTGATCTTTTGCGTGGTTTTCGTTCCGTCGGGAAGAGGAACTTCAATTTCGCAGCCCAGCGTAGCTTGGGCAAAGGTTACGGGAATTTCACAGAAAAGATCAAAGTTTTTCCGCTCAAAAATGGGATGGGCCTTCACCGAGATGGAGATATTCAGATCCCCGGCGGGACCTCCCTTGATTCCGGCACAGCCCTGTCCGCTTAAGGTGACGACCTGACCGTGGGCAATTCCTGCAGGAATGTTGACCGAAATGGTTCTCTGCTTGCGTTCCTGTCCCGTTCCGTTGCAGTTCTTGCACGGGGTTTTGATGATTTTACCCGTTCCGTAGCAGGTGGTACAGGTCCGTTCACTCTGCATGGCGCCGAACATGGTCTGGGACACGGTTCGAACCCGTCCCGTTCCGCGGCAGGTGGGGCAGGTTTCCGCGGTGGTGCCCTTTGCGGCCCCCGTTCCGTTACATTCCGTACAGTTTTCTTTCCGTGTTACGGTTACCTGCTTTTTGCAACCGAAAACCGCTTCTTCAAAGGTGAGGGTGAGCGAAACGTCCACGTCGGCTCCGGGAACGGCGGAGGATCGTCTGCGGGTCGAACCGCCTCCGAAGAAATTGCCGAATACGTCACCGAAAATATCGCCCAGGTCCACGTTGCCGTAACCGCCACCGTAACCGCCGCCGTATCCGGCTCCTGCTCCGTAATTCGGGTCTATGCCTGCGTGACCGAATTGGTCGTATTTTGCCCGTTTGTCGGCATCGGACAGAACTTCGTACGCCTCGTTGATTTCTTTGAATTTCTGTTCGGCCTCTTTGTCGTTTGGATGAAGGTCCGGGTGATACTTTTTTGCCATCTGCCGATAGGCTTTTTTCAACTCGTCGGCGCTGGCGCTTTTCTGTACGCCCAAGACCTCGTAAAAATCTTTCTTGTCTGCCATAACTTCCGTTTGTCCATTCTATACGGCGTATCAAGGGGAGAGGGTCCCCTTGATACGTGTCTTTGTTCCGTTAGTCGTTGTCGTCAACCTTAAAATCGTCCACGTTAACCGTGCCGTCGTTGTTGGGTTGAGCCGCTTCTGCGTCGGGCGCAACGTTGCCCTGAGGCTGCTGCTGGGCGTAGATCTTTTCGGCGATCTTATAGAAACGCTGCTGCAGTTCTTCCGTGTCGGCCTTGATGGCGGCGGTATCGTTGCCCTTCACCGTTTCCTTCAGCTTTTCGATCTGTTCGGTAACGGGTGCTTTATCCTCTGCGGACAGTTTGTCGCCCATATCGTTCATGGATTTTTCGCACTGGTAGATCATCTGATCTGCGTTGTTGCGGATTTCCACTTCTTCGCGGCGCTTCTTGTCTTCTTCCGCAAATTTTTCCGCATCGGCCACGGCCTTGTCAATCTCTTCCTTGGACATATTGGTGGAAGCGGTGATGGTGATCTTCTGTTCCTTGCCGGTGCCCAGGTCCTTTGCGCTGACGTTTACGATGCCGTTTGCGTCAATGTCGAAGGAAACTTCGATCTGGGGAACCTGCTTGGGAGCGGCGGGAATGCCGTCCAGATGGAAACGGCCCAGAGACTTGTTGTCGGCGGCCATTTCCCGTTCACCCTGAATGACGTGAACCTCCACGGAGGTCTGATTGTCTGCGGCGGTGGTGAAGATCTGGCTCTTCTTTACGGGGATGGTGGTGTTGCGTTCGATCAACTTGGTGGCAATGCCGCCGTAGGTTTCCACGCCCAGAGAAAGGGGAGTAACGTCCAGCAGAACCAGTCCCTGAACGTCGCCGCCCAGAATACCGCCCTGAATGGCGGCACCGATGGCAACGCATTCGTCGGGGTTGATGCCCTTGTGAGGTTCTTTGCCCAGGAAGTCCTTCAGACGTTCCTGAACGGCGGGAATGCGGGAAGAACCTCCCACCAGAAGAACTTTATCGATCTGAGCAGGGGAGAGACCTGCGTCGTTGAGAGCCTTTTTCGTGGGGATCATGGTGTTTTCAACCAGATCTGCAGTCAATTCGTTGAACTTGGCACGGGTCAAAGTCACGTCAAGGTGCTTGGGACCCGTTGCGTCTGCGGTAATATAAGGAAGGTTGACGTTGGTGGAGGTCATGCCGGAAAGCTCAATCTTCGCCTTTTCGGCGGCTTCCTGCAAACGCTGCATGGCCATTTTATCGTTGGTCAGATCCAGTCCGTTTTCTTTCTTGAATTCCGCAACCAGATAATCCATGATCTTCTTGTCGAAGTCGTCGCCGCCCAAACGGGTGTTGCCGTTGGTAGCCAGAACTTCGAAAACGCCGTCGCCGATGTCCAGGATGGATACGTCGAAGGTACCGCCGCCCAGGTCGTAAACCATAACCTTCTGGGAGCTTTCCTTGTCTACGCCGTAAGCGAGGGCTGCGGCGGTGGGTTCGTTGATGATACGCAGAACTTCAAGGCCTGCGATGGTGCCGGCGTTCTTGGTTGCCTGACGCTGGGAGTCGTTGAAGTATGCGGGAACGGTAATGACCGCCTGAGAGACCTTTTCGCCCAGATATGCTTCCGCATCGGCCTTCAACTTCTGCAGGGTCATGGCGGAGATCATTTCGGGGGTGTACTCGGTTCCGTCAATGTTTACCTTTTTGTTAGTACCCATATCACGCTTGATGGAAATGATGGTACGGTCGGGATTGGTAATAGCCTGACGCTTTGCAACCTGACCCACCATGCGTTCTCCGGATTTGGAGAATGCGACCACGGAGGGGGTCGTGCGGCCGCCCTCTGCGTTGGCGATAACCACGGGTTCCCCGCCTTCCATGATGGCGACGCAGGAGTTGGTGGTACCAAGATCTATGCCGATAATTTTACTCATTTGAATGTGCCTCCTAAAAGTGTTTCTATATAGATGATATTGTTTACGGATTTACGGGGTCAATTTGCAACCTTGACCATGGCGTGGCGAACGACCTTTTCGCCGAGACGGTACCCTCTTTGCAAAACCTCTGCAATGGTGTTTTCGCCCAGAGATTCGTCGTCTACGTGCATGACCGCGTTATGGATCTGGGGATCAAAGGGGTCGCCTGCTTCTCCCACGGGGGTTACGTTCATGGATTCGAAGGCCTTTAACGCCTGATCGAGAACCATTTTAACGCCGTCCCGTTGGGGACCTTCTTCCACGGCCAGAACCGCCCGCTCCAGATTATCCAGAATGGGCAGTAGGGTGGAAACCGCGTCGGCAACGGCGTTGGAATACACCGCGTCTTTTTCTGCCTTCGACCGCTTTTTGAAGTTGTCGAAATCCGCCGCAAGACGGATAAACCGATCGTGCCATTCGTCCGTGACGGGAGCTTTTTCTTCGGGGATATCTTCTACGGGTTGAACGGTTTCTTCCACCGTTTCTTCCTGAGTCTGCTTTTTCTTATCTTTCATGATCCGATCCTTTCCTTAATATTCCCGTTCGATAAAGTTTTTCAAGTGCAACATCACGTGATTGCATCCTGCAATCGTACGGGCGTAGTTCATCCGTGTCGGGCCCATCAAGCCCATCATTACGGGAAACTTTTTATCACAAAACAGTGTGATCAAACTTGCGTGGGGACTGTCAAACAGTCCGTTTTCCGCACCGATGCGGATTTCCACCTCGTCCTCGGGACGGTTTGCCAGCATCGCCTGCAAGATCCGCTCCCGTGCGGAAATCATGTTCATGAATCCGCGGGCGGTCTCGATATCGGAAAACTCGGGGTGTCTCAACAGGTTTCCCGTGCCGCCGATGTGCAGCTCGTAATCCCGTGCGCCGTCTAAAATCTTCCGGACGGTGTTCAGAATTCCAAGGTGCTTTCCGCAATGGGTTTTGATTTCATGCTCCAGGAGCATCATGCGGACTTCTCCGATGCGGTCTATGGGAAAACCCGCAAAGACCGTGTTGATGATTTTCGTGAGGCTTGCGGCGTCTTCTGCCGTAACGTCTTCCGTGGCCCGATAAAAGTAATTCTTCACCGCACCGCCCGAAGCGATGACCATGATGGCCAGGATTCGTTTTCCTGCGGGAATCACCTCGAATTGGTAGATCCCATCGGGACAGTGGGGGGAAATTCCGAAAACGGTACACCCGGAGAAGTTTGCAAGATTTTGCGTAGACGCTTCCAGCAGCTCTTCCAGACTGACGGAGGTTTCAAAGGCTTCGTCAAGATTCCGCAATTCCGTGGCGGTGAGCCGATAAGGCGTCAGGGTCTGTACGTAATAACGGTACCCTGCGTTGGAGGGAATTCGCCCCGAAGAGGTATGGGTTTTCTTCAGGTATCCCAACCGCTCCAATTCCGACATTTCGTTACGGACCGTGGCGGGGGAGACGTTCAGCCGTTCCCGTGCAAGGAGGGCTTTTGAGCCTACGGGTTCACCCGTTTCGATATAGGCCGAAACGATTGCCGATAAAATCAGTTGCTTTCGAGCATCCAAGGTCATAACTTCCCTCCCGAATCGGTTTCGTTTTAGCACTCTTTGCGGGGGAGTGCTAACATGAATACTGTACCACTTTTTCCCTCGTTTGTCAAGAGATGGGAGAGGTTTTCCGATAAAATGTCACAATCTTGTTACACGCGTACTTTATTGTAAGGTAGCCGAACGCAACATTTCCGAGGAAGCCACGAAAAGCGTTCGGTTTTCGGGGAGAATAAACCAGGAGGGATCTTCGAACAACTTGTCTGCAATTTGCGATACCTGCTCCAGGATCTTCATGTCCCGGGCCAGATCCGCGATGCGGAAGGGGGGAAGCCCGTGCTGACGGTTTCCGAGAAAATCCCCGGGTCCCCGCAGCTCAAGATCTCTGCGGCTGATTTCAAAGCCGTCGTTGGTTTTGCAGAAGGCGTTCAGCCGTTCCGTTGCTTCTTCGCCGGAATCGTCGGACACCACGAAGCAATAGGATGCCCGCTTTCCGCGTCCCACCCGTCCCCTCAGCTGATGCAGTTGGGACAGCCCGAACCGCTCTGCGTTTTCAATGACCATGGTGGTGGCGTTGGGGACGTTTACCCCCACCTCGATGACGGTGGTGGAGACCAATACGGAAATGCGATTCTGTAAAAATTCGGTCAGAATCCGCTCTTTCTCTTCGCTTTTCATGCGACCGTGCAGGCACGCAACCGAAACGCCCCGCAGGTGAGTGGATTGCAGTTTTTCGCAGAAATCCACCGCGCTTTTTATCTCGTCACTTCCTTCTACCGTGGGACAGACCACGTAGGCTTGCTCTCCCGCAAGCGCCCGATCCCGCACGTAACCGTACAGGCGGTCTTCCATGTCCGTTCCCACCTTTCGGGTGGCCACGGGAATCCGTCCCGGCGGCAATTCGTCCAGAACGGAGATGTCCAGATCTCCGTACAGAACCAACCCGAGCGAGCGGGGAATCGGCGTGGCGGAGAGGAAAAGCATATGGGGATTTTCGCCCTTCTCCTGAATGGCCGCCCGTTGTTGTACGCCGAAGCGATGCTGCTCGTCGGCAATGGCAACGGCAAGATTGTGAAACTTCACGTTCTTTTGGATCAGCGTATGCGTTCCGATCACGAGATCCGTTTCACCCGCTTCCAGGCGAAGGAGAATGTCCCGCTTTTGCGTTGCTCTCATGGACCCCGTCAGCAGTTCTACCTTGACTCCGCAAGGGGAAAGTAATGCGGAAAGGGATTCGTAGTGCTGCAGGGCAAGGATTTCCGTGGGGACCATTAATGCGGTCTGTTTTCCGTTCTTGGCCGTCAGGTACGCCACGGCGGCGGCAATGGCCGTCTTCCCGCTCCCCACGTCGCCCTGAACCAGCCTGGACATGGGCCAGGGGCGGCGAATATCGTCAAAGCATTCGCGGATGACCCGTTTTTGGGCGTTTGTAAAGGGAAAGGGAATCTGCTTGAGAAAGGGCGTCAGATCCATGGGCTGAAGGGGGAACGCGTTTTGCTTTCGCAAACGGAGTTTTAAAATGCGAACGCCCACGGTGAACAGAAACAGCTCTTCGAAAATAAAGCGTCTTTTCGCCCGCTCCGCCTCTTCCATGTTCTTGGGAAAATGAATCATGCGGAAGGCTTCCGTCCGCTCCGGCAGGTCCGCCTGCTTGCGGATTTCGGGCAAAAGCATCTCCTTTAATTGAGATTTGCAGGCCTCCAGCGCCGTTGCGATATTGCGGGACAGCGAAGCTCCCGTAACGCCTTCGGTTAAAGGGTAAACCGCCTCAATTTCGGGAACGCCCTCGATCTTGATCTTTGGGGACTCCATGCGACGGACGCATCCTATCACCGAAACGGGGCCGTGCAACAGCACCGTCATTCCGGGGTGAAGACGGTTTGCCGTGTAGGTCTGATTGTACAGAACCACGAAAATCGTATTTCCCTTCGGATCCGAGACGGAAAACATATAGCGGGTGACCCGTTTTCCCGTTCGCTTTGAAACGTCGGAGCTGATTTTTGCCACCACGGTGGCAATCTGTCCGTTTTGAATCTGATCAATGGGATTCACTTCCGACATGTTCAAGTACCCGCGGGGAAAATAACTGATCAGATCTCCGCAGGTGTGAATATTCAGTTTTGCCAGCAGTTCAGCCCTCTTTTGTCCGATTCCGCGCAGAACCGTTACGGGACTGTTGATCACGTCAATCATGGTTTTGTTCTGATTATGCTCACTTGCAGAGATGGGGAGGCGCCGCCCTGAAAGACGGGCGACGCTCCTTTTGTTGTATATGTTATATTATATAACAAATGTTATTTTTAAATTCGTTTCCAACGAATTCCGGCGGGCGTGTCTTCCAGAACGATTCCCATGGCGGTCAGTTGATCGCGGATGGCATCGGCCTTTGCCCAATCCTTAGCTTTGCGGGCAGCGGTGCGTTCTTCGATCAGCGCGTCGATTGCCGCATCCTCGTCGTTTGCCGCTTCTTCTTTGGGAAGAAGGCCCAGAACATCGACCAACTCTTCCGCCTTGTTCAAAAGGGTTTCGTAAACCGCTTTGGGCATACCGTCCGTTACGGTTACGTTGATCTGCTTGATCAGATCAAAAATAGCGGTAATGGCGTTTGCCGTGTTCAGATCGTCGTCCATGGCTTCTTCGAAGCGGTTGCGGTATTCGTCAAAGGAGGCAACGTAAGCCTTTTGCTCTTCGCTCAACTCCGTTTCGGAGGCGTTCTTTGCCAGGAATTTCAGGTTTGCAAGGCAGTTATGGATTCGCTCCAGAGAAGCCTTCGCCTGTTCGATGATGCCGGGTTCGTAGTTGATGGGCATACGATAGTGTGCGGAAACGGCAAAGTACCGCAGAGGCAGATATCCGTAAACCTTCGCCAGATCGCGGACGGTAAAGAAGTTATTCTTGGATTTGCTCATTTTTTCGTTATTTACGTTCACGAACCCGATGTGGAACCAATGCTTTGCAAATTTGCAACCGTTGGCGCATTCCGACTGGGCAATTTCGTTTTCGTGATGGGGGAACTTCAGATCGTGTCCGCCGCAGTGAATGTCGATTGCGTCGCCCAGATAACGCTTCGCCATGGCGCTGCATTCAATATGCCAGCCGGGACGGCCCTTGCCCCAAGGCGAATCCCAGGAGGGCTCTCCGGGTTTGGAAGCCTTCCAAAGAGCAAAATCCAGAGGATCTTCCTTGATTTCGTTCACGTCGATGCGGGCGCCCGAAGCAAGGTCTTCAATAGATTGCTTCAGCAGGGAAGTGCCGTATTCGGGAAAACTGCGGACGCGGAAGTACACGTCTCCGTTGCTTTCGTAGGCGTGTCCTTTTTCGATCAGGGTGGAAACGAGGTTGATGATTCCGTCAATGTTCTCCGTGGCGCGGGGGTGGACGGTGGCGCGTTTTACGTTCAATCCGTCTGCGTCGGTGAAGTATTCGTTAATATATTTCTCTGCCACCTGTGCGATGGTGATGCCTTCTTCGTTTGCGCGCTTGATCATCTTGTCGTCCACGTCGGTAAAGTTCTGAACGTACCGTACGTCGTATCCTTTGAATTCCAGATAGCGGCGCAGGGTATCGAACATCATGAAGGAGCGGGCGTTGCCCACGTGGAAAAAGTTGTATACCGTAGGACCGCAGGCGTAAATGCGGACGGTGTTGCCCTCCGGACGGAATTCTTCAACTTTGTTGGTCAGCGAGTTGTATAACTTCAGCATATCAGTTTTTCTCCTGTGAATCAGTATCATTTATATTGGAAGAATCGTTTTCTTTAAGCTGCTTTTCCATCCGATCCAGCCGAATGCGCAGCCTGCACATTTCCTGAGATACGGGGTCGGGAATGTGCACGTTGTCGAAATTGTCCAACCGAACGCCGTCCTGCTTGACGATGCGGGCAGGGGATCCTACCGCCGTACAGTTGGGCGGAATATCCTGCAGAACCACGGATCCTGCGGCGATCTTGCTGTTGTCGCCGACGGTAAAGGACCCGAGCAACAGGGAATGGGCGCCGATAAAGACGTTGTTCCCGATGGTGGGATGGCGTTTGCCCGATTCTTTTCCCGTACCGCCCAGGGTAACGCCGTGATAAATGGTGCAATTATCTCCGATCTCCGCCGTTTCGCCGATGACCACGCCCATTCCGTGGTCGATGAGAAGCCCCTTTCCGATTTTTGCGGCGGGGTGGATTTCAATTCCCGTTTTGCGACGGCCTCGGTTGGAGATCATGCGGGCGATCAGTTTATGGTTATGACGGTAAAAAAAGTTTGCAACGCGATGGTACATCAGAGCACGAAGTCCGGGATAACAGAAGAAAACCTCCGCGTTGGACCGTGCGGCAGGGTCACGTTCCCGAATGGCCTTGATGTCGTAGCGTAATCGTTTGAACATGGAAAAATCAGCCTTTCAGATTCGGTGCAATCGCTTTGATGTAAGGAATGGCGGAAATGAGGGTATATACCGCGGTGATCACGAAGAGTATTTCGGAAATTGCCAGGAATTCTCCCGTTTTTCCTAAAAGCTCCCCTGCGTACAGACACCCGAAGGTTGCAAAAAGGGTGATTCCCTGCAACGCGGTCTTGATCTTGCCCCACCAGTTTGCCGCAACCACCGTGCCCTTCGACGCGGCGGAGAGCCGAAGCCCCGTAACTAAAAGTTCCCGCAGGAGGATCAGAATGGTGGACCAGGTGACCCACGCGGAGAACAGATCAATGCTGGTGAAGGCGATGCAGACGCTCAATACGAGGGCTTTATCTGCCAGAGGATCCAGGAATTTTCCCAGATTCGTCGTGGCGTTGTATTTGCGTGCCAGTTTTCCGTCGATAAAGTCCGAGGTCATGGCGACGGCAAAGATGATCCCCGCAACGAGAACCGCCGTAGAATAATCCATTAAATTCTCAATCAGCTCCGAGGGAATCAAAAACAGTAACACAAAGGGAATCAGCCCGATGCGAAACCAACAAATTGCGTTTGGAATGTCTCTCTTATTCATACCGTCACTCCTGTTGAAACGATGTCGTTCCGTAGAAATCATATTCCCGATACCGTTTCAGAAGAACAGGGATAAATTGTCCTACCTCTACGGGTTCTTCGGACGTGAAAATGATCTGCCCGTCTACTTCGGGGGCCTGGAAGTAAGCTCTTCCGTAATATTTTCCGTCTTTTCGCTTTCCTTCGCATAGCACCTCAACCGTTTTCCCGATCAAAGGACGGTTCGTGCTTGCCAACAAACGGTGCTGGATTTCCATAACGATATCCGCCCTCCGCTGTTTAATCTCTTCGGGGATTTGTCCGCGCATCCGCCCTGCAGGCGTTCCTTCTTCCCGGGAATAGGGGAAGACGCCCAGGTTGGAAAATCGGTTTTTCTTGACGAAATTGCAGAGAATTTCGAAATCCTCTTCGCTTTCCGTGGGAAATCCCGTAATGAAGGTGGTTCGCACGCTGCAATCGGGAAGATAGGTGCGGATTTTCGCAATCAAAGCGGATAATTCCCCATCGTTCGAAGTTCGGTTCATTTTTTTCAGAATCCGTCCCGATGCGTGTTGCAGGGGGACGTCAATGTAAGGAACGCATTTTCCCACTTCCGCCATGGTTTGCAGTAGCTCGTCGCTGATTTCTTCCGGGCGACAGTAGAGAATGCGGATCCAATGAACCGAATCGATCTTTGCAATATCCCGAAGGAATCGGCAGAGGTCCGGGTGCTTCGTGGTGTCCTGGGCGATCAGGTTGATCTCCACGGCGCCCTGTGCTGCCAATTTATAGGCTTCCGCCATAACCGATTCGTAGGATCGGGGGATGAATTCCCCCCGCACGGAGGGAATCACGCAGTAAGAGCAATGGTTGGAACAGCCCTCCGCGATGCGCAGATATACGGATTTGTTTCCCGTCGTCAGAATCCGATCGAATTCGGGAGGCGGACAGGAAAGAGGCTTGTATTCCTCGAAGGGGTTCGTTGCGTTTAACGCGTCGATAATGCGGTCAAAGCTGCGGGAGCCCAGGCATGCGTCCACTTCGGGGAGCAGTTGAAGAACCTGTTCTTTGTACCGCTCTGCAAGACACCCCGTAACGATGAGTTTTTTCAGTTTTCCCGTCGTTTTGTATACGGCGGCTTCCAGAATCGTATCGATGGATTCGGTTTTTGCCGCGTCGATGAAGGTGCAGGTATGCACGATTACCGCGTCGCATTCCGCAAAATCCGAACAGATCGTAAATCCGTTTTGGGTCAGATGGGCGAGCATCATTTCCGCGTCAATGCGGTTTTTTGCACATCCCAGCGCGATCATTCCGATCTTCAATCCAATTCATCCTTTCCTGCCGATTTGTAACGGGAAAATGCCGCCGAAACGGCAGAGGAGCTATAGCCCAAACGGACAAGCTTTGCGTAAACCTTGTTGCGTGCGGCGGGATCGGTCAGGTCTTTTCCCCTTGCCGCAGAGGCGAAAATGCGGTCGATTTTTTCGTGTTCGTCTTCGTCGTTCTGAAAAACCTCTTCCAGGACCTCCCGCACCGTATCCCGTTCAATCCCGTGATGATAGAGCATTTGCTCCACGCGGGCACGGCCGTAGGACTGCTTTCCCAATTCTGCCAGCCGTTTTGCGTAACGATAATCGTCCTGGTATCCGCGTTGTTCCATGTAGCAAACAGCCCCGATGGCCGCTTCCTCCGGAATCCCTTTCTCTTTCAGCTTACGCAACAGTTCCTTTTTGGAATAATCCTTGCGGCTCAGAATATCCACGGCCTTTCGGATTCCGTCCAGCAGAAGAGCACGGGCACGGATGGGTTCGAATTCTTCCTCCGAATATTCCGCGTAGGGACGGATGGAAAAATCCAGAAGAAATTTTTCGTTTGCCAAAAATTCCAACCCCGTCTCCGAATAAACCTCAAAAAGCTTCGTGCGGCGGTAGGGGCGGACCTGGGTGATCAGAATCATTTTCAGCCTTCAAAATCGTCGGCGGAGATGTTGATGTTTGCCGATTTTTCCGTGGCGGTCTTGGGTTGTCTGGAGGATTTGGTGACCTCTTCCACTGCTTCCGTGTCGCCCTTCAGTTTTGCCTTCAGGTCGTTTTCCAGCCGTTGAGCCAGGGCTTCGTCGTTTTCGATCATCTTCTTGACGTTTTCGCGGCCGTTGCCCAGACGCTCGGTGCCGTAAGAGAACCAACCGCCCGATTTCTGAACGATGTTCAGCTTCACGGCACAGTCCAGCATTTCGCCCACGCGGGAAATGCCTTGCCCGTAGATCAGGTCGAATTCCGCTTCACGGAAGGGAGGGGAGACCTTGTTCTTGACGATCTTGACCTTTGTGCGGGACCCGTAAGCCTCCGTGCCGTTCTTCAGGGTTTCAATGCGACGTACGTCCAGACGAACTGAGGCGTAGAACTTCAATGCGTTCCCGCCGGTGGTTACTTCCGTGGGACCGTACATAACGCCGATCTTGGAGCGGAGCTGGTTGATGAAGATGCAAATACATTTCGTCTTGGAGATGATGCCTGCAAGCTTCCGAAGGGCCTGAGACATCATGCGGGCGTGCAACCCCACGTGAGAATCGCCCATATCTCCTTCGATTTCCGCCTTGGGGACCAAGGCCGCAACCGAGTCTACCACGACGATATCTACCGCCCCGGAGCGAACCAGCGTTTCGGTGATCTCAAGGGCCTGTTCGCCGTTGTCGGGCTGGGAAACCAACAGAGAATCAATATCAACGCCCAGTTGCGCCGCGTAAACGGGATCCAGGGCGTGCTCTGCGTCAATAAAAGCGGCGGTGCCTCCCTGTTTCTGACATTCCGCAACGGTATGCAGGGCAACGGTGGTTTTACCCGAGCTTTCCGGTCCGTAAATTTCGATAATGCGGCCTTTGGGAAGACCGCCTACGCCCAGCGCCAGATCCAAACCGAAAGAGCCGGTGGAAATGCTTTCCACGCTCAGTGCGGAGTTCTGTCCCAAGGACATAACCGAGCCTTTTCCGAAGGTCTTTTCAATTTGACTGAGGGCCGTTTCAAGGGCCTTTTTTCTGTTTTCCTGCATATCTGCCATGGTGTTCGAATCCTCCGTTTATTTTTTGAGATCTTGTTTTTAATTAATAATAAATTCAATTCATTATACACCGCGCGAAGGGAAAATGCAATAGATTTTACTTTTTTTTCCCCTTTGCGTTTCATTTTTTTATCAATTTGTTCGATTTTTCATGGTTACGATTCCTTCCGTTTTAGCGAAAATCGTAACATTTTGTATATTTTTTGCCAAGGACTTGATTTTTTCCGCCGAAAGGTATATAATGTTACCATCCAAAATATATGGAGGTAAAAAAATGAGCTTCAAAAGTCAGTATCTCAACGACGTTTATGCAAACGTAGAGAAGCGCAACCCCGGCGAGCCCGAATTTCTGCAGGCCGTTTACGAGGTTCTCGAATCTCTCGAACCCGTTATTGCGCAGAATCCCAAGTTTGAACAGTGCGGCGTGATCGAACGTATGGTAGAACCCGAACGACAGATCAGCTTCCGTGTTGCCTGGGTTGACGATAACGGTAAGGTTCAGGTGAACCGCGGTTACCGCGTTCAGTTCAACTCCGCCATCGGTCCCTACAAGGGCGGTATCCGTTTCCATCCCTCTGTTAACTATTCCATTATGAAGTTCCTCGGTTTTGAGCAGACCTTTAAAAACAGCCTCACCGGCCTTCCCATGGGCGGCGGTAAGGGCGGTTCCGACTTCGATCCCCGCGGCAAGAGCGACGGAGAAGTCATGCGGTTCTGCCAGGCCTTTATGACGGAACTTTCCAAACATATCGGTGCAGACACCGACGTTCCCGCAGGGGATATCGGCGTAGGTGCCCGCGAAGTCGGTTACATGTTCGGTCAGTATAAGAGACTTCGCAACGAATTTACCGGCGTTCTCACCGGTAAGGGCCGTTCCTTCGGCGGTTCTTTGATTCGTCCCGAAGCCACCGGTTTCGGCGCCGTTTACTATGTCGTGGAAATGCTCAAGACCTTCGGTGAAAGTGTTAAGGGGAAGACCTTTGCTATCTCCGGCTTCGGTAACGTTGCTTGGGGTACCGCAAAGAAGGTTGCCGAGCTGGGCGGTAAGGTTGTCACCATTTCCGGTCCCGACGGTTACGTTTACGATCCCGACGGTGTTGTCACCGAAGAAAAGATCAACTACCTGCTTGAAATGCGTGCTTCCGGCCGCGATAAGGTTCAGGATTATGCCGATAAGTTCGGTGTTGCCTTCTTTGCAGGCAAGAAGCCCTGGGAACAGAAGGTTGACATCTGTATGCCCTGCGCTACCCAGAACGAAGTCCGTATCGAAGACGCCAAGAACATGGTTGCCAACGGCCTGAAGTATTACGCAGAAGTTGCCAACATGCCCACCACCGCAGAAGCCGTTGCTTACCTGAAGGAAAACGGTGTTGTCATCGCTCCTTCCAAGGCGGTTAATGCAGGCGGCGTTGCCGTTTCCGGTCTGGAAATGAGCCAGAACTCCATGCGTTACAGCTGGACCGCAGAAGAAGTTGACGCCAAACTGTATCAGATTATGGCCGATATCTACAAGAACTCCTACGAAGCCGCCAAGAAGTACGGCATGGAAGGCGATCTGATCGCCGGAGCCAACATCGCAGGCTTTGAAAAGGTTGCCGATGCGATGATCGCTCAGGGTATCATCTGATCAAAACATCCCGCAATACCGCGCAAAAAGCGCCGTTTTACGGTTGATAAAGCCATCCCCTTGCGAATTTCCGCAAGGGGATGGCTTTTTAGTCAAAAAAAGCCTCTCGGACAAATCCGAGAGGCAATTTCTTCGTTTTTCAGCGATTGATAATTTCTCCGTCTTTCATGAAGATATAACCCAGGCCCGTTTCGGGGGCGTTTCCGTCGGCCAGCATCTTCAGATACGCTCTCTGCAGAGAGGTTTCCGCAGGAAAGCCTTCCGTAGAGCCGTTGTATTCCTTGTTGAAAATTCTCCAGAGGTCGTATCCTTCCGGATGGGGTGTGACGGTGACAACGTCAAACAGGTCGGCAAATTTTCGGATGCCCGTTTCGGGGGCAAGATAGTCCTTGTGATTCCCCGCCAGAAGCCAGGAATGACAACGGAATTTTACAACGCCGTCGGGAAAACGGTCCGCAAAGAATTCCGCCGCCTGCCGAAGGGAGTCCATGCAGGCTTCCATGGTCAGTTTTCCTGCGGAGGGAATGTGTATGCCGATGACCCAATCTCCGGGATTCAGCTTGATTCCGTTCTTTTCGTAGGATTCCATGCAGGGATCATCCTCAAACTGCAACCGACCCAGAGCGAAACGGGAAAGATCAAAAAAGCGGCTGAACCAGCTTGCGACGAAGGAGCCCCATACACCGCGTACCTTTTTGCATTCCATCAGTTTCCATTTCAGGTCCAGCATACTGTCGTGATAAACCTTGACGGGCAATTCTGCCTGATCATACAATTCTCGGCAATGCTTGGCAAGGCAAATGTACAGAAGCAGATCCAACGCATAACGATTGATTCCCGTTTTTTCGGAAATCAGTTTCGTTGCCCGCAGGGCATAGCCGTGGTCGAAGGATGCGTCGTCGGTTTTATACAGATTCACGTATGCCTTGAAAAGATTATAATATTCCGTTTTTTTCAGCGCGTCAAAGTCCGCAAGCAGGGACTTGATCGCTTCTTCGGGATAATCGAATTCCAGGCAAAAGGACTTGATATGTGCTCTCATGATCGTATCTCCGTTCTATTATTTTTGTACGAGGTCCGAACAGCTTTGCGGTTCCGTCGCAGGTGCAACGATGCGGGCTCGGATGGGATGGTTTGCGTTAATTTTACGCAAAATCACGTAATAAATTGCCGTTAAAGGAAGGGCAATCAGCGTAAGCCAGGGGGAAATCGTGAAAAGATAACATGCCAAAAGCAGAATGGCAATGGGCGTCAGGAAAATGTACGCAAGGATCCGATAGGCGTCCTTTCCCTCGTTCGTTTCCACCTCCACCCAATCTCCCGCTTCCGCACCGATGTCGTTGTGCGCGTGAATCTCCACGTTCCTCTTGTTGCAAAGGGCGGAGTTTGCGCAATGCTCGCAGGAGGCAGGTCTGGAAGCTTCAACAAATGCAAGGTTCTCTTCGATTTTTACTACTTTTCCCGTGACTCTCATTGCAACGTCTCCAGTATCTGTTCCGCTACCCGCAGCCCGTCCACGGCGGAGGACATAATGCCTCCCGCGTATCCCGCACCTTCTCCGCAAGGATAAAGCCCCTTGCAAAGAGCGGATTGCAGCGTGCTTTCATCCCGTAAAATGCGCAACGGGGCAGAGGTCCTGGTTTCGGGGGCGGTCAGCAAGGCGGGTTCGTTTCCCAAAATCCGTTCTTGGAATTTTGCAAAGCCTTCCCGCAGCCGTGCGGCGATTTTCGGGGGGAACAGTTCGTTGATATCGTAAGGTCGGACTCCGGGGCAGAAGGTTGCGTCGGGACCGCTCAATTTGTTTGGGGTTTGTTTATTCAGAAAATCTTTTCCCGTTGTGGCGGGGCCCAATCCTTGGGCCACCTTCCATGCGGCAGATTCGATCTGTTTTTGCAACGCCAATCCTTCCTCGGGCGAGGAGGGATGAACCGAGGCGAGAATGGCCGCGTTTGCGTTTCTCCCGTCTCGGGAAAAATAACTCATGCCGTTTGTCACCAGACGGTTTGGCAGGGAAGATGCGTTGACGACGCGACCGCCCGGACACATGCAAAATGAGTATACTGCCGTTCCGTTGGACTTGTCCGTTACGTGGCTGAACAGATAATCTGCAGGACCGAGATTTGCGTTTCCGTAATATTTCCCGTAAATACGGTGATTCAGCGCATCCTGACTGTGTTCCGTGCGAAACCCCACGGAAAAGGGCTTTTTTTCAATGGCTAAGGGATTTCGCAAGAGCATTTTATACGTGTCTTCCGCGCCGTTTCCGATGGCCAGGACCGCAATATCGGTATCAAAAGCCTCTCCGTTCAGAAAGATCTGTTTCAAGGTGCCGTTTTCGATTCGGATATCGGTCAGTTTCGTTTCAAAGCGAACCTCGCCGCCCAGTTTTATAATTTCTTCCCGCAGGGCCTTTACGATTTTCTGCAGATTGTCCGTGCCGATGTGGGGCTTTGCCAGGGACAATATTTCCTTTGGGGCTCCGTATTGCACGAAGGTCTCCAGTACGGTGCGACAACGGGGATCGTGAATCCGCGTGGTCAACTTCCCGTCGGAAAAGGTTCCTGCGCCCCCCTCCCCAAACTGTACGTTTGATTCGGGGTTCAGTTCGGCACCGTTCCAAAAAGATTCCACGTCCTTGACACGCTCGTCTACGGCCCGTCCTCGCTCGATCACCAAAGGCTTGCATCCGCATTTTGCCAACAACCAGGCGCAGAACATCCCTGCAGGACCGAATCCGACGACGGGAACCGTTTTGCCTTTTTCGATCCTTTGCGGAAGCGTATAACTCGGAACCGTGCGAAAGCGGGAGTCCTCCCGATCGGTTTCAAAGGCAACGGTATAGACGAAAGAAAAGCGATCCTTTCGCGTATCCAACGATCTGCGGTAAACGTATGCTTTCGTGTGGGAGGGGAGACCGTATTCTTTCTTTGCCCTCGCTAAAACCTGCTCTTCCGAACAGTCTACGGAGGCGCGAAAATCGTTAATGAAGACCGATTTCATGGACCGTCACTTGGCTTTCCGTCAAGAAATAGGAGCCCACGACGCCAAAGCTCGTCGTGCTTCCCGTGGTTGCGTAAACGATAATGGGATAGGATCCATCGTCCGTGCGGTCGGTATAATCTACCTGACATTTCAGCGTTTCCGACGTCAGCAGTTCCAGATCCGACGTCTTGGCGCGGATCCGAATACGGGCAGAGGCGGTAACCTCTCCCACCGTTCCCTGGGGCATATTGTTGATCGTAATGTCGGTGGCCTTGAACAGAATTTCTTTCGTTCCCGTTTCCGGCGCAACTTCAACGGTGGCTATAACCTGCTCTTTGTTGAGCACGACACCTTCCTTTTGGGGCAGGGTCAGCGTAACGGTTCCGCTTTCCTTGATGGTGGACGTGTCGATGGTGCCCACGGAGAATTTTTCAATGCCCGCCAGTTCCTTTTCGTTTCCCGTTCCTTGAATGGTCTGGGTGTCCAGGGTGACTGTGATATAATCGGACTCGTTGCCTCCGGAGGAATTGATGACGTTCACCGTGGCTTCCATGTCTTTGCGGTATTGAACCGTAAGATTTGCTTCTGCCTTTTTCACGTCGTTTGCAATGGTTAGGAACCTACGGTCCACGTTTTCCCCGTTTTTGTTTACCAGCGAAATATCGAATTCGCCCGAAATGTTTTCTTTTACGTTGGTTAAGGGGACCGATACGTAGGCCTTATCAATGGACGCTACCGTGGTTGCGGGACCCGTAACGGTAATTTCCGTGGGGGAGATGCCGGATTGCTCGATAAAATATCCGTCGGGAAGCGATCCCGATGCCTGCAAGTCCACGGGAATGGTTCTGCTGGAAACCGAGGCAAATTCAATGGTGAAGTTTTTTGGATCGTAATCTACGATTTTCAGATCTTTGTTTCCCGTGCTGACCGAAACCGCAACACTGTGAGTTCCTTCTCTCGTGATGGGATTCAGGTTCAGCGTGGCCCGAATGTCCGCTTCGGAAACGTTCATCAGTTCCGAACGGGAGCCGGAAACCTTTACGTAGATGGACAGGTTCGTGTCAGACAGAAGGTGCATCAGTCCGTTTCGTTCCGGGATGGAGCCTTCGTAAGCAAGGTCGACGGAAATACGGTTAAACTCCTTATCGTTTACGGGGTTCAGAACGTAAAGGATATAGATCCAGAAAATCACCGCCAAAAGAACGGAAAGGATCTTCAGGAAACTGTTTTTGCGAAGCAATGCGGAAACGCGGGTTGCAAGATTTTTCTTTTCGCTCATTGTTTGTTCCGTCCTTTCCACAGATTTTGCAAGGTGGGCTTTTCCTTTTTCTCGTCGGGTTTCAGTTCCTTTTGCAGTAACGCTTTCAGGGCGGCGGGTGTCAGGCGGCGAGTAAGGTTTCCTTCCTGTGCTACCGAGATGATTCCGGTTTCTTCCGAGACGAGAATAACTACCGAGTCGGAGATTTCACTGACCCCGATTCCCGCTCTGTGTCGGGTTCCAAGATCATTGTCGAATTTCTTCGTGGTCAGAGGGAGGAAGCATCCGGCGGCAACGATACGGCCGTCCCGCAGGATTGCGGCACCGTCGTGCAGAGGAGCTTTCGGATAGAAAATGTTCAGGATTACGTCGCAAACCACGGCGGAGTCCACTTTCGTTCCCGTATTGATCACTTCGCCCAACTTCGTGTTGCGTTCAATCACGATCAGTGCGCCGGTTTTCGTTGCGGACATATTCGTTACGGCGTCCACAATGTTGTTGATGTTATCGTCAATTTCCCCGTCGGACTGCTTCTTCTCCGTGGCAAAGAAGGGAAGACCTTTTCCTTTTCCCGTCCGTCCGATGCGCTCCAGAAGGCTTCGAAGCTCCGGTTGGAATACGATCAGAATGGCCAAAAGCCCGAATTCCAGGGTGCTGTTCAGGATAAAGGACGTGGCCTCCAGATTGAGAAATTTTGCAACCTGGAAGAAGACGATCAGAAGAATGATTCCCTTCAAAAGCTGTGCAGCCCGCGTATCACGGATGAATTTCAGCACGTAGTAGATGATGATCGCCACGAAAGCTATGTCGATCAGATCTTGCCACATGAAATTCTGCACCGTGGTTACGATAAAGTCCCCGATGGATCGGAAAAATTCCAGCATAACGACGTCCCCCGATTTTCTGATTTATGAAGCGGCGAACGTGCTCTTCGCAAGTTCACCCAAATAATCTATATAGATATTATACAATTTCATTTTACCAGTAAACCGGGAAAAAATCAAGTACGTACACAATTATTTTGATAAATCTTCAAAATTCTTATACATTCGTGCACGTCCTGTTCCGTATTTCGGTATCCGAAGCTGATCCGTAAGGCCCCTTGCGCCTCGGTTTTGAGTTTTTTGTGCGCCAGAGCCGAGCAATGATACCCACCGCGGGTACAGAATCCCGACTGATCCAGAAAACGGCAGAGTTCTTCCGAGTGTGAGGAGATATGATTGATTGCAACGGTGCCGACGCTTTCCCCGACGGGCGACAAGATGCAGAATTGTGGAATTGTTTCCATTTCGGACAAAAACAGGTTTCGGAGGTTTCCTTCGTGCCGCCGGATCGCTTCCCGGTATTTTCGGATAAACCGCACCCCCTCGCCAAGCCCCGCAATGCCCGGAGTGTTCAGCGTACCGCTTTCGTATCCCTCGGGGAAGATCTTCGGTTGCGCTTCCAGCAAAGAGTCCGTCCCCGTGCCTCCCTCCGTTATGGGGAGTAAATCCAATGGCCTCGATAAAATCAACGCGCCCGTCCCTTGCGGGCCTAACAATCCCTTATGACCGGGAATGCAAAGAAGGTCGATCGGGTCTCGTTTGAGATCGTAGGACTCAACGCCTGCGGTCTGCGCTCCGTCCACGCCGAAGAGGATCCCGTAACGGCGACAAAGGGCTCCGACGGCGTGAACGGGAAGAATCTGTCCCGTCACGTTGGAGGCGTGGGTGCAGAATATCAATTTGGTGTTTGATTTTATTTTTTGTTGAAAATTGTTTACGGTTTCCTCTTCGTTTTCGGTTGTTTGCGCCACGTCGAATTCAATCCCTTTTTCGCGCAACGCAACCAAGGGACGCAAGACGGAGTTGTGTTCCAGATCGGAAATCACCACGTGATCTCCCTTTTGCAAAAGCCCTTTGAGGGCACGGTTGATTGCATCCGTCGTGTTTTGCGTGAACAATACCGTTTCCGGGTCCGTTCCGAATTCTTGCGCCAAAAGGGCCCGCGTGCGATAAACCGTTTCCGAGGCGTCTGCGGACATTCTGTGCCCGCTTCGACCGGGATTTGCGCCGTTTTCCCGCAGTTGACGGGATACGGCACGGAGAACTTCCAAGGGTTTCGGGTGGGACGAGGCCGCGTTATCAAGATAGATCATAATATTCTCCCGTGGTTTTTACGCCGTTTTCCCGCAACAGAGCCTCTGCCTTCGGTATGCTTGCGGCGGACAGGGCAACGCACCACCCGCATCCCGAAATTCGGTTCTGACGCAGGATTCGGCAGGCAACGCCGTTTGCGGTCAGGACATCTCTGGCTTTCTGCGCGTAAGTCACCGACCGTACGCCGAGACATCTCGTACTCATAAAAATCCCTCTTTTTCAACTCGTAGTAGCCTTTTCGGCTCAATCCATTTTATGCGTTGCGGTTCTGTCTTGACATTTTATTTGTTCTATGTTATAATGAGACATACCTTCCGCGGGACGGGCATATTCTGGTCGTGAGGAGGTTGTCTTTATGGATGTTTTAACCGAAAATTTATCCCTCGTATGGCTGTGTCTGACCGTGTTGCTTGCCTTTGCGGAAATGATGTTTTTGCGATATTACGCCGTTTTTTGCTCCGTGGGAGCCGCTTTTGGGCTGGTTCTATCGTTTTTTTCGATTCCTCTTTGGGTGCAATGCTTTCTTGCGGTCTTTTGTGCCGGTGGCTTGATTTGGCTTTGTCGCGGCTGGATTCGTGAGGTTCGGTGTGCCGATACGATGGATGAACTGCAAGGAGATGGAAATCATGAACCGAATTCGATTCGGCTTGATCGGAACCTCGGAGATTGCGGAGAAGATGGCGCAGGCCCTGACTCAGTGCCCCAAAACGCTACCCAAAGCGATTTATTCCCGCAGCAAGACGAAGGGGGAGACCTTTGCGAAAAAACACCGTATCCCTTGTGTTTGCTCGACCCTTGAAGATCTTGCAAAGGAAGTAGATGCCGTATATATTGCGTCTCCGAACGCGTTGCATTGTGAACAGACTTTGTTTTTCCTGGAACGCAAGATTCCGGTTCTGTGCGAAAAACCGTTGGCCTCCAATCTTCGTGAGGTAGAGGCTATGGTTGCCTGTGCAAAACGCAACGGTACTTATCTTGCCGAGGCATATAAATCCCGTTGGATGCCGGCCTATTCTTTGATGAAAGAGCATCTTGCCGATTTGGGTCCCATTCGCAACGTCCGCTTTGATTTTTCCAAGTATTCCAGCCGTTACGATGCCCACAAGCGCGGGGAAGACGTGAACACCTTCAAGGCGGAGTTTTCCAACGGAGCGCTGCTGGATCTGGGCGTATACTGTCTTTATCCTGCTCTGGAACTGTTTGGCGTTCCCGAATCCGTTTCGGGTTTCGGGATTCCCGTGGACGGGGGCGTGGACGGTGTTGGCTGTACGGTTATGACCTACGACGGATTCCTCGTCACGCTGAATTATTCGAAAATTTCCACCGCAAGCCGCGCCTGCGAGATTCAGGGGGAAGAGGGTACGATGGTGATTGACGCCATTTCCACCCCCCGCAAAATTGAAATTTTCTTCCGTTCGGGTGCGTACAAAGCCTATGCGCCGTACACGGAGAAGAACGATATGGTCTACGAATGCGAGGCCTTCGCCGACGCCTTGGCACGGAGGGACGAAACCGACGGAACCGCATTTTTCAACGCGTTCCGTATTTTGGATGCAGTACGTAAGTCTGTGGGAATCGTATATCCCGCAGATCAAAAATAAAGGAGCTTATTATGAGAAGTCAGATTCTGATTCATCCCGAAGAGTTAACCAAAGCCTGGATCGACCGTATGGCCGATGCGGGAATTTCCGCCCTGGGAATCCATCCTTGGGGCGGTAAACACGCCGTCAAGTCCATTGAAAGCATGCTGGAATCCCTAAAGACTCCCGAATATCGGGCTCTTCTCGATTGCGCGGCAGAACGCGGGCTTGAGATCGAATACGAAATCCACGCGGCAGGATACCTGCTTCCCCGCGATCTGTTCGAAACCCATCCCGAATTTTTCCGTGTAAACGCGGACGGAGAACGCTCTGCCGATTGGAACTTCTGCGTGACCAATCCCGAAGCCATGGATTACGTGGCAAAACGGGCGGCGGACCTGGCCCTGGCCCTTTACCGCAGCGGCAATCGGTTCTATTTCTGGATGGACGACGGAAAAAGCGTGCATTGTCATTGCCCCAACTGTCGGGATCTTTCCCCCTCCGATCAGCAGCTTTTGGTGCTCAACGCCATGCTGACCGAGATCAAAAAGCATATCCCCGATGCAAAAATGGCGTATCTTGCTTATTTTGACAGTCTCGCTCTCCCCGAAAAGATCGAGGCGCACCCCGATATTTTCCTGGAATACGCACCCATGGAAAAATACGTGGCAAATTCCGAGGACGCCGCAGAGAGAATTGCACGGGAACAGGCGATGATCGCTCCTTTGATGGAACGGTTCGGAAAAGAAGACGCCAAGGTTCTGGAATATTGGTACGATAATTCCCTCTTCTCCAAGTGGAAAAAACCTCCTCAGGAATTTCATCTGGACGAGGCGGGGATGCGGAAGGATATTGAGCAGTATAAAGCCCTCGGCTTCCGCGACGTTGCCACCTTCGGCTGTTTCCTCGGTCCCGATTACGACGAACTCTATCCCCCCGTTGACGTAACTCCTTTGGCGGACGCTTTAAAATAACGGAAGACATTCGGGGCGGAACCGCAGTTTCGGTTTAAGGAGGATAACAAAATGCGAAAATTAAAAGGGTGGCATATCACGCTGTTTTGCGGTCTGCTACTGGGAGCGGCATTGTTTGCTTTGTGGTTTTTTAATTGTTGTTATCTGTATACTCCCGATAATCTTTCTCTTACCTACGCACGGAATCAATCGTCTTTTCCGTCTATGGAAGAAAATTCTTTTTACGTGCGAGATAACCTGCTATATTTTGCGGAAGACCGTGGTGATAAGGTCGTTGTTCGGGTTGTAAAAAACAACGTGATCCGTACCTTTGCCGAAATTCCGAAAAACTATAAACGGTTTCTTGTTCTTGATGACGAAACGATGCTCGTTCAAGTCAAAGACACGCTTTATTTGATGAACACCGAAGACGAAAATTTGGTAGAATTATGGTCGGGGACTTGCGTTGGATATCACGGGGATCAGGTGTATCTTACCGATGAAACTGCGTTATATGCCGCCAAAATTACAGAAACCGAACCTCAAAAAGTGGTGTCTTTCCATGAAATATTAGCTTCGTACGAGGACGGCATCGTGTATCGGAACGGAGACGGTATATACCAGCTTTTTTATGAAAAAACAAATGTTCCCCAGTTATTGACGAACAACGCAATTCCGTGGCCCAACGAAAAAACGGAATTGGAATTTTCATATCTGTATACAACCGATTACGCGTTACGGATCGGCAGTCATACCTTGGATTTGTACTTTTACAAAACGGGTGAAATGCGACGGATTTACGAAACCGAAGCGAACCATATGGTAATTATGGCTGTTTCCGCGGGTATGGATGGTCTGTACGTTTCACGCCAATGGGTAGATGCGAAATTTTGGCCACTGAAAAACAGCGAAATAAACGGTACGTACCGATACGATATTCAAGGGGATTTGTGGACAAGAATCAGCGACGAAACGTGCAGTACCCTTGCACGGTTTGACGATAGCTCTGTATACGGATACGATCGCTACAGCACCTTTCCCTCTGTGAAACAGTTCGAAGTTAATTGAATTTATAGCGACTTGTATAGTTCTCTGCTCTTGACAGAGGAATGTAAAAAAGCCACCGAATTTCGGTGGCTTTTTTCAATGGTGATAATTTAATCGAAATGATATCCTTCGTTGAGTACGATTTCTCCGTCGCAGTTCAGCTTTTTATCTTCCGCTTGAATGTGGACGTCGCCGCTGGTGATCTTGATCTCGGTAAAGGCCTGAATCCCGTCGTCTTTTGCGGTTACGGAGGTTTCTCCGCCGCAAATATGAACGGTCCCTCGTCCTTCTTCGGTTTCGTTATCGGATTTGATGCCGTCTTTTCCCGCTCGAACCGAGAGGGTTCCGCCGGCAATCACGACGCTGTCTTTGCCTTTTAATCCGTTGTTGACGGCGTTGATTTGAACGGTTCCGCCGCAGATCCGGACGTCGTTTTTACCGCCGATCCCGTTGTTTGCGGCCTCAACGGCAAGGCTACCCGTGCCGTTCACCGTCAAATCGTCTTCCGCGTAAAGGCAGGCGCTGGCAACTTCGTCTTCGTTTTCGGCACGGTAGGGGCGGGTAATGTCCGAAAGCGTGTTTTCGGATCCTTCCGCCAACGTGATAACCACTTTGTCGGCGCTGAAAATCGCAACGGGTGCCGTCGTTTTGCTTGAGATCCGCACGCCGTTGAAGATCAGATGGATTTTATCGGTTTTCGCCGCGTCGATTACAACGGTGCCGTTGCTCAAGGTACCCGAAAGAATGTAAGTTCCTTCCGCCGAAATGGTAACCGTGTTCTCATCCGCAACAGCTCCTTCGCCTTCCACGGTGATTTCCCCATCGTCAAGGCCGATTTTCGTTGCGGTGTTGTCCCAATCGGTTTTTTGATCAAAGTCGCTGAGAATCTCCAACGCCTCCGGAGAAAAAACCGTTTGCGGCTCTTCGGTTGTGTTTTCGGAGCAGCCAACGCAAAGACAAAGAAGAATAAATATAAGAAAAAGAGCAGAAATCCGTTTCATAAAAACCTCCGAAATAACGGGATATACATCAATTATAGCATAGTTTTGTCGATTCGTCAAGGAGAAATCAAATTTTTTCGACGTAACGGGCTTTTTTCGGTAAAAAGAAAAAAACATCCGAACCAAGTTCGGATGTTTTTATTTGGTGACCCGTAGGAGAGTCGAACTCCTGTTACAGCCGTGAAAGGGCCGTGTCTTAACCACTTGACCAACGGGCCGTCTGGTAGCGGAAGCTGGATTTGAACCGGCGACCTAACGGGTATGAACCGTTTGCTCTAGCCAACTGAGCTATTCCGCCATTTGCTTGCCGCTTCATTTTGTCGGCTTGACCATTATACTACAATTTCCATCGTTTGTCAACGGCGAAAATGTAACATAATTGAAACGAAACTGTGAAGCGGCAGATTGTTATTCAAAGGTTTCTTCGTCCAGATAGGTGGAGAAAAGATCTGCAGTGTAGAAGAGGAGTGATTCGGGGTAATCGGTGTTCACCTTTTGTAGCAATCCCCGATATTCGTAGTCTTCTCCGCCGTAGGGCCCCATGTGATAATAGATGCAAAGTTCTTCTTGGGGAGTCAGACGGAAGAATTGCTGAATCATGCGGATGGAGCGGTAGGAATGGGGGAGAGGCGGGGATACGGACTTCGTGTTGGACCAGACCGAAACCTGCTCCCATTTTCCGTTGATCTTTTTATTTCGCTGCTCCAGAACGTAATAATTACATTTGCAGATATCGTGCAGGAGCGCCACGATGACAACGCTTTCCTCCGCCATTTCGATTCCCCGCAACGCGAGAAGATTTTTGAAATTTTCGTACACGTTCAGCGTGTGCGCCAAAAGTCCTCCCACGCAGTTGTTATGATAGCGGGTGGAGGCGGGGGCAGAATAGAAATCGGTTTTGGTCTCCAGATATTCCAACAGAAGATCGATACCCTTCCGCTGGGTGGATTTCAGAAGATCCACGAAGACCCTCTTATTTTCTTCCTGTGCTTCGGGTTTATGCATGATTCGTCTCCTTATCTTTGTCGCGTGATGGTAATCGCCGTGGGAAGTCCCGAGAAGGAATATCCCTGCGTTTTCAACCCGTCAATAATTCCGGGCAGCGAACTGACCGTCTTCTTTGTGTCCGTAAACAGAATCAGATTGGTCTTATACGTGGTGGTAAGGTACTTTTTGGAATAATACAACGTGTTGGTAACCACGTCCTCCGCAGAAAGATCGCTGTCCGTGTCCTGGCTGTTCACCGTCCAGTCGTTGACCATGAATCCTTCGGCTTCCAGTCGGGTCAGCACCTTCTGCAGCGTCTCGTCGCTTCCCGTGTTTTTCTTGAAGCGGATATCTGCCGTACCCGTGCCGCCGGGCATCCGCACCAACACCGCATCCTGTCCCGTGATTTCCTTGATCAGATCGCGGCAGGCGTAGAGGTCTTCAAAATAGGCTTCTTCGTCCTTATACATCGTGGAAACGCTGTTTTTATAGGAACGGATTCCGATTTTGTGGCCGGATTCCGCCGCGGACTTCAGCGCTTCCCGCATGGTTTTACTGTTTTCCAGGGTTTCCCCGATGATGAAGAAGGTTCCCTTCAGTTCGTATTTGTCCAGAATTTTAACGATTTCTACGGTGTTCGCCGTAAATCCGCCGTCAAAGGTCAGAAAGGTGGTGGGTTCCGTTTTGTAGTTCTCTTTGCTTTGCAACAGGGCCAACCGGTCCGCAGCTTCCTGTTTTTGATTTTCCAGGGCTTTCAGTTGCGCTTCCAGCGTTTCAATTTCTCTGCGGTACTGTTCAATACGTTGGCGGGTGTCTTCCATTCCGCCGTTGTTATCCAGTGCTACCTGCTCTTTGTAGCATCCGAAAGCCAGCAAAACCGTGATCAGAGCCGCGGCAAAGGAGATGAAAATACTGATCAGTCTCATGGTTCACCTCAATTTCCGCTTAAAGCCGACAACTGCTTGTTCAGTTCTTCCAATTCGCGGTTGACGGACTTTACGTTGGATTCCAATTCGTTCTTTTTCATTTTCGCATCGTTGAGGTCCTGTGCAAGGGTTCCGTATTCCTCGGGATGGGTCTTGCTCTGATTGCTCAGACTTAAGTAGCGGAAGAGAAAGACGGTCATGACGGTCACTAAAATCAACGCCAGAGCGGCGAAAAACAGATCGGATTTGTGCTTTGTAAAAAAGGATCGGGCATCGGGGCGGTTGTTTTCTTTCATGGGAAACTCCTTTCTGCGGGACGTCGTGTGTTCTGTGTGAATTCATTATATCATATTTTTCGTGGAATTGCAAGTACTTTTTCCTCCGTTCCGAAAAGATTTCGAATTCCTTTTTCCGTGCACTTCTTTCCGAATTGTGACAAAACCGTTATTTTATGGCAAACAATCTTGACAAAGTGATTAAAATAATATAAAATATATATGTATGTGTTAAATTCTTTGAATTTTCGATACAGATAAAAATTAGGAGGTACATCATGATCCCGTACGTTATCGGTGCGGTGATTGGTGTCGTCATTGCTGTTCCCCTTGGAATCCTTGTTGGAATCGTCTATCGTAAGAAGATCGGCGAAGCCGCCATCGGCTCCGCAGAAGAAAAAGCCAAGAATATCGTTAATGATGCCATCAAAACCGCAGAAACCAAGTCCAAAGAAGCCTTGCTTGAAGCAAAGGAAGATATCCACAGAAGTCGCACCGAGGCAGAGAAAGAAATCCGTGAACGCCGCGGAGAGCTTCAGCGGATGGAAAACCGTCTGGTTCAGAAGGAAGCCACCCTTGACAAGCGTGAGGCTTCTTATGCAACCAAAGAAGAGAATATGGAACGTCAGATGAAAAAGTTGGAAGCACTGGAAGTGCAGAAGACCGAAGTCATCGAAGAACAGCGGAAAATGCTGGAGCAGATCTCTCTGATGACCGCAGACCAGGCTCGTGCCTATTTGTTGGAATCCCTGCAGAACGATCTGAAGCACGAATCCGCCGCCATGATCAAGGATATGGAAGCCCGCACGAAGGAAGAGGCTGAGGTCCGTGCCCGCGAGCTGATCTCCCGCGCTATTCAGAAGTGTGCGTCCGACCACGTGTCTGAAGCCACCGTCTCCGTGGTGACTCTGCCCAACGACGAAATGAAGGGCCGTATTATCGGTCGGGAAGGCCGTAATATCCGTGCTTTGGAAAATCTCACGGGGGTCGACTTGATTATTGACGATACGCCTGAGACCATTACCCTTTCCAGCTTTGATATGGTTCGTCGCGAAATCGCCCGCATCGCCCTGGAGCGATTGATTCAGGACGGTCGTATTCACCCCACCCGCGTCGGTGATATGGTGGAAAAGGCGCGTAAAGAAGTGGATCAGGTTATCAAGAAGGAAGGCGAACGCGCCATCTTCGAAACCAACGTTCACGGTCTTCATCCCGAGCTGGTTCGCCTTCTGGGACGCCTGCACTATCGCACGTCCTTCGGTCAGAACGTGTTGAATCACGCCATCGAGGTTTCCCATCTTTCCGGAATTCTTGCAGGTGAGTTGAAGGTTGATATCAACTCTGCCAAGCGCGCAGGTCTTCTGCACGATATCGGTAAGTCCGTTGACCAGGAAACCGAAGGATCTCACATCTCCATCGGTGTGGATCTTGCCCGTAAGTATAAGGAACACGAAAATATCGTTCACGCCATCGAGGCTCACCACGGCGACGTGGAAGCCAAGACGGTTCTCGCCGCCATCGTTCAGGCCGCGGACGCCATTTCCGCAGCCCGTCCCGGTGCCCGCCGCGAAGATATTGAAAATTATATCAAGCGTCTGGAAAAACTGGAAGGCATTGCCAACGATTTCAAGGGAGTGGAACGCACCTACGCGATCCAGGCCGGCCGCGAAATCCGCGTGATGGTCCGTCCCGAAGACATTAACGATGACGATATGGTCATCCTTGCCCGCGATATTGCAAAGCGCATCGAAAGCGAGTTGGAATATCCCGGTCAGATCAAGGTTCACGTGATCCGTGAAAACCGCGCCATTGAATACGCAAAATAAACGAACGTTCTTTTAAACGGCACCCAAAATCGGGTGCCGTTTTTTTTCGTGCAAAATCCGTCGAGATTCTTTTTCAAAATGACGTCTCCCGTTTGACAAATTATTCCGCCTGCGTGCGGTATAATGTTGGTGGGAGGGAAAAGCATGGTCGTTTATCCGGATCTGGCCTTTTTCATGGGGCTTGCCCTTCACGGAGGGAACTTATATCTGTATCTGAAATTTCACCCTTTGTCCCGCCCTCGTTGGTCTCAGATTCTGTTTTTGCTTTTTTCTGCTCTTTGCAGTGCTTTGTCCGTCCTGCCCGAAATCCACGCTTTGACGATTCTTTTTTTCTCGCTGATAGGGTGTTTTTTGTTTTTGCGGGGAAAGAATTTGCGCGGAACGGTCCGAAACGTTCTCTTCTACGTTATAATAGGATGCGTTCGTTTTGCCCTTACCTTGTTGTTTTGTGGGACGATTTCTGCGTTTTCCTTGGTATTTTTGTCGGCGGGGGGATATTTTACCGTTTCTTTTTTTGAGGGGCTTTTCGGGGCTTTTGCCTCTTTTTGCGCGTTGTTTTCGTTGTTGCGGTTTCGATCCCGCAGAATCGGAGAAAAGAAAATTTTTCAATGTACCGTCATCTTGGATGGATGTGCAAAAACCTTTCGGTGTTACGGGGACAGCGGAAATTTTCTGACCGACCCTGTCAGCGGACTGCCCGTTGCGATTTTGGAATATTCCGCTCTGCGTCGGGCCTTCGGGGCGTCTTTTCCCGAACCGTTATCCTATGGCTTTGCACAACGGTTTGCAACGCGGGCAAGGGTCATCCCGATTCACGGAATTTCGGGCACGGGGGAGATGTTGTCCGCCTTTCTGCCGGAGGCTTTTTTCGTGGACGGAATTCCGCGGGACGGAATCGTTGCGGTGACGCCCCGCTGTCTGGACGGGTGCGGTCGCTTTTGCGGGATAATCGGTCCTACACTTTCGGAAGGAGAATGAGTGATGCGAATCAAATTTTTATGGTCCAACCTGCTTCGGTTTTTATGGGGAGACGGGAGCGAGGGCGATTGTTTTTATATCAACGGCAGCGACGTGTTGCCCTCCCCCCTTACTGCAGAGGAAGAGCAGCTTCACCTGTCCCGTCTGATTACGGGGGATTCCGCTTCCCGCGACGTGTTGATTGAGCATAATCTGCGCCTGGTCGTGTATATTGCCCGTAAATTTGAGGTTTCGACCTTGTCCTGCTCTATCGAAGATCTGATCTCCATCGGCACCATCGGGCTGATCAAAGCAGTTAATACTTACTGTCCCGGCAAGAACATTAAATTGGCAACCTACGCCTCCCGTTGCATTGAAAACGAAATACTGATGTATCTGCGCAAAACGGGAAACCTGCGCAACGAGGTCTCCATCGAAGAGCCTCTGAACGTGGACTGGGACGGCAACGAGTTACTTCTCTGCGACGTTCTTGATTCGGGAGGGGACGAGGTCGGACGGGAGCTTGAGCGGGAGGACGAGGTGGCGTTTCTGAAAACCGAAGTCAGCAGACTTTCTCCCCGATCCCGCAAAATCATCGAATTACGTTACGGATTTACGGGACAACGCCCCTATACGCAAAAAGAGGTTGCCGATCTGATGGGAATTTCTCAATCCTACATATCCCGTCTGGAAAAGAAAATTTTAGGCGTATTAAAAGAAAAATTGAGGGAGATCAGTTGATCTCCCTTTTTTTAGGTTGTTTCAGAATTTGTGCAGGGTCTCCGTGCAGGATGGTAAAATAGGTGTTGAAAAGTTGGGTAAAGTGTCCGAAGTTAACGGGTGAAAAGTTGTAAAAATCCGGAATTTTCAAAGCTTTTCGCAATTCCTCTTCGCTTTTTGCCGTCAAGGAGGTTTCCAGAAAACGCTGGATGGAACGCTGTACGATGCGAGGCGTGGTGTTCTTCTTTTCTGCAATTTCGCGGTAAAGCGTCGCAGCGCCTCCGTTGTTGTGTAAGGACGGATCAAAATACATCCGAAGCAGGGCGTGTTGCAGGAACTCTGCGCCCTTCATGTTGAGGTGGAAGCCGCAACTTTCAAGAATCCGATGGATGGATTCCTGCGTTTTTGCTTGAAGGGGCCGTTTTCGCGGTTGATAGACCGTGGTGCAAAGTTTGGGAATTTCCAAAGCCATGGTCAGATATTCCGTCGGTGCCACGTATTCCTTTGCGGGCTTTAAATCCTTATAAAATTCCCGATATTTCAGCGCATCCTCTGTTTCGTATAAGGTCAGCACCCGGAATTTCCATCTTTTCCGAAAGGCGTTGATATCTTCGGCTTGAAGATTGTGTCTGTAAAACAAAAAGGGAGAAAGGATTACGGTCGTGGGGTTCAGTAGCTTCACCATTCCGTAAAGGTCTTCGGGGCGGGGCGATTCCATTACGTTTTCCCGCCCGAAGGCAAGGCGCATAACCTTTGCAATGTATTCGCCTTTGCCGCGGTCTGCTATAATGACTACGCGAAATTTCTTTTTCATAAAATTCCTCGTCTTAATAACGGTATTTTTTTCGGTTTCCGAGCAGAAACAGGATAGCTACGGCCGCCGCAAGGAATTCCGCCACCACAACGGAAAGCCAGATCCCGGAGAGGCCCCAGAACGTGGGGAACAACAGTACGCAGGCCACCTGAAACACTACCGTGCGTAAAAAGGAGATTGCGGCGGATACGGGACCGTTGTTAAGTGCCGTGAAGAAGGAGGATCCGAGAATTGCCGTTCCGGAGAACAAAAACGAAAAGGCGTAGATTCGAAATCCGTGCAGGGTCATTTCGTACAATACAGGATCTTGCCCCGAGAAAATCCAGGATAAAGGCACGGAAAGCAAAAAGGCGCTGAGGAACATCCCGAGGGAAGCAAGTCCGTTCAAGACCGCGCTTTTTCGGAACAGATTGCGTAATTCTTCGTGATTCTTTGCTCCGTAATGATATCCGATAATCGGTGCGGATCCGTTTGCGTATCCAAAGAAAATCCCGATGAAGACGAAGGATACGTACATCATGATACTGTACGCCGCAACGCCGTCCTCTCCCGCATAATGAAGCAGTTGTGTGTTGTAAAGAATCCCGACCAAAGATCCGGAAATGCCCGAGACCAGCTCGGATAAGCCGTTTGAAAAGCCTCGCAACAGCGCTTTGGAATCCCAATTCGTTTTTCCGAGACGGAGGGGCGTTTTGTTTTTTCGGAAAAAGAAGATCAGCGGCAACGCGCCTCCCGCAAACTGGCTGAGAGCCGTTGCGATGGCGGCCCCCACCAGTCCCCAGCCGAATCCCGCCACGAACAACGCGTCAAGGGTCATGTTGATCCCACCCGCCAGCAGGGTAACGAGAAGTCCGAGTTTCGGCTTTTCTGCCGTTGCAAAAAAGATCTGGAACAGAAACTGCAGATTCCAGAAGGGGAGCGAAATCAGCAGAATATTCCCGTACAGATACGCTTCGTTCAGCATTTCTCCTTCCGCGCCCAGGGTTTCCATCAAGGGGCGGAGCAAAAAGACGCCCAGGACCGAAAACAGAATCCCCAGAGCCGTGCAAACGTATACGAACAAAGAGAAGAGTTGATTGGCCTTTTCTCGCTTTTCTTCCCCCAGGGTTTTTGCAACCAGTGCGCTTCCGCCCGTTCCGAACATATACCCGAAGATGGCAAGAATGTTCAGAATCGGATAGACGAAGTTGATGGCTGCCAAGGCGGTTTTTCCGGCATAATTTGCCACGAAAAAGCCGTCCACCACACCGTAGAGGGAGGTGAACACCATCATGACCATTGCGGGAAATGTGAACCGTAGCAACCGTTTGTATGTAAAGTGATCCGAAAGCTTGATTTCCATGGAACGGGGAGACTCCTTTTTTAATACGAATACAGTATACCCGTTTTTTTCCGTTTTGTCAAGTCGTTTTCGGATAAAAAACGCTCACGGCAGGTTCCGTGAGCGTTTTTCGTCAGGTTTCGATTTGCTTGCTTAAGATCTGTGCGGCGGCGGAAAGGACCTTCGTATCCGCGTCACTGGGGGCGTTCCCCATTTCGGGAATCAGCATGACCAGCGCGCCGATGGCGTCTCCCTCCAGCAGAATTGGATTTACTACGCCGGCATAGGCCTTTTCCAGGTCTTGGCAAAGAGGCTTCCGATCTTCGCCGATGCGGTAGACGTACTGCTTTCTCCCTTCGATCAGGGTTTGTGCGTCCTTGGAAACCTGCTTGTTCTGCAGTTCCCGTTTTGCGGGACCGGCCGCGGCAACCACCGAATCCCGATCCACCACCGCCACGGTGTTTCCCGTGATCCTGGCTACGGTTTCCGCATAATCTGCCGCCGATTCGTCCAACTCTCCGATGGGGGAATATTTCTTGAAGATCACGCCTCCACTGTTATCCGTGAAGATTTCCAACTGTGCTCCTTCGCGGATGTGCATGGTTTTGCGAATTTCTTTGGGAATAACGATCCGCCCCAAATCGTCAATCCTCCTGACGATACCCGTTGCTTTCATATATTCACTTCTCCTTGAATGACAAATTGTGCTGTTATTATTTGTAATCATTGGAGAATTATACTGCACGAAATTTAAAATAAAGAATTTATCATAGACGAAGCGAGGTGATGTTCACCTCGCTTTTGCCGTTGTTAACTTTTCTTTGCGGAATCAGATGTTTTTCGTTTTCATGTTCTTTGCAATCATCGTCAGCACGATCAGAATGATGTACAAAGCTCCGATGGTGATGAAGATTGCAGGCCAGCCGAAGAGGTCCTTGACGAATCCGAAGACCGAGGCCTGGATGGCAGCCCCCATATAAACAGCCCAGTCGAAGATCCCTACGACGGTGGAGGAAAGCGCTTTTCCTCCGATATCCCCCGCAATGGCCCAGATTACGCCCGTGACCATGGCAAACACGCCGAGGAGGAACAACATTCCCGAGGCAAGAGGTTGGCTCTGAATGAAGGGGAATGCCACCATCCCGATGATTGTGACGCAGGATGCGATGATCAGCATGGGCTCCCGTTTGCCCTTCAGCAATTTGTCCGTGATCAAAGGGAAGAGGAACATGGCACAAGCCTGCCCGAGGGGGAGAAGGATGGAACTTAGAATTCCGTTTTTAATGGAAAGCCCCAGTTGTTCCGTAAAATACGTGGGAATCCAGGTCAGAAGACCGTAACGGCCCACGCCGGCAATGGCGGAAATCAGACAGAACAACCAAACCTTCGGTTCGGAAAACAGAACTTTGTAAGGATAAAGATACCCGTTCTTTTGGACCGCGGCTTCCAGGGCGGCAGCGTTGGGATCGCTTTCGTTGAGGGGTTCCAGCCCCACGTCTTCGGGTTTCTCTTTGAAGAAAAAGAAAAACGCAATGAGCATAACCAGCATGGGGATCATGGGATAACGGAAGGCGGCACGCCAGCCCCATTCGGGATTCCAGTCAAGGCAAAGGAGGACGGTCAGATACGTAACCACCTGCGCCATGCCCGAGAATGCCGTGGTCAGACCCGTTGCAAATCCGCGGTTCTTTTTCGGCCACCATTTGTTAAGCACGCCCAGACCGTTTGCCCAGACCATAGATTGGAAAAATCCGTTCAAGCCCCACAGTATGGCAATTACGGGGATGGAATGTTGGAAGGAGATGACCACGTTGATGACTGCCGAAGCGACGATCCCAACCATCATAAACCGCTTGTATCCGAAATAAGCGCCCAGACGTCCGTTGATCAGCTGTCCGAAGGCGTAGCACCAGAAGAGGGCGGAGGAGACTACTCCGAGGGCGGCGGTGGAGGATCCGAAATCTTCCGCCATCTCGCTCATGACCAGGTTGATGTTCTGTCGGCCGTTGTAGAAAAACAGATATGTAATGCCGAAGCTTAACAGCATTAACCAGCCGTAAAGTTTGAATCGTTTGCTTTGCGATCCGTTAGAGACTTGACCGATTGTCGTTTTGTTCATGTTTTTATTTCCTTTTTATTATTTTGACGAAAAATGCAAACTCATTCGCCAAGAAAAGCAATTGCAATGTACTTTTTGCGTGGTATAATGTAGGTAACGACTCAACACGCGTACAGTATAACAGAGTTATTCGCGGTTGTAAAGGGAGGAAATTGCGAAAAAAGTGAGGAATGTTGACTTTTATTGAATTCCTTCCCCGTCCCCGTATTTGGTCAGAAGCCCCTGTTGAACGTCAGAAAGCAGTTTGCTGACGATCTTTCCGTCCCAGGAAAGCTGATTCGTGGCCAGCATCGTCGCAATTCCATGCACGCAGGATTGCATTTCCAGGTGGAAATAAAAGGCGTCGGTGGGGGAGATTCCCGTTTCTTCCCGGATAACGCGCGCGTTTTCCGCCAGTGCTTCTGCGGATTCCTCGGGAGAATCGTGATCGCAGAGGAACAGAAGTTTAAATAAGTGTTTTTCTTTGTTTGCAAAACGGATATAGGCAATTTGCTTTGCCTCGTAATCCGAATATTTCCCCTTTTCCGTCTCCTTTTGAACGAAGGCTTCGTAAATTCCTTCCGCTTGCTTACGCACCTCTCCCTTCAGGGTGTCCATGGAATCAAAATTAAAGTAGATTGGTTGAGTGGAGCACCCCAACGCCGTTGCAATGGCGCGGGCGTTTAATCCCTGCTCTCCTTCTTTTCGGATCAGTTCCAGCGCTGCGGTGATAATGTCGTCTCTCGACGTTTTTACTTTAGGCGGCATGGAGATCCCCCTCCTTATAAAAAATGTTATATAACAGTTGTATTGTATCACGGTTTTTTTGATTTGTCAAGCCCTTTTTCGATATTATTTCCGAAAAATCGTTTCAATCCATTTATCCGTGACTAAATTCATCTTTTTGAAATCCATCGCTTCCACGTAGAATTCCTCCAGATCGTCGTGATATGCCTTTTCCCGCTTCAGGGATTCCAACGCTTCGTTCAGGCAGGCGGAAAGGAATTTTTCCGCAACGGAAAAACGTTCATTTTCTTTTTTGTCAAGAGTACAGAAACGTTCCGTGTGAATTCGGTACGCGTTTTGGGGCTCAAAGGCGTGGATTTTGTTTTCGGTTACGAAGGCAACTCCGGCCGACGGAAGGGCAACGTGTTCGGGTACCGTGGGGCAAAGGGGATCGTAAAAGACGAAAAGATCCTGCCCCGATTCGATGGCCCCTTCGATGATTGCTTCCAGGAAAGGAACCCCTGCGCGGAAAGGATCGTGCAGGACAAAGACCTTTTCCGCCAGGGTGTATACGGTGTCTCGGTTGACGCGGATCCCTTGCGGCGTGATTCCCGAAAGAAAACGCGGATATATAACACTTGTTCTGTTTTCTTTTTTTACGTGTTTACGGATTAATTTCTTTGCAAATTCCCGCATTTTATCCCGATCGGTTTTCTTTCCGACCGTTGCGCGCAGATCCTCTGCGGCGCTCCCTCCCGCAGACAGATATCGGTAGGCCCGCCGGAAGCAACCCTGAATCCGTTCGGTCAGATCCTGAATCTCCGATAAGGAGTTTCGGAGTTTTTTTCCGTCCCAGAAGCTTCCCGTGTAGAATATTTCGTCCTTTGCCCCCGGGAATTTCGGTTCAATCAAGTGGGGCGACGTGCCGTCTACTACGCACAGCTTTTTCTCCGGAATGCGGATCCCGTCCAAGGAATCCCCGTCGGAGGAGCAGTAGCAATACTCCGTAAAAAGCCCTTTTCTGTTTGCGTATACGGCGATTTTTTTCATCAGCCCGCTTTTTCCGCTGCCCGGGCCTCCTTTGATGACGATCGTTCGGGAATCCTTCACGAACGTCTCGTAAAGACTGTAGAACCCCACAGACGAATTGGCTCCCAAAAAGGTGCGGATGGTGTTTCCGTTCATAACCTGGTCCTCCCATTCAAATTCTGTGCCATTATATGCTTTTTTCGCTTTTTTTGCATCGAGGGATGGGATATGATTTTTTTTTGACATTTTTGTTCTTATGCTTCTAATATATCGTATTTTATGCTATAATATAGTTTAAGAAAATTTCGATAGACGGAAGGGAGCATTCTTTTTGGATCGGTTTGAATTGGTATCGGATTATCAGCCCAAAGGGGATCAGCCCAAAGCAATTGAAGATTTGGTTCGCGGTCTGAAGAACGGTTCCAAGCGGCAGACGCTGCTCGGGGTTACCGGCTCCGGCAAGACCTTTACGATGGCGAATATCATCGCCCAAATGAATCGTCCTACCTTGATTCTGGCACACAATAAAACCCTCGCGGCTCAGTTGTGCTCCGAATTCCGGGAATTTTTCCCCAATAACGCGGTGGAATATTTCGTCAGTTACTACGATTATTACCAACCGGAAGCCTATATTGCCCACACGGACACTTATATCGAAAAGGACATGAGCATCAACGACGAGATCGACCGTCTCCGTCATTCCGCCACCTCGGCTCTGTTTGAGCGGCGGGACGTGATCATCGTTGCCAGCGTATCCTGTATTTACGCCTTGGGTGATCCGGAATCCTACCGCTCCCAAGTCGTTTCGGTTCGCGTGGGTCAGCGGAAGGATCGGGAGGTCCTTCTTCGGGAATTGACCGCCATTCACTATACCCGCAACGATTTTGATATTGCCCGCGGAACCTTCCGCGTGCATGGGGATATCGTGGAGGTTTTTCCTGCGGATTCGGAAAAAAGTCTCATTCGCATTGAGTTTTTTGACGATGAGATCGATCGGATTTCCGAAATTGACCCCATCACGGGGGAATTGATCGCCCGGTACGATTATCGCGCGATTTTCCCCGCGGTACACTATTTGATTACGCCCGACAAAATGGATCTTGCCATCGAAGAGATTCTGCGGGAGATGGAGGAGCGTGCGGCCTGGTTTACGGCGCAGGGGAAGCTGATCGAGGCACAACGCATTACAGAGCGTACCATGTACGATGTGGAGTTCCTCAAGCAGGTGGGGTATTGCAAGGGCGTGGAGAACTATTCCCGTATCCTGGAGGGCAGAGCCCCCGGTTCTACGCCCCATACGTTGCTTGATTATTTCCCCAAAGATTATCTCATGTTCGTGGACGAGTCTCACGTCACGTTGCCTCAGGTGCGGGGCATGGGCGGAGGAGATCGCTCCCGAAAAACCAGTCTCGTGGATTACGGCTTCCGTTTGCCCTCGGCCTTTGACAATCGCCCTCTGAATTTTTCGGAATACGACGAACGCGTCAATCAGGTGATTTACGTTTCCGCCACTCCCGCGGAATTCGAACGCACCGAATCCTCGCAAATCGTGGAACAAATTATCCGTCCTACGGGTCTTCTGGATCCCGAAATATCCGTCCGTCCTACGGAGGGGCAAATTGATGATCTGTTGAGCGAAATCAACGCGCGCGTTGCGAAAAACGAACGGGTTCTCGTGGTGACCGTCACGAAAAAGCTTGCGGAGTCCCTGGCGGATTATCTGGCGAAGATGGATATCCGCGTACGGTATCTGCATCACGATATCGAAACCCTGGATCGGATCCAGATTCTGAAGGACCTGCGGAGCGGAGATTTCGACGTTCTGGTCGGGATCAACCTTTTGCGGGAAGGATTGGACCTTCCCGAGGTCTCTCTGATTGCCATTCTGGACGCGGACAAGCAGGGTTTTTTGCGGAACGAAACCTCGTTGATACAGATTATCGGCCGCGCCGCCCGCAACGCGGAGGGGAAGGTAATTATGTACGGCGACAGCGTGACCCCCGCCATGGAGGGCGCTATTCGCGAAACCGAACGCCGTCGCTCGATTCAGGCCGAATACAACGCGGAGCACGGAATCGTGCCCAAGACCATCGTGAAGAAGGTGGAGGGTACCATGAACTTTACCACCCTATCCAAGGAAGATACGGAAAAGGTGAAAACCGTGGATCCCAAGACTCTTTCCAAGGACGAGAAACGCCGCCTGATTGATAAATTGAGCCGCGAAATGAACGAAGCCGCAAAGGTACTGGACTTCGAAACGGCGGCAAAGCTGCGGGATGAAATCCGCAGAATCCAAGGAGGAAAATAACGTGATTGATAAATTGATCATCCGCGGTGCGCGGCAAAATAATCTGAAAAACGTGGATCTGACCCTGCCCCGAAACAAATTTATCGTGTTTACGGGCCTTTCCGGGTCGGGAAAATCCTCCTTGGCCTTCGATACGATTTATGCGGAAGGGCAACGGCGATACGTGGAGTCTCTTTCTTCTTACGCCCGAATGTTCCTCGGCCAGATGGAAAAGCCAGACGTGGACAGCATTGACGGGCTTTCTCCCGCCATTTCCATCGATCAGAAAACCACGTCGAAAAATCCCCGTTCCACCGTGGGGACGACGACGGAGATTTACGATTATCTCCGTCTTCTGTACGCCCGTGTCGGGATCCCTCACTGTCCCGTTTGCGGAATTGAGATCAAAAAGCAGCCCCTGGATCAGATCGTGGACCGAATTCTTGCGTATCCCGAAGGAACCCGTATTCAGATTCTGGCTCCCGTTATCCGCGGCCGAAAAGGGGAATTCGCAAAACTGTTTGCCGATTACCGCAAGAACGGATTCGTGCGCGTTCGCGTGGACGGAACCGTTTGCGATCTGATGGACGAAATTCCTTTGGAGAAAAACAAAAAGCATAATATTGAGATCGTGGTGGACCGTCTTTCCGTACGGGAGGATGCCCGCCGCCGGCTGACCGATTCCTGCGAAATCGCTTCCCGCATCAGTAAAGGGCTTATTCTGGTGACCGACGGGGAAGAGGATCGGATGTTTTCTCAGCGTTATTCCTGCCCCGAGCACGATTTGGGCATAGAAGAACTGACGCCGCGGATGTTTTCCTTCAACAATCCCATGGGGGCCTGCAAAACCTGCAGCGGCATCGGCCATCTGATGCGGATCGACCCCGAGCTTTTGATCCCCGATCCTTCCAAAAACGTGCTGGAGGGGGCGATCAGTGCCATGGGATTCGGGAATCTGACCACCAGCTCCTATTTGCTGAAAGCGGTCAATACCATCTTCAAGCGGAACGGGGATCAGCTCAGCACCCCCGTTGCAAAGCTGAAGGAAGAAACGGTGCGGGATCTTTTGTACGGTTGTGCCGAATTCGAAGGGATCATTCCCACTCTGGAGCGGCGGTATAAAGCAACTTCCAGCCCCTATGCGAAATCCGAATACGAAGCGTTAATGAGTAACAAGCCCTGCCCCGACTGTCACGGAGCCCGCCTCAACGAGCTTTCTCTCGCGGTTACGGTGGGCGGATTGAATATAGATCAATTCTGCCATCTTTCCGTAACGGACGGTTTGAAATTCGTGGAGAATCTGCAGCTTTCTCCGCGGGATGCGGCCATCGCGGATCTGATTTTAAAGGAAATCCGTTCCCGCCTCGGCTTTTTGGAACGGGTCGGCTTGGGTTATCTTACTCTGGCTCGCTCTTCCGCAACCCTTTCGGGGGGTGAATCCCAGCGAATTCGACTTGCCACCCAGATCGGCTCCTCTCTGACGGGCGTTTTGTATATTCTGGACGAGCCCAGCATCGGACTTCATCAACGGGATAACGAAAAATTGATCTCTACGTTGAAACAATTGCGTGATTTGGGGAATACTCTGATCGTAGTCGAGCACGACGAGGACACCATGCGCGCTGCGGATTGGCTGGTGGATATCGGGCCCGGTCCCGGGATTCACGGAGGCGAAGTGGTTTATTCCGGGGAATTTGCGGGAATTGCTCAATGTGAAGGCTCGATTACGGGAGACTACCTCTTCGGCAAAAAGCGGATTGAGGTCCCCGAAAAGACCCGTCCCGTATCGGACCGTTTTCTGACGGTTCGTAACGCGCGGCAAAACAATCTGAAGGGGATTGACGTTTCCATCCCCGTTGGGTTGTTTACCTGCGTGACCGGCGTTTCCGGATCGGGGAAATCCAGTCTGATCAACGAAATTTTTTATAAAACCCTTGCCTCGTCCCTGAACCGCACTCATGTGATCGCGGGGGATTGCGACGGCATCGACGGGCTGGAGTACGTGGATAAGGTGGTCTGTATTGACCAAAGCCCCATCGGCAGAACCCCTCGCTCCAATCCCGCCACCTATACGGGGATGTTTAACGAAATCCGCGATTTGTTTGCCCAGACTCCCGAAGCGAAGGCGAAGGGGTACACGGCAGGTCGCTTCTCCTTCAACGTGGAGGGAGGACGCTGTGAGGCCTGTGCGGGAGACGGCGTGACGAAGATTGAAATGCACTTTTTGCCCGATATCTACGTCCCCTGCGACGTGTGCGGCGGAAAACGCTATAATCGGGAGACCCTGGATATCAAATTCAAGGGGAAAAACATCTACGAAGTCCTGGAAATGACCGTAGAGGAAGGCCTTAAATTCTTTGAGAATTTCCCGTCTCTGCGTCGGAAACTGCAAACCTTGTTTGACGTGGGATTGGGATATATCAAGTTGGGGCAATCCTCTACCACCCTTTCGGGCGGTGAGGCCCAGCGGGTGAAGCTTGCCACGGAATTGAGCCGAAAGGCAACGGGGCGGACCGTATACGTGCTGGACGAGCCCACCACGGGGCTTCACGCTGCCGACGTTCACCGTCTCATCGACGTTCTGCAGCGGCTGACCGACGCGGGAAACACGGTGGTGGTGATTGAGCATAATCTGGACGTTATCAAGGTCTGTGACCACGTCATCGATCTCGGCCCCGAAGGGGGAGACGGCGGCGGTTTGATCGTGGCCCAAGGAACGCCCCGTCAGGTTGCCCTTTGTGAACAATCTTATACGGGACGGTATCTGAAGCCCCTTTTGGAGAAGAAGGATTGATATGGAACTGAAGGTCATTGCTCGGATTCAATCTCCCTTCAGCGGAAAATTTGGAATTCCCCGTCAAAGCGGGCGGGTGCCCCAGATCCGCTCCCGCGTGGTTTTTGAATCCGCCTATCGGAACCCGGACGCCTTGCGCGGTCTGGAAGGCTTTTCCCATCTTTGGCTGATCTGGCAGTTTTCCGAAGCCGTGACGGAGGGTTGGTCTCCCACCGTGCGTCCGCCCCGACTCGGAGGAAATCGCCGTATGGGCGTATTTGCTACCCGATCCCCTTATCGCCCCAACCCCCTGGGGTTGTCCTGCGTGAAGATCGAAAAGATCGTTTCCGACGCCAAGGACGGGCCTTACGTGGAGGTCAGCGGTGCGGATTTGCTGAACGGAACTCCGATCTACGATATCAAACCCTATTTGCCTGCGGCGGATTGTATCCCCGATGCCACGGGTGGCTTTGCGGATCCCCTTTCGGATTACAGACTTTCCGTAGAGGATCCCGACGGGATTCTGAACGTGCTTCCTGCGCAGGACGGAGAATGGATCTGTGCCTTGTTGGCTGAGGATCCCCGTCCCGCTTATCAACAGGATCCCCAACGGGTCTACGCCTTTGAGTGCGGAGAGTACCGCATAGCCTTTCGCGTAGAGGAAAGCCGTGCAATTCTCTGCGAGGTTTCAAAAAAAACTACTTAAAACGTGGATCGGAAAGGAGTCTTGTGCGTGAAGATCGGGCTTGTCCTGGAAGGTGGTGCCATGCGCGGCGTTTTTACGGCGGGAATTCTGGATGTTTTTCTGGAAAACGGATTGGAATTCGATTCCTGCCACGCCGTTTCTGCGGGTTCCTGTCTTGCCTGCAGTTTTTTGAGCCGTCAGATCGGGCGCGGATACGCGGTTATGACCGACTATCTGGATAACAAAGAATATTGCAGCGTTTCTTCTTTGCTTCGTACGGGAGATCTGTTTGGCGCGGATTTTCTCTATCACAAGATTCCCGAGCAGCTTTATCCCATTGATAATGCAACCTTTTTGCAGGGAAAAACGACTTTTTATTCCGTTGCCACGAACTGCGAAAGCGGCCGTGCGGAATATCTGAAGGTGGAAGATTTGATTCGGGACGTGGACGCGGTGCGGGCATCGGCTTCTTTGCCCCTCGTTTCCCGTATTGTGGATTGGAAGGGCAAGCCCTATCTTGACGGCGGTATTGCGGATCCCATTCCCGTGGAGCAGGCTTTTCGGGACGGATGCGACCGGGTGGTGGTGATTTTGACCCGCCATCGGGCGTTTCGGAAATCCAAGGAAAAAACCGCCCTTCTGATGGGGCTGAAATACCGAAAATATCCGCATCTGGTTTCGACCTTGAAGGAGCGGCATCGGATCTACAACGATACCCTGGCCCGTCTTTCGGTGTACGAATCCGACGGAAGAGCGTTGGTTCTTGCTCCCACGGAGCCCTTGGAGATCCGTCGAACCGAAAAGGATCGCGTTCTTTTGCGGGACGGTTACGAGCAGGGGCGAGCCCTTGCTTTGTCCCATATAGGGGAATTGAGAGATTTTATTTCGGGGGAACGCGGGGTAAACTAAAGATTAAAAAAAGGAGCAATGGGTATGAAAATGACCTTCCGTTGGTACGGAGAAGGGAACGATCGGATCAAACTGTCGGACATTAAGCAGATCCCCGGTGTGGAAGGGATCGTCTGGGCTCTTCACCATAAAATGCCAGGCGAGGTGTGGGAGGAGCAGGAGATTGCCGAGGTAAAAAAACAGTTGGACGCATACGGATTCAACATGGACGTAGTGGAATCGGTGAACGTTCACGACGATATTAAAATCGGTCTTCCTACCCGTGACGGATATATTGAAAATTATAAAACCACCATTCGAAACCTTTCCAAATTCGGCGTAAAAGTGATCTGCTATAATTTTATGCCCGTTTTCGACTGGACTCGGAGCAATCTGTTCCATCCCGTGGGGGACGGCTCCACGGCGTTGTATTATGAAAAAAATATGATTCAGGACGATTACAACGCCATGGCGAAGTATATTCTTGATTTTACCGAGAAATACGATATGTCCTTTCCCGGTTGGGAGCCTGAACGGATGGCGAAGCTGGACGAGCTTTTTAAAGCCTACGAAGGGGTAGATCACGAAACCCTCTGGGCAAATCTGAAATATTTTCTGGAAGCAATTATGCCCACCTGCCGTGAGTGCGATATCAAAATGGCCATTCATATGGACGATCCTCCGTGGGATATTTTCGGACTTCCCAGATTGTTGGTCAACGAAGAAAGCATTGACCGCTTCCTGAAGATGGTGGACGACGAATACAACTGTCTGACCCTTTGTTCGGGAAGCTTGAACGCAGATCCGAAAAACAACGTGGCCGATATTATCCGCAAGCATTGCTCTCGGATCGCCTTTGCTCATATCCGCAACGTGAAGCATTTTGAAAACGGCGATTTTTCCGAGGCAAGTCATCGGGATTGCGATGGGGATACGGGAATTCTGGAGATTCTCAAGGCCTATCACGATTGTGGGTTCGAGGGATATATCCGTCCCGATCACGGGCGCCATCTTTGGGACGAGGGGCCGGGAAAGGTGCGTCCGGGATACGGTCTTTACGATCGTGCGCTCGGAATTATGTATATGCTCGGAGTTTGGGACACTCTTGAAAAATATAATCAAAAAGGAGAATGAACGATGAACCTTCCTTTGAACGTGGATTACGGCGGAAAAGTCGTGGTGATTACGGGTGCCGGAGGGCTGATTTGCGGCGCGATGGCACGGGCATTTGCTCAATCCGGTGCGAAGGTCGCCGCCCTCGATCTGAACGAGGAAGCGGTGAAAAATCTTGCGGACGAATTGAAATCCGCGGGGTATTGCTGCGAAGGCTATCGGGCCGACGTTCTGGATCCCGAAGCTCTGGAGCAGGTGCACGCGCAGGTTCTTGCCGACCTTGGGCCCTGCGATATTCTGATCAACGGTGCGGGCGGAAACAATCCCCGTGCCACCACCGACAACGAATATCAGCATGAGGCAAAGGAAGGAGGAAAATCCTTCTTCGACCTGCAGGCAGAGGGTGTGGATTTTGTTTTTAAGTTGAATTTTCAGGGTACGCTTTTGCCCACCCAGACCTTTGCCAAGGACATGGTTGCCAAAAAGAAGGGGTGTATTCTTAACGTATCTTCCATGAACGCCTATACGCCTTTGACCAAAATTCCCGCCTATTCCGCCGCAAAAGCGGGGGTTTCCAACTTCACCCAATGGCTTGCCTCGCATTTTGCGGGAACGGGAATCCGTTGTAACGCCATCGCTCCCGGCTTTTTGGTTTCTGCTCAGAACAGATCGCTTCTTTTCCATGAAGACGGAACGCCCACTCCGCGCAGCGCCAAGATTCTGAACGGAACGCCCATGAACCGCTTTGTGGATGCGGAAGAACTGTTGGGCGGTGCTCTTTTTCTGTGTGACGATCGCTCTGCCTCCGCCATTACGGGGGTCGTGCTCCCCATTGATTGCGGTTTTGCCGCGTATTCGGGGGTATAAAGTATGTTTTTTGACGAAAACCTTCTGCTTTATAATGAAACGGCGAAAGCCCTCTACGAAAAGGTCCGCAATCTTCCCATCGTGGACTATCACTGCCATCTGGGTGCAGGGAAGATCGCTCGAAACGATCCCTTTTCGGATATCGGAGAGCTTTGGCTTTCGGGCGATCATTATAAATGGCGCGCCATGCGCATGAACGGGGTAGAGGAGTTCTATATTACGGGAGGCGCGGATTATCACGAGAAGTTTTTGAAATACGCGGAGATTATGCCGAATCTTATCGGAAACCCCCTTTATTACTGGACTCACCTTGAGTTGAGGCAGATTTTCGGAATCGGGATTCCTCTGAACAAGGAAAGCGCCGAGGAGATCTATCAAGCCGCCAATGAAAAGCTTCGGGATTTGAGCGTGCAATCCCTTTTGCAGGCTTTTCGCGTAGAGTTCATTGCGACCACCGACGATCCCGCAGACGGACTTTTGGATCACGGGCAGTACGGCGATATCCGCGTGACCCCTACCTTCCGCCCGGATAAGCTTTTTGCTTTTGAGGAGGAATATATCCAAAAACTGGGGGAGGCATCGGGCATTGAGATCCAAACCTTGGACGATCTTATGAACGCCTTGACGCAGCGGTTGGATTTCTTCGTGGAAAAGGGATGCCGCATGGCCGATCACGGAATGGATCGCTTCCCTTCTGCATACGCCGATCGGGAGCAGGCCGAAAGTCTTTTTCTGTCCCGTGCAAAACTCTCCCGGGACGAGAAAGAGATGCTGACGGGGTATCTTCTTCTGTGGTTAAACAAGGAATACGCAAAACGGAATATTACGGCGCAGTTTCATATCGCCGTTACCCGTAACGTGAACCCCGCCACGTTCAAACTTTGCGGTGCGGACAGTGGCTTTGACGTGATCAGCGAACCTCCTTCCGTGGAAAATCTTCTTGGCTTCTTCCGTCGCATTGACGATGCGGAGCGCCCCGAAACGGTTTTATATACTCTCAACGATGCAAATCTTACCTCTCTTGCCTGTATCAGCGGAGCCTTTCGTAAGGTTCGGATGGGGGCGGCCTGGTGGTTCAACGATACGGTGGAGGGGATCCGCCGCAATCTGAAGATTATTTCCGAATACGCAAGCCTCGGGAATAACCTTGGAATGCTCACCGATTCCCGCAGCTTTTCAAGCTACTGCCGTTTTGATTTCTTCCGTCGCATTTTGTGCGATTACGTGGGCGATTTGGTGGAAAAGGGCGAATACGACAGAATAAACGCGCAGGCTTTGGTAGAAAATATTTGTTACTACAATGCGAAAAGGATGATCGAATCGTGAAAAAGCTTATTCCCGTCGTAGTTCTTCAGGAATTGTCTCAAACCGATAGAGTTCTGAAGGCTCTGCAAAACAACGGTATCAACTGTGCGGAAATCACCTTCCGTACCGCTTGTGCGGCAGAGGCCATCGCCTACGCCGTAAAGAACTATCCCGATATGGAGATCGGGGCTGGAACGGTGATCAATTCCGCCCAATGCGAGCAGGCGCTTGCGGCGGGGGCAACCTTCATCGTTTCTCCCGGTTTTTCTGCCGAAGTTGCAAGAATCTGCAACGGGAAAAACGTTCCCTATTACCCCGGATGCGTCACACCCACTGAGATTATGTCGGCCCTGGAGCACGGGATCACAACGGTGAAGTTTTTTCCTGCCGACCTTCACGGCGGTCTGAAGGCTTTAAAAGCTCTGTCTGCCCCCTTCCCACAAGTGAAATTTATTCCTACGGGCGGGGTGGACCGAAGCAATCTGGACGAATATCTCGCCTTTGACAGGGTGTTTGCCGTGGGCGGCAGCTTTCTCGTCAAAGAAGCACTTAAAACAGCGGAGGGAAAAGCGTGAAACGAGTCGTGACCTTCGGCGAACTGATGCTTCGCCTTGCACCCAACGGATATTACCGTTTTTTTCAGAACGATCAAATGCAGGCAACCTTCGGCGGAGGAGAGGCCAACGTGGCGGTGTCCCTTGCCAATTACGGGTTGGACAGCGTTTTCGTGACCAAGCTCCCCACCCACGCCATCGGGCAGGCGGCGGTCAATTCCTTGCGTTATTTCGGTGTGGATACCTCGAAAATCGTACGGGGCGGAGACCGCGTCGGAATTTATTTCCTTGAAAAAGGCGCGTCACAGCGAGGCTCGGTCTGTATTTACGACCGTGCACATTCGTCCGTTGCGGAAGCGACCTGTGCGGATTTCGATTGGGATTCCATTTTCGACGGCGCCGATTGGTTCCATTTTACGGGAATCACCCCCGCCCTCGGCGGAAATCTGGTGGAGATCTGCCGTCAGGCCTGCAAAGCCGCCAAGAAGCGCGGGGTCAAGATCTCCTGCGATCTGAATTATCGCGGAAAGCTTTGGACGCGGGAGCAGGCAAAAATGGCCATGACCGATCTTTGTCAGTACGTGGACGTATGTATTTCCAACGAGGAGGACGCCAAAGACGTTTTCGGCATCGAGGCCGAGAATACCGACATTACCGGCGGAAAGCTGAATCACGAGGGATATAAATCCGTCGCCAAACAGCTTGCCGATCGGTTTGGGTTCGAAAAAGTGGCGATTACCCTTCGCACCTCTCTTTCTGCCAGCGACAACGATTGGGCGGGGATGCTCTACGACGGAGAGAATTATTGCTTCTCCAAGTCCTATCGCCTTCATATCGTTGACCGCGTCGGTGGTGGTGATTCCTTCGGCGGCGGCTTGATTTACGCCCTTTTGAGCGGTAAAGATTCCCGGTCTGCCATTGAATTTGCCGTTGCCGCGTCGACCTTGAAGCATTCCGTAGAAGGAGATTACAACCGCGTCAGCGTTGCGGAAGTGGAGAAACTTGCGGGCGGTGACGGAAGCGGCCGAGTTCAAAGGTAACCGAATTTGATAAAAACGCCCCCTCCCATAGACGAGATTCGTCCGTGCGGAGGGGGATTTTCGTGATCAAAACTTTTCCTCAAAATCCGTTGCAATTTTCCGAAAAATGTGTTATAATGGGTATAACGATCTGAGAGGGGAGACCAAGGTGGAAAAGTCAGTTTTGATTACGGGTGCGTACGGCGGCATGGGAAAAGCCACGGCGAAATGCTTGCGGGACAATGGATTTCGTGTTTTTGCTTTGGATAAAACCGTCGGGGAAGAGGAAGAAAATTTGATTCCCATTCAAGTGGATCTTACCGACGAAGCCGATGTGCAAAAGGCCTTTGATCGAGTTCGTTCTGTGACCGATGAGCTGTGTGCGGTGATTCATTTTGCGGGAATCTATATGCTGGATTCGCTGGTGGAAATGGATTCCGCAGATTTTGAACGGATTTTCCGCATCAATCTGGGCGGTGTTTTTCTGGTGAATAAAATCTTCCTGCCCTTGCTGAAAAAGGGCTCTCGCATCGTGATCACAACCAGTGAACTGGCTCCCCTCGACCCTTTACCCTTCACGGGTGTTTACGCCGTGACGAAGGGTGCTTTGGACAAGTACGCCTATTCTCTTCGCATGGAATTGCAGCTGAAGGGCATTGCGGTTTCGGTTCTTCGGTCCGGTGCGGTTGATACGGGGATGTTGGGTGTTTCTACCACCGCTCTGGACCGTTTTTGCGAAAAAACGAAGTATTACACCTGCAACGCGGATCGTTTTAAGTCCATCGTCAACCGGGTAGAGGCCCGTTGCGTTCCGCCCGAAAAAATCGGGAAAAAGGTTTTGCGGATTCTGAAAAAATCCAACCCCGTTTTTGCCTATAGCATCAACCGGAATCCCCTGCTTCTGCTCCTGAATCTGTTGCCAAAACGGCTTCAATTATGGGTGATCAAGCAGGTTCTGAAGAATAAAAGCGAAGCCTCTCAATGAAAAACAGCGAAGAGAAATTTTTGCGATAGAATTCAAAAAAACTCCCCCGAAACGATGAAAATCATCTCGGGGGAATTTTGTTATCCGTTTTCTTTTGCTCGGTTCAGATTCCAGCTAGCAAGGAAGTCGGGATTCACGACGACCTCGCCCGTAGAACGCAATCTGTATTCGCCGGGGCGTGCTCTTTTGGTTGAGCTTAAATCCGGAGGCAGAGTAAATTCGGTTCCGTCTTTTTGAACTACACGAACAATTTTTTCGTTTGCCTCTGTGACCGTTCCGTAGAACTGTTTTTGCTCAATAAATTCATTGTCGTGTGTGTAATACGTGATCCCGACCAGAAGAACTTTGCCGATTAACTCGTCGAGGGATACTTCTTTGTTGTATATTTCCTCGTCCTCAATTCTTTGCTCGTGCAGATACATTCCGAATTCTTTGTAATCTTCGGGAACATCGTAAATGGTTTTTCCCGTTTGCGTTGAAACGAAAAGGGTGCACTCGCCGAAATGATCAGAATCAAAGGTATCCCAAGCGGTAATGAGATTCTGAACCTTTTTAATTCCAAACTCCTTGAAAAACTTACGATATGAATCTGCCTTTTTGGTATAGATCGTCATCACGTTGTATTGACCAAACAGAATTTCCTCGTGAGATTCGTGACAACCGATGCCGAAGGTGTTCATGCCGTCTTTTACAAGAGAGGCGCCGAGTGCATCTAATGTCTGATTTGCAACCTCTCCGTTCATTCCGTTTATGAAATAAACGTCGGTATTTTCTCCGAGATTTACAAGCTTCTTAGACTCTGTAATGCCGTCCTCCTGCTTGCAAGGTATCTCCAAAATGAAAAACAGAGGTTCGTCGTGCATCGCAATGAACCGTTTCATCATATCGACAACTTTGGAAGCGTTAACGTTTGCGTAAATGACGGTATCTCTTGCTTCGTACTCTTCAAAAAGTTTTTCGGGAAACGGTACCTTACAACACTCTTTCATTTCAAGCATAATCAAGCCTCCTTGTCGATTCTGTATTTACAGTATAGCACAAATGCGCCCGACTTTCAAGTCCCTCGAGGTTTGTTCCGATTTTTGCCACACGCCCGATCATTTCCATGTGTGCGGATATGTCAGTACCAATATCAGTGATTGCCCCGTAGTGGATGAAAAAACGCAACAACGCGTTGCTTGCTATTTGTGCCAAAATATGCTATAATAAAACCACAGAAATCAAAGGCGGTAATCGTATGGAAACAAAGGATATTATTCGTGATCTCAGAACGAAAAAAGGACTCTCCCAGGAGGAGCTTGCCGAAAAGGTATTCGTCACCCGTCAGGCGGTCAGTCGCTGGGAAAACGGCGAAACGGTACCCAACACTGAAACGCTCAAATTTCTTTCAAAGCTTTTCGACGTGTCGATCAACACGCTCCTCGGCTCTCCGAGAGAATTGATCTGTCAATGCTGCGGTATGCCCCTGGAGGACAGCAGCATCAGCCGCGAGAAGGATGGAATCTTTAACGAAGACTATTGCAAATGGTGCTATGCCGACGGGGAGTATATGTATCACGATATGGACGATCTGATCGAGGTCTGCGTGGCGAATATGGCAAGCGAAGCCTTTCCCTCGGAGCAGGCTCGCGCCTATTTGAAGGAAATGCTTCCCAAGCTCGACTATTGGAAGAAATATAAAAATCTCGACGACGGCGGAAAGTTTGAGGAGTTCAAGCGTAAACTGATTGATGAGATCAATGCTCTCGGCATTGAAGGAATGCCCAAGCTTGAAAAGCTTAGCGCGCTCGTAGGCGGCTACGTCAATTTGGAATACCGTCTTCCCAACGGCAAGACCGTCAAATTTCTCGACGATAACGCCACCTATCTCGGATATCAGCTGGAATGCGAATTCGGCGGCGACCGATGCTTCGGCATCGTCGCAAATATGGATTTCATCCTTATCTGCACCTACGGGGAAAACGGCGAAAATCCCGAACTTGTCATGTATAAGAAAAGATAAAAATTACCGCTGAGGAATTGAACCTCAGCGGCTTTTGCGTTTATCTTACCATGGAAGAATGACTATAGATATAGAATTCTTCCTGACTCGGCATCCACTTTTTCTCTTTTGGAGGAAAAGTCGCGTCGAACGCTTCGACCGCGGCAACGTCCTCGCAACAGTCGGCGGCAGTAGAGGGGATATACATCCACTTCTTGCCGTCCAGTACGTTCGGAACAAGCTCGCAAACGAGAAGTGCGGTCGGGAAGTTTCCGTCCGCCACAAAGCTCACGTTTTTCTTCTTGCAGCTCACAAACCCGCGGCTGACGTAGTTCCCCGGATTGCCGAAGTTGATGTTCACGTCGTAACCCATCTTGCGCGCAACCTCGAAAGAATGCTCGATGAGTAGTTTTCCAAGCTTCTGCCTTTGATACTTTTGCGCAACGCAAAGGGGACCGAAGGAAAGGATCTCCTTGCGTTTTCCGTCCTCATCCTCAAGCCACGCCTTCGTGTACATGATGTTTCCCACGATCTCGCCGTCCTTTTCAAGCACAAAGGCAAGCTCGGGGATGAAATCGGGGTGATTCCGCATCATGTGTACGAAGTAATGCTCGTCAGCTCCCGGCTTGTAGACGTTCCAAAACGCCTCGCGGGTCAGTTCTTCTACGGCTCGGTAGTCTTTTTCGGTCTCTAAACGTATCGTCAAATTTTCCATTTTGTTACCTCCAATATTCTTGTGACGAATCAATCGTATGAGAGGTTTTGCGATATTGCAGCGAACCTCTCGGTCACGCTACAATCTCCAAGGTGTTGTTTCTCTTCAAACAGCATTCTCCAAAAAATAAATTCTGCTTGAACCGTTCTTTTATTGTATCATAAAATCGCGAAATTGTCAACCGTTGCTACACAGTAAACAAAGAAAAGAGCCGATGCGGAATCGTTTGATTCTTCATCGGCTTTCATGTTATTGATCAAAGGAAACAGGCTTGGTATCACCCGTTGCAAATGCGTTGGGACCGGGGTCCGACATGGAGAAATACATTTTCGCGGCTTTGGTGGTGCCGAAATCACGGTTAGAGCCGGAATTCTGCACCTTGTTAAAGGCATCGCGGAACATCTGGTTGTGCGCTTCCTCGCGGTTCAGGAGAAAATCAATGGTCTCGCGCACCTTTTTGTCGTCGATCTGGCGGTAAAGATATTCGTAAACCACCTTTGCGCGCTGTTCGGATGCGATGTTGCTGAGCAAGTCGGCGCACAGATCGCCTGTAACCGTCACGTAATCCGCCGTCCAGGAATAACCCGAAGCGTTGATCAGACCGGGATTAAGACCTAAGAGCACGTGGGACTGGATCTCACCGCAGGGAACCTTCTCGGCATCCACGTCGTGACCGTTCAAGAGGTTGATGGTCTGTGCCACCATCTCCATATGACCCAGCTCCTCCGCCGCAATGTCAAGGAACAGATCCTTGATCTCGGGATCTTTGATTCGAAAACTCTGGGACATATACTGCATGGCCGCCTTCAGCTCACCGTTTCCGCCGCCCAGCTGTTCCTGTAAAAGTGCCGCGTACTGCGGATTGGGTTTCTCCACCGCCACGGGATGAAACAACAGTTTTTCGTGTTTGAACATTTCATAACCTCCATTTGTTTGATATAAGTTATTTTTGCCAATCCGGAAACGAATATTCAAACACACCGCCAAATCTGCATTGAGTCAACAATTGCCCCGCAGGGAACAAGGAAAAGAGGCATCGTCAATAATTACGAAGAAAAAATGAAAATGCTGAAATTGGAGAACTTTTCCGTCGGATACTGTTGACGGTCGTTGTAATTTATGTTATAATAAAACTACATTAACCTACGAATATAACAGGGAAGTCAAGGCGGCTTCCGGTGTGTACGTATGTGAATATGACGGCGTCAATTGGTGGGACATCAACGCAGATCCTTACGCGAATTGGAAGGAACGCTACGAAGGCGACGAACAGCAGTGTTTGGGATATGTATGATTGAATGAATTGATTTGTAAACAATTAAAATAAGCAATAATTTTTTAGGAGAATGGAAATGAAGAAAATAATTCTGGTTGTATTGAGTTTGATTTTGGTTCTTGGGACGTTTCCGACTGTAGCGTTTGCGGAAGCAACTTCGGATGACATTATTATTCTTTATGAAAACGACGTGCATTGCGCAGTAGAGGGTTATTCAAAGCTTGCTGCAATGAAAAATGAGCTATTGGAAACCCACACAAATGTAGGTGTTGTGTCTGTGGGCGATTTTGTCCAAGGCGGAACGTTGGGTGCTGTATCCAAGGGCGAGTACATAGTAAATCTGATGAACAAGGTTGGCTATGATGCGATTGCTCTCGGCAATCATGAGTTTGACTATCAGCTTCCTCGTCTTAACGAGCTGAATGCTATGTCGAACACAAAGTTTATTTCCTGTAACTTTCAGAAGATTGGCGAGGATAAGTCTTATTTTGAGCCATATACGATTGTGTCTTACGGAAGCGTGGACGTCGCCTATATCGCCATTACCACGCCCGAAACCATCAATTCGTCTTCTCCTGCACAGTTCAAAAATGATAAAGGCGAGTTGATTTATACCTTCAACGAGTCAAAGCTTTACGATATTGTGCAGACAAATATCAATGCAGCCGAAACCGCAGGCGCTGATTACTTGATTGCGCTTTCCCACATCGGCTACGATGAATCGGGCAACTTGGCTGACATTACCGATGTGATTGAAAACACCGATGGCTTTGACGTGGTATTGGATGCTCACTCTCACTCAGTCATTGAAGAAAAGGTGATCAAAGACAAGAGTGGCGACGATGTTTTACTAACCTCTACCGGAACAAAGTTTGAATACATCGGAAAGCTCACGATCAAGAACGGTGCCTTTGATACCGAACTTGTAGAGGTGGAAAGCTATACCAAAACGGATCCGGTTGTCGATGCATATATAACGGAAATCAATGAAAACTACGCGCAGCTTGGTAACCGCAAGATCGGCGAAAGCAAGGTCGCGTTTATCACACACGACAAAGACGGTAACCGCTTGGTAAGAAACGCAGAAACGAATTTTGGCGATTTCTGCTCGGATGCTCTGCGTGTGATGACCGATGCAGATATGTCCTTTGTCAATGGAGGAGGTCTCCGTGCACCAATGGAATCGGGAGATATTACCTTTAATGATATTTTCTCTGTATTTCCGTTTAATAATCAGATCGTAACTGCTGAAATTTCGGGACAGATACTCATCGATTTTCTTGAAATGGCTGTGATGAACTATCCAGAAGAAGACGGCTCGTTCCCACATATGTCGGGCGTCACTTTCTCGGTCAATAAATCAATTCCTACGTCCGTCAAGGTGGATGCGAATGGATTTTTTGAAAAGGTTGACGGTGCGTACCGTGTGTATAACGTTAAGGTCCTTGATAAGACAAGCGGCGAATATAAAGCACTGGATCCTAACGGTAAGTATGTTCTTGCAGGCTTCAACTATTTCCTCCTCGATTTTGGCGGCGGTATGACCATGTTCAAGGATGCCAAGATTTTGGATGCTGAAGGAACGCTGGACGTGGAACTGCTTGAGAATTATATTGTCGAGCATCTGGATGGCGTTATCGGTGAAGAATACGCTGAAGTTAAGCCCAACATCTCCTTTACGGATGGCGTGATTACAGAGACTCCCGACAATAACGAAAATAATGAACAAGAGGACAAAGAACCTTCCTCTCTGCAAACAGGCGACAATTCCTATATTGTTGTAGGGATCCTCTTAGCAGTCCTCAGCCTTTCTGCTCTTGTCGCTTTGGCAATATACCGTCGGAAAGAAATTCAATAAAAATTGACATTGTCTGCAATAAGAGCCGACAGAACCAATACTTCATCGGCAGCAGGTCGCTCGAACTTGCCGAACTGAAAATGATTGTGGAGGCGATCCAGGCGGCAAAGTTTATCTCAGAGAGCAAGAGCCTGACTCTTGTTGAAAAGGTTTCTTCCTTGGCAAGTCCTCATCAGGCAGAGCAGCTCAAGCGACGTCAGTACGTTGAAGGTAAAGCTAAGACCACAAATGAAACAGTCAATTATACGGTTGATCTGCTGCAGTCTGCCATCCAATTGCATAAGGCGGTAGAATTCCAATACATAGAGTAAAATTGCTTGCATTGATTGCTCCTAGGAAAGAGAAGCAAATACACGTCGAGGTTCATCAAATTTGACCAGTTCTGTACTGGTCAAATTGTGGTCAAAATTTTCTGCGAAATCAGAAATTGTGCAGAATATTGAAAAAACGGTCGTTTTTTGGTCGAAGTGCGGAGACTCGAACTCCGTGTCTCCTGGTCCCAAATGCTTTAGAACTCCTTGTTTCTACTGCTTTCGCATTATTTCTAATGCGTTCTAATTATTTTTAAGCCCTCTCCTGACCTCTTGTGCCCACTGTTCCCGTGTATTCCGTGCGTCAAAGTGGGATAAACTGTGGTCAGAAAAACGCTCCCCCGAAACGATGATTTTCATCTCGGGGGAGCTTTTCCGTCTGTATGTTAACTCTGAATCAGAGGTTTGTCAAGGCCTTTTTGGATTGTTCCGATTTTTGCTACAATCCCGATCATTTCCATGTGCGCGGATATATCAGTACCAATATCAATGATTGCTCCGCAGTAGACAAAGAAAGGGTTCACAGAAAAGAACGGAATGGATGAACAGCCTCAGTTGAAATAAGAGTGAAAATATGGTATAATATCAATAACAAAGGTATGTTGCGAGGTGTGCAGTATGAAGCTGATCAAAATCGATATTAATAATTATAAGTCCATTGCCTCTCCGGTTTCGGTCAATTTTCAAGATGGACTTCCGACCGTTCTGATCGGAAAAAACGGAAGCGGAAAGAGTAACCTTCTTGAAGCCCTTGAGCACATCGCTTCCACTAATGCTAATCTTCCGGGAAAACACAGCGCAGGCGGACTTCAGTACAAGGCGCATATTCGTTTGGAAAAAGATGAATTTGCAAAGCTTTTTCCCAGTGAAGAGTATTCGGAAGAGAAAGCGACCTTTGCCGCATGCTCTTCCAGCAAAGACACTCTCCATATTGACACGATCGAATCCGAGTCCATCGTTCCGCTACTCAAAAAAGAGTTGGTAGATATCAGAGCGGTTGCAAATGAGCTCATAGCAGCAATAGAAACTTATGAAAAGGCATTACAAAAAATTGCCTATGATGATCGGGACGCTCTTTCTTTACGCGGATACGAATTGACTGACGGCAAAGGTAACACCACCAATTGTGAGTTTTTAAAATCCAGAGCAAGCCTTTTCGCAGACCAAGTAAAACGAATGTCTGAGGTATATGCCGATGGCATAAAGACTGATAATAGCTTTGTTTTTTCAAATTACCATTTTGGTATAGGTAATATTTGTTCTCTTGACACAGAGCTTGTTCCGTTTAAACTAAAATATACGAAGCCTGAACTTGCCCCCTTTGAACAAAAATTCATTACGATTAACGAAACGGCGATAAAGTGTGAGATCACAAAGATCAACAAAAAGACGGAAGATTCCCGTCAAAAGATCGATGAGCTTATCTCCAAACTGAAAGCACAGTCCGAAAGACTGATGGACACAGACCCCTGCGGTGCAATCACTGAATTTTTGAGAAAGGTTCGCCACATATTCGGAGGTAATTGCGGGTATCTTTTGAATGAAAGCAATCAGGTGCTTTTCAAGGATCTGCGAAGAGAAAATGACAATCGCTATTACGATCCTTCCCGTGTTGTTTTCGAAGCATATGCCAAAGCAAATAACAAGCCGAAGCTACTTGGAGATAAAGAGCATAAGCTGAGCGATGCTGAGATCAAAGAGTTTGAAGAGTGGCTTAACAGCAACAGACCGACCTTTGACGAAGGAATGTATAAGAGCATCACGGTATCACTTGGTGAAAAGAATGAGCTCGTGATCAAGCTCGAAGAAAATAACGGTCAAATCGTTTCGCTGAACAAAACAAGTGCGGGCAGACGGTGGTATTTTACATACTACTTTGTAAAGTGCACACTTTCCGAGGGCGATACCTTTATTATCGATGAGCCGGCATCAATGCTCCATCCGAGTGCACAAAAGGAGATATTAATAGACCTTTTGGACCTTTCCCGAAAAGGCATCCGAGTTGTTTATTCCACCCACAGCCCCTATCTCATTCCGCAAGAATGGAACTGCGTAGGATTTGTGAGTATGGAGGATGAAACCATAGTTTCATATATTGACGCAAAACTCGAAAGAAACTCTCTTTTAAAATCTGTGATTGGCGATGTTTTCAATTTGGAAAGTGTTGTTGTCGAGTTTCAAAAGAATCCTCAAAAGATTGCAGAAAATTGCTATCAAGTAATCAAAGAAAAAGATAAAAGCCTTGAAATGGCGGCAACAGAACTGAATGTATCAGTTGATACCATTAAGTCTTGGCACAGAAGAGGGGATCACTTCAGATCTCCGAAGCTTGAAAATGTCATTTCTGTAGCAACATATGCGGATATATCTATAGAAGCGTTGTTAAAGTAAGTGGACACCTGTCCACTTGCTTTTTGCCTTTCATTTTGTTAGAATTAGGGTAACATAATGAAAGGAGGTAATCAAAATGTCAAAGTATGGTAATAAATCCGCTCATTACCGGCAAGACAGGTATTTCCGCTCTGATTCAAAACGTATTGAATAAATTTCCGAATGAGACTCCGGTTCATAACGATTGGATTATCAGCCCTTATGCACCTACGCCCACTATTGTTGAGGCGGCGAAAACACTTTATGAGAGTCATTCAGTTGAGAATATCACAAGACATGAGGCAGATAAGGTTTCAACCGATACAACAATCAAATACATACTTGACGTAATCCAAAAAAGTAAGACAAATGGAGAAAAAAGCATTTGTTTTGTCACTGGCGTTCCCGGCGCAGGTAAAACGCTTGTTGGTCTTGATGTTGCGGTGAAACAAACCTATCAGGGAAATGATGCTCCTGTTGAAGACGAAGGTGCAGTATATCTTTCCGGAAACGGTCCTTTGGTTGCTGTGCTCACCGAAGCTCTCGCAAAAGATAATCATCAAAAATACCGTGAT
>JAGBIM010000021.1 GCA_017934975.1 Clostridia bacterium | reverse complement strand
GAGGGGATTGACACGGAAAATGTTACTATTGTAAAAGAAGGAATCTCTGCGGCAGTCAATCCCTTCCGTCAAAAATCAGAGATTTTTGCCACCTCCCCTTACTAAGGGGAGGCTTGCGTTTACGCATCGTACTTCTTTTCCGCACCATTCAAGAGAAAAGACCGAGAAGAAATCGTCTCTCGGTCTTGCGTAAAACATTCAACTTTCCCCCGACGGAAGCATTCCGTCGGATCACGCTTTCCTTTCTCTTGGTTCTTCTCTTTCCTTTCCCGAAAGGAAAGAGAAGAACACTCCCGTCCCACAACAAAAGACCGAGAAGAAATCGCCTCTCGGTCTTGCGTAAAATATTCACCTTCCCCCCGACGGATGGAATCCGTCGGATCACGCTTTTCTTTCTTTTGGTTCTTTTCTTTCTTTTCTCTGAAAAGAAAGAAAAGAACACTCCCATCCCCGTCTCCGTCAAGCCAGCAAAGCCTTGATTTGACCGATCAAACCCTCCACGTCGATGGTTTCGGGGTGGGTAGCGTCCAGATCAATGCGGGGCGCGTTGATGCGGAAATCCGCCATGCCCATTTCCTCAAAAACCTCTCGGAACAACTCCCGGGACATATCCTTGGGCACGTCCCCCGGCTTGGGGGGATAGCAGTCCCACAACTCGTGGACGGAATGACGGCTGTGGATGGCGTCCCGATGCACGTACCGCTGATGGAGAATATCCGCGTCCCCGTCCAAAAAGACCATCACGCAACGGCATCCCGTGGAATCCAGCAACTCCTGCACCTGCCCCTCCATGGAAGGATCAAAATTGTTCACCAAAAGCAGAGAAGTTCCGCTTTGCAGAATATTTTTCGCGCATTTCAGCAGAATGGCGTTGGCCACCACGTCCCCCAAAGCACGGTCCTCCAACCCGCGGTATCCCTGAATCTTGTACATTTCTTCTTTGATTTCATCCTTTTCCAAAATCGGCATCCCAAGGGCCGCCGCAATTTTCTTGGAAAGGGTGGTTTTCCCCGTGGCGGGCATCCCCGCAAGGATAATCAGATTCATGTTTCGTCCTCCCGATTGAGATATTGCAATAAAAGTTCTTTTTCGTTTTCCACCGCCCCGTCCAGAACCGCGTCCAGAAGCCGCCGCAACGCAGCCCCGATCTGCGGACCACGGTAACCGAGCAGCATCAGATCGTGACCGTTTACCGCCAGATCCTTCTCCCTCAGGCAGGGATTTTCTGCCAGAATTTTCCGTGCCAGAACCTCCAGACGGTCAAAATGGGAAATCCGCCCGTGAAATTCGGGGGCCAGCCCCAAGGTGTCTGCCCGACAGAGGGCAAGATAATCAAAAAACAGATCCCCCAGCTTGTTCAGCTTCCGCCGCACCGACCCCTCCGATTCCTCCAAAGGCCCGTCGTGATGACGAATCAGAGTGACCACCGCCCTGCGGGTCTCGTTGTCAAAGCGCAAGCGGCGCAAAATTTCATCCGCCCTCTCCGCAGACCGCTGGGCGTGGCCGTAAAAATGCCCCGTGCCCCCTTCGTCCAAAGAGAAGGTTTCGGGCTTTGCCACGTCGTGCAAAAGGGCCGCCAGCCGCAGGTGGGGGAGAGGCGGCACCGCAGAAAGAACCGCCAAAGTATGCTCATAAAGAGTATGACAATGATGATAATTCCGTTGATCAAAGCCCACCGTGGGCAGAATTTCGGGGAGAAAAACCCCGATGACTTGGGGAAATTCCCGCAAAATCGCCTCCGCGTGCGTCCCGCAGATCAGCTTGACGAACTCCTCCCGAATCCGCTCGGCAGAGACCTTTTGCAGCCCCTCCCGCAGGGCGATCAGAGCGGATTTCGTCTGAAATTCCAAGGAAAAGCCCGTGACGGAGGAAAAACGAAGCCCCCGTAAAATCCGCAGAGAATCCTCGGAAAACCGTCGGCTCGGATCCCCCACGCACCGCAAAATCCCCGCCTCCAGATCGACTCGCCCGCCAAAGGGGTCGCAAAAGCCCCGAAGGGGAGAGAAGGCCATGGCGTTGACGGTGAAATCCCGCCGCGCCAAATCCTCCTCCAGGGAGGGCGTGAAGCGCACGCCGTCGGGGTGCCGTCCGTCGGAGTAGCCCCCGTCCACCCGATAGGTGGTCACCTCCACGGGCAACCCCTCCCACAACACCGTCACCGTGCCGTGGCGGATCCCCGTCTCGATCACGGGGCAATCGGGGAAGCACGCAAGGGTTTCTTGCGGCAGGGCAGAGGTGGTGACGTCATAATCGTGAATTTCAACATTCCGCAAAGCATCCCGCACGCAACCGCCCACGAGAAAAGCCTCGTAGCCATTCTCGTTCAGCCGATTCAACAGAGCAAGCGCCCGCGCATCAAAATTCAACATTATTACAATCCTTTCAAAAAAGCGGGAGACCAAAACGATCTCCCGCTTTGCAAAACGAGGGGTTCTTCTTTTTCTTTTCACGAGAAAAGAAAAAGAAGCAAAAAGAAAAGCGGTGTCGCCGCAATTCTTGCGGCGAAGGAAACGGAATCATAACAAAACCCATTTCCTATCCCTCCGACGGATGCAATCCGTCGGCCTCGCTTTCCTTTCTTTTGGTACTTTTCTTTCCTTTCCCGAAAAAAGTGAGACCCGAAAAATGCAAGCCGAAGGCGAAGATTTTTCGATGGTCGACACTTTTGCAGTGGCTGGAAAGAAAAGTACGCCCACGCCTCAATCTCTTACTTCCGCTCGATGCGGTCCTTGCCGCCCATGTAGGGACGAAGCACTTCGGGAATGGTCACGGAGCCGTCGGCCTGCAGGTGATTTTCCAGGAAGGCGATGAGCATACGGGGCGGCGCCACCACCGTGTTGTTCAGGGTATGAGCCAAATATTTCTTTCCGTCTTCCCCGTTGACGCGGATCTTCAGACGGCGAGCCTGGGCATCGCCCAGATTGGAGCAAGAGCCCACCTCGAAATATTTCTGCTGACGGGGAGACCAGGCCTCCACGTCGATGGATTTTACCTTCAGATCTGCCAGATCCCCGGAGCAGCATTCCAGGGTGCGGACGGGAATTTCCATAGAACGGAACAGATCCACCGTATTCTGCCACAGCTTGTCGAACCAAACGGGAGATTCTTCGGGCTTGCAGATGACGATCATTTCCTGCTTTTCGAACTGATGGATGCGGTAAACGCCCCGTTCCTCGATGCCGTGGGCGCCCTTTTCCTTGCGGAAGCAGGGAGAATAGCTGGTCAAGGTCTGGGGAAGGGAAGATTCGGGGAGAATCTGGTCGATAAACTTACCGATCATGGAGTGTTCGCTGGTGCCGATCAGATAGAGGTCTTCCCCTTCAATCTTGTACATCATCGCTTCCATTTCCGCAAAGGACATAACCCCCGTCACCACGTCGGAGCGGATCATGAAGGGGGGCACGCAGTAGGTAAAGCCCCGATCGATCATGAAGTCGCGGGCGTAGGAAATGACGGCGGAATGGAGACGGGCGATATCACCCATCAGATAATAGAAGCCGTTTCCGGCCACGCGGCGGGCGGCGTCCAGATCAATGCCGTTGAACATTTCCATAATTTCCGTATGATAGGGAATTTCGAAATCGGGAACGATGGGTTCGCCGTATTTCTGCACTTCCACGTTTTCGCTGTCGTCCTTGCCGATGGGAACGGAGGGATCGATGATCTGGGGAATGACCATCATTTTCTTCTGCAGTTCCTCCGCAACCTCGCCCTCCCGCTTGGAAAGAGCGTCGATCTTCGCGCCGTCGTCGGCCACTTCCTTTTTCACCGCTTCGGCCTCGTCCCGCATGCCCTGACCCATCAGAGCCCCGATCTGTTTGGAGATCTTGTTGCGTTTTGCCCGCAAAACCTCCACTTCCTGCTTGATTTCCCGCAGTTCCTTGTCCAGAGCGATGACCTCGTCCACCAAGGGGAGCTTGTGGTCCTGATATTTCTTGCGGATGTTTTCCTTGACCAGTTCCGCGTTTTCTCTGACGAATTTGATGTCCAGCATAATTGTTTCTCCTTATTCTGCATCTTCGGGGATCAGTCGGGCAATAAGCTCGTTCAGATCCTCCGTGTTATAAAATTCCAATTCGATTTTGCCTTTGGCCTTGCCCTTGGGAGCCTGAATCTTTACCTTGCGGCCGAAGGAACGGGTCATGTTGTGCTCCAGCTCCGTAAGATAGAGATCCTTTTTGCGGGCCTTGGGGGGCGCGTTTTTCTTATTCAAAAGGGAACGGACCAGGGCTTCCGTTTCCCGCACGGAAAGATTTTTCTCGGCAACCGCAAGGGCTTGCTTGTATACCGCCTCGGGCAGGATGGCCTCGCACAGGGGGAGAAGGGCACGGGCGTGTCCCGAAGAAAGATCCCCCTTCAGCACCAGAGTCAGCACATCCTCGGGAAGGGCCAGAATCCGCAGAGCGTTGGCCACGGCGGGGCGGGATTTGCCCACCTTCGCGGCAACCTGCTCCTGGGTCATGGAATATTCCGCCATCAGAACCCGATATCCTTCCGCTTCTTCCACCACGTTCAGGTCTTCCCGCTGGAGGTTTTCAATCAATCCCAATTCCAGCGCGGCACGGTCGTCTTCCTCCCGGACCACCACGGGAACCTCCTGAAGCCCCGCCATGCGGCAGGCACGCCAGCGGCGTTCTCCCGAAATGATCTGATAGCGGTTTCCGTCCACGGCCCGCACCACGATGGGCTGCAGGAGTCCGTTGGCGGCAATGGAGTCGGCCAAAACCTGCAAGGCTTCCTTATCAAAGTATTTACGTGGTTGTTTTTTGTTGGGCTCCACCGCCTGCAGGGAGACGGTGCGGACGGGCCCTTCGGACAGAACTTCGTCGATGGAGTTGTCCAAAAGGAGGGCGTCCAGCCCTTTTCCTAATCCTTTTTTCACGGCTTTCATCCTCTCTGTTTCACGTGAAACAACGTCGAAAAAGTGTGTGTTTACAAGGGTTACAGGGAATTTCGTTTCTCATTGCGGAGAAACTCCTTCGCCAGGTCCGCATAGGCCACCGCGCCCTTCGCGTGGCGGTCGTAATAGTTGATGGGCTCCCCGTGACTGGGGGCTTCGCTGATGCGGACGTTGCGGGGAATAACGGTTTTGTAGACCTTGCCCGCAAAATATTTCTTCACCTCCGCCAAAACCTGGGTGGTGAGGTTCAGCCGCCCGTCGTACATGGTGATCAGAATTCCCTCAATGTCCAACGTGGGATTGTAGAGACGCCGCACCTGGCGAATGGTGTTGGTCAGCTGGGACAGACCCTCCAAGGCGTAGAACTCGCATTGAATGGGAATCAACACCGAATTGGCGCAGGTCAGGGCGTTGAGGGTCAAGAGCCCCAGAGAAGGGGGACAGTCGATCAAAACGTAATCGAAGACCAAAGGCTTTCCCGTTGCGTCGGAAAGAGGCTGAGACAAGGCGTTTTTCAGGCATTGTTCCCGCTTTTCCATTTCCACCAATTCCACCTCCGCCCCCGCCAGGTCCATGGTGGACGGCAAAATCCACAGATTTTTATAGGCGGTTTTGGTGACGGCCGCAGAAAGGGGAGCGTCGCCGATCATGACTTGATAAAGGGACGTGCGGATCTGTTTTTTGTTGATTCCGCAGCCCGAAGTAGCGTTGCCTTGGGGGTCTAAATCCACAAGCAGGACCTTTTTCCCCGTTTCGGCCACGCAGGAGGCGAGATTGACCACGCTGGTGGTTTTCCCCACGCCGCCCTTCTGGTTTGCCACGGCAATGATTTTCATAGGCATTCTCCTTCTTGTTCGTGTGCATTTTCATTCTATCACAGATTGGAAGAAAAATCAAGAGGGAAAAAGATTGTTTCACGTGAAACAATCGCAAAAAAGCCCATAACCGCAAGGAAAATCCGCGATTTTAAACTATTTGCAAATTTTGCGCAACGAACCTTTTTCGCACCCGCGGCATATTCTGGAAAAGAGACCGAAAGGAGTTTCGCGCCATGATATTCTTTCTGCAAGCCCTCGTCGCTTTTTTCACCGTAGTAGGATTATTTGAAACCACGTGGCAAATTCTGCTCTTCTTTACCCGACGCGCCCTAAAAGCAAATTGCGTCCAAATCCTCGTCTCCACCGACGAAACCACCGACCCCGCCTTTCTCCCCGCAGATCTGCATCTGCTGAAAAACCGACTGACCGCCTGCCGCAACCTGCGGGTGTGGCTCGTCTGCCCCAAGGGCGCACCCCAGGAAAAAATTTGCCGATTCGTGGCGGAGCGGGACGAAACGGTGCGCACCGTCACCCCCGAAGACCTGCCCGAAGCGGTAAAGCTTTTTGAAGAAGACCGATAAAAAACCCCGCCGTTTTATGCGGCGGGGAATCTTTTATTTTTGGCTTAATATCAAGGATTTTTGATGCGATGGGGAAGCTCTGCGTTCTCCTCGGAGCAGGGGTTTCCGTCCAAGTCCACGAGGGTGATATTGTTGCCCTGCAGGTTTGCCGAAGAGGCCAGAAAGACCTCGCAAAAGCCCCGCGCGACGGGAACCTTCCCCGTCATCACGCCGCTGTACAGATCTGTCACCGAGGACAAGCCTGCCTTTCCCGCGGCAATCTGTCCGTCGGTAAAAAAGCGTACCGGTTTCGTTCCGTTTTCGGACAGAGTATTCCAAACCTCGCCGTAAAGTTGATCATAGGTGCGGGGCGGCGTGATCTCTCCAACCCCGTGGGAGAAGATTAAGACCCCCTTGGTTTCGTCGGCGGCAAGAGGCGTGATTTCCGCCGCCAAAAGGGTTTTATACTGCAAAAGCGTTTCCTTGTTTGCCGTTAGCTGATCCAAGGTGAAGTTGGCGGTGGAGAGGGAGAAAATCCCATAACCAACGCATTTTTTCACCTGCTCCAGAGCGGCGACCGCTCCGCCCTCTTCCCAAACGCCCGCTCCGTCCACCTCCAGAGAAATCCGTTTATCGGTCAAAGACGCGGCCAAGGAAAGAAGGAGTCCCGTGTCCACGCCGTCACTGACCGAAAGGGACAGAATATCAAAATCACACCCGTTGCAGACCTGCCACAGATCGAGGATCCCCGAATAACCGTTTTTCATGCCGTTGCCGAAGGTTCCCAGCGGGAAGACGATGGGAATATTCCCGTCGGCGCTGCGCAGAATCGAGCAGGTGAGATCCAAAACCTTCAGCAGACTTTCCTGCCGAAAACGGCGCCAATCCCCACCGCAGGCGTCGGCCAGTTCTTTGCAGGATTTCTGCTCCAGATCCGACCATTCGGCGGCAGGCAGAACGTCCTTGAGAGCCGTAACGGAATCGTAATTTTCCTTGAGATAATCAAGAAATTCCCGCTTTGCAGAGGGGGAATAATCCAGATCCTCGTTGACCGAATAATCAAACTCACCGAAGCAGGAAAGACGCACGCCCCAACGGGTGATCACCTTCCCGTAGCCCGAAACGCGCAGGGCAAAATTCTGCAGGGTATTCTTCACCGTATCCAGAGTCTGCGCGTCGTGGAAGGACACGAAACTGCCCCGCTCTTCCACCACCCAAGGACCCTGCGCCGTTTCCTGCACCGCCAGATCCTCCGCCCAGGAAAGATCCTTCGTCCAGAGCAGAGGCATCAGAGAAACACCCAGCCCCTCCTCGGAAAATTCCTTCACCACGCCGTCCAGCCAGGTCCAATCGAAATGCCCGCGCAGGGGCTCGAAGGCCGACCAGGCAACGCCCAGATCCACGGCGGTAAAGCCGCACTCCACGGCCTTTTTCGCATATTGCTCCGCCAAGTTAAAGTCGGGAATCTGCCAGGACCACAGGGTCAGATAGCGGTGATTCTCGCTCCGATAATCCCGATCGCCCACCCCGTCGTCCAGGGAGGGACCTCGGGTGGTCTCCGGGGTTTCGGAGGGGGCGCAGGCACAAAGCAAAAGCATCGTCATCGCCAGCAGAACCGCAAAAATTCGCTTTATCATAAACTTCAATTCTCCTTTCGGACGGCAGAGAACACGCTCCGCACTGCCGATAGTATAGCATATTTTTCCGCAAATGTCAAATCCGTCCCTGAGATTGCAAAAAAAAGCGGAACAAATCCGTATTTTTTCCCTCCGCCGATTGACAAACGGGAAAAGTTGGTGTATAATATTTTATTATACTATATAATGGAAGAGAATGCCTGCGGGCATCCCTTAAAGTTTCACCCAAGACAGGAGAATTTAATCATGGGAATGAACATTACGCAAAAGATCATCAAAAAGCATCTGATCTCCGGAGAAATGATCCCCGGCAAGGAAATTGCCATCCGCATTGACCAGACTCTGACCCAGGACGCCACGGGCACCATGGCGTATCTGCAGTTTGAGGCCATCGGAATTCCTCGGGTTAAAACCGAATGCTCCGTAGCGTACATCGACCACAACACCCTGCAGACCGGCTTTGAAAACGCGGACGACCACCGTTATATTCAATCCTGCTGCGCAAAATACGGTTTATATTATTCCCGTCCCGGCAACGGCATCTGCCATCAGGTGCATCTGGAACGGTTCTCCGCGCCCGGCAAGACCCTGCTGGGAAGCGACTCTCACACCCCCACCGGCGGCGGCATCGGCATGATGGCCATCGGGGCGGGCGGATTGGACGTGGCGGTTGCCATGGGCGGCGGCGCCTTCCATCTGAACATGCCCGAGGTGATCCGCGTAAACCTGCACGGCAAGCTCCGTCACGGGGTTGCGGCGAAGGATATTATTCTGAAGCTGCTGGAAATCCTCTCGGTAAAGGGCGGCGTGGGCAAGGTCATCGAATACGGCGGAGACCTGTCCTCTCTGTCGGTGCCCGAACGCGCTACCATCACCAACATGGGTGCGGAGCTGGGCGCCACCACCTCCATTTTCCCCGCAGACGACGTGACCCGCGCGTTCCTGGCGGCACAGAAGCGGGGCAACGATTTCATTCCTCTGGAAGCAGACGAGGATGCGGAATACGCCCGCGTCATCGACATTGACCTGGGTACCCTGGAGCCTTTGGCCGCCTGCCCCCATTCCCCCGACAACATTAAGCCCATTCGGGAACTGGCGGGGAAGAAGATCGATCAGGTCTGCATCGGCTCCTGCACCAACTCCTCCTATCTCGATATGATGAAGGTGGCCAAGATTCTGAAAGGGAAGACCGTGGCGGAACACGTTTCTCTGGTCATCGCCCCCGGCTCCAAGCAGGTTTTGGACATGCTTGCCAAGAACGGCGCTTTGAGCGACATCATCGCTTCCGGCGCACGGGTTCTGGAATGTGCCTGCGGCCCCTGCATCGGCATGGGACAGGCTCCCAACTCGGCAGGAATCTCCCTGCGCACCTTCAACCGCAACTTTGAAGGACGCTCCGGCACCGCCGACGGCCAGATCTATCTGGTCTCGCCCGAAACCGCCGCCGTCTCCGCGCTGACCGGGGTCTTCACCGATCCCACCACCGACGGAACCGATCTGACGGTGGAAATGCCCAAGGAATTCTTGATCAACGACAATATGATCGTCAAGCCCTATCCCGAAGGAGAGGAGCACGAGGTCATCTATGGGCCCAACATCAAGCCCTTCCCCCTGAACAAGGAATTGCCCGAAACTCTGGCGGCCAAGGCGGTTCTGAAGGTGGGCGACAACATCACCACCGACCACATTATGCCTGCGGGGGCAAAGATTCTGCCCTTCCGCTCCAACATTCCTTATCTGTCCCAGTTCTGCTTCGGCGTCTGCGACAAATCCTTCCCCGAACGTGCCTTGGCATGGGGCGGCGGCTTTGTCATCGGCGGACAGAACTACGGTCAGGGCTCTTCCCGCGAGCACGCGGCGCTGGTGCCTCTGTATCTGGGGGTCAAGGCGGTCATCGCCAAGTCCTTTGCCCGTATTCACGCGGCAAACCTGATCAACTCGGGCATTCTGCCTTTGACCTTTGAAAAGGAATCCGACTACGATCGCATCGAACAGGGCGACGAGCTGGAAATTCCCGCCATCCGCAAGAACGTGGAAGACGGCACCCCCATGGTGCTGATCAACAAGACCAAGGGCATCGAAATTCCTCTGACCACCGTCTTTACCGACCGTCAAAAGAAGATGATCCTTGCAGGCGGACTTCTCAACGCCACCAAGAACGGCTGATATGCGGAAATTTCTCTGCGGGCTGGACAAGTTCTTTGCCCCCGCGCTGATTTTGGGATATTTCGGCCTCTGCATCTGCCTTTTGGCGGTTTCGGAGGGCCGAGCCCCCTTGCTTTCCATGCTTTGGGCGGCCCTGATGATGGCCGCCATGCGTTGGGGCACCTGGGGAATTCTGAAGCTGACCAAAAAACAGACGCAGCAAACGCCCGCTTTGCTCTTGATTCTGACCCGCACGGTAGAGGCTTTGATGCTCCTTCTGACCGTGGGCTCCCTCGTCCTTTCGATCCTTCTGCGGGAGCTTCCCGCCGTGTGGTTGCTCATCCCCGCCTGCCTCTTCGGCCTGCAGGGCGCCGTCCACTTTGACGCAAGGGAGTTGTGAGGGGTTAACGGGGCGTGTTCTTTTTCTTTTCCCTGAAAAGAAAAAGAACCAAAAAGAAAAGCGAATCCGACGGTATACTTCCGTCGGGGGAGAGAAGAAAACTGGTTTCGCGGCTTTGCCGTAAATTCAACTTCACTTTTGCATAGCAAAAACTTTACTGAAGAAAAACCCCTTCCCCCACCACGCCGCACTGCTCGGCGGCGCGGCGGTCCCCCTTCCCCTTTCCCATGGCGGGAAAGTGGACTGCAAAAACAAGGGGCGCACCCGTCCTGCGGGCGTTAAAAGAGAGAAGAATTCTATATGGATCCGCACAAAAAAGAAAACGTGCCCCTCGCACAGACTCTCCGAAAAAGAATGACCCCCGAAGAGCGGCGAATGTGGTATGATTTTTTGAAAGATTACCCCATCCGCTTCAAACGGCAAGTGGCCATTGGTCCGTATATTGTTGATTTTTACTGTCCGACCGTAAAATTAGTAATCGAATTGGACGGACGACAACATTATACGGAAGAAGGTCGCAAAAACGATGCCGAACGCACGGCATATCTCAAAGAAAACTGCGGAATCCACGTAATCCGCTTTAAGAATTATCAAATCAGAGACCGCTTTTCCTCGGTCTGCGAACAGATTGAATTAACGGTAAACACCTACGCAAAACCCGAGTGACTTTTTCTTGCATCTCTTTTTTGAATTGCGAAAACAGCGTGCGATGCACCCGAGCTCGCCGTCCACTTCCCTGCCAAGGGAAGGGGAAGGGGGACCGCCGCGCCTGCCGAAGTGCGGCGTGGTGGGGGAAGGGGTTTTCGCACAAAGGAAGTTTCTTGAACTCCGAAAAAATCCTGCACCCCTTTCACTTTCTCCCGCCGCAAGGATTGCGGCATCTGCAAGGCTTTTTATTTCTCAATCGAACCATCTATTCTTAACTATAAAGGAGATATCATTATGTACGAAGCACAGATTCAGGCGGCGACTGAAAAATTTGCCGCATTGCTGAAGGAACAGCTCACCCGCGTGGACGGGCTGAAGGAGCAGGGCGATTTCATCGACTACGCCAAGCTGGATAAGATCATCATCGGCGTCTGCGGCGGCGACGGCATCGGACCCACCATTACCGCACAGTCCCGTCGGGTTCTGGAACATCTTCTGGCCGACGAAGTGGCGGCAGGGAAGGTGGAATTCCGCAACATTGACGGGCTTACCATCGAAAACCGCGTGGCAGTGATGAAGGCCATCCCCGACGACGTGATGGAAGAGCTGAAAAAGTGCCACGTCATTCTGAAGGGACCCACCCATACCCCCAACGCAGGGGACGGCTATCCCAACATCGAATCGGCCAACGTGGCCATGCGCAAGGCTCTGGACCTGTTTGCCAACGTGCGTCCCGTGAAGGTTCCCGATCAGGGCATCGACTGGACCTTCTTCCGTGAAAACACCGAGGGCGGCTACGCCGTTGGTTCCAAGGGCGTGAACGTGACCGAGGATCTGGGCATCGACTTCACCGTTGCCACCTCTCAGGGTTGCGAGCGCATTGCCGAAATCGCCTTCGACTATGCCAAGAAGAACGGCAAAAACCGCGTGGAAGTGGTCACCAAGGCCAACATCATCAAGACCACCGACGGCAAATTCCTGGAATATTGCCACAAGGTTGCGGATAAATATCCCGACATCGAACTGAACGAATGGTTCATTGACATCATGACCGCGAAGTTGATCGACGAAAAGCGCCGCCGCGACTTCCAGGTCTTCGTTCTGCCCAATCTCTACGGGGATATCATCACCGACGAAGCCGCCGAATTCCAGGGTGGCGTGGGCACCGCAGGCTCCGCCAACATCGGCAAACGCTACGCCATGTTCGAAGCCATCCACGGAGACGCGCCCCGCATGGTTCGGGAAGGCCGCGCCAAGTTTGCCGATCCCTCCTCCATGCTCCGCGCCGCCGTTCTGCTCCTCTCCCACATTGGGTTCCAGGAACAGTCCGACAAACTCTCCGCCGCCCTGGATGAATGTATGTTCAACGAACGGAAACTGGTGGTCACGGGCCGCGACACGGGTTGCACCTGCGATGAATACGCCGATTACGTTATGAGTAAACTGTAAGAGAGATCGTGTGACGGGTGTTCTTCTCTTTCTTTTCACGGGAAAAGAAAGAGAAGAACCAAGAGAAAGAAAAGCGAATCCGACGGATTCCATCCGTCGGGGGATTCGAAGAAAACGGAATTTGCGGCTTTGCCGTAAGTTCAACTTCACTTACACAAAAGCAACCGTTTCCGTGTCAATCCCCTCAGTCATCTGCGATGACAGCTCCCCTTACTAAGGGGAGCCAAACCGATGTGCCGTGTCTTGCGTTTGTTCCTCTTTCCGAGAGAACCTCTCTGTGAAATCAGGTTCGGCGTACCGTGTACCCGAGCTTGCCGTCCACTTCCTTGCCAAAGGAAGGGGAAGGGGGACCGCCGCGCCTGCCGCAGTGCGGCGTGGGGGTGGAAGGGGTTTTTGCGCGTCTCTTGAACGGTGTGCAATCGATAAACGAGGCGCTAACGCAAGCCTCCCCTGTGTAAGGGGATAAGTGAGACTCTAAAAATTCAAGTCGAAGACGCAGAATTTTTAGCTAAGTCGAACTTATGCAGTAGCGAAGCGGAGCTGGGGGACCGCGACAGCGGGGGAAGGGTTGTTCTTCCTCACAAAGAATGTTTCTTGAACTCCAAAAAATCTTACATTTTTACATACCCCCGCCGCAAGGATTGCGGCGACACCGCTTTTCTTTGGCACTTTCTTTTCTCGCGAAAAGAAAGTGCATACCCCCCCACAACGCCAAACAGAAAGGAGGCTCCCCATGGGAAAGCAACCCTCAGTCAAAGTCCTTGCCAATAACCGCAAGGCCTATCACGATTATTTCGTGGAAGAAAAATTCGAAGCGGGCATTTCCCTTGCCGGCACGGAAGTCAAATCCATCCGCTTAGGGCGGCTGAATCTGAAGGATTCCTACTGCTCGGTGAAAAACGGGGAAATGATCCTCCAAGGCCTCCACGTATCCCCCTATGAAAAGGGGAATATTTTCAACAAAGACCCCTTGCGGGACCGCAAGCTTTTGATGCACCGCAAGGAAATCGACCGCCTGTTCGGCAAGGTCAAGCAGGACGGTTATTCCATCATCCCCCTGCAGGTTTATCTCAAGGGCCCCTACGTCAAAGTGGAAATCGGCCTCTGCAAAGGGAAAAAATTATACGATAAACGGGAATCCGCCGCCAAGGAATCGGCCAAGCGGGAAATGGCACGCAGCATGCGCATCGAACAGAGAAGGGGGAACGATTGATGGACAACACGGTTTTGTTTGAATCCGACCTGTCCTTTTCCGTCCCCTGCGATCTGGTGGACAAGCATCTGAACGCCCCCGAGGTGGAGTTGCGGCTGATTCTTCTGTTGTTGCGCAACGCCAACGTGGCCTTTTTGAAAGACGATCTGATGCGCACCTTGGGCGTGGAGGAGGACCGTCTGAAAGAAGCCTTTCAGTATTGGGTGAAGGCAGGGATTCTCTTCCGCGCAGGGGGAAAATACACCCTGCGTCGCCCCCAACTCAACGCATCCGACTACGGTACCTACAAGCCCGAGACCATCGCCCAGCGGTTGGAAGGGGACACGGCCCTCCAATTCCTCTACAAATCCGCGGAGGAATCTCTGAAAAAGCCCTTGTCCTCCGCCGACGCCTCGGTAATTCTCTCTCTGGTGGACTGGTGCGGCCTTCCCGCCGACGTGGTGGCGCTCTTGTTCCGCTACGGCACGGAAAACGGCAAATCCCTGCGACAGATCGCCCAAACGGGGGTCAAATGGTCGGAGGATGGGGTCAAAACCTTCGAACAAGCGGAGGAATTGATCCAAAAAGAAGCGCAAAAAAAGAACACCGTCAACCGCATCGCCACCCGCTTCGGCATTTTCGGCACCCGCGCCATTTCCGAAGCGGAACAGAAGGCCTTCCTCAAATGGAAGGAAGAACTGGGCTTCGATCTGGACATGATCGGCGCCGCCTACGAGGAAACGGTGAAGAACACGGGGAAATATACATACGCCTACGTGGATAAGATCCTGACCAACTGGCATTCCGCCGGCCTTACCACCGTAGAGCAGGCTCTCGCGGCACCCAAGCCTGCCGCCCCCGGAAAAAAATCCCGCCGCGCCCCCGCGCCCAACAATCCCCGCAAGACCTCCTCCTCCGAAAAGGAGACCTTGGATCTGGGCTGGGAGATTATCGCGGGCTCGGAAGAATAAGGAGGATCGGACGTGAACAAAGATCAATGCCTTCGGGCGGTCAACCAGCTGATGGAGGACCGTCGCACCCAAGGAAAAATCGAAAGCAACCGCCGTCGGGAGACCATCGCGGCAGAAGTTCCCGCCATCGGGCAAAAGGAAAAGGAACTGCAGGAAAACCACGCGTCCTTCTTCCGCTTCATCGCCGAGGGAGGGGACAGCGAGGAGGAATTCCTGAAATTCCGCGATAAATCCCTGGCTTTGCAGGAAGAAATCAAGCAGCTTTTGGTGGAAAACGGGTATCCCGAAACCTATCTGGATCCGGTTTATCATTGTTCCCTCTGTGCCGACGAGGGCGTGGTGGACGGAGTTCTCTGTCCCTGCTACAAGCAGGCCCTTTCGGAGCAATATCTGGCCCAGTCGGGCATGGAAAAGCTCTTTGCGAAGTGCTCCTTTGCCGCCTTCGATCTGTCCCTCTACCCGACGGAAGGGGACGGGGATATTTCCCCTCGGGACAAGATGAAAAAAATCCTCGCCTTTGCGAAAAATTACGTGAAAAATTTCGGGGATGACGCCCAAAATCTCTTGTTCGTGGGAGAGCCGGGCTGCGGCAAGACCTTTTTGTCGGTCTGCATCGGCTGTGAACTGATCCGCAGCGGAAAATTCGTTCTGTACGCCCCCGTACAGGACCTTTTGGCGGATTTCGAGGCGGCCACCTTCAAAAACAAGGAATCCACCATGCCCACGGAGGAATATCTGGATGCGGATCTGCTGATTATCGACGATCTGGGGACGGAATTTTACTCCTCCTTCGTGGAATCCACCCTCTATTCGGTCATCAACACCCGTCTGACCCGCAAGAAGCCCACGGTCATCAGCACCAACCTGACCCCCGACGAACGGGACGAGTGCTACGCATCCCGTCTTAACTCCCGTTTGAACTATTCCTTCGCCAACGTACCCTTCCCCGCGGCCAATTTGCGGGCCGAAACCCTCAAACGGAGAGCCGCAAAGGGCAAAAAAGGCTGAAATATCCCGAAAACCCCTTGACTTTCCGCAAAAAATATGCTATACTTTATAGGTAGATTATAAAATTCATGGAGGAATGCAACATGAAACACATCAAAACGCTGAAAACCCGCAACCTTTGCTCCAAGCAGGGCGGCTGCGGCGAATGCCAGACTTCCTGCCAGTCCGCTTGCAAAACCAGCTGCGGCGTGGCCAACCAGAAGTGCGAAAGCAAAAATAAGTAATCACGCAACCGAAAAAGCCGCCGCTTTGGGCGGCTTTTTTCATAGATGAGAAGGGAACGAGAGGTGTACTTTTCTTTCTTTTCGAGAAAAGAAAGAAAAGTACCAAAAGAAAGAAAAGCGATGTCGCCGCAATCCTTGCGGCGGGGGAAGAAAAAGAGGAAACAACTCTCTCCCCGACGGAAGCATTCCGTCGGATCAAGCTTTTTTCTTTTTGGTGCTTTTTCTTTTTTCCCGAAAAAAGAAAAAGCACACCCACAAACCATCCTCACAGTCAGGAGAATCCGTCATGATCCATCAGTACAAGCTCAACGGCTACAACATCGTTCTCGACGTCTGCTCGGGGGCGGTTCACGCCGTGGACGAAATCGCATACGATATCATTTCCCTCTTTGAAACCGAGACCAAAGAGGAGATCTGCACCAAGATCGGTGCCGCATATCCTGCCGTATCGGCGGAAGAGATCGCCGAATGCTACGATCAAGTGGCGGAATTGAAGGAAGAAGGGCTTTTGTTCGCCCCCGACACCTTCGCCTCCATGGCGGGAGATCTGAAAAACAAGACCGCCGGGGTGGTTAAGGCCCTGTGCCTGCACGTGGCCCACACCTGCAACCTCAACTGCTCCTATTGCTTTGCAAGCCAGGGGAATTATCACGGGGATCGGGGGGTCATGTCCTTTGAAGTGGGCAAACGAGCCTTGGATTTCCTCATCGAAAACTCCGGCACCCGTCACAATCTGGAAGTGGACTTTTTCGGCGGGGAGCCCTTGATGAATTTTCAGGTGGTCAAGGATCTGGTGGCCTACGCCCGCAGCATCGAAAAGCAGCATAACAAAAATTTCCGCTTCACCCTTACCACCAACGGGGTTTTGATCGACCGGGACGTCATCGACTTTGCCAACAAAGAGATGAGCAACGTGGTCCTCTCTCTCGACGGCCGCAAGGAGGTCCACGATCGCTATCGGGTGGACTACGCGGGGAAGGGAAGCTGGGAAAAGATCGTCCCAAAGTTCCAGCAACTGGTCAAGGCGCGGGAAGGCAAAAACTATTATATGCGGGGCACCTTCACCCATCAGAACCCGGATTTTCTGGAAGATATCAAGCAAATGCTGGATTTAGGCTTCCGCGAGCTGTCCATGGAGCCCGTGGTCTGTGAGCCCGGCGCGGAATCCGCCCTCACCGCCGCGGACAAAGAGATCGTCATGGACCAATACGAAAAATTGGCGGAGTTGATGCTGAAAAAGGAAAAAGAAGGGGACCCGTTCACCTTCTATCATTACATGATCGACCTGAACGACGGCCCCTGCATCTACAAACGCATTTCCGGATGCGGCTCGGGCACCGAATACATGGCCGTCACTCCCTGGGGCGACCTGTACCCCTGCCACCAGTTCGTGGGGGACGAGTCCTTCCGCATGGGTGACGTGTGGACGGGAGTGACCAACACCGCCCTGCGGCAGGAATTCAAGGATTGCAACGTCTACGCCCGCCCCGAATGTGCCGACTGTTGGGCCAAGCTCTATTGCTCGGGGGGATGCGCCGCCAACGCCTACCACGCCACCGGCTCGGTGAAGGGGGTTTACCAGGACGGGTGCGATCTGTTCCGCAAGCGCATGGAATGTGCCATCATGCTGGCCGTGGCCCGCGAGGATCAATAAATGAACACACCGATTTGGGATTTCGTCCGCAAATATTCCGCCCGCGCCCCCCTGCGTCTTCACATGCCGGGGCATAAGGGCGTGTCCGTTACGGGAGCGGAATCCCTTGATATTACTGAGATTGCGGGCGCAGACAGCCTTTTTGACGCGGCGGGAATCATCGCCGAAAGCGAGGCCAACGCATCCCGACTTTTCGGGGCGCACACCTTCTATTCCACGGAAGGATCTTCTCTGGCCATCCGAGCCATGATCCATCTGGCCTGCCTGCACGCACGGGAATCGGGGAAAAAGCCCCTCATCGCCGCCGCCCCCAACGCCCACAAAACCTTCCTCTCCGCCGCCGCACTGCTGGATCTGGAACCCCTTTGGCTGGAGGGAGCGGGGGAGACCTATCTTTCCTGCCCGGTCACTGTGGAAATGTTGCAAAATCTCTTTGCAAAGCACCCCAACGTCACCGCCGTCTACGTCACGTCGCCGGACTATCTGGGAAACTTGATCGACCTTGCCCCCTTGGCGGAAATCTGCCACGCAAACGGGGCTCTGCTCCTTTGCGACAACGCCCACGGTGCCTACCTGAAATTTTTGTCTCCCTCTCTGCATCCCATGGATCAAGGGGTGGACCTCTGCTGCGATTCCGCCCACAAGACCCTGCCCGTCCTCACGGGAGGGGCCTATCTGCACCTGAACCGCAACCTACCGAAATCCTTGGTAGATCAAGCAAAATCTGCCTTGTCTCTCTTTGCTTCCACCTCCCCTTCTTATTTGATTTTGCAGTCCCTGGATCTGGCGAATTCGTCTTGCGCCGAAGCCTTCCCCTCGGATCTGCGCAAGACGGTTTCTCGGATGGAAGATCTGAAAGAGACCTTGCGCCGTCAAGGCTTTTCCCTTGTGGGGCAAGAGCCTTTGAAAATCACCTTGGCACCAAAGGCGTACGGATATCCCGGCACAGAGGTGGAAAATTTCCTGCGCGCGGGAGAAATCGAATGTGAATTTGCGGATCCCGACTTTGTCGTTATGATGTTTTCCCCCCTTACGGCTCCCGAAGCCTGCAAGGCGGTAGAGGAGCGGTTGAAAAATCTGCCGCGCCAGTCCCCCGTTTCCGAAAATCCCCCGCCCTGCCTGCCCCATGAAGGGATTTTATCCCCCCGCGCCGCCATGCTGGCCCCTTCGGAGGAGGTCTGCGTGGAAGAGGCCGCGGGTCGGATTCTGGCCTCCCCCTCGGTGGGATGCCCCCCTGCCGTGCCCCTTTTGGTCTGCGGTCAGCGCATCGTCCCCGAAGACCTGCCCCGCTTCCGCTACTACGGCGTCGATCGGGTGCGGGTGGTCAAAGACGCATAAAAAACGTGGGTTCCCCGAACAACGCGGGGAACCGCTTTTTTGTGCATCTTCGCTAAATTTCAACCACCTTTTTTGTTACAATTTACATAGAGGCCGAAGTTCCTTTTTTTCCCAAAAATCCCTTGACTTTCCTTGCTTCTTGTGCTATAATATGTCTCGTGAACGGGTTCTTCCCGCGAATACCGCACCCGAAAAGCGGACTCCGGTTATACGGCAGATAGTCCAACTTTTGCGGTGGGTTTGATAGTTCCTCGTTATCAACGGGGACGATGGCTCACTCCCGAACGAATCGTCTCGATTTGTTCTCTCCTTTCTTGTTTTATGGTCCCCCCCATAAAACGCCTGCGGCGGTTTACCCCTCTCCGTCGCAAAACCGCAGAGATCAGGTTCCTCCCCCCTCGGAATTTGATCTCTGCCGTTTTTTTTTGCAGAAAAGAGCGGGCGAGGACGTTCTTTTCTTTCAGCTACTGCAAAAGTGTCGACCATCGAAAAATCTTTGCCTTCGGCTTGCATTTTTCGGGTCTCACTTTTTTTCACGGGAAAAGAAAGAAAAGAACCAAGAGAAAGGAAAGCGTAATCCGACGGATTCCATCCGTCGGGGGGAAGATCTTGTTTTGGTGCAGGACAAAAAGACAAAAAGCAACCGCCGCAAATGCATGCGGCGGAAAATTTTTATTGCTGTTTACGCAAAAAATGCCCTCAGGTCAGCAACAGGTTTAAGCATCCTTTTTCACGATGCACTTACAATGCGCGATGCACGGAAATAAGCCTTCGCGCATCACTCTCCGTTTTCTCTTCGTCCAAGAGTTTCTCTCGGATCGAGGAATCTGAGAGGGGCGCAGCACTTCGCTATGGCTCCCCTTAGTAAGGGGAGCTGGATTGCCGTAGGCAAGACTGAGGGGATTGACACCGCATTTGTTGCTTTTCGGTTTCCTTTTGTTCACGTGAAAGTTTCTCTGCGACGGTCAATCCCTTCCACCGCTTCGCGGTCCCCCTCCCCTTACTAAGGGGAGGCTTACGTTTGCGCCTCGTTTATCGATTGCACACCGTTCAAGAGACGTGCAAAAACCCCTTCCCCCACCACGCCGCACTACGGCAGGCGCGGCGGTCCCCCTTCCCCTTTCCCGTGGCGGGAAAGGAGACGGCAAGCTCGGGTGCACGGTACGCCGAACCTTCTTTCACAGAGAGGTTCTCTCGGAAAGAGGAACAAACGCAAGACACGGCACATCGGTTTGGCTCCCCTTAGTAAGGGGAGCTGTCATCGCAGATGACTGAGGGGATTGACACGGAAAATGTTACTGTTTGAAGGAGAAAGAATCTGCGACTGCGTCGCGCGGGTCAATCTCATCCACCACCAAAGGCGGTCCCCCAGCTACGCTTCGCTACTGCATAAGTTCGACTTAGCTAAAAATTCTGCATCTTCGACTTGAATTTTTAGAGTCTCACTTATCCCCTTACACAGGGGAGGCTTACGTTAGCGCATCGCACGCGGATTTCGCATCGAGCGGAAAAGTCTCGTGACAATGCACAAACGAAAGAACTTGACACCCGAGTCTGCCGTCCACTTTCCCGCCATGGGAAAGGGGAAGGGGGACCGCCGCGTCGCCGTAGTGCGGCGTGGTGGGGGAAGGGGTTTTCTTACGCAGGGAATAACCCCCTCTCGAATGATAAAAAAACAACCGCCGCAAGCATTTGCGGCGGTTTTGCTTTATTCTTTTAATCGTCCTGCTCCTGTTTCAGAGCCTGCAGAAGAGCGAGGGCAACGCGGCGGTTTTGGGGTGTCAATTCCTGCCAAAGGTGGGCAACCTCCGCGGAAAGATAGGTGTCGGTTTCGGTGGCGGATTGTTGCACGAAAAAGGCAACGTCCCGCTTCAAGAGCCCGGACACGGCACCCAAAAGATCCAGACTGATCTTCGTCACTCCCCGTTCCACCTGGCTGACGTACCCAACCGAGACGTTCAACCCCTCCGCAAGCCCCTCCTGGGTCATGCCGCAGGCGTTTCTGGCCTCTTTGATCCGTTTCCCAATCAGAGAAAAATCAACGTTCATTTTCGTCACCTCTGTCTTCATTATAACAGTAATAACTCAAATTATGAAGAAACACACAACTATAATTATAGTTATTAGTATTGACGATTGAGGATTTTTGTGTTATAATAAGGGCGAGGTGATTGGATGACGGTGGTTCTGTTTGGTAGTCGGGATGCGGGGGAGAAGGTAAAAGAGCCCCTGGCCCGCATTTTGGAAGAGCTGATTCAGGAAGGCGCGACACAATTTTTTGTAGGACAAGAAGGAAGTTTCGACCGCATGGGGGCGTGGATTTTGCGAAATTTGTGCAAAAAATATCCCACCGTTCGCTACGAGGTGGTCACCGCCTATTTGGGCAAAGGGTCAGAAGATTTTCCGACCTTGTATCCGGAGGGGCTGGAGAGAACTCCCGCCCGCTTTGCCATTGATGCACGAAACCGATGGATGTATTCCCATGCAGACACCCTCGTCGTCTACGCGCCCTTTCCCGGAAATGCAAAAAAGTGGAAGGAGCGGGCGATTCGTGCAAAAAAAACGGTCATTGATCTTTCTTTTTTATAAAAAACAACCGCCGCAAGCATTTGCGGCGGATTTGCTTTTCTTTTGGTTATTTTCTTTTCAGAGAAAAGAAAAGAACGACCAAAACCTCATCAGAACGACCAAAACCTCATCAACCTTCGTTGGTTTTCAGATATTTGAGGTAGGCGTTGATGAAGCCTTCCAGATCCCCGTCCATGACGGCCTGCACATTGCCCATTTCGAAGTTGGTGCGGTGGTCCTTGACGAGGGTGTAGGGCATAAAGACGTAGGAGCGGATCTGGGAGCCCCAGCCGTTGTCCATCTGCACGCCCTTGATGTCCTCGATTTTCTCCAGATGTTCCCGTTCTTTGATCTCCAAAAGTTTACTCTTCAGCATCTTCAGAGCCATTTCGCGGTTTTGCTTCTGGGAGCGTTCGGTCTGGCATCCCGTGACGATGCCCGTGGGGATATGCTTGATGCGCACGGCGGAGTCGGTCTTGTTGACGTGCTGGCCGCCGGCACCGGAAGCGCGGTGGCATTCGATTTCCAGATCCTCTTCCCGAATCTCAATGGACTTATCGTCCTCGATTTCGGGCATGACTTCCACGGATGCGAAGGAGGTCTGACGGCGTCCCGATGCGTCGAAGGGGGAGACGCGGACCAGGCGGTGGACCCCCGACTCGGATTTCATATATCCGTAGGCGTTTTTCCCTTCCAGCATCAGAACGGCGGACTTGATCCCCGCTTCGTCTCCGTCCAGCATATCCAGACATTTGACCTTGAAGCCGTTCTGTTCGCCGTAGCGGGAGTACATACGGAAAAGCATCAGCGCCCAGTCCTGGGCCTCGGTGCCGCCCGCCCCCGCGTGGAAGGTGAGAATGGCGTTGGATTTGTCGTATTCCCCGTTGAGCAGGGTATCCATGGTGAGATGCTCGATGGTTTTTTCCAGTTCCTCGGTCATGGAGACGATTTCCTGCTCCGTGTCCTCGTCACATTCCTCCATGGCAAGCTCCACCAGAGTCTCCGCGTCGGAATGGGCGTTGACCACGGCGGTGTAGGCGTCTAAAACATCCTTCTGCCGCTTCTGCTCCACCAGAATTTTCTGGGAATTTTCCATATCGTTCCAGAAATTGGGGTCCGCGGTGATCTGCTCGTACTCCGCCAGCTTTTCCTTCACGTAGGGAATACGCATGGCGTTGGACAACTCCTCGATCTGCTTGGCAATATCCACCAATTTCAGTCTGTAATCATCTAAAATTATCATATTGTGTTGATTCCTTTCAGGATTCTTCTTCTAATCTTGATTTTATAATGGCATCAATTTCTTCGCAGACGCCCTTGAAATTGTTTCTAATACGAAAATTACGAAACCGCACAACGATCAAACCATACTGTTGCAAAAATTCCGTTCTTTCTGCATCTTCCCGCAAGCCGCGATCCCGACGATGTTGCGATCCGTCTAATTCAACTACCAATTTTGCTTTGGCACAGTAAAAATCCGCAACGTACTTTCCCAAAACCTTCTGTTTTGTAAAACGAATCGGATAATCTTTCAAAAAATCATACCAAAGTCGGCGCTCTTCCTTCGTCAGATTTTTACGAAGCATTTTGGCCACGGGAATCAAAGCGTGATTATACTTTCTCATTTTCCGATTTTTATGATGGTTTCTCTGCGTAGGGTCAATCCCTTCCACCGCTTCGCGGTCCCCCTCCCCTTACTAAGGGGAGGCATACCCTCGCGCATCGCTCTTCGTTTTCGCTCCGTCAAAGAGATTCTCTCGGATAGAGGAATAAGAGAGCGTTGCGGCACTTCGCTATGGCTCCCCTTAGTAAGGGGAGCTGTCATCGTAGATGACTGAGGGGATTGACACCGCAACTGTTACTAAATGATCAGGAGAAGAAACAGCGACTGCGTTGCGCAGGGTCAATCCCTTCCACCGCTTCGCGGTCCCCCTCCCCTTACTAAGGGGAGGCTCGCCTTCACGCATCGCTCTTCGTTTTCGCTCCGTCAAAGAGATTCTCTCGGATCGAGGAATAAGAGAGCGTTGCGGCACTCTGCCAAGGCTCCCCTTAGTAAGGGGAGCTGTCATCGTAGATGACTGAGGGGATTGACACCGTAAAAGATTCTCTTTCCATATCAAAAACAACGATCAAAAGCATAAACCGAAGTTTTCTTTAAGGAGGTCCGGTTCTGCGAAAGGTTCTTTCCTGTCAGAAATACAGTTTCTCGTTGAGGTAGCCGATCACGTCGGCGACGGGGATGCGGACCTGTTCCATGGTGTCCCGTTCCCGGATGGTGACGCAGCCGTCGTTGGCGGTTTCGAAGTCCACGGTGATGCAGAAGGGGGTTCCGATTTCGTCTTCCCGACGGTAGCGTTTGCCGATGGAGCCGGTTTCATCGTAATCTACGTTGAAATATTTCGCCAGCTGCTCGTAGATTTCCCCTGCGGGCTCCGCCAATTTCTTGGAAAGGGGCAGGACGGCGGCCTTATAGGGAGCCAAAGCGGGATGGAGACGGAGCACCACGCGGGTGTCGTTCTTCTCTGCGTCCACAACCTCTTCGTCGTAGGCGTCCACCAGGAAGGCCAGCGCCACGCGGTCGGCGCCCAGAGAGGGTTCCACCACGTAGGGGATGTAATGCTCGTTGGCTTCCTGATCGTAATAGGTCATATCCTGACCGGACGTGGTCTGATGCGCGTTCAGGTCGAAGTTGGTACGGGAAGCGACGCCCCACAGTTCGCCCCAGCCGAAGGGGAAGACGAACTCAAAGTCGGTGGTGGCGTTGGAATAATGAGACAGTTCTTCGGGATCGTGGTCACGCAGACGGAGATTTTCTTCCTTCATACCCAAAGACAAGAGCCAGTTTTTGCAGAATTCCTTCCAATATGCAAACCATTCCAGTTCCGTGCCGGGTTTGCAGAAAAATTCCAGTTCCATCTGCTCGAATTCACGGGTGCGGAAGGTGAAGTTGCCGGGGGTGATTTCGTTGCGGAAGGATTTTCCCACCTGAGCCACGCCGAAGGGCAGCTTCTTGCGGGTGGTGCGGGCCACGTTGTTGAAGTTGACGAAGATGCCCTGTGCCGTTTCGGGACGCAGGTACACGGTGTTCTTCGCATCTTCCGTAACCCCTTGGAAGGTCTTGAACATGAGGTTGAACTGACGGATGTCGGTCCAGTTGTGCTTGCCGCAGGTGGGGCAGAGGATGTTATGCTCCTCCACGAAGGCCTTCATTTCGCTCTGGGACATGGCGTCCACTGCCTTGCCCAGCTCGAAGTTGTTTTCGGCGCACCAATCCTCGATGACCTTGTCGGCGCGGAAGCGTTCTTTGCATTCCTTGCAGTCCATCAAAGGATCGGAGAAGCCCCCCACGTGACCCGAGGCGACCCAGGTCTGGGGATTCATGAGAATGGCGGCGTCCAGGCCCACGTTATAGCGGTTTTCCTGAACGAATTTCTTCCACCACGCCTTCTTCACGTTGTTTTTGTATTCCACGCCCAGAGGACCGTAGTCCCAGGTGTTGGCAAGTCCGCCGTAAATCTCGGAGCCCGCGAAGATAAAGCCGCGGTTTTTGCAGAGATTTACGATTTTTTCCATAGTCTTTTCGGTATTTTTCATCTCTTTTTACCTCTTATTCTTGGGTTTCAGTCTGTGCTTCGTCGGTGGTTTCTTCCACGTCCTCACGGGGGAGGGGTGCGATGTTCATGACCTTGTTGTCCTCGCCGATGCGCATGATGCGGACACCGGAGGAGGTGCGGCGATAAACGGGGATATCCTCCACGCGGATGCGGATGAGAACGCCGTCGGAGGAAATGACCACCAGATCGTCTTCCGAAGTGACGGCCTTCGCACCGGCGATCAGCCCCGTCTTTTCGGAAATATTATGGCAGGCAACGCCCCGTCCGCCGCGATGCTGGATCTTGAACTCGGAGAAGGGAGTCCGTTTGCCCATACCCTTTTCGGTAACGATGAGAAGATCCTTGCTTTCATCGGCCAGAATGGAGGAAATGACCTCGTCGCCTTCGCTCAGCTTGATGGCCTTCACGCCGCGGGCAGTACGTCCCACCACGGAAACCTGATTTTCGTCGTAGGAAATGCCCATGCCCTTATGGGTGATGATGACCATGGTCTTGGTACCGTCGGTGAGGCGGACGGAGACCAGTTCGTCCCCTTCGTCCAGGTTCACGGCGATCAGACCGCCCTTGCGGATGTTCTTATATTCGGACAGGAGGGTGCGCTTGGTGATACCCGCCTTGGTGACCATGTTCAGATAGGTTTCATCCTCGTTGATTTCGCCGTAGAGGGGGATCATAGCGGAAATCTTTTCGTCCTGCTCCAGCTGCAGCAGGTTGGCGATGTAGGTTCCCTTGGCCTGACGGGATGCTTCGGGCACCTCGTAGCCCTTGATCTTGAAGACGCGGCCTCGGGTGGTAAAGAAGAGAATCTGTGCGTGGGTGGAGGCGATGAACAGCTCTTCCACGAAGTCCTCTTCCTTGGTGGCCATGGCGTTGATGCCGCGGCCGCCGCGATTCTGCACTTTATAAACGTCCTCGTTCTGACGCTTGATGTAGCCCTGGTGGCTCATGGTGAAGACGGAGGTCTTTTCTTCGATCAGATCTTCGATGTCGATCTCGTCTTCCACGTCGGCGATTTCGGTCTTTCTTTCGTCACCGAACTTGTCGCGGATGGCGATCAGCTCTTCCCGCAGAACGGCGTTGAGCTTTTCGGGATCCGCCAAAAGGCCCAGATAATAGTTGATCCGTTCCTGCAGCTCGTTGTATTCGTTCTGCAGTTTTTCCCGATCCAGTCCCTGCAGGGCCTTCAAACGCATATCCAGAATGGCCTGAGCCTGAATATCGTCCAGATTGAAGCGGGCCATCAGCTTCTGCTTGGCGTCGTCGTAGGCGGTGCGGATGATATGAATTACTTCGTCGATGTTGTCCTGGGCGATGAGCAGGCCCTCCAACAGATGGGCGCGCTCCCGTGCCTTCTTCAGATCGTATTCCGTTCTGCGACGGAGCACGTCCTGCTGGAACGCGATGTATTCTTCCAGAATCTGCTTCAGAGACAGGATCTTGGGCTGCTTCTGATCGTCCACCAAGGCCAACAGAATGACCCCGAAGGAGGACTGAAGGGCGGTCTGCTTGAACAGATTGTTCAGCACCACCTGCGGATTGGCGTCCTTTTTCAGTTCGATGACCATACGCATGCCGTTGCGGTCGGTTTCGTCCCGCAGATCGGAAATGCCTTCCAGCTTCTTGTCCTTCACCTGTTCGGCGATGGACTTGATGAGCATCTTTTTGTTGACCTGATAGGGAAGCTCGGAAACGATGATCCGCATCCGATCCTTGCCCCATTCTTCAAATTCCGTCTTGGCACGGACCACTACCTTGCCGCGACCGGTGGCGTAAGCCGCACGGATGCCGCGCCGTCCCATGATGATACCCCCCGTGGGGAAGTCGGGACCGGAAATATATTCCAGAAGATCCAGAACGTCGATTTCGGGATTGTCCAAAATCGCCACGGCGGCGTTGATGACCTCCGTCAGGTTGTGGGGAGGAATGTTGGTGGCCATACCCACGGCAATCCCCGAGGAGCCGTTGACCAAAAGGTTGGGGAAGCGGGAGGGAAGGACCCGAGGCTCTTTGCGGGATTCGTCAAAGTTGGGATCCCAGTTCACCGTTTCCTTTTCGATGTCCCGCAGCATTTCGTTGGAAAGCTTGGACATACGGGCTTCGGTATAGCGGTAGGCGGCGGGGGGGTTGCCGTCCACGTCACCGAAGTTTCCGTGACCGTCCACCAGGGCGTAGCGCATGGAAAAGTCCTGGGCCAGACGCACCATGGCGTCGTACACGGACGTGTCCCCGTGGGGGTGATATTTACCCAGCACGTCACCCACGCAGGTGGCGGATTTCTTAAAGGGCTTGTCGGACGTAAGCCCGCTTTCGTACATGGTGTACAGAATCCGACGGTGAACGGGCTTCAAGCCGTCCCGCACGTCGGGCAATGCACGGCCGACGATGACCGACATGGCGTATTCGATGTAGGATTTCTCCATTTCCTCCACCAGATGAGACTCGGTAATCACCTGATCGGGGAAGAGAATGTCTTCGGGTTTGTAACTACGGTTATGGGCCATTCTGGCACCTCCATTTTTTACTCTTTCCTATTTATATCGTTTCTGTTATATTTACCGTATTAAATACACTTAAAAAGAGATCGAACGGGTCAATCCCTTCCACCGCTTCGCGGTCCCCCTCCCCTTACTAAGGGGAGGCTCACCCTTGCGCATTGTTCTCCTTTTTCGCGCAATCCAAGAGACTCTCACGAAAAGAAAACAAAAGCGAGGTACGGCACTCTATCATGGCTCCCCTTAGTAAGGGGAGCTGGCACCGCAGGTGACTGAGGGGATTGACACGGAAAACGTTACTTTCGTGCAAGGAAAAGAATCTCTGCGGCGTGGTTAAGTGAGACCCGAAAAATGCAAGCCGAAGGCGAAGATTTTTCGATGGTCGACACTTATGCAGTGGCTGGGGGAAGGGGTTAACTCGGTTTATACAGAATTTTTCTCTCTCAAAAATCAAATATCAATATTGATGGCGTAGCGGGCGTTGCGCTCGATCCATTCCTTACGGGGCTCTACCTGTTCGCCCATGAGGACGGAGAAGATCTCGTCGGCGCGGACCGCGTCGTCCACGGTGATGCGGCGCAGGGAACGCTTTTCGGGATCCATGGTGGTGTCCCACAGCTCGTGGGCGTCCATTTCACCCAAGCCCTTGAAGCGGGAGATTTCGATCTTCGCGTTGGGGTTGTCGGCCCGCAGTTCCGCGGAAATGGCGTCCCGCTCCTCGTCGGAGTAGGCCACGCGGACGGTCTTGCCCCGTACCAGCTTATAAAGAGGAGGCACGGCAGAATACACGTGTCCGTTTTCGATCAGCGGCCGCATATAACGGAAGAAGAAGGTGAGAAGCAGGGTGCGGATGTGAGAGCCGTCCACGTCCGCATCGGCCATGATAATGACCTTGTGATAACGGAGCTTTTCCAGACTGAAATTCTCTCCGATGCCGCCGCCCAGAGCGACGATGAGGGGATAAAGCTTGTCGTTGTTGTAGATCTTGTCGGCGCGGACCTTTTCCACGTTGAGCATTTTGCCCCACATGGCAAGGATGGCCTGGAAGCGGGAGTCACGGCCCTGAATGGCGGAGCCTGCAGCCGAGTCACCCTCTACGATGTAAATTTCGCACAAGGAGGGGTCTTTTTCGTTGCAATCTTGCAATTTATCGGGCATCTGTCCCGATTCCAGCCCCGTCTTGCGGCGGATGTTTTCTTTTGCCTTGCGAGCCGCTTCCCGCGCGGTCTTGGCGGTGATGGCCTTATCCAAAATGACCCGCGCCACGGAGGGATTTTCTTCCAGATATTCCGCAAACTTGGTGGAAACCATCTGGGAGACCACCTGACGCATTTCGCTGTTGCCCAGCTTGGTCTTGGTCTGTCCCTCGAATTGGGCTTCGGTCAGCTTGACCGAAATGATGGCGGTCAAGCCTTCCCGGAAGTCTTCCCCTTCCATGGGAGGTTCGTTTTCTTTCAGAATCTTATGAGCAAAGGCGTAGTTGTTCAGAACCTTCGTCAGCGCGGTCTTGAATCCCACCTCGTGCATACCGCCTTCGGTGGTGTGGATGTTGTTGGCGAAGGACAGCATGAGGGAATTGTAGGAATCCGCATACTGCATGGCCACTTCCGCCGCGTTGTTTTCGTTGGAAACCGCCACGTGAATCACGGGATGCAGTCCTTCGGTCTTCCGCTGATCGTTCAAAAATTCCACGAAGGACTTGACGCCGCCCTCAAACTGAAGATCGGACACCACGGGCTCTTCGCCCCGCTCGTCGGTGAAGATGATGTGAATTCCCGCGTTCAGGAAGGCCTGCTCCCGCAGACGCTTCAAAAGAACGTCGTATTCGTATTCCAGGGTTTCGAAAATTTCACCGTCCGCAAAGAAGGTGACCTCCGTCCCCGTTTGATCCGTGTCGCCGATGACGGTAACGGGCGCTTCGGGCTTACCCCGATTGTATTTCTGATAATGCACGTGCTTGCCGTCGTGGACCTTAACCTCCATCCATTCGGACAGGGCGTTCACCACCGAGGCACCCACCCCGTGCAAGCCTCCCGAGACCTTGTAGCCCTCGCCGCCGAATTTACCGCCTGCGTGGAGAATGGTATAAACCACTTCCACCGTGGAGATGCCCATCTTCGGGTGAATTCCCGTAGGCACGCCGCGGCCGTCGTCCCGCACGGTAATCACGTTGCCGGGACGGATGGAGACGTAGATGTTTTTGCAGTATCCCGCCAAGGCTTCGTCGATGGCGTTATCCACAATTTCGTACACCAGATGGTGCAGACCCTGAACGGAGGTGGAGCCGATGTACATACCGGGGCGCTTGCGCACCGCTTCCAGCCCTTCCAGAACCTGAATCTGCGTTTCGTCGTACTTTGCACCGGTGGCAGGTACGTTGTTCGTCAGTTCGCTCATAATAATTCCTTTCCGAAATATATGGTCAATTTTTTATTTTCTTCTGATATTATGTAATGAATAAAAGTTTCCTTCATTTCAGATAAAACCCCTTTCCCCAGCCACTGCATAAGTGTCGACCATCGAAAAATCTTCGCCTTCGGCTTGCATTTTTCGGGTCTCACTTAACCACGCCGCACTACGGCGACGCGGCGGGGGAAGGGGTTTTTCTTCAGTAAAGTTTTTGCTATGCAAAAGTGAAGTTGAATTTACGGCAAAGTCGCAAATTCAGTTTTTTCCCATGCCCCCGACGGAAGTATTCCGTCGGATTCGCTTTTCTTTTGGTTCTTTTCTTTTCTCGGGAAAAGAAAAGAACATCCTTCGTCGTTACCCCAACCGTTTTTGCAGAGTAGACACGGCAAGCTGAGAGAGATAGACGGTGGTTTTGTCCCCGTCCCGACAGACCAGGAAGGACTTGGGCAATTCGTAGCCGGCGCTGATGACGTTTCCGTCCTTTTCCGCCTTGGCTAAAAATTCCCTCGTCCGCGGTCCGTAGGTGGTTTTGTCCAGATCGAAAATTCCCACGATATGGCGGATATCAATCAGATATCCTGCCCCGATGTGGAGCATGCGACTTTTCATTTCACCTCACCGCCCTGAATGCGGAAAATCTTGGCGTCGGCAAAATCTCCCGTATCTTCACAGCAGGAGAGAATCACCTGCCGTCCGTGGATGCGTTCGATAATATAATTCCGCCGATAGGGGTCCAGCTCGGAAAATACGTCGTCGAAAAGCATGACGGGATATTCTCCCGTGGCTTCCCGCAACAGATCCGCTTCTCCCATCTTCAGCGCCATGACGCAGGAGCGTTGTTGACCCTGGGAGGCGTAGATCTTGGCGTTTTCCCCGTTGACGTAGATCTCAAAATCGTCCCGATGCACCCCCGTGGAGGTGTGACCGGAATAAATATCCCGTTCCCGATTTTGCTTCAATGCGTAGAAAAATTGATCTTCCAGATCCTCCCCACTGCGGGCAGGCATATTACACACGGTTTTGTACGACAAATCCAGTTTTTCCCGTCCTCCCGAAATCTCGCTCATCACCTTTTGGGCATAAGGGGTGATCTTGGCGATAAACTCGTACCGCTTTTGGGCAATGCGGGCGGAAAGAGAGGCGATACGTTCGTCCCAGATGTCCAACGCGTCCTTCGCGTCGATGCGCTCCCGATACTGCTTCAGCAGAGAATTGCGCTGCTGATGGACCTTATTGTACTCGTTGAGCATGGGAAGCATGGACGGATCGGTCTGGCATAGGGCCAGATCGAGAAATTTACGCCTTAATTCGGGAGAACCCTTGATTAAGGAAAGATGATCGGGATAGAAGAGAACCGTGGGAAATTGCCCCACAATTTCACGCGGACGGACGGCCACGTTGTTCAGAAAGATCTCCCGACTCTTTTCCTCGTAAAATTTCATCACGGGGCGGTAAATGCGTCCGTTGCGTTCGTATTCCCCGTAAATGGCCGCTCGGGACTGACCAATGCGCAAAAAGGGCTTATCGTCGGTAACGCGGAAGGACTTGCAGGCGGCAAAGAGCCACAAGGCTTCGATAATATTGGTTTTTCCTTGGGCGTTGTCCCCCAGAAGAATGTTCACTCCGGGCGAAAACGTAAATTCCTGAAACTCGAAGTTTCGGAAATTCTGTACTTGTAAGGATTTGACGATCAAAATAATTCCCAGCCTTTTCTCTTACTTCAGGTGCATGGGGGAGAGCATGAAAATAAACCGATCTCCCTCCGTCGGAGTAACCTTCATCAAGGTGTTGGGCTTGTTCAGGCCGATCATGATTTCTTCACATTCGCAAGCGGCCAGAATCTCCAGAATATACTTATTGTTAAAGCCGATTTCCAGATTGGGTCCGTCAATGGCGGCTTTGATCTGGTCGGTCAGCGTATTGCCCGTGGAAGAACGGCAGGAGGTAATAATGGAATCAAACTCAAAGGAGAAACGGACGGGAATACGGATCTTTTCGTTGTTCAAAAGAATGGAAGCCCGTTCCATGGCCCGCTTCAGTCCGTCGATCTTCACCGTGGCAACGGTGGCAAAGGAGGTGGGCAGGATCCGCTCGTAATCCAGAAAATCCCCTTCCAGCAAACGGGAGATGACCACCGTGCTGCCGATTTCAAAGACGATCTGACGGTCGGCCAGAGAAATGCGGACCATATCGTCGTTATGGTCTCCCCGCAGCATACGGGTCAGCTCGGTAACGGTCTTGCCGGGAACCACGAAGCGGAAGGGGTCCCCGTCGTAAAGATAAGGCTCCTTACGGATGGCCAGCTTATATTGATTGGTGGCCACCAATTCCAGACTTCCGTTGTTGACGCGGAACTGGGTTCCCTGCAAAATGGGGGTGGCGTTGTTTTCCGAAACGGCAAAAAGGGTCTGACGGAGCATGGACGCCAGCATATCTTCTTTGATCTCAATATATTTATCCTGCTGGATCATGGGCAGAATGGGGAAGCCCGCCGCGTCGATACAGCCGATAACGAACTGAGCCGCACCGCAGGAAACGGTGAGGTTGAGATGTTCGTCCATCTTAAAGGAAACCTTTTCGTTGTCCATGGCGCGCAGAATGTCCCCGAACATTTTGGCGTTCACCACGAAGGTGCCCCCCTTGGTCACTTCTGCGGGCACTTCGGTTTCAATGCCGAGGGAAAGATCGTAAGCAATCAGCTTCATGCGTCCTTCCACGTAGCACTCCACCAGAATTCCCTCCATAACGGGAGAGGTGGCTTTGGGAAGAACGGCGCGGGAAACGGTGTTGACCGCTTCCAACAGAAGATTCTTTTCGCAGGCAAAAATCATGGCGTATATCTCCTAACGTGTGATTTTCGAAAGTTTCTTATTATATATATAAGTAATATAATATTTATAGTAATAATAGTAGGGGGTGTGGAATCTGTGGAAAACTCTTATTTTTCCCGATTCTTCGTAATTTATAACGGTTGTTACTTCCGTGGACTTGCTTTGGACAAAATTGGCAAAACTTGTTTGCCCGTTTCCGCCCTGTTCACAAGGTGGACGAAAGTGGAAAACTTTGCATAACTTTGTGGATAAAAAGCAGGTTTGCGAAAGTTTTAAACGGAATAGGGGTGGTGTTCTTTCTTTTCACGAGAAAAGAAAGAACCAAAGAAAAGCGGAGTGGGCGCCGCAATCCTTGCGGCGGGGAAAAGGGAAGAACGTGCAGGATTCGTGAAAACTTCTCTTGCAGGGAGGTTCTCTCGGAAAAAGGAACAAACGCAAGGCACGGCACTTCGGTACGGCTCCCCTTAGTAAGGGGAGCTGTCATCGCAGATGACTGAGGGGATTGACACGGAAAATGTTACTATTGTAAAAGAAGGAGTTTCTGCGGCAGTCAATCCCTTCCGTCAAAAATCAGAGATTTTTGCCACCTCCCCTTACTAAGGGGAGGCATACGTCAGTGCCTCGCACGCCGATCGCGCACCGTTCAAGAGACGTGCAAAAACCCCTTCCACCCCCACGCCGCACTGCGGCAGGCGCGGTGGTCCCCCTTCCCCTTTCCCATGGCGGGAAAGGAGACGGCAAGGACAGAGGGCGAGCCTTGCTAAGGGGCGTTAAGAGAGAGATGTACCCTGAAAAAGTTTGCAAAAAACAGATGCGGCACTTCGGTTTGGCTCCCCTTGATAAGGTGAGGCTTACGTTAGCACCTCGCGCGCGGATTTCGAATCGAACGGGAAAAACTCGTGAGAATGCACAAACGAAAGAACTTGACATCCGAGTTTGCCGTCCACTTCCCTGCCTAAGGGAAGGGGAAGGGGGACCGACGGAAAGGGATTGCGAAGCAATTGCTTTTCGTCGGGGGAAGGGGTTTGCTTCCGCAGGGAGTGAACCTCTCTTAGAAGACAAAATAAAAAACAAACGCGGCACACCTTTGTGGCTCCCTTTAATAAGGGAAGGTTTACGGTTGTGCACCCTTCATAAAAGAGGAACGCTTTATACTTTCCCCCGACGGAAGCATTCCGTCGGATTTGCTTTTTTCTTTTTGGTTCTTTTTCTTTTTTCCCGCGAAAAAAGAAAAAGAACGCGTCCTCCTACTCAGCTCTCGCGGATGTTTTTGATCAGATCCTCGATCCGCAGCTTCAGATTGGAGTTACGGGCAATGCGGTCCTCCACCCGTTCGATGGCGTGGTGCACGGTGGAATGATCTCGATTGTTGAACTGTTTTCCGATTTCGGGAAGGGACATGGAGGTGATTTCCCGCATAATATACATGGCTATCTGACGGGCGTTGGAATATTTCTCCAGCCGCCGCTTGGAGCACATATCGTCAATGGTCACTTCAAATTCCCGGGAAACCTCCAGAAGAATTTTATCAATCAACAAAGGCAAAGGCTGGTTTTCGTTGGTGATATCGTTGATGGCCGATTGGGCACTGGCCATGTTGGGGGTGGAATGGGAAAGAAGGCGATAAGCCATCATCTTTTTCAGAACCCCTTCGATCTGACGGATGTTGCTCTTCACGTGCTGGGCGATAAATCCGACTACGTCGTCGTTCAGCTCCATCTGATAGAACTGGCACCGCTGACGGATAATGGCGGACTTCAGCTCGTATTCGGGCAGACCTACGGAAACGATCACCCCCGATTCAAAACGGGAGCGCATCCGATCGGTCAGCAGATGAATGTCACGGGGAGGACGGTCGGAAACCAACACGATCTGCTTGTTTTCCGCGTAAAGGGTCTCGAAGGTGTGGAAAAATTCCATCTGGGTGGATTCCTTGCCTCCGATAAACTGTACGTCGTCCATCATAAACAGATCCACGGTGCGGTATTTGTTCTTGAATTCCGTCTGGGTGTTGGTCTTCACCGCTTCGATGAATTCGTTGGTAAAATCCTCACTGCGTACGTAAAGGGCCTTCTTATACGGAAAATTCTTCAGAATTTCGTTTTGAATGGCAAACAGAAGGTGCGTCTTACCCAAACCGGTGGAACCGTAAATAAACAGGGGATTATAGGCTCCTGAGGGATTCTGTGCCACGGCAACGCTGGCGGCGTGGGCGTGACGGTTGGATTCCCCCACCACGAAGTTTTCAAAGGTGAATTCGGGATGGGCTAAATTGGCGGTGATCTGCTCCAGGGTTTCCTCCGCCTTGGGGGGAGGGGTTGGAACGTGCTCGGAGGGGTTGCTCTTTTTCCGTTCTTCCGGGGTCACCACGTTGACGTCGATTTCAAACCCCACCACCGTGCTCATGGCCGCGGCGATGGTGTCCTTATAACGGGACATGACGATATCACGCTGGAAGGGGGAAGGGGAGATCAGCACCGCCGCGTCGTCCTCGTAGGCAACGGGCTCCAGGGAGGAGATCCACATATCAAGGGCGTTTTCGGTTACCATTTCCTTTAATTGGACAAGTGTCTTTTCCCATACCAATTTGAACGTCATGTCTTTTTTCTCCTTTTTCGCGCGTTCTGCGCGGACTAAATCTATATAGTGCAAAAAAATCTAATAAATTTAATAATATAATAACATATATCTTTTTTGAAAGCAAGGAAATTCTGTAAAATGTTAAAAAAAGTTTCCATTTTTTTGCAAGAACCCCTTGACAAGCGGACGAAATTTATATATAATAGGGAAAGAAATCCGCAAGGGGGTATTATGCCCCTTTTGCCCCAAATGTCGGAAGGAGGGAAAAAAACATGGTAAGAACCTATCAGCCGAAAAAGAGACAGCGCAAAAAGGAACACGGCTTCCGTAAGCGTATGAAGACCGCCAACGGCCGCAAAGTATTGGCCAGAAGAAGAGCGAAGGGCAGAAAGCAACTGACCTATTGATGAGAACCACCGAAACAATCTGTGAAAATCGGCATTTTCGCCGCCTTTATAAGACCGGAAAGAGCGTGGTAACACCTCTTTTCGTTCTTTACGTGCGAAAAAACAAACAGGAGTGCAACCGTCTGGGCATCACCACCTCCAAAACGGTGGGAAAGGCCGTGCAACGCAACCGTTGCCGCCGCGTCCTGCGGGAAGCGTACCGTCTTCTGGAATCGGAAATGAGCCTTGGGTTCGATCTGATTCTCGTCGCCCGGACGAGAACCTCGAAGGTTTCCATGAACGCGGTGAAGGATGCGCTGAAGGAAGTACTGTCCGAGCAGGGGATGATTCAACCGTGAAACGCCTTGCAATATGGCTCGTTCGCTTCTATCGCCGTCGCATCTCTCCTTATAAAAAGCCCTGTTGCCGATTCGTACCCACCTGTTCTCAGTACGCTCTGGAAGCCCTGGAGGTCCACGGCTTCTGGAAAGGCAGTGCCCTGTCTCTCTGGCGGATTCTGCGGTGCAATCCCTTCTGCAAGGGGGGATACGACCCGGTCCCGCCGAAAAACACAACAGGCAGAACGTAAAATTTCCTTTTCGGGACACCGGGTTTTGCTCGAAAAGGATTTTTTGTTTTTTGCCACGGTTTCCGGACGGGCAACGGAAACGCGACGCGGGATTTTCGGATTGCCGCGTGTACGGCCGCAAAAGGCGGCTCCCGAACGGCAAAAGCCGTTGAGTTATCATTCGTTTTCCCATCATTGGGAAGGAGTAAAAAATGTATTTATTTTTGGACGGCATCATGGAGATCGTCAACGTTCCCCTGGGTTGGATCCTGTACGCCATTCATTGGCTTCTGGGGAATTACGGTTGGTCGATCCTGGTCTTTGCGGTGATTGCGAAGCTGATTACGCTTCCTTCCTCCATCAAGACCCATAAGAATCAGATTAAGATGCGTGAGATCCAACCCAAAGTCAAGAAAATTCAGGAAAAATATCACAACGATAACCGCAACCCCAAGCTGCAGCAGGAATTGCAGGATCTCTACACGCGGGAAGGCTACAGCCCCATGGCGGGATGTCTGCCCACCCTTCTGCAGTTTCCCCTCATCTTCGGTTTGTGGAACGTGGTCCGTCAGCCTCTGACCTATATTCTGGATATTCCCGACACCCTTTTCTCCACCACCGAAAAGCTGATCAGCGCAGGGGATCGGGCGGTAACGTCCATTCACACCCTGATTGATAAAATCGGCGGATTGAAACACGTAGAACTGAAGGCGGACGGAAGCAATCGGGTGGAATACGACCTTCATATGAAGGAAGTTGCCAACTGGCACTTCCCCGAAGCCAATTCCGAGGCTTTCCAGAACACCCTGGAAATGAACGAAATCTACATTGCCGACGCAGTGAACAACGGCGGTGTGGAAGGCGCGTTGGAAACCCTCGGTGGCCGCGGCGAAATGATCGACACGGAATTTTTGGGTATCAATCTGGGAGAAAGTGCCAGCAACCACGGCTGGTTGAGCTGGTTCATTCTCGTTCCCATTCTGGCGGCTCTTTCTTCCTTCCTGGTTTCCTTTATCAGCATGAAGATCAACCAGGCCCATACCGAAGGTACCAAGGGCATGGGCGCCATGATGTATCTGATGCCCCTTTTGTCTCTCTGGATCGGTTATTCCATGAACATCGGCGTTGCTCTGTACTGGATTTCCACCAATATTCTCTCTCTGCTTCAGACGGTTCTGCTTCCGAAATTTTTAGAACGAAAACCAAGCACGGAGCCGGTTGTAAAAGAGAAAAAGCTAAATTACACGCAAATTGAAAAAATGAAACGGGACGGGGAAAACATCGTCGTGAACGGTGAACCCGTCGACCAAGACGAAAAATAAAAAGGTAGTATAGTATAATGGAAAAGATTTATAAAGGAAAAAGCATCGAAGAAGCGGTGCAGAAGGCCAGCGAAGAGCTGGGTCTCATCGTGGGCGAATTCAGCCACACGGTGGTGGAATACGGCTCCAAGGGCTTTCTCGGCATCGGTGCAAAGGATTTCGTCATTCAGGTGACCTACACCCCCGACGCTTGTCAGTGCGTGCGGGATTATCTGGAAGGGCTCTTCGAAAAGATGGGCATTGAGGACGCGGCCATCGACATTACCATCGACAAGGAAACGGTGGTGATTCAGGTCACGGGCGAAGGCGCCAATCTGCTGATGAAGAATCGGGGCGAAGGGGTGGACGCCCTCCAGCTCCTGCTCTCCCTCATCGTCAACCGCGATTGCGGAGAATATTATAAGATCTCCTTCAACGTGAACGACTATAAGGAAAAGACCAAGGACCGTCTGGAAGCCCTGGCTCTCAAAACCGCAGGTCAGGTAGTGAAGAACCGTCGCAAGACCACCCTGCCTCCCATGACCTCCTTCCAGAGACGGATCATCCACTCGAAACTGCAGGATTATAAGGACATTACCACCTATTCCATCGGAGAAGATCCCAACCGCCGCGTGGTGGTTTCTTACTGCGGCGAAGACGGCCCCGCACCTCGCCCCGATCGCAACCGCAAGGGCTCAAACCGCGGACCCCGTCGGGACGGCGGCAAGGGAGGATACGGCAACAAGCGCTCCTTTGATCGGGATCGCAAGCCCCGTCGGGAATACGTCCCCGAAGGGGAGATCTACACCGGACCCATCGCCCATTTTCCCGGTGAAAAGCTCTCCGGCACCGCCGCCACCATGGCCTCCGAAGGGAACGCTGCGGGCTCTTCCGCATCCCCCGTCACCGGTGGAACCCCCTTCACCATGGATTCTGAAAACTAATCAACCGCGCGGATCGGAGAGAACCCCTCTTCGGTCCGCTTTTTTCGGAGTTTGAGAGCGGGGGGGGTGTTCTTTTCTTTCTTTTCGAGAAAAGAAAGAAAAGAACCAAAAGAAAGAAAAGCGAATCCGACGGATTCCATCCGTCGGGGGTAAGGGGAAAGTTTTCGTGCAAGACCGTGAGGGGTTTTTGCACATCTCTTGAACGGTGTGCGATCGGTGTGCGAGGCGCAAAAGTAAGCCTTCCCTTAGTAAGGGAAGGGGGACCACCTTTGGTGGTGGAAGGGATTGACCCGCGCGACGCAGTCGCAGATTCTTTCTCATTCAAACAGTAACATTTTCCGTGTCAATCCCCTCAGTCATTTGCGATGACAGCTCCCCTTACTAAGGGGAGCCAAACCGAAGTGCCGCATCTGTTTTTTGCAAAACTTTTCAAGAGACATCTCTCTCTTAACGCCCCTTGGTAAGGCTCGCCCTCTGTCCTTGCCGTCCACTTTCCCGCCATGGGAAAGGGGAAGGGGGACCGCCGCGCCTGCCGCAGTGCGGCGTGGGGGTGGAAGGGGTTTTCGCACAAAGAAAATTTCTTGAACTCCAAAAAATTCTGCACTCTTTTTTACCCCCCCCGCCGCAAGGATTGCGGCGATACCGCTTTTCTTTGGTTCTTTCTTTTCTCGTGAAAAGAAAGAACACCGTTCCCCCGTTCCCTTATCATACCAAAAAGGAGCCACTATGGACACCATCGCCGCCATCGCCACTGCCCCCTTTCGGTCCGCCATCGGCGTCATCCGCACCTCGGGCCCCGAGGCCTTCGCCATCGCCGAAAAGGTCCTGCGTTTTCCCAAAAACGGAGGATTGATTTCCCACGGCCAAAAGCGGAACGTCACCTTCGCCTATTTCACGCAGGGCGGGGAGACCCTGGACGAATGCGTGGTCTGCGCCTTCCGCGGCCCGAATTCCTACACGGGAGAGGACGTGGTGGAATATTCCTGCCACGGTGGAGTTTATCTCTTGAATCGGGTCCTGCGTTGCCTGTTTGCCGCAGGTGCCCGCCAGGCAGAGGGGGGCGAATTCACCAAAAGGGCCTTTCTGAACGGAAAAATGGATCTGACCCGTGCGGAAGGGGTCATGGATCTGATCGACGCGGAATATTCCTCCGCCGCCCGGGTTGCCATGCAGGAGCTGGACGGACGGGTGGGAAAATCCATCGACGAAATCCGCGGGGACTTGTTGGCCACCACCGCAAAATTGCTGGCCTACGTGGATTATCCCGACGATGAGATCGGAGAAGTTTCCACGGATGAAATAAGCGAAATGTTGCAGAAGTCCCTTAAAAAGGTTTCCTCTCTCTGCAGCTCCTACGAGCAGGGAAAGGTCTTGAAGGACGGCATCCGCACCGCCCTCTGCGGACGGCCCAACGTGGGCAAATCCAGCCTGATGAACCGCCTCGCGGGGGAAGACCGCTCCATCGTTACCTCCATCGCCGGCACCACCCGGGACACGGTCACCGAGACGGTGATTTTCGGGGGCGTCAAGCTTCTTCTGACCGACACGGCAGGCATCCGCGACACGGCGGACGAGGTGGAAAAGATCGGCGTGGACCGAGCCCGCAAAGCCATGGAGCAGGCGGATCTGATCCTCTGCGTGTTCGGGGAACAGGTGTCCGACGAGGATCGGCAGATTGCCGAAGAAGCCTTGCAATATCAAGGAAAATCCCTCTTTTTGTTCAATAAATCCGACCTGGGACAGCGCCCCCTGCCTTCCTGGGCCACCGCCCCCTCCTTCCCCGTCAGCGCCAAAACCGGCGCAGGGCTGCAGGAGGTGGAGGAGTTTGTCAAATCCCGTTTCGCCTACGATTTTTCCGCCGAAACGGCCCTTATCTCCAACGCGCGGCAGTATCAATGCCTCTGCCGCATTCAGACCGCTCTTTCCCGTGCTCTGGACAATCTGGCCCTCACCCCCGACGTGATCGTTTCCGATTTGGAGGAAGCCCTGGCCGCCGTGGGCGAATTGACGGGTCAGACCGTCTCCGAAGGGGTTGTCCACGAGATCTTCTCCCGCTTCTGCGTGGGAAAATAAGTTTGTATTTTTGTTGACGGGCGGGAGGGGTGTTCTTTTCTTTCTTTTCAGAGAAAAGAAAGAAAAGAACCAAAAGAAAGAAAAGCGAATCCGACGGATTCCATCCGTCGGGGAAGGGATAAAGCGGTGCACAATCGGCAAACGATGCGCAACCGCAAGCCTTCCCTTAGTAAGGGAAGGGGGACCGCGAAGCGGTGGAAGGGATTGTCCCGCGCGACGCAGTCGCAGATTCTATCTTATTTAAATAGTAACATTTTCTGTGTCAATCCCCTCAGTCATCTGCGATGACAGCTCCCCTTACTAAGGGGAGCCATGCCGATGTGCCGCGCCTTGCGTTTGTTCCCCTTTCCGAGAGAACCTCTCTGTGAAATCAGGTTCGGCGTGCCGCGCACCCGAGCTTGCCGTCTCCTTTCCCGCCACGGGAAAGGGGAAGGGGGACCGCCGCGCCTGCCGTAGTGCGGCGTGGTGGGGGAAGGGGTTTTTGCACGTCTCTTGAACGGTG
>JAGBIM010000020.1 GCA_017934975.1 Clostridia bacterium | reverse complement strand
CTTGATTTTGAGATGTAGTTCCGCCTATGTTAAAATTTCCACCTACTGTAAAATGTAATGCAAATGATGACGAAAGAAATCCTACAAAAAAAATCAATAATGCAAAATATTTTTTCATTTTTCTAACTCCGATTTTTTTTTAGATTATTCTTCTTCGCAAACTTTTTTTACAGCGTCTAACAATTGTGAATATTCTGTAAAAGCAGGGACAACCAAATATTGCGAAAGCGAAGAAACAGAACGACGAAGAGAAGGACAAACACAATCAAAACCGATACGACAGGGATAAAGGCGTTGGGAAATGACCAGAGAAAGAGTGCCGCGATGCAAAGAGAAGCGGCGGCGGTAAAGGAAGCGTGCTTCATCCCTGCTTCAGGGTAACGATGGTAACCCCCGTCTCCCCCTCACCATACACGCCGAGGCGGAAGGATTCCACGGATTTATCCTTGCGAAGCATCGAATGAACGCCTTGGCGTAACGTTCCCGTTCCTTTTCCGTGAATAATACTGACGGTAGTAAGCCCCGTCATACGGCAGCGGTCGAGAAAGCCTTCGACGACAGGCTCTGCTTCAAGAATACTCATCCCTCGAATATCGATCTCGTTGGAAACGTCGCGGGTATCACGGTTCAGTGAATAGACCGATTTTCCTTGGGGTGCCTGCGGAACCTTTGTTTTTTGCTCCACCAATTCCAGATCGTCCAGCTTTATTTTCATTTTAATAATACCCACTTGAACGGAAACCTGTTTTTTATTGTCGGGAAGCGCTAAAACCGTGGCTTGCTTGCCCAAGGACAGAACCTTTACCGTATCGCCCACGCGTAAGGGGCGGGGTAAGGGCTTTTTCTCTTTTTTGGGGGTAACCGCGGACTCCATTTGATCCAAGGCTTGAGCGGTGGATTTTTTGACGGCGCCAACACGTTCCCGAAAATCTGCCCGATCCTTTTCTTTACGCAATTCGTCGATCTCGTCCAGCAAACGGTCGGTGTCCCGCCGTGCCTGATCCACGATGTCGGCCGCCTTTCGCTTTGCCTCATCCAGCCGAGCTTGGGCTTGAGCCTCCAATTCGGCCCGCTCTGCCTTTGCGCGATTTAAGGCGCACTGCGCTTCAAAACGAAGCTCTTCCGCCTGTTTTTTGTCATATTCCAACGTTTTTCGGGTGGTTTCCAGATCTGCCAGAACCCGTTCCAGCTTGACAGTTTCGTGATCGAGATGGTACTTTGCTCCCTCAATGACAAGGTCGTCCATTCCCAGCTTTTGTACGATAGCAAACGCGTTGGATTTTCCGGGGATCCCCGTGATCAGGCGATACGTAGGCCGCAGGGTAGAAACGTCAAACTCACAGGAGGCATTTTCCACGTCGGGAGTCTGCAGTGCATAGAGCTTCAGCTCCGCGTAATGGGTGGTACACATCACCTTTGCACCCATCGATTGAATGGACTCAATAATGGACATCGCAAGCGCCGCCCCCTCGGAGGGGTCTGTACCGCTTCCCAATTCATCCAAAAGAACCAAGGAACGGTCCGTGATCTGTCCCAAAATCGATATGATATGCGTCATATGAGCAGAAAACGTAGACAGGGATTGCTCGATACTCTGTTCGTCTCCGATGTCTGCAAAGATACGGTCATAAAACGCAACGCAGGATCCTTCCTTCGCGCAGACAAACAAGCCCGACTTTGCCATCAGACAGGCAAGCCCCAAGGTTTTCAGGGAAACGGTCTTTCCTCCCGTATTCGGACCTGTAACGATGAGAACGGAATAGTCCTTCCCAATGGAAATATCGATAGGAACCACGGTATCCTTGGAGATTAGAGGATGGCGTGCGGCGGTCAGTAGCGTGATACCGTCCTCCGTAAGATTGGGCAAAAAGGCGGATATTTCCGTAGCGTATCGAGCTTTTGCAAAGCAAAAATCAAAGAAACAAACGGTATTAAAGTCACAAACCAACCAATCGGCACGATCTCCCACTTGTTGGGAAAAGGACATCAAAATCTTATCGATCTCCCGACGCTCCTCTGCGACGAGAACCGCAATTTCATTGTTCGCGTTGACGACTGCCATCGGCTCAATAAAAACCGTAGCTCCGCTTGAGGAGGTATCGTGAACCAGCCCGGGGACGTCGTTGCGACATTCGGCGCGGACAGGCAATACGTAACGATCGTTGCGGATGGTAACGATGGCATCCTGCAGATATTGTCCCGCCGAACGGAGATAACCGTCCAGAACGTTACGGATCCTGGCACGGGCGGCAGATTGTTTTCTGCGGATATCCCGCAATGCCGAAGAAGCCCCATCGGAGACCTCCTCGGGAGAGGGAAACGCGGAATGAATACTGTTTTCCAAGGACACATCGGAAACGAGAATATCGAAGGATTCGGTCAAGGCTCCACTTTCCGAGGGTCTGTTTTCCCGCAGTCCCCGCACGATACGCAACAGATCTGCAATAGCGATCAGCTCTGAAATGGCAAGAGTCGCGCCGTTTTGCGCGCGACGGGCCGAGGATACGATATTTTTCAAATCAGAAAAGGAGGGAGCACCGTACCGCTGTAGAATCTGCATCGCGGCATCGGTCTGCTCCAAGGCCTTTTGTGCGTCCTTGCAGGTATTATAGGGCTTCAATCCGCGACACATTTCCTTTCCCGGATCGGAAACCGCGTGAACCGCAAGACGGTCGAGAATCTTATGATATTCCAGAGGAATCAGTTCGTCCATAATCAGAGAGCCTTTCAGAGTGTAATTCGAAGCGAACGGTAGTATTCAAGGGACAGGAAGTCCGTATCGGTGACAAAGGAAACGTAATCGGACAAAAGCTTGGATAAATAGTGTACGGAATCGTCATTCATCGAAAATAAGTACGCCTTTTTTCCCTCATTTTGGGAAATGTGCCGCAGGGCGGAAATCATTCCTTGGGTTATGGGATAACCGTTTCCGCATTCCTCGCAGCAGAATCCATCCCGAAAGGACCACTTGGCCGGTTGCTTCCCGCAGCGGGCGCAGGTAACCTCGGGGAAAACGCCCTCGATGATGCAATATTTCGTTTCGTAGACCAGCTTGATCAGCCGTTCGTCGAGATCGGTAGAGCTTAACAGATAGAGAGAATTAAGAAGCAGAGAGCATAGCGCGGCGGCATCGGTCTCCGCTCCGCTTTTCGCGGCAACGTCGACAAAATACTGTGCCAAGGCAAGACGAGAAAGGTCTTGACGAAGCCCATAAAACGCTTCGTGTACGTCGGCGGAATTGACCACGTACATTCCCTTGCCCTTAAAAAGAACGAAATGAGAAAAGACGAAATTTTGGGCATACAACACCGATTGCTTCTTGTTCTTCCCCACAGAACGGGCAAGGACGGTAATCCTGCCGTGCTCGGGAGTCAGAAGCGTCAAGATCATATCCCGCTCACCGTAAGGCCGTGCTTTCAGGACAATGCCGTCGGTAGACACTTCCATAGAGGTCTGCTCCTTAAAACTCGTTGTATTCGTTGATCAGAGATTCGTTGTTGCGCCAATCTTCCTTTACCTTGACGCGACATTCCAGATACACCTTACGTCCAAGCATCGCTTCGATCTCGCCCCGAGCCTCGGTGGCAATCTTTTTCAACATCGTGCCTTGCTTGCCGATAATAATACCCTTGTGAGATTCCCGTTCACAGATGATGTTGACGTAGATCTCCGTAAGATTTCCGTCCTCGCGGTCCTTAAACAAAACCGTTTCCACGGCAGTGCCGTGAGGAACCTCTTCCCGAAGATTACGCAACAGCTTTTCCCGCACCAATTCGCTTGCCAGATACCGTTCGGAACGATCGGTGGCGGCATCGGTGGGATAATAGACGACGGGAGATTCCTCCATGTGCTTCAAAATTTCATCCAATACGATCTTTACTCCGTCCCGCTGCAGAGCACTGATGGGAACGATGGAATCAAATTCGTGCAATTCTGCATAGGCAGAAATCACCTTAAGGATCTCATCCTTACGGATCTTGTCAATTTTATTCAACACAAGGATGCAAGGAAGTCCGGAGACCTGGATCTTTTTGATGACCTCTCGCTCCATCGCGGCAGGGGGCCGACATTCGGCAACGAAAAGAATCAGATCCACATCGCCGATGGATTCCTCGGCGACCTCGATCATCCGTGCGCCAAGCTTGTTTTCTGGGCGATGAAATCCGGGCGTGTCAAGGAACGCGATCTGTACGTCTTGCGCATTATAAACCCCAACGATACGGCTTCGGGTGGTTTGGGGCTTATCGGAAATAATAGAGATCTTCTCTCCCAATATGGCATTCAGCAAGGTGGATTTTCCCACGTTGGTGCGTCCGATAATAGAAACGAATGCGGTTTTCATAAAATACCTCTCAAAAAAATTAGTTCGGGTGTAATATCAAAAGAAATCATTTGAAGAGAATTGCCAGAATTGCTTACGGACAAATTCCCGCTTGAAAATCAGCTGCGGGGTCTTCCCCGAACGAAAAACAGGGAAAGAATGACGAATAAAATTGAGAGAACCAATCCCGCGGGAGTTTTTATATTTTCGAAGACGAACGCCCAATGGGCAGGATCGCGAAAAATGAAGATTGCAACAAAAACAGCGGAAACGGCGGAAACGAGCACCGCCGTAGCAGAGGCGTCCTTCGCCTTTTTTGCTCCGTCACAGCGTTGGGACGTAGCAAGATCCACCGCCTTCTCTACTGCGGTGTTGATCAATTCTAAGGATAACACCGAGCAACACGTGACGGTAAGCATTACGGCTTGTCCTTCGGTCACCTTATAGAGAATCGAAAGAATCGTGACAAAGCAGACGGCGACCAAATGGATCCGAAAATTCCGCTCTTCGCGAATCGTACAGAACAAGCCCTGAAACGCATAAGAAAAGGATCGGGCGATCCCTTTGAACATCTGAATCATCGGTGTAACCCCATTCCCTGAAGAATCGCTTCCTGGCGAGAAAACATTTCTTTCTCTTGCTCAGGCCCGTCAACGTGATCGTAGCCCAGACAGTGCAGCACCGAGTGGGCAGTAAGAAACGCCACCTCGCGCTCGTATGTATGGCCGTACTCCCGAGCCTGCTTTCTTGCACGCTCCAAGGAAAGTGCCATATCCCCTACGTAAATGAACTCCGTACCGTTCTCGGCGGGATATTCTCCCGACGGAAAGGACAACACGTCGGTGGGACGGTCCACGTCGCGGAAGGTCCGATTCAATTCCCAAATTTTCTTATCGTCCACCAAAAGGACCGACATTTCACATTCTGCCGTAACGCCCTCGTAATCCAGAACGGCGTTGACGACGGAACGAATCAGATCCTTCAATGCTTTGGGGGTTCGTTCCTTGCGCTGTTGGTTGGTAATGCTGACGTAACAATGGCTCATAACGCACTCATTTCTTTCGGAGCTTGTCCGAATGGATGTTGACACGACATTGATTCATATTATTTTCTTCAGAGCTTGTCCGAATGGATGTTGACACAACACTGACTTATATTATTTTTTTCGGAGATTGTCCGAATTGGATTGCTTCTCGGAAAAAACATCGTAGGCACGAATGATCTTCTGTACCAGCGCGTGGCGGACTACGTCCTTGGGGGAAAGCGTTTGAATGGAGATATCATCAATGCTTTCCAGGACCCTCATTGCCTGCTTCAGACCGCTTTGCTTGCCGTCGGGCAGATCAATCTGGGTGATATCTCCCGTAATGACGATTTTGGAACGGAATCCAAGACGGGTCAGAAACATTTT
>JAGBIM010000019.1 GCA_017934975.1 Clostridia bacterium | reverse complement strand
CTCACATCAACGCCGGCGCGAAGAAGGTCGTTATTTCTGCTCCCGCAGGCAAGGATCTTCCCACCATCGTTTACAGCGTTAACGAAAAGACCCTGACCAAGGAAGACACCATCATTTCCGCTGCTTCCTGCACCACCAACTGCCTCGCTCCCATGGCTAAGGCTCTCAACGACTACGCTCCCATCCAGTCCGGTATCATGACCACCGTTCATGCTTACACCGGTGACCAGATGATCCTCGACGGTCCCCACAGAAAGGGCGACCTGCGTCGTGCCCGTGCCGGTGCTGAGAACATCGTTCCCAACTCCACCGGTGCTGCCAAGGCTATCGGCCTGGTTATCCCCGAACTGAACGGTAAGCTCATCGGCTCCGCTCAGCGCGTTCCCGTTCCCACCGGCTCCACCACCCTGCTGGTTGCCGTTGTGAAGGGCAAGGACGTCACCGTGGAAGGCATCAACGCCGCTATGAAGGCTGCTGCTTCCGATTCCTTCGGCTACACCGAAGAAGAACTGGTCTCCAAGGACATCGTCGGAATCACCTACGGTTCTCTGTTCGACGCTACCCAGACCATGGTTGCCAAGGTTGACGACGACACCTATCAGGTTCAGGTCGTTTCCTGGTACGACAACGAAAACTCCTACACCAGCCAGATGGTTCGCACCATTAAGTACTTCGCTGAAATCTGAGTTTTCACCAAGTGAATACAACGACCCCCACCAAACGGTGGGGGTTTTTGTTTTGATCAGGGTCGATGCTTTTGCCTGCTTCAGACCCGTTTGCGGGGAGTGCTTTGCATCTGCCCTTGCGGGTTCGAATCCCCGTTTCATTTCAAAAAGAACAAAAGACCCATCCGAAGGATGGGTCTTTTGTTCTTGGTAACAGTTGATAATAATGATACGGTTTCGTATGGTTGCATTAGGGTTGCATCGGAGCTACAACCCTCGGTGAGAAAAATGCAACCCTCGTAAAAGGAGTTAGACAAACTTGAATTTGTCTAACTGATGAGGAGATGATATAATGCCACAAATTATTGATAATTTATCCAAGCAACCTTCTTGGTGCATTATTCTTTCAGTAATTATCTTTCTGTTCTGCTTTTCTTCGAACTACTTGCTGTTGGATTCTTTGCTAAAGATGCACAGAAGCAAATCTGCAGTTAAAAAGCTCAAGAAGGAATATACCTTTCTGCAAAGGATGCAGCTTATCCATTTAAAGGAAAATTGTCGCCACGCAATCAAATTCTGCAATAGAATGATTATTTATCAAAAAATCTCTTGGGGCGGCCTTGCACTATACCTAATTATTTCTTTGTTGTTTGCATTTGGACTGTTTTCTGCCAAATTTATTGCTTGGCTTACTGTTTGGATGTTTGTATTATTTGATGTTCCTTCTTTTGCGATCAATCTACTTTTCGCAAGACCTATATTGTTTGGACAATTTAAAGAATTTAGCTTTGAAAAGTATCACAATACCGATGATCACGATAGTCTGCTTTAATGCACACTAAAACAGATAGACAAATTCAAGTTTGTCTAACTAATTATAACATAGTTAGGTAAGAATTCAATATTCAAAAATAAGACCGATCATTCAGATACTTCTCGTATCAAAATAATCGGTCTTATATGGTGGAGCGTAGGGGATTCGAACCCCTGACCCCAACACTGCCAGTGTTGTGCGCTACCAACTGCGCTAACGCCCCATATTCGGTCTGATATCAACAATCAAAGCAAAAGACTGACAGAGAGGCAGTCTTTTGCTTTGGCGGAGATGGAGAGATTTGAACTCTCGCGCCGCTTTCGCGACCTACACCCTTAGCAGGGGCGCCTCTTCACCAGCTTGAGTACATCTCCGTACCGCAGACTGTTGATACCCGTATATTATACCCGATTTTGCAGAATTTGTCAAGGGGTTTCCCCCTCTTATTTGTGACGTTTTTGCAAAGAATTATCCATTCATCCGTCCGCGATACTCCGTAGGGGTTATTCCATAAGACTCTTTGAAAAGGCGGTTGAAATAGGAAACGTTGGGAAATCCGGAGGAAAGGGCGACGGTCAGAATATCTTGCGGGGTAGTGCGCAGGAGGGTGCGGGCATATTTAAGGCGAATGGAATTGACGTATTGACGGAAGGAGGTTCCCGTTGCCTCCTTGAATTTTCGGCCGAGATATTTTTCGTTATAGTGGAGGGCATCGGCCAAAAGACCCAAGGAAAGGTCTTCCAAAAAGTTTTCCTCGGCATAGGCGCAGATCCGTTGGATCAGATATCCGGCTTTGTCCGCGGCGGGGATGGGATAACGGGCAAGGAGAAGTTGCGCATAGGACGCAACCGTCTCGGCGGTACGGCGGCAGTGGGATTCCGACAAGGAAGTTTCCACGGTAGGAAGGAGCGGTTTTACGTCATAGGGGGCATTCTTTTCCGCAAACCGTTGCGCGTCGGGGACGGCGTTTCCGCAAAAAACCACGGCGCTGACCGTATCCTCCGAATAGACCGGTTGGCAATATTCGTAGATTCCGTGGATACAAAATCCGCCGAAGGCCTCCCCTCTGCGGGCCCGTTCCGTAGCCCGTTTTTTGCAGAGCATACAGCGGCGGAGTCCGTGGGGCCGCTCCTTGACGTGGTCGCAGGCGGGGGAAGCATGAATAACGTGGGAAAAATCCAGTTGCAACAAAGGATGAACCGGAACGAAAAACACCACGCTGATATGAAGACGGGTCCCCTGCTCCAGGGAGAGAATCAGATCCTGCAACGAAGATATATTTTCCATAATACCTCCCGATTTTACACTTTTCCAAGTAAATTATAGCATAAAAGTATCTTTTGTGCAAGATATAGGGTCTTCATTTATAGAAAAGTTCAGAATTGTATGGTATAATAAAAGAAAAACGCGGAGGCAAAAAAATGGAACGGTATGATTTAATCGTAGTCGGCGGCGGGCTGACGGGAGTTGCGGCGGCAGTTTCGGCGGCACGGGAAGGGCTGAAGGTTCTTCTGGCAGAGCGCAACGGCAGTTGCGGCGGGGCCCTCGCAAACAACCTGGTCTTCCCTTTTATGGAATGGTGGACCCCCTTGAAGGCGGAAAACCCGAAAGAGCTCTCCGCGGGCATTTTTGCCGAAATGCGAGAACGGGTAAATGGCTATCACACGCCCGACAAAAAGCATCATTTCAGCTCGGAATATTTTAAAATCGTGCTGGACGAAATGCTGGAAGAGGCGGGGGTTACGGTACTGTTCCACGCGGCTCTTTGTCAGGTCAGGACCGAAGGGGACGGGGTGAAATCCCTTGTTTTTTCCGTCAAAAACGGCCTGTTGGAATTGGAAGCGGATTTCTACGTGGACGCTTCGGGCGACGGAGATTTGATGGCCTTTGCGGGGTGCGATTTCTGCGTGGGACGAAGTGAAGACGGATATTGCCAACCCATGACAACCTGTTTCCGTCTTGGAAACATCGACATCAAAAGATTTCGAGAAGAATTGCCCGAAATTCAAAAGAAATACAAAGAAGAGCAGGCAAAAGGAAACCTGATCAACCCAAGAGAAAACCTGCTGGTCTTTTTCGGCACGGGAACGGGGGTCGTACACTTCAACACCACGCGGGTGGTCAAGCACGATCCCACGGATCCCTTTGCGGTATCTCGGGCAGAAATTCTTGCCCGCAAGCAAATTCGAGAATTGGTAGCGCTTCTCAAAGACTTTGAATCCTGCAAAAACGCAGAAATCCTGTCCATTGCGGCAGAAATCGGCGTGCGGGAAAGCCGCAAGCTGCGAGGCGTACACGTACTGACCCAGGAAGAGTTGAAGGATTGCACGAGATTCGAGGATTCCATCGCCCTTGGAAATTACGATATTGACATTCACAGCCCCACGGGGTCGGGAACGAGCCATTATTACTTCCCCGACGGAACCTATTACACCATCCCATACCGCTCTTTGGTTCCCAAGGAATACGGAAATCTGCTGGTAGCGGGGCGGTGTCTGTCCGCAACCCACGAAGCCCAGGCGTCGGTACGCATCATGCCCATCTGCGCCACCTTGGGCCAGGCGGCAGGGACGGCCGTTGCCGTCATGAAGAACAAGGGGCAAGACAACAAAACGGTGGACGTAAAGGAAGTGCAACGCATTCTGGAAGAAAACGGCGCCGCCATCCGCTAAAGACAAAAAACGAACCCCGTTGGGAAGACACCCAACGGGGATTTTTTTGCTTGATCAGGATTGTTGCAGGTTCGATTTGACGGATTGAATCTGCTTGTGAAGCTCCAAAAGCTCTTTGCGGGAGGAGACTCCCAGTTTGCCGTAAAGGTTGCGGTTATGGTATTTCAGAGTGGTCTCCTTGATATTCATGCGCGCCATGATTTCCTTCGTGGTCAGACGGGCAAGGTATGCGTTGCAGATCTCCTTTTCCGTGGGAGTAAGCTGATCCAGCCCCATCAGAAAGACCTCCATACGCTCCGGGGGGAAGCTTTGGGTGGAGGGGGGAGTTTCCGCCGTGGGCTCCGTCGACTTGGAAGACTCCACCTGACGGACCAATTCCCGCAGGCGCTGATGCTCCTTCATGACCAGATGGACGCCCAGGAGGAACAGTTCGCTGATGATATAGGAAATGGAGAGAAATTCAAAATCAAAGGGGACCAGCTGCTCCAGAAACCACATTCCCAGATTGACGAACACCGCAATCACCAGAATAACGGCGTGGGAAAGGGTATCCAGAGTTTTTTTGATCCAGCCGTGGACGATTACGCCGATCATGGAGGCGAAATAACCGAGCAGGTAGACCAAAAACAACGGATGCAGAGGACCGTAGACCTTCACGAGGGTGGAAGCGCCGTCCACCACGGCGAAGAAAACTTCCTTATAATATACGGTCAGGATTCCGGGGCTTGCGGCGATCAGAAAGATCACCACGGAAAGGGCAAACAAGACCCAAGGCAACCGTTTTCGGTAGGGGGTGTTGGTAACACCCAGAAGAATCATCAGCATAGAAAAGGGCAAAAAGACCGAGCCAAGATAGGAAAGGCGGTTTGCCCAAAGGGCCATTTCCAGGGAGGTGGAAACCGAAAGAAGGGTGTACCCCACGTTAACCACCAAAACTGACGAAAAGAGGATAATAAACCAAAGTCGGTTCTTGCGGACGAAGACGAGGCACGCAACCAGCAAAAGCAGTGAAAGAACTGCGGCCACGCCGTACACCACGGAAAGGCCTACGTTTTTGTCCCCCACCGCAGAACAGCCGGACAACAAAAACAACGTGGCCACAATGCAAACCAAAAACCGTTTCACCCGTCTCCCCTCCTTTCCAAAATATTTTGAAAAAAGGGTGAAATTCGTAAAAAAATCGCCTTTCCCCTCCTTTTGGTATGGGGACAAAGAAAAAAAAATTGCTATAATTATAGTATAGGGGATGCCCTATAGTTCTATTATAGCACAAAGGAATGGGCTTTGCAACCGTTCCCCGGCTTTTTTCAAAAAAAATTATATTTCGGCAAAATCCAATCGGAAAGGAATCGAAGGTTATGAAACACGGATTCTGGAAACGTATCACAAGCACCGTACTTGCGTTGACGTTGGTTTGCGGGCTGATCTCCGCCGCCACCGTCACCTCCCACGCGGACTACGAGGACGGGATGGAATGCTGGTTCTGCGGTCATTACCATTGGGACGAATATTGCTGCGGCATGTGCGGCGCCTGCAGTGCCGACTGCACCGGCACGGAATGTTGCTTACTCACCCACTGTAACGAGTGCGGCGCCTGTGACAGAGATTTGGAGGGTTGCAGCGAGTGCCGCATGTGCGAGGATTGCTACACAAGCAACGGTTGGCACTGTCTGGACTGCAACGAATGCCACTACATCTCCGAAGATGAGCTTTGCGGCATATGTTGGCGCTGTTCCGACTGTATGGGCGGTCTTTGCGATAGCTGCGGCTTCTGCGAGGAATGCTCGGAATCGGAAAATATGCACTGCACCGAGTGTGGGAACTGCTATGCTTCCTACGAGGAGTGCGCCCTCGGATACGATCACTGCGAGGAATGCTGTGTGCTTTGCGAGCAGTGCGAGGAATGCCTGTACGAGGACGGCATCGACCTTTGCGACGATTGCGGCTTCTGCGTATACTGTTGCATGGAGAACGCAGCAGCCCTGGGATGCGATTGCGGAGAATACTGCGTTGACGGCTCCGATTGGTACGACCATATTTGCCCCGATTGCGGAAGCGCCTTCTGTGCGATCGAGATGTGCGAGAATTGCGAGCTTTGCCTTGACTGCTGTGAGGGCAACTCCGAGTGCTCGGATACACCTCCTCTCTGTGCGGAAGACGGCGACTATGATGCGCATTTCTGCGAGGACTGCGGCGACTGTTTCCACAACAGTGACGTCTGCGCCGGCTGCGAATCGGAAGGACTGCTCCTTTGCGAAAGCTGCTGCGCCATCCGTCTGGAGGCGGAGGGCTGCGATTGCGACGACCGTTGCATCAGCGATCACGATATCGAAGATCATATCGCGTCGGAACACAGCAACGCAAGCGGCACGCACACCGCAACCCCCAAGACCTCCTGGGAGTTCAGCGACACGCACCATTGGCGTGCCTGCCGATTCTGCGACGAGGCTTCTCATATCTCCAACAAGGCGGAACACGTTTACGATAAGTACGGCTACTGTACCGTCTGCGGCTTCGACAGTCAGGCGGTCATTCTGATCCTCAAGCAACCACGGAGCATCGTTGCCAAGGTGTCCGATACTCAGATCTGCGGGGAGGACGATCCTTACCACCCCAACAATAACATACGCACCTTTTCCGTTGCCGCCAAGGGAACGACCTCGCTTAAGTATCAGTGGTACGTAAGTTTCAACGGCGGAAATTGGATTGAGGTCAAGGACGATAAGGGCTACTATGAAGGCGCAAAGACCAATACGCTCTCCCTCTCCGTCCCCTCCGACGGTTGCGCTTACCAGCCCGCCTACAAGTGCGTGATCACCGATGAGAACGGCAATTCCGTCACGACCAACGTCGCATATCTGAAGGTCGTTCACCTGTACAGAGAATACAGTACCCACAAGGGGGAACTGATCGGATTGATCAACCAGCCGGACAACAGGAACAACATCGGAATCTACGCATCCAAAGGACACTTCGTATCCTGCGTCGGAGAGGAATGCGAGGAGTATAAAATCGAGCCCCACTCCTTCAGTAAGCAGACCCGCATCGTAAAAGACTCAAAGACGGGTGCACGATGGGTGGAGCGGACCTGTACCGATTGCGGATTCAAGAGTTATATGGAAGATCATATCCATTATTTCTACGATCCCGAAACCTATGAATGCGAAGTGGACACCTCTTATAAAAACGCAAACCAGCACCGTTTGAAGTGTCTGTGGCCGGGGTGCAACAAGACCACCCTGGAGGCCCACGACTACATGGGATGGCAAAACCACGGCACCCCCTATTCCACCACGGATAAGGTGGGCATTGCCTATCAGGAATGTCAGATCTGCGGCTACAGCACCACCAAGAGCCTGCAAACCCTCGACGCTGCCCAAGACAAGATGGTGGATGCAAAATGGACCCAAAGCACGGATCTGGTCTACGTGGAAAACGGATATTCCAGTTGTGATATTATTTCCGTCGGCACGAAGATCGTCATCGGCTTTGCCCCCTCCGAATATTCCAAGGCAGAACTCCTGAAGATGAAATATCCCACGACAACCCGTTGGAAGGTCAATTATTATTGCGATCGAGGATCTTCCGGGTCCACGGTGAATCTGGACGTGACCCAATATTTCACCTTCCAGAAAATCGGCAACGAGCTGAAATGGAGCGTGACCATTCCCGCCTTTGCGGGACGTACCGGCGGCGGGATTCTGACCTTTACCCCCGTAGTGGAGGAATGTAAGCATAACGGCGGAACCCGCATCAAGAACGCCTCTCAACCCATCTGTACCCAGGACGGGTACACGGGCGATACGGTCTGCGCCGACTGTGACGGAGTTCTCTTCTACGGAGAAGTGATCGAAAGCGCGGGCAAGCACGAAGGAAATCTTACCTTGATTCCCGGAACGGCAAAGGCGGGGACCTGTGAGCAGAGAGGATACGAGGGATCCTACCGTTGCGATCATTGTAACAAGACCGTACGCGGAAAATCCACCGCCCGAGTTCATAACGCAAAAACCATCGTCAAAAACGCCGTGGCCGTCACCTGCACGGAATTCGGCTACAGCGGAGATATCTACTGCGAATGCGGCGTATTGCTGCAGGAAGGGGAAATTTTAGCCCCCAGACATACGGATCTGCGCCTGCTCAACGCAGACAAAGCATCCTGCGTGAAAAAGGGCTATACGGGAGACTGGATGTGCTACGCCTGCAATCAGATCGTAAAATACGGCTACAACGTGGCCAGAAGCGATCACGCGTGGAGCACGTGGGGCAAGACCAACGACGTATATCACCGTCACACCTGCGTGGTAGCTGGTTGCGGTGCGGAAGAGAAGGAAAAGCACACGGACGCAGACCGCAATCTGATCTGCGACGGCTGCGGATATTCCTGGATGCCCGACGGATTGAAGATCAGTTATATTATTTTCAACATTGACGTTCCTTCCATCGGTGCAAAGCCCGATTATACGGCCTTTAACGGCCCGGCCTTTGCCAGCGAAGGCAACGTAACCCCCTCCCGAAACGGCGTGAGATGGTTCGACGTGACGGACGACACATTCCTCGTCAGCGGGACGGTTGGGAATGAATTCAAGGAGGGACACGTTTACCGCCTCACCGTAGACTTCCGCACGAAGGGCGACTACGAATTTGTCAGCGAAGACGTTCTGGTGGCCACCATCAACGGAAAGGATGCTACGGTAGAATACGTGACCTACAATCAGTTTGCCGGCATCTCTTATACCTTTGAGGCCCTGAAGCACGTTCATAATATGCAGCGGGTCAACAAGGTTTCCGCCACCTGTACCACGCCCGGAAAACAGACCTATTATCACTGCGAATCCTGCAACAAAGATTATGCAGACGCGGCAGGCAAAACCCAGATCACGGATTTGGCAACCTGGGGAATCGTCCCTGCCTTGGGGCACGTGGAATCCGACGTGAAATCCAATTCCACCCACCACTTCAAGGTCTGCACCCGTTGCTACGAAGAAATTGCGGGAACTCGTGCGGAACACAGCGGCGGCATGCCCACCTGCATGAAAAAGGCGAAATGCGAAATCTGCAACGCGTCTTACGGAAATCTGGGAGAACACAATCTGGCCACGGAGGTATGGGGCTTTATCGACGCAAAGGGCCACGCCCATATGTGTCTGACGGAGGATTGTTATTACCACAGTGAGGTCATTCCTCACCGGGCCGAAAAGCCTGCCTCGGAGGATGAGGACGAGGTCTGTGCCGATTGCGGATATATCATTACCCTTTCCAAAAACCATCAGCACAAGGCTCTGGACGGATATCAAACGGACGAAACGAGCCATTGGCAGATCTGCGGTTGTATGGAAATCATGAATAAAGAAGACCATACGGACGGGGACGGAGACGGCAAATGCGACGTTTGCGGATCCACGATGCCCGACAAAAACGCCGACGGGAACGCCGACGGAACTGCGAACGGCAACACCGACGGAACGGGCGACGACGCCGAAGAGGAAGGAAGCTCCGCAATTCTCTGGATCGTCCTCGGAGCGGTTTTGGTTCTCGCAGGCGGAGGCGCCGCAGCCTATTTCCTTCTGATGAAAAAGAAAAAGGCAACCATGGAAACGGCTGAAGAATCGGCACAAGAAAGTTCACTTGAATAACGGTTTTGCATAAGAGATGGGGACAAAACCAAGGAGCACCTTCCATACGGAGGGTGCTCCTTCTTTATGCAATTTTTTACTTTTGCTTTTTGGTTTGAACCATGGTCCGCAGGGTGTCGGTGATCTGCGCCATGTAGTGAGCGGCGGCTTGATGGGCGGCCTTCTGATCGGCGGGAATGGTACCGTAGAAGGAATCGGCCTCAAGGGTGATATCGCCCTGATAATCAATATCCGCCAAGGCTTGGGTCACCTCTTCGAAATCGATTCTTCCCTGGAAGGGCAGGGTGTGCAGATCCACGCAGGTGTCGGTATCGTGCACGTGAAGGGCCTGCAGACGGGGACCGAGGGCGTGGATCATGCGGGTCATATCCTCCCCGACGAGGGAAACGTGGCCGATATCCAGGCAGGCGACGATCCAGGGAGAGTTGAGGGTATCGATATAATCGCAGAACTCCTCGGCACGGGAGCAAACGCTGTCCACGATGCGGTTTCCGCTCTTGTTATAATAGCGTTGCCACATGTTTTCCACGGCGATTTTGACGTTGAATTTTTCGCAATAAGGAATCAGACCGCGGTAAAACTCCATATTCATTTCCTTGAGTTTTTCGACGTTTTTCGCATACCCAAGATACTGAATGGGATGAACCACCGAGATTTTCGCGCCCAGAATCGAGGAAATTTCCAGATGGCGGATCAGGGCTTCGTACCGCTCCGCATCGGATACATCCCCCTTGACGGGTGGGAATATGGCGTGGGACTGGTTACAGGAAATGCCGATGCTGTCCGCGTAGGCACGAATTTTTTGCGCTTCCTCCCGCCAGTTTTCGCCGTTCAGCGGAGAGGGATGATCGCCGAACAGAGAACACATGGTCATATCGTAGGCGTCGAAGCCCGCTTCCTTGAGCATCCGAACCGCTTCCATGGTTCCGTAGTATTTTTGCAGTCTACCGTTCTGAGTTGAAGTAAGCATGTTTTTTCCTCCGAAAAATTTAGTCAGGCATATTTTCTTGGTAATTCGGAATATTTTCCGCCCGATCGGTGGGGTTGTTGAAGAGGGGATCCCGCTGTCCGTGCTCGGGGGTGATCAGATCGGGGGCGTCCTCCATATAGAAGGTGAAGGACATCATATTAAAGGCCAGAAGCCCCGCCAAAACCCATACGCCGAAGGTGGTAAAAACGATGCGCAAGGAAACTCCTTTGGACGTAACGGACGGCTCTTTTTCCTTCTTGGGGAAGAAGAGGAAGAAGGCCGCGGAAACCCCCAAAACGAGGCAGATGAAGAAAAGATAACTTTCAAAGAGGGGATCAAAGGAAAAGCGGAAGGCAAAGCAGACGGCCGCTTGAGCGGCGGCGTGCAGAGCCATGCAGGCCCAGACCGAGCGCACCCGAAGATAAAACCAACCCAACAAAAAGCCCACCGCAAGGCGGACGGCCACGTGATGGGGCTCTCCGTCCGAGAAGGCAAAGGCAAGCCCCGAAACCAACACGGCGGCGGTTTGGTTTTCTTCCTTCATGGCACGGACCGCAATTCCGCGGAAGGCGGTTTCATAACAGAAGGAATAGATCAGAGTGGAAAGGATCACGTAATACAGAGCCTGAACCTTTCCCTGCCCGAAATCGGGGCGGGTAATGGCGGAATGGACGCCGTTGCTTTCCAGCAGATTGAGGCCGAAATCCACCAGCATCATGGCGCAAACCGCAAGGCAGAAAACCGAAACGACCCCCATGACGCACCGCAGGAAGGGATGCTCGGAGCGAGGCTTCTCCGAAAAGATGGGTCGGAAGGGGTCCCGACGGACCTTGTGGAACAAAAGAAACGGCAACAGAACGGAAAGCCCGTCTCCCAACAGGGAAAGGGCGGTGAGAAGATAATAGGAATCCACCTTGGGGGCAAGCAATTTCAAAAGGCCGCTGAAGGCAAACCGAAGGACCCACACGAACACGGTGCAAACGAAAACCCCGTTAAACAGCACCTGAAGTCCGTTACGGTGCTCCTGTTCGGAGAGAGTCAGCTCCTCTTTTCTTTCTTTCATAGACGTTACGCCTCCCGCCGTTTTACGGCGCACTGTTATTTCGTCTTCTATTATAACATATTTCGGGAGCTTTTGCAAGAGGGAAACGAAAAATACCACAAATCTCTTTTCCACAATCTTTTCCACCGTTTTTCGAACACTTGTTCAAAACTAAAATTTCCGAGAAACGGAAAAATATGGTAAAATACAGCCACGGAACCGAGAAAGGGACCTGCGCCGCAAAAAATCAGAACCTGCGACGGCAAGACCTTTCCGACCGAACGATACGAAAGGAGGGACAGTTCTGAAGGAATACGGGACGTTACGCAGTGAGATCACGCGGCTTGCGCTGGAATATCTACGGGACGTTTTGCAGGACAACACGGCGGACTACGGCGACTACCGGGTAGAAGACGGGGAGTTTCGCTTCTGTCCCCGGGATGGAATCCACCTGCCCGCCGATCGGGTCAGCGAATGGAGTCTGACCAAAAGCGGCGGCGGAAAAGTGCGTTTTTTCGACAAAGCACAAGCCATTGCCCTTGCCCGCTCCATCGGCGTATTCGAAGAGAATACGGGAGAAGAGACGGAAGATCTGAGCGATGAAGCGCTGTTCGGCGCCCCTGAATCCAACCCATGAAACAGCGAAAAACAATCCCTTGGAAATTCTCCGAAAAACAAAAGGAATATCTGACCCGTTGCCGATCCGCCACCTATAATTTTGCGGAAGGAGCGGTACGGTCGGGGAAAACGGTGTGCAATATTTTAGCCTTTTCCCGTGCGTTGGAAACGAGTCCCGATCGGCTGCATCTCGCCACGGGAGTAACCATTGGGGCGGCAAAGCTGAATCTGGGCGACTGCAACGGATTCGGGCTGGAGCATTTGTTTCGGGGCCGTTGCCGCTGGGGGCGGTATCACGACAATCCCGCTCTCTTCGTGGAGACGAAAACGGGGCCGAAAACCGTTATTTTCGCGGGAGGCGGCAAGTCGGACAGTTACAAGCGAATCCGCGGAAATTCCTACGGTTTATGGATCGCCACGGAGGTAAACAAGCATTATTTATCCCAAGACGACACCTGCTTTTTGCAGGAAGCCTTCAACCGTCAGCTGGCGGCGAAGGAAAGGCGGGTCTTTTGGGATTTTAACCCGGATTATCCCAAGCATCCCATCTACACCGACTACGTGGACAAGTTCCGCACAGAGGGGCTGAACGTGAATTATATGCATTTCACGATTTTTGACAATCCGTCGGTGGGGAAAGAGCAGCTGGAGAGCATTTTGCGACAATATCGGGAAGGCACCGTCTGGTACAAGCGGTGGATTTTGGGAGAGCGGTGTGCGGCGGAGGGGTTGATCTTTCCGCAATTTACGGAAAATCCTTCTGCGTGGACGGCGGAAAAGCCGCCCGAGGACATTGCGTTTATCACCGTAGGATGCGACTACGGGGGCACGGGCTCCCGCACGGTTTTCACGGCAGTGGGCATCCGCGAGGGCTATCGGGGCATCTGCGTGCTTGCCTGCAAGAGGCTGGAGCAGGGCAAAGGGAAAATCACCCCCGATCGGCTGGAACGGGAATTCGTCGCTTTTATATTCGACGTAGAAAAGCGGTTCAAGCGACGTCCCCGTTACGCCTTTATGGATTCGGAAGGGCAGTATCTGACCAACGGAATCCGCACGGCCTGCGCCGCGGCGGGACTTTCGGTGGCGGTGTGCGACTGCAAAAAAGTGACCATTCGGGACCGCATCGCCTGCAAAATGCGGCTGATCAATGAAAAACGGTGGTGCGTACTGCAGGATTGCAAGGAGGTCATCGCCTCCACGGCAGAGCAGGTCTGGGATCCCGCCCTTCCCGACCGAAGGCTGGACAACGGAACCACAGACGTAGACACGGCGGACGCGGAGGAATACGCGTGGAGCTGTTGGCTGAACTGCTTTTCTCCTCCCACAGAAACGAGGTAACAAATGGAAACTGTTTTTTCTTATCTGAAACAGCGCTTTGGCTACGAGAATCCGGACCGAGGATTTTATCGGACGGTGGCGGAGTGGGAGCGCTGGTACACGGGCAACGGGACGGAGTTCCACCGAACGAAGGTGAACAACGGACTGACCGTCACGGAGCGAACCCTGAGCAAAATGAACATGGCCAAGAAGGTAGCGGAGGATTGGGCAAATCTTCTGATGAACGAAAAAACCCGCATCGACGCGGACGATCCCGAAGCAAAAATCTTTTTGCAGGGGGAAAACGGATGCGGCGGCGTTCTGGGCGAAAATGATTTTCGGACCCAGGCGAACCGTCTGGTGGAAAAGGCCTTTGCTCTGGGCACGGGAGCCATCGTTCTGCAATTGGAGCAGGCGCGGGTAGACGAAGGCGGAAGACTTCTTCCCTCTCCCGACGGAAAAATCCGACTGGACTACGTCACCGCCCCCAACATCATTCCCCTTTCCTGGCAGGGAGACAAGGTCACGGAGGCGGCCTTCGTGGGAAGCCTTCAGCGGGAAGGACAAAAGCTGACCTATTTGCAGATTCACCGCAAGGAGCAGGACGGATACGTCATCGACAGCGTCTGCTTTGGCGATAAAACGGGACAGAAGATACCGCTGCCCCAAGGAATCTGCTCCCGTTTGCGGACGGGAAGCGATCTTCCCTGGTTCGTGCTGATCAAGCCGAACATCGTCAACAATCTCACCGATATGCCCTTGGGAATTTCGGTCTACGCCAACGCCATCGACATTTTGAAGGGGCTGGATCTCTGCTACGACAGCTTTAATATGGAATTCTATCTGGGCAAAAAGATGGTGTTCCTGCGTAAGGATCTGATGATGCAGGATGCAAACGGGCAGTTTTTTGCGCCCCAGGACTGCAACCGTCAGTTGTTTATGTACATCGGCGACAAGAACGTGGACGGGGATCTTTTGCCCCAGGAATTCAATCCCATGCTTCGGGTTGAGGATCACACCCGAGCCATTCGGGAGCAGTTGAATTATCTCTCCTGCAAATGCGGCTTCGGAGAACGGCATTACCGCTTCGGAGAAAACGACGCTCCCGCAACGGCCACGGAGATCATTTCCGGGAACGCCACCCTTTACCGCTCGGTACGCAAGCACGAAATCCAGCTGGAACAGTCTTTGCTGCATCTGGCGAGATTGATTTTGCAGATCGGTGCCAAAGTGCTGGGCAAAAAAATTGACACGGAAACGCCCCTTTCGGTCCACTTTGACGACAGTATCATCGAAGACCGCACCGCCGAAGAAAAGCGGGACATGGAGCTGGTCTCCATGGGTCTGATGCTGGGATGGGAATTCCGCATGAAGCATTACGGCGAAACCGAGGAATGCGCAAAAGAACGGTGTAAGGAGGCAAAAACATCGTGAACGAAGAAACGAAACCCTTGACGGCGGAAGAGCTTTCCGCCCTGATTCCCGAAGGGTACGCTCTGGTGGAGAAGGAGGGCTGGATCCCCCGCGAGCAGGCGGAGGAGCAGATCCGTGCTCTGACCTTTGATCGGGAGATTGATCTGGAGCTGACCCGTTGCGGGGCAAAAAGCATTACGGCGGCAAGAGCGCTGCTGAATCTGGAGGATCTGCGTCAGAATCCCGAAGGAATGAAGGCCGCCGTGGGGAAAATCCGCACGGAAAACGATTGGCTTTTCACCCGCGAACCCCTGATGACCAGCGGCATGACCCTCGCCCCGAGACGAAACGCGGACGTAGAGAGCATGACCGACGCAGAATACTACGCATACAAAAAACAAATGAAAGGAAATTGAATCCATGAATAATTTTTTGACTACCAAGACCATCGCCAGAGAGGCTCTTCCCATTCTGGAATCCAATCTGGTCTTCCCCGCTCTGATCTACAAGGATTTCAGCGGTGATTTTTCCAAGCAGGGAGACACCATTCAGGTGAGAAAGCCTCCCGTTTACAGCGCCGATGAATTTTCCGGCAGCATCAACGTTCAGGACATTAACGAAGGAGAGGTTGCGGTGCGTCTGGACAAGATCGCCGACGTTTCCGTGGAGCTTTCCGCCAAAGAAATGGCACTGAACGCAGAGGACTTCACCAAGCAGGTCATTGAGCCTGCCATGGTGGCCATTGCCGAAAAGATCAACGCCGACGGGCTTGCTCTGTACAAGGACGTGCCCTACGTCTGCGGCAAGGCAGGCACCACCCCCTCCACCCTTGCAGACCTGGCAGGCGGCGCAAAGGTCCTCAACGACAACAAGGCTCCTCTGGTAGGCAGAGGTGCCGTATGGAACACGGAAGCCATTGCGAACTTCCAGGTTCTGCCCGCGTTGGTGAACGCGGAAAAATGCGGCTCCACCGACGCCTTGCGGGAGGGCTCCATCGGCCGCGTATTCGGCGTGGATCACTACTTCTCCCAGCAGGTTCCCGCTCACGTTGCGGGGGATTTTGCGGCAGAAAACGCCACCGCAAAAACGGTGGAGGGCAATAAGATTCTTCTGGAAGGCACCGTCAGCGGATCCCTGAACAAGGGGGACCTTCTGATCATCGGAAACGGCACCTACACCGTCAGCGAAGCTGCGGTTCTGTCCGAAACCGAGAACCGCGTATCGGTCTTCCCCGCCCTTGCGGCCGAAGATGAAAACGGCTCCGTTTCTCCCGTGGGCGATCACGCGGCGAACATGATGTTCCAGCGCAACGCCTTCGGCTTCGTCACCCGTCCTCTGGAAGAGGCCCGCGGTGCAGACAGCTACGTGACCACCTACAACGGTCTTTCTCTGCGCGTAACCATGGACTACAACATCGCCACCAAGAAGCAGACCCTTTCCATCGACACTCTTTACGGCTTCAAGACCCTTTATCCCGAACTTGCCGTTCGCGTTCTGGGCTGAGCCACCCCATTTCCCCGTGTCTCCTCTCCGGAGGGGGCACGGGCTTACGAGGAGGTTTTTTATGACCAAAATCACACCGGAAGAATTTGATCTGACTCACAGTGCGAAGGATCTTTCGGAAGAAGAATTCGCCGTGCTTGCCGACCGCGCTCTGGATCTGACGGAGGAGCTTTGCTTCGGCAGAGCGGATCGGAACGAAGAAGCGGCCCGTCGGGCCATGAAGGAAATGATCGCTTTCTGGATCGCTCGCAACGGAGGAAAAGAGGGGGCACCGCTGACGGAACGGGAATCGGTGGGAAATTATTCCGTATCCCATAAAAGCGAGGAAACGGTAACGGTTCACGGCGTCCCCGTCTCCCCCTCGGCCCTGCTGATTCTCAACCGCGCAGGGTTGCGGGATCACGGCGCATGAAGGGGGCCGCAATGACCGTAACGATTTTCAACCGTCTGGGCGAAGACGCGCAGGGGAACGCCCGTTACAAGCCCTGCGTCTTCCGCAACGTATATATCGAAACCAAAGAGGCGGCAAACCCCGTCTACTCGGGGGAGCGGAACAACAACAATTTTCGCCTCTATCTCTTTACCGATCGGGGATATCTTCCTCAAGAGGAATTTTCGGCGTCTCCCCATAGCCATTGGACGCTGGCGCCGGGGGATCTTCTGGCTCTGGGAATTCATCGTGATCTGCCGAAAAATCCCTATCGGATCAACACCATCAACGTTTTTTACGCACAAGACAAATTTCACCATTGGGAGGTGAGCGGCCGTGGACAGTTACTGGAATCGTGATTATCGCGCGGAAATCATCCGCTTTCTGGAGCCGGTTACGGGTCCCATCGAGACGGAATATCTGCGCAACGGCGACGGAAGCGTAGCGATGGAGGAACTGCGGGGAGACCCAAATCAGGTGGTCTTCGTGGACGGAGGGCGCATTGCGCGATACGATTTTAACCTCTACGTTCGCACCAACGGACGGGACACCGCGTCCCGCAAGAAAGCCATGGATACCTTGATGGCGGCGGCACGAAAATGCGCGACGCAGTCCCCTTTTCCCAACGCCTACGTGGTGATGGCGGAATTTCCCTCTCTGTTTAACCGCAACATGTCGGGCAACGAAGAATACCGCGCGAAATTCTCCATGTATTTCCGCATGAAGCCCACGGAGGTGACCTCATGATCAAGCGAAGCAACGACCGCGTATGGATCAAATTCCCCGAAAACGACAATTTCTATTTGATGGGCGAGGGATTTTCCCATCTGGAAGAGGTTTGTAAAACCGTTTTTCTGGAAACGCCCCGCATCGGATCCACCCTGTGCGCGCAGGAAATTCTCTATCACGTGGCGTATCTGGAATTTGAAGGATATCGGGATTTTTCCAGCTCGGTGCACGATCTTCTGTACCGCAGATACATGACCCGAGGGAAGGATGCGGAGGTAACGCTGATTATCGGAAACCAAGAAGACAACATGACGGCAGGCAGCACCGCCGCCCGACGGGTCAAAGGACAGGTCTGTCTGGAAAACCCCGGCACGGGAGAGGGGCCCCTGGGATCCTTCTTCAAGGGCACCGTCCGTTTCACCTCTCAACCCGAGAAAGGACTTTATATCATTGATGAACAAGCATTTTTCCCGAGCCCGTAACACCCCTTTTTTCCGTCCTCCCACCACGGTAACGGTAGACGGCACCGCGGTTCCCATCCGATGGGATTTTGAAACGGCTTTTTTATTTGCGGAATACGTAGACCGATCCGAGGACGCGGACGAAACCTTTCTGGACACGGTTCTGTCTATCTGGTATCCGCAGATTCCCGCAAATCGGGACGGTGCGCTGGATGCGGCCATCCGCTTTTATTGCGGCGGCAACGCGCCGAAGGAAGGATACTACCGCCCTGTAATGGATCCCACCGCAGAACGGGAAGAAATCTATCTGAAATTTCTCAAGCATTACGGAATCGATCTGAATCGGGAACGGATGCATTGGTGGATCTTCCGCAGGCTGGCGGAAGGTCTCGACGAAAGGAGACCCTCGTGAACCGAATCGAAATTATGCAAATCGCAGGGACCGAGCTGTCCCGTCTGACGAAATCCTCCCCTTCCGAACGGGAAACCGTTTTTCGCAGACCCTCCCACGAGGACGAGATCGACCGCTTGGGGCGGAAGTTGGTCAAACGCATGATGGAAGCAGGGGTGATTGAACCCTTATGACCTTAACCATCGCAGGCTCAAATTACACGAGCAGCATTCTGGACGGAACGCTGACCATTCGCAAATTCGGAACGTTGCGTTCGTCCTTTTACGTAAAACTGACCCTGACCGGATCCGGATCGGTTCCCAAGGCGGGGGAAGAGATCCTTTTGACCGAAAAAGATCAGGTCTTGTGGGGCGGGATTCTGATCGAAACCGAAATCGAATGTCACAGCCCTTCTCTGGCTTCCGTAACCCTGCGGGGACAGGGGTATGAACAGATTCTGCAACGGTTCTGCCTCCCCCGCATCGTGCTGGACGAAATGACGCCCACCGACGCGGCGACCTTTATTTTCAACGAATACGTTCCCCAAGAGGACGGATTGACCGTAGGAATCATCGATCCCGGTCCCGGATTGAGCAACGCATACGACTTTTATCCCGCGAAGGCCTCTTCGGTTTTTGACTATCTGGCAAAGGAAAACGGCTATTTCTGGTGGGTGGATGCCGATAAAAAGTTTTATATGCGCGGAATTTTGCCCCTTACCTCCTCGGAGATCAGCATCGATCTGACGGAAAAAGATCCAAACCGCCTGATAGACCTGCAGACCTTCGTTTTACGGGAATCCACGGCAGGATACCGCAACGTACACATCGCCTACAACAAACACAATTACGCCTATTACAAATCCTTTCACGTGGAGGAATTGGGGCGTATGATTCAGCGTTACGGATCGGGACAGTACGGAGCGGCAACGAACAGTTCGCTGATCCAGACCCAGACCGACGCGCAGCTGCTGGCGGAACAGATGCTTTCTTCCGCACCCGGTCCCGACGAAATCGAATTTACGACGGATAGCAACTGCTTCATTCTCGGTCAGGTGATTTCGGTAACCGCCCCCGTCTGCGGCATCAAGGAACCGCAAAACTTTACGGTTTCCGAAACCAAAGCGGTATATTTTGCGGGAGAATTCCGTTATACGATAACGGCAACCCGAAGAATGTCCGACACGCCCGTTTCCCTCCAATGGGAACAGGCGCTTGCCGCAAAAACAACGAATTGAGGTGAACGAATGATTATCAAAAACTATTTACCCTTCCGCTTTTCACGGGAAGGATGCATTCCCGATCGACTGATTCTGCGCCCCTGCAAGGAAGACGCGCAGGCCTGCTTTCATCAACTTCGGGAACAAAAAAAGACCGCCCATTACCATCTGGGAAAGGACGGCAGCATTACGGCATTGACCCCTCTTTCCTGTGCGGCAAATCTGTTGGGGCCCACGGGAACCGACCCGGACCCGCAGGGACAGGAGATTCCCCTTGCCCGTCGCGGAATTCTGATTCTGACGGAGGGCGAAAGGCTCTGCGAAGAACAGTGGGAACCGCTGATTCGCCTTCTCAAACGGATCCAGAAAGAGCATTTGCGCATTTTCGGGGAAGTCTTTCCCTTCTGCCGCAGAACCCTTCTGTGCGACCCGAATCGGTACAAGGCCGAACTTCTTTTGGAGTTAGGGCTTTGCAAAACCGAGGGTCCCCTGCGGTTCCGCGTTCAAACGGGCTGCTACGGATCCCGTCAGGATGCGGAGGAACGGGTTAACCTTCTTTCGCAAGCGGGGATTGCTGCCTATATTACGGAGGTGAGAGAACCTTGACACAATCTGTATATCTGACCCTTAGGGGCGGTTTCTGCGACGAAGAAATATATGCGGTGCAGTCCGATCGGGACCTGAGCGAGATCCGCTGCGTGTTGCGGGGATACCGTTATCAGCCCTCGGACACCGCTCTGTTGCGGGCCACGAAGCCCGACGGCACGGTATGCTATCTTGCGGGAGAGCAAGAAGGCGAGAACATTTTTCGATTCCGTCTGACCGAACAAATGACGGCGGTCGCGGGAGACGTACGGTGCGACGTTGCCCTTTCCCGCGGGGACGGCACCGTCTCCAGCGACGAATTTCTGCTGAAGGTGCGCCCTCCTGCCGCCGCAGGGGAAATGACCGAAAGCGAAAGTGAATACGTGGGCTTTACAGAGTTGATCAAAAACACGGTCAACGCCCGGGAGATCACGGAAGAGGAAATCAACGCGATCTGGGAGGAGGAATCGGTATGAAATATTTAAGCGAAACGGGGTTGCGGCATCTGATCCGAAAGATCTTTGCCCTGCTTCCCCAAGGGGAAACTCCTCCCGCGGAGGCGATTCCCGTAACCAACGAAGAAATTGACGCGATGTGGGAGGAATCGGTATGAACTATTTAGACCAAAACGGTTTAAAGCACCTGATTGAAAAGATCCGTGCGGAAATCAAAGCACAGGGCGGACAAGCATCCGGAACGGAAACCAAAACGCCCCTGAATATTGCATGGGACCAGGTTCGGGCCATCGTGCAGGCCGGACAAGCGGCGGAAACCTTTTCCATCGGAGATACCTTTGTCAGCAATCATAGCGACTACGGAGAAATCCTGTGGGACATAATCGGGTTCAACCGAGACACGGCGGTAGACGGATCTCCTTATACCATGACGTTGCAAACGCACAACGTGCTTCCTCGTTACGTTTTTGACCAGAGGGAAGGATTTTATTATGCGGAATCCGGCCTGTCGGCCGACAGTTGGTTCGGCTATCTTCCTTACGGAAAGCATCCGAACCGATTCGCAAACAGCACCTTTCAAATCAACCTCAATGAGGAGATTCCCTACAACTCGGTTTTCGTCATGGATTGGAAAGACGATCAGCCGTTAAGCGATGCGGTGATCTACGTTTACAAGGAAGGAACGTCAACGCCGATTCAGACGATTCCGATTCTCGGAAACACATCAAACGGATACGAGCTTTATATTTCCTCGTATCCGGATTGCGGGCTGGGCAACAACAGTTGGAAAAAATCCTGCATGTATCAATACCTGAACGAACAAAACCGAATCTCAACCTCCCAGCTTGATCTCCCCTACAAAGACGTTTTTCGCGGCTTTTCCAAGGGGTTTGACGCGGATTTCCTGTCTGCGCTGGGCAAATTCCGCGTTGCGGAGCATAACGTGGAAACCGGATCTACCGTATGGACCGAGGAACTGTTTTCTCTGCCCTCCCTCGGAAACGTCAACGCAGGACAAAGCTGCAGTGAGGACACGGTAGTCTATGACGCGTTTTCCGGGGAGACCGACGAGATCGCCGCACAAAAGCGGATCAAAACAAGAAACGGAGATTTCGCACCCTACCTGCTTCGTTCCCCGGTGCAAGACACGTACAACCGCGTCTATTACGTAGCCTCCAACGGGACGATCTCCTCCGCATACGCCTGCACGGAAATGGGATTTTCCCCCATTTGCTGTATTATGTAAAGGAGGCGCCATGATCGAATTAATTCTTACGGCATCTGCCATCGTCGGTGCAATCACGGTACTCTCCACGGCGGCGGTGAAGATCGTCCGTTTCTGGCTGGATCAAAAACATCAGGATCGGGAAATCGATCGGGTGAAAACCGAAATGGGCGTGATCTGCTACGGCGTTCTGGCCTGCCTGGACGGGCTGAAGCAGATGGGTTGCGACGGAAACGTGACGCAGGCAAAGAACGATCTGGAAAAGCATCTGAACAAAAATGCACATCAATAAGGAGGAACACATGAAAGAATGGCTTTATCGTGCATTACGCACCTTCGGACAGGCCGCTTTGGGGTATCTGGCCGCAAATCTGCTGGCCACCGTAACCGAAGTGGGGACAGAAGACGGATCGGTGCTGAAAACCGCATTGCTGGGGCTTTTTGCCGCATCGGTAGCGGCAGGCCTGGCGGCGGTGATGAACCGAGGAAAAAAGGAGGAAGCCGATGAATAATCTGGAATTTGCAGAAAAGCTTCGGGCCTTGGTATCGGAAAAAACCGTCTATCTTTGGGGCACCTTCGGGGCACCCCTGAGCGAGGGATTGATCCGTCAGAAGGCGGCCCAGTATCCCAAGCGTTATTCCGCAAAGCGGCAGGAAATTCTGCGCAAGAAAATTCCTGCCCGCCCTTGGGCCTTTGACTGCGTGGGGCTGATCAAAGGGGTTCTGTGGGGCTGGTCGGGGGATTTCACGAAATCCTTCGGCGGCGCGAAATACGAAAGCAACGGCGTGCCCGACGTAGGTGCCACGGCCATGGCAAACCGAACGGTGGAACGGTCGGAGGATTTCGGTAAAATCACCGTAGGTGAGGCGGTATTCCGCAGCGGCCACATCGGCATCTACGTGGGAGACGGAAAGGTGGTGGAGGCCACCCTTTCGGAGCAGTACGACGGCGTGGTAATGACAAATCTTTCCGACGGAGGCTGGACGGGGCACGGAAAATTGCCCTGGATTTCCTATGAAAGAGAGTCCTCTCCCCTGCCCGAAGCCGAAAAAATGCCGCCCAAAGAAGGCGACACGGTGATGTTTTCGGGGAATCGGCACTACACCTCCGCCAACGGGACCCGCAGTTACGCCGCCCGCCCCGGCCCTGCGAAGGTGACCCGCTATCTGCCCGACAAAAAGCACCCCTACCACCTCATCCACACGGACAAAACCTCCAACGTCTACGGGTGGGTGGATGAGGATACCGTTACAAAGTTATAACCGACATTCAGGTCCTCCTTCGACGAAGGAGGACCTGAGACTATAGAAAAAACATATTCTTTTGTTCAATCCCCATCATCCGAAAACCCCTTCCACCACCACGCCGCTCAAGGCAGGCGCGGCGGTCCCCCTTCCCCTTTCCCATAGCGGGAAAGGAGACGGCAAAACCAAGGGGGCGCCATCAACCCAACGAGCGCAAAAAAGAGATAAATTACAGGAAGATCTTCTAAACAAAAGAAGTCGCACTTTCCCCTTACACAAAAAGTTTTCGTTTCGAAAGGGGGCGCCTTGACAAGAAAAGGAAATCCGTGTATAATAAAGAAAAAGGAGGGAGAGCCGTGGAATACGAATTGATTCGGTCGGCGCGGAGGACGGTTTCGGTGGAAGTGACGAAGGATCTGCGGGTGATCGTGCGGGCGCCCTATAAAATGAGCCAAAAACGCATCGACGCCTTTCTGGATAAACATCGGGACTGGATTGAAAAGACCTTAAAAAACGCCGAAAAAAAGGCGGATTTCCATAAAGATCTGCAATCCCCTCAACGGCAGGCGGAATTGCGCAGGCAGGCGGAAGAATATCTGCCGAAACGCACCGCAGAATGGGCGGCGGTGATGGGCGTGCAACCCACGGGGGTAAAAATCACGGGAGCGAAAACCCGATTCGGCTCCTGCAGCGGAAAAAACTCCATCTGCTACTCCTATCGGCTGATGGCCTACCCGAAAGAGGCGGTGGAATACGTCATCGTCCACGAGCTGGCCCACATTTTACAGAAAAACCATTCTGCCCGCTTTTACGCCGTGGTGGAACGGTATTTGCCCGACTGGGAGGAACGCAGAAAGTTGCTGAAATAACGAAAAGCACTCCAAAACGGAGTGCTTTTTCTCATTTCAAAACAATTTCTTGATAAAATTCGGGGATGATGCGGTGGGGATGGGTGAAGGTCTCAGGGGCAAGGGAATCGAAGAGGCCGAAATGGAGGGGGACGGCGAATTTTGCACCCGTACGCAGGGCGAAATCCGAGGCGTCGGTGGCGTTCATGTTGTTGCCCACGCCGTTGATGGGGAGAAAGACCGCCTCCAGAGGCAGATTGGGCAAAGAAGCGAACACCCGCTCGTGATAGAGGGTATCCCCCGTGATATAATAATGCTTTCCTTCGGCGGAGAGAACGTAGCCCACGGCGTTGGGGTCGGAATGGGCCGCATACACGCCACGCACCGTAAAGGCATCTTCCGTCCATCGGAAGCCCTCGGAGGCCACCACGTAATTGTGACGGGGTCCGTAGCGGTTGCAGAGTTTTTCGTATCCGCCCGCAGGGGCGAAGATCAAGCACTTTCCGTGGGAAAGATAGTGATCCAGCGTCTCAAAATCAATATGGTCCAGATGATCGTGGGTGCAGAGGATGGCGTCGGGACGCAAGGACAAAAAGGACTCCTCCACGGGGACCCGACGGACGTTGTGGGGTTCGATTTTCGCCACGCTGTCGGAGAGATAGGGGTCCACGAGGATGGTTTTTCCTTGGGTCTCAAACATCAGACCCGCCTGACCGAGCCAAGTGATTTTCACGTCGATGCCTCCCCTCAGTTTTGCTTCTGCACGCTCTTATATTCGTCATACCAACGGAAATAAGGGCAGGCAGAGCCGGGGCGGACGTAATGCAGGGCCTCGTCCTCGTCCAAGGGAACGGTGCAGGCCATGCACCCGAAGCTCTCGTCAAATTCGTAATAAAGGCAACATTCGCAACGGCCTTTTACGTTTTTTTTGGATTCCATTACAGGCAACCGAGAATGAAGGCACGGAAGGATTCTTCCTCCGCTTCGGCAAAGACGGCGGTATTCTTCAGAATGGCCTCGCAGACCTCGTTGATGCGGGCACGGATGGCGTTTTCCGCCTGCTCGGGGGTGAGAGCGTTTCCGTGACGGGCGAGGAGCAGCTCGATGGTGTCGCGGTGAATCTTCATATCCTCGGCCAGAGCCTCTCCGTCATAGGGGGCGCCGCACAGGAAGGCGGCGGTTTCCCGGAACAACTGACGGTTGAGACGGGCGGGGAGAATATACAACCCCATGGCCTCGATGAGCCCGATGCTTTCCTTTTTGATGTTGTGATATTCGGGATGGGCGTGGAAAATACCGTCGGGATAGGTCTCGTCGGTGCGATTGTTGCGCAGAATCAGATCGATGATATAGCCCGTTTCGGTGCGGCGAACCACGGGAGAGCAGGAATTGTGCTTTTCTCCGTTGGTTTCGGCCAAAATGCCGAGGGCGGGGTTGGAATAATCCTTCCAAGCCTCGATGACGGAGGCGGCGGTTGCCAAAATGGCGTCCCGATCGTCCGACTCAAAGCGGACCACGCTGTTGTACCATTCCAGAATGCCCACCTTCACCTTCGCGTCGGGAGCGGAAAGGACGGTGCGGTAATCGGCGCGGTGCATGGGCATCTGCTCCAGACCGCCCTGATAGTGATCGTGCACCAGCAAGGATCCGCCGATGCGGGGCAGGGCGGCGTTACTGCCGATGAAATAATGAGGATACTGATCCACGAAATCCATCAACCGACGCAGAGCGGTGGTGTTGACGATCATGGGCGTATGCTCGGTATTGATAATAATGGCGTGCTGATAATAATAAGCGTAAGGAGAGAATTGCCAGAAGAAGGGAGTTCCGTCCAAGGTTACGTCGATGGTACGCAGGGTATCGCGGACGGTGCCGTGACCCGTAAAGCCCTCGTTCTGACGGCAGATGACGCAGGAGGGATAGCCCGCAGGCTTCTTGTGAAGCATAGCGGCAGATTTCTTGTTGTCCACCTCGGGCTTGGAGAGGTTGACGGTGATGACCAGATCCGCCTTTTCGCCCTTGGCATCCCACCGCAGGTTCTTCTCAATGGCGGAACGCTTGACGTAATCGGTCTTTTCGCAATAATCGTGGAACCAATCGGTTGCACCCTTCAGACCGAGTTCGGCTTTCTTTTCTTCAAAAGCGGCGGCAACCTGCGAGGGACGCAGGGAGACCGTGTCCATCAAACGGGCAGAAAACGCCTCTTCCTGACCTTCCGCAATGATTTTTTCCGCCAGCGCGTACTCCACGATGGGGGCGAGAATGGCGTCGGGGCCGGTCATGCCTTCCACGGAAGGGATGGGCTCTTCGGGGCCGCAATCGTCCAGATTCAACAGGAGCAGAAGGCGGTTGAAGGTGTAGTATTCGTCGGCCTTGGGGAGCATACAGTATGCTTTCGCGTAGGCGACCAGTTGGCGAAGGTAGGTTTGAATCATAATCCGGATCCTCTCTCTTACGAATAATAATCTACTTTTTATTATACAGCCCAATTCCCCGTTTGTCAACGGGGAATTGGGAAAAAATCATATTTTTTTCGATAACGTGCGCATGGCGTTGAGAATGGCCAGCACCGAGACCCCCACGTCGGCAAAAACCGCGTACCACATATTGGCAAAGCCGAAGGAGATCAGAACCATCACGCCGATCTTGACGGCGATGGAAAAGATCAGGTTTTGCAGGACGATTCGGTGCGTTTTCCGCGCAAGACGCAGGATTCTGGGCAAAGCAGACAGGTCGTCGTGCATCAAAACCGCGTCGGCGGCTTCCATGGCCGCATCGGAGCCCACGCCGCCCATGGCGATCCCCACGTCGGCGGAGACCAGAACGGGGGCGTCGTTCATGCCGTCGCCGACAAAGACCACCGTCCCCTTCTTTTCGCGGGAAAGGGTGCGGAGGGCTTCGACTTTATCCGCAGGCAGAAGTTCGGCCCGATATCCGTCCAAAGCAAGGGTTTGTGCCACGGATTTCGCAACGGAATCCCCGTCTCCCGTCAGCATTTCCAGACGACGGACGCCCAATTTTCGCAGTTCGCGGAGGGATTGGGCGGCGTTCTCCCGAACCCGATCGCCCAGACAAATCGTCCCCAACCATTCGTCGCCTCTTGCCACGAAAACGCAGGTTCCCGCGGGAGAGAATTCGTCGGGAATCAAAATGCCGCGACTGCGGATCCAGTCCCCTTTGCCCACCATGCAGGGGATTCCGTCCACCTTTGCCGAAACGCCGAAGCCCGACTCCTCCGAAAGATCGGTCACGCGGTCTTCCGAAAGGGGCAGTTTGCAGGCCTCCCGCAGGGATTTTGCGATGGGATGGTTGGAAAACTGCTCACAGAGGGCGGCAATTTGCAGGACGAGGGAGGGGTCTTTTCCCAGCACCTCCGTCACGCGGAAGGTCCCTTGGGTTAATGTTCCCGTTTTGTCGAAGACCACCGTATCGGTTTTGGCCAGAACCTCCAAGCGGTCGGAGCCCTTCACCAAAACGCCGAAGCGGGAAGCACCGCCGATGCCGCCGAAATAGCTCAACGGAACGGAAATGACCAAGGCGCAGGGGCAGGACACCACCAAAAACTCCAGAGCCCGATAAATCCACGTGCTCCATCCGCCCCAAAACAGCGGCGGAATCAGCCCGAGGCCGAGGGCGATGGCGAGAACCACGGGGGTGTACCAACGGGCGAAGGTGGCAACGAAGGTTTCGGATTTGGCACGGTTTGCCGTGGCGTCCTCCACCATGGCCAAAATGCGGGAGGCGGTGCTTTCCTCGAAGATTTTTTCGGCACGGATCTGCAAAACGCCCGTCAGATTGACGCATCCGCTCAACACGCCGTCCCCTTCGGAAACGTCCCGAGGGAGGGTTTCCCCCGTCAAAGAACGGGTGTCCAGAGAAGATTCTCCCGAACAAATTTTGCCGTCCAAGGGGATCTTTTCCCCGGGAAGAACCCGAAAAACATCCCCGATTTCAACCTCTTCGGGGGCAAGATCGACCCATTGGTTTTCCCGCAACACCGAGGCTTTGTCGGGACAGAGGGACATCAGCTCGGTCACTGAGCGGCGGCTTTTGCCCACGGCGTAGCTTTCAAACAATTCCCCCACGGCGGAAAAGAGCATCACCGCCACACCCTCCGCAAATTCGCCCAGCACGAAGGCCCCCAGAGAGGCCACGGTCATCAGGAAGGTTTCGTTCATCCATTGGCCGCGAATCAGGGACAAAAAGGCGGATTTCAGCACGGGGAAGCCCACGGTCAGATAAGGGACGGCAAAGGGAATGGCCCGCCACCCTCCGTCCAAGGGCAGGAGGAAGGCGAGGGCAAAAAAGACCCCTGCCAAAAGGATGCGGAACAGGTCCCGCTTTTGTTTTTTGGTCATCCGACGATCTCGCATTCCGGCTCCACCTTACGGGCGATTTTCTTCGCCTCCGCAAGGACGGAGTCCAGCATCCCGTCCTCCACGTCCAAAGTCAGTTTCATGGTCATAAAAACGATTTTTGCTTCCTTGACCCCTTGGATTTTTTGGATGCCCTCTTCGATTTTGCGGGCGCAGTTGGCACAGCAGAGATTTTCGATGCGATAAACTTTTTTCATATGATGTACTCCCGAAATTATTCTTCAATATGGCTGATTCCCTGATCGATGATGGTACGCACGTGGTCGTCCGCCAGAGAATAAAAAACCGTCTTCCCTTCCCGACGGGACTTGACCAAACGAGCCTGCTTCAGCACCCGCAACTGGTGGGAAATGGCGGAAACGGTCATATTCAGACTCTGGGCAAGGTCGCACACGCAGACCTCCGCCTCAAAGAGAACGTAGAGCATTTTGATGCGGGTGGAATCCCCGAAAACCTTGTACAATTCCGCTAAATCGTACAGCGTCTCCTCCGCGGGCATCCCCTGCCGCACCTTTTCGATGAGGTCGGGGTGAACGTGCATATATTCGCAGGCCTCCGCGTCGCAAGAATGACAATGATCGGACATAAAAAAAGCCTCCTTTACACTTGAATGATTGTTCAAGTGTTATTATACACCACTCGACAAACTTTGTCAAGACGCTTGAACAACTGTTCAAATGATTGCCACAAAAAAATTGGAGAACATAAGAATTGAGAGTTTTATTGGACATAGCTTTTTGTATAATAAATTATATCCATTTGACAATGTATTCACTTTATGCTATAATTTAGAAAGAACAATATATTTCAATGTACATAGCAACCTGTTTTTGGGGAGGTAATCTATGGCAACATTAAATTTGATATATGCATTAAAAGATGGAAAAACAGTTCATATTTCCGATGTCGATAGCGGCTTAAAATGCGGCTGTATTTGTCCTGCTTGCCAAAAACCTCTCATTGCAAAAAAGGGAACCAAAAGAACTCCTCATTTTTCACATAAAAATGGAGGCACTTGTGAATATGGATATGAATCGTCGCTCCATTTTGCGGCAAAGGAAATTATTGCAGAAAATAAAAAGATTATAATTCCGCCGGTATATTTAAGGTTTCCAAATATCTGCAAAATTTCCGAGCAAATATCTGACACAAAGTCGTTACCGATTGATGATGTTAAATTAGAAACCCCGTACGGTGGGTTTGTACCTGACATCGTCGTTTATATCGGAGGAAAACCACGATTATTTGTAGAAATATATGTAACACATCCAATCGATGATGAAAAACTGGAAAAAATAAAAAAGGCCGGTATTTCTACAATCGAAATCGATTTGAGTAAAAGAGATAGAACCATTTCTAAAGAGGAATTAAAGAAAATACTATTAGAAGAATCAACTGAAACGCAGTGGAAATATAACGCATATGTAGAAAAAAAATTACAACAATTCTATTCAGAGGCAGAGGAAAAAAGCATCATCCCCTTAGAAAGCGCAAATAATACATTACATGTTAAAAATTGCCCTCTAAAAAAGCCCCTATTTGAGAAAGACGTTTACGCACACTATTGGTGTGATTGTCTAAATTGTGAATATTGTATTTCAACCGATGAATCCTTAAAGAAAATCCTCTGCACCGGCAAAAAGCGCATTTCAAAAATTAAGGATTTCGATATTCCCGAAGACGAGAGAATTAGAGCTAGTGATGAACGTATCGAAGCTGAAAAAAAACGGAAAGAAAAGGAACGAAAGCAACGAGAAAAAAGAAGAATACAATGGGAAGCGAGACGAGAAGAAACAAGAGAACGATACCAAGCCTATCTTGCTGCACCCAAATGTCCTTATTGCAACAGCAAACTAAAAGAGCCTAAAAATCTTGAAACAGGGCTTTGGAAGTGTCCCAAATGTGGTTGCGAATGCAAAACAAGGGATCCCAAGGAGTACTAATAAGACGATCAGCTGATTCACGCACATTTACAAGCCGTCCACTTCCCGCCCAGGGAAGGGGAAGGGGGACCGCCGCGTCGCGAACTGCGGCGTGGTGGGGGAAGGGGTTCTCTTTCGGTTGAAAATGCACCCAAAAATTCCGCCGCAAGTATTTGCGGCGGCCTGAAACAAGGTCAAAAAAACGGCGACCCTCTTTTGAGGATCGCCGTTTCCATTTTCAGTTTTCTTTTTTGCCTTCGTCCAGCTTGGCGACGAGGGCGTTGAGGGCTTTGGCGCGGTGGCTGATGCGGTTTTTCTCCTCGGGGGAGATTTCCGCGGAGGTTTTGCCGTATTCGGGGAGGAAGAAGATGGGGTCGTAGCCGAAGCCGTTTTCGCCGCGGGGGGTGAGGATCACTTCCCCGTGCATCTCCCCTTCCGCACTGATGACGGACCCGTCGGGATAGGCGAGAACCATAGCGCAGGCGTAATGGGCGGAGCGGTCGGCCTTGTCCCGCAGATTTTCCATCAAAAGCAGGTTGTTGGCCTCGTCCCCCTTGCCCGAATAACGGGCGGAATAGACGCCGGGCTCGTTGTTCAGGGCGTGGGCACAGATGCCGCTGTCGTCGGCAAGGGCGCAGCATCCTGCGATTTCCGCAATCTCCGTAGCTTTTTTGCGGGCATTTTCCAAAAAGGTCGTGCCGTCTTCCACGGTTTCGTGGTCGATTCCCGCTTCCTTCAGAGAAAGGATCTCCTCAAAGCGGGAGCCGAGGATCTGCTTGATTTCCCGAATTTTATGGGCGTTGTTGGAGGCAATAATCAATTTCATGGCTTAGAACAACCCCGAAATCACGCCGTCCTCGCTCACGTCGATGCGTTCTGCGGCAGGAACTTTGGGAAGGCCGGGCATGGTCATAATATCCCCGGTGAGAACCACGATGAAGCCTGCACCGGCAGAAACCTTCACGTTACGGACGGTGACGGTGAATCCTTCGGGGGCGCCCAGCTTGGTGGGATCGTCGGAGAAGGAATACTGGGTCTTGGCCACGCAGATGGGCAGGTTGCCGAAGCCAAGCTCGGTGAGACGGGCGATCTGCGCCTTTGCGGCAGGCAGAACGGAGATGCCGTCCCCACCGTAAACCTTGCGAACCACCGCGTCAATGCGGTCTTCGATGGTGCCGTCCAGCTCGTAAGAGAAGGTGAAATCACCCTGCTCTTCGTCGCAGAGGCGAACCACTTCCTTGGCCAGCTCCACACCGCCGTTGCCGCCGTTGGCCCACACGGTGGACAGAACGGTGTTGACGCCCAACTCACGGCATTTGGCAACGATGAAGTCGATTTCCGCGTCGGTATCCGTGGGGAAGCGATTGACCGCCACCACGCAGGGCAGCTTGTAGACGTTTTTGATATTGGAAACGTGGCGCAGGAGGTTGGGAATTCCCTTTTCGAGGGCCACCAGATCTTCGTTATTCAGTTCGGTTTTGGCACGACCGCCGTGCATTTTCAGGGCGCGGACGGTGGCAACCACCACCACGGCGTCGGGGGTCAGACCTGCGGTGCGGCACTTGATGTCCAGGAATTTTTCCGCACCCAAATCTCCGCCGAAGCCCGCTTCGGTAACGGCGTAATCGCCCAATTTCATGGCCAATTTGGTGGCGGTGACGGAGTTACATCCGTGGGCGATATTGGCAAAGGGGCCGCCGTGCACGAGGGCAGGGGTGCCTTCGAGCGTCTGAACGAGATTGGGCTTCAACGCATCCTTCAAGAGCGCCGCCATGGCACCCTGAGCCTTGATGTCGGCGCAGGTGACGGGCTTATCGTCGTAGGTATAGCCCACGATAATACGGGAGAGACGTTCTTTCAGTTCGGTGATGGTGCCGGAAAGGCAGAGGACGGCCATAATTTCCGAAGCAACGGTAATATCAAAGCCATCTTCCCGAGGAACGCCGTTGACCTTGCCGCCCAGACCGTCCACCACGAAGCGAAGCTGACGGTCGTTCATATCCACGCAACGCTTCCAGGTAATTTTGCGGGGGTCGATGCCCAAAGCGTTGCCCTGATGGATGTGGTTATCCAGCATGGCGGCCAAAAGGTTGTTTGCCGCTCCGATGGCGTGGAAGTCCCCGGTAAAGTGGAGGTTGATGTCCTCCATGGGGACCACCTGTGCATAGCCGCCTCCCGCGGCACCGCCCTTCACCCCGAAAACGGGGCCGAGGGAGGGCTCACGAAGAGCAACCATGACGTTTTTGCCGATTTTACGCAAACCGTCCGCCAGACCGATGGTAGTGGTGGTCTTCCCTTCCCCTGCGGGGGTGGGGGTCATGGCGGTGACGAGGATCAGCTTGCCGTTTTCCTTGGTGCTTTCTTTCATCAAAGAAAGATCGACCTTTGCTTTATATTTGCCGTACTGTTCGAGATATTTGTCGTCGATGCCCGCAGTTTTGGCAATCTCGGTGATGGGGAGCATCTTGCACTGCTGGGCGATTTCAATATCGGAAAGATATGCCATAATCCAAAAATCTCCTCTCTTATTTGTTGAAATATTCCACGGCGGACTTGAAGAGGTTCATTTCGTATACGCCGGGAACGTTGCGATACAGTTCCTTGCCGATACGCTCGGAGTGACCCATCTTACCCAACACGCGGCCGTCGGGGGAGGTGATACCCTCGATGGCGAAGACCGAACCGTTGGGATTGAAGGCGGTATCCAGAGTGGGGTTGCCCGCCAGATCCACGTACTGGGTGGCGATCTGTCCGTTTTCGGCCAACTTCTTGACCAATTCGTCGGAGGCAAGGAAGCGACCTTCCCCGTGAGAAATGGGAACGGTGTAGATCTCGCCCACCTTGGTGTTGGCAAGCCAGGGGGATTTGTCGGTGCAGACCCGAGTGCGGACCAGCTTGGACTGGTGGCGACCGATGGTGTTGTAGGTCAGGGTGGGGCAGGTTTCATCCGTGTCGATGATCTTGCCGTAAGGCACGAGCCCCAGCTTGATCAAGGCCTGGAAGCCGTTACAGATACCCAGCATCAGACCGTCCCGCTCCTCCAGAAGACGGGCGACCTGCTCCTTGACCGCAGGATTGCGGAAGAAGGCGGTGATGAACTTGGCCGATCCGTCGGGTTCGTCCCCGCCGGAGAATCCGCCGGGCAGGAAGATGATCTGACTGTCGGCAATCTTTTTGGCCACCGTCTCCACGCTGCGGGCAACGCCTTCGGCGGTGAGGTTGCGAATGACCACGATGTCGGCTTCGGCTCCTGCCGCTTCCACGGCGCGGGCGGAATCGAATTCGCAGTTGGTGCCGGGGAACACGGGAATCAGAACCTTGGGACGGGCGCACTTGACGGCGGGAGAACCGATCTTACCCCCTTCAAAGGCGAAGGTTTCCAGCTTACTTTCAGCGGGAGCGGTGGTGGGATATACTCCTTCCAGAACCCCTTCGTTGATGGCCAGAAGCTCGGCAACGGTGGCCTTTTCGGCGCCCAGATCAATAACCGCTTCGGCGGTGGTCTGGCCGATCTTGACGGCGTTGACGCAGGAGATCTCTTCGGTCAGCTCCGCCACGATGAAGTCGTACTGCATGGCACCGTACCAATCGGTCACGGTCCCGTTGGACCGGAAGCCGATTTCGTTACCGAAGGACATCTTCATCACCGCCTCGGCGATACCGTTTTCCACGGCCCACGCGGCTTTGACCTTGCCGTCCTTACATTGCTTATGGAAGCATTCCCAAGCGGCCTTGGTGGCTTCGGGAGTCTCGTCCTTGGGTGCGAAGAGATAAACGGGATGACCCGCTTCTTTGAATTCGGGAGAAATCACGTCCCCTGCCTTGATGGGAGCGATGGCAAAGGAGATGAGGGTGGGAGGAACGTCCTTATCCAGGAAGGTGCCCGACATGGAATCCTTGCCTCCGATGGCGGCGGCGTTCAGCTCCAGCTGGGCGTCCATAGCACCAAGCAGGGCGGCGAAGGGCTTGCCCCAACGGGCGGGTTCGGTGCGGAGTTTTTCAAAGAATTCCTGCAGGGTCAAGTAAGCGTCCTTGTAATCCGCCCCTGCGGCCACGATTATGGCCATGGAATTGTAAACGGCGGCACGGGCGCCGGAATAGGGATCCACGCACATGGTATCGGGATCCAAGCCCCAAGCCATAACGCTGGCACTGTCGGTGGTCTGTCCGGGGAGAACGGGCAGAAGGGCGGCCATCGACTGGGCGGGAGTTCTCTGAGTCTTTCCGCCGAAGGGCATCAGAACGGAGCCTGCCCCGATGGAGCCGTCAAAGCGTTCCACCAGACCGCGGCGACCTGCGGTTTTCAGATCCCCTGCCATGTTCCGAAGATCGGAATAGAGGGCCTTGGAGAAGACGGACAGATCCTTTTCGGTCACTTCCACCTCCGTATGCTTCACAGCACCGTTGGTGTTCAGGAAATCACGGGAAAGATCGGCGATGGTCTGCCCCTTCCAGGACATAACCATGCGGGCTTCTTCGGTGACGACGGCAACGCGGTAAGCCTCCAGGTTTTCCGCCTCCGCGTAAGAAATAAAGGTATCCGCATCTTCTGCGGCGACAACCACGGCCATACGTTCCTGGGATTCGGAAATGGCAAGCTCGGTGCCGTCCAATCCGTCGTATTTCTTGCGGACCGCGTCCAGATCAATGCGCAAGCCGTCGGCCAATTCCCCGATGGCAACCGAAACGCCGCCTGCCCCGAAATCGTTGCAACGCTTGATCAGACGGGTGACCTTTTCGTTGCGGAACAGACGCTGGATCTTCCGTTCTTCGGGAGCGTTACCCTTCTGAACCTCGGAAGCCATGGTGGTGAGGGATTTCATATTGTGGCTCTTGGAAGAACCGGTGGCACCGCCGATGCCGTCACGGCCCGTGCGACCACCCAAAAGAATAATTACGTCACCCGCTTCGGGACGTTCCCGACGGACGTTACAGGCAGGAGCCGCGGCGACTACGGCACCGCATTCCAGACGCTTGGCCACGTATCCGTCGTGATAAATCTCCGCCACGTGACCCGTTGCAAGACCGATCTGGTTGCCGTAGGAGGAATAGCCTGCGGCGGCGGTCTGACAGATCTTACGCTGGGGCAATTTCCCGGGAATGGTCTCGGAGAGAGGAGTTCTGGGATCTGCGGCCCCCGTCACGCGCATGGCCTGATGAACGTAAGCACGGCCCGACAGAGGATCGCGGATACAACCGCCGATACAGGTGGCGGCTCCGCCGAAGGGCTCGATTTCGGTGGGATGGTTATGGGTTTCGTTCTTGAACATCAAGAGCCAATCCCGGTCTTCCCCGTCGATCTCGGCGGTAACGTGGATGGAGCAGGCGTTGATTTCCTCGCTCTCGTCCAGTTCGGGGAGGGCTCCCCGCTTTTTCAAGGTCTTAACGGCGATGGTGGCGATATCCATAAGGGTCTGAGGCCGTTTGGCGGCCTTTTCTTCCCCGTAAACCTCCACGCGGGCGGCAAGATAACGTTTATAAGCAGCCGCAACGGCGGGATCGTGAATGGTCACGTTGCCCAGATGGGTGGAGAAGGTGGTGTGACGGCAATGGTCGGACCAGTAGGTATCCACCACGCGGATTTCGGTGATGGTGGGATCCCGCTTCTCCTCGTTTTTGAAATAGTTCTGCAAGAATTTCAGATCGTCCAGATCCATGGCAAGGCCGAGGGTATCCAAAAGATCGGAAAGTCCTTTTTCATCCAGACCGATAAAGCCGTCTACCGTGGCAACGGTGGTGGGGATGGCGTATTCCACGGCGAGGGTTTCGGGCTTGTCCAAAGAGGCCTCGCGGCTTTCTACGGCGTTGATAACGTACTTTTTAACGGTGGCAACGTCTTCCTCGGAAAGGTTGCCTTCCAGCACGTAGACCTTGGCGGAACGAACGAGAGGACGGTCTCCCTGACTCTGCAGCTGGATACACTGGGCGGCGGAGTCGGCCCGCTGATCAAACTGACCGGGCAGGGGCTCCACGGCAAACACGATGCCGCCGCGAGGATCCACCGAATCGGTCACCAGATCCAGCTGAGGCTCGGAAAAAACGGTGCGCACCGCCTGTGCGAAGAGGGCGTCGTCGATGTTCTCCACGTCGTAACGGTTGATCACACGTACGTTTTCCAGAGCGGAGATCCCAACCAAATTTTTCAGCTCGGAGCAAAGGCCGTTGGCCTCGTGGGCCAGCTCCTTGCGTTTTTCAACGTAAACTCGATATACCATAATAACTCCTTATTTCAGAGCTTTCAGGGCGCGGGCACCGATGTCCTTGCGCCAAAAAGCGTTTTCAAACGTAATTTGATCCACGGCCTCGTAGGCGGCTTTCAGGGCTTCGGGAAGGGTATCCCCCGTTCCGGTCACGCCCAAAACGCGGCCGCCCGCCGTCAGAAGCTTGCCCTCGGAGAGCTTGGCACCCGCCACGTAAACCCGATCTGTCACCGAGTCGGGCATGGAAATTTCAAAGCCCGTTTCGTACTTCTGAGGATAGCCCTTGGAGGCCATGACCACGCAGGCGCAGGAGCCCCGGCGGAATTTGACCATATCTTCGGTCAACGTGCCGTCGGTGGTGGCCTTCATAATGGTGAGAAGGTCGCTTTCCAACAGAGGCAGAACTACCTGGGTTTCGGGATCGCCGAACCGACAGTTGTACTCAATCACCTTGGGGCCCTTGGGGGTGAGCATCAAGCCGAAATAGAGACAGCCTTGGAAGGTTCTTCCTTCCGCGTTCATGGCCGCAATGGTGGGCTTGAAAATAGTTTCCATGCAGACCGAGGCGATTTCGTCGGTATAATAGGGGTTGGGGGCAATCGTTCCCATGCCACCGGTATTCAGCCCTTCGTCGTTGTCCAGAGCCCGCTTATGGTCCATGGAAGAGACCATGGGCACCACGGTTTTGCCGTCGGTAAAGGACAAAACGGAAACCTCGGGGCCGGTCAAAAATTCTTCAATCACCACGCGACTGCCGCTTTCCCCGAAAATCTTATCCTCCATCATGGAGCGGACCGCGTCCTTGGCCTCGTCACGGGTCATGGCGATGACCACGCCTTTTCCGAGAGCCAGTCCGTCGGCCTTGATGACGGTGGGAATGGGGGCGGTTTCCAGATATTCCAGAGCAGAGGGAAGATCGGTAAAAACCTCGTATTCCGCCGTGGGAATTCCGTATTTCTTCATCAGATTTTTGGAAAAGACCTTACTGCCTTCGAGGATGGCCGCGTTGGCTTTGGGACCGAAGCAGGGAATTCCGACCTTATTCAGAGCGTCCACGCAACCCAAAACCAAAGGATCGTCGGGGGCAACCACGGCGTAATCAATCTTCTGATCCAGAGCAAAGTTCACAATGCCGTCGATGTCCTTCGCGCCGATATTCACGCAGGTTGCGTCGCGGGCGATTCCGCCGTTGCCGGGAAGGGCAAAAATCTCGGTCACGTGGGGATTTTCCCGAAGCTTTTTGATGATGGCGTGTTCTCTTCCGCCGCCACCGACCACGAGCAATTTCATATCAAACTCCGTTCTGCCGCCCCGAAAGCACGGCAATGTGTAATCAATTATAAATATTTTCCGTAAAAGGAACGAACCTTGTAGAAGGCCGCCTTTTCCGCGTAGATCCGCGTCTCCTCGGGGGTTCCGTCCGAGGAAAAGCGCAGAATTCCCGCGTGGTCCACGCACCAAGCCTGCTTATACCAACCGGTCAGATCCCGTCTGCGGAAGCTTTTGTCGGAATTGGCAAAAACGAAGGAACCGTCCTCGGCGGGAGAAAAGGCCTTGTAATGCCCTTTTTCCTGCAGAAAATGATCCTCAAACACGCCCGTTTCTTTGTTGAAACGAAGCACGCCCGCATTAGGAGAACAGAGCAGGTAACGGCTGTCGGTCAGGTCGGGAATCAGATCGTGCCCGCCGTTGCCGACCTCTGCCAAGGAATAAAATTTCCCTTCCATGGGCTCTAAACACTCGTCCACCCCTTCGCCCACCACGCGCCAGGCGGCAAGATGGTGATCCCCCAAGACCCAAAGGCATTCGTAAACGGGATCCCACAGCACACCGTGGGTGCAGAAGAAGGGATAGGACGTATAGGTTTTCGCCGTTTCCGTATCCCCCGCAAGCAGGGCGGAGGTACGGAACAGACGAACGTCGTTCCCGTGAGAGTTTGCAAGAACGATATTCCCCGAGGGAAGAATTTCTACGGAATGGGTATTGTTTCCTGACTGATCGGTGGACCACAAAACCTCGTTCGAAGGATAAGCAACCATGTAAGAAATCGTCCCCCCCGTAAGGATTACGTCCCCAAAGGGGGTATTTTCCCGATGCTTCAGCCCTGCAAAATGTCCGCAGGGAAAGGACCAGATCTCCCCTTTTTCAAGGGGATCTCCGTTCTGCAGAAGGTCAAGATCGTACAAAACCGCCTGCTCGTTCCATTGATCGTTTCCGAGAATCAAATTGCTCATTTGGAACACCTCTCACGTTGCGTAAGATTACTGATACTGACCGACGAAGGCGCGAACCTTGTAAAATCCGCTTTCTTCCGCTTTCACACCCAGTCTGTACATCATGTTTTCGGTCTTCATGTAGCAGAAATAGATGGTGTCGGTAAGCCAGGAAGCCTTCCAATGGCCTTCAAAGTTGGTTCCGGTTCCCTTTTCATCCCCGGGAATCGCCATAAAGAAGTTGTTGTTCAGATTGTTGCTGAAGCCCTTGACGGCATAGCCGTTGAGCTTGTTGTAGTTCTTGAAGCGGGAGTCAAAGGTGCCTTCCTCTTTGTCGAAGCGCAGGGTGCAGGCGTTGACGGTGATGTACAGATACTGATCGTCGGCGTAGTCGGGAGCAAGATCGTGTCCGCCGTCCTTTCCTTCAGGCAGTCTTGCGCCCATACCGCCGATTTTCTGAAGAGTCTGAGAAGGACCTTCGCCTACGACTTTATAAGCTGAAAGCTCGTAATTGCCGAGGGCCCACAGAACGTTGTATTCGGGATCCCACAGAACGCCGTGGGCACCGTCCAGAGGATAATCCTTATAACTCTGGGCCTTGGCGGTGTTTCCGTCCAGCAGAGCGGATGCGGCAAAGAGACGCAGGCAGCTTCCGGTGGAGTTGGCCAGAACGATGTTACCGCTGGGAAGAATTTCCACGGAGTGGGTGTTGTTCCCAGGGTTGGTGGTTGCCCAGACTTCTTTCTTGGAAGGATATTCGATGATGGCAGAACGGGATCCGCCCACCAGAATCACGTCACCGAAGACGGTGTCTTCCCGATATTTCAGACCTGCGGCGTGACCGGTCCGGACGGACCAGACTTCCAGATCCTCCAGCGTGTCGCCTTCTTCGTACCGATCGAAATCGTAGATCACAATGCGTTCCTTGATCTGATCGTTTGCCATAACCAGATTGGGGCCGTTATCGGTAGAGGGCTCCAGGTACTGAACTCCGGAATCGGTTTTCTTGTCGGAAGAGGTGGCGGAGTCGGTGGAAGAATCGGTCTTATCCGTATTTTCCGTAGCATCCTGCGTAGCGGAGGAAACGTCGGAATCGGAGTCGGAATCCGTATTCTCGGTAAAGAGGCCTTCGGTAGAATCTTCCGTATCGGTGTCAACGATCACGTCCGCACCGCCGCAAGCAACCAGAGAGAATGCAAGAACCAAACAAAGCAAGAGTGCAAAAAACTTTTTCATAATAAAACCTCCAAATTATCAGTGATGGAACAACCGCAACCCAGTGAAGGCCATGGAAATTCCAAGTTCGTTACAACGGGCAATGACGACTTCGTCACGGATGGATCCGCCGGGCTCGGCAATGTAGTCCGCACCGCTGGCGTAAGCGCGCTGAATGTTATCGTCGAAGGGGAAGAACGCGTCGGAGCCGAGGGCAACACCGCGGATAGTAGCAAGATACGCCTTCATTTCCTCGGCGGTAAAGGGCTCGGGTCGGGTGGTGAAATACTTCTGCCAGATGCCTTCCGCACAAACGTCTTCTTCGTTCTTGTTGATGTAGCCGTCGATGACGTTGTCACGTTCGGGACGGGACAGCTCGGGCTTGAAGGGCAGGTTCAGAACCTTATCGGCCTGACGCAGGTGCCAGGTGTCGGCCTTGCCGCCCGCAAGACGGGTGCAGTGAATACGGGACTGCTGTCCGGCACCCACACCGATGGCCTGACCGTCCACCGCGTAGCAGACGGAGTTGGATTGGGTATATTTCAGGGTAATGAGAGCCACCACCAGGTCGCGCTTGGCGGATTCGGGAAGATCCTTCTTCTCGGTGACCACGTTTTCCAGCATGGAAGCGTCGATGGCGACGGCGTTGCGGCCCTGCTCGAAGGTGATGCCGTAAACCTGCTTGTGTTCGATGGCGTCGGGAACGTAGTTGGGATCGATCTTGACCACGTTGTAGTTCCCCTTGCGCTTGCCCTTCAGAATTTCCAGAGCCTCGTCGGTATATCCGGGGGCGATGACCCCGTCGGAAACCTCACGGAAGATCAGCTCTGCAGTCATTTTGTCGCACACGTCGGAAAGGGCGACCCAGTCCCCGTAGGAGCACATACGGTCGGTTCCGCGGGCGCGGGCGTAAGCGCAGGCCAGAGGATTCTCGTCCAGGCCTTCGATATCGTCCACGAAGCAAGCCTTCTTCAGTTTTTCGGGAAGAGGCGTACCCACGGCGGCGGAGGTGGGAGAAACGTGCTTGAAAGAAGCGGCGGCGGGAAGGCCGAGGGCTTCCTTCAGTTCTTTGACCAACTGCCAGGAGTTGAAGGCATCCAGGAAGTTGATGAAACCGGGACGGCCGGAAAGGATCTCAATGGGGAGCTCCGATCCGTCGTGCATAAAGATCTTTGCGGGCTTCTGGTTGGGGTTGCAACCGTACTTCAGTTCAAATTCTTTCATGATTCAGCTCTCCCTTATTTGTTTTTATTGACGATGCGGGTTTCGCTCTCGCCGCTTTCCAGATCAATGTAACGGACGAAGAGAGAAACTTTATTATCCTCGTTGAGGTTCGTCCAGATCAGGTCGGTCATGGCGTCGATGTCCGCATCGGGCAGTTCCAGGGTTTTGGGCTCTCCTTCGAAGGAGGGAAGGGGATCGCCGTCGCACTGATAAGTATGGATAAACTTGGCGCGGCCTGCAATGGGGTTGTTATAAGCATACGTGAAACGTTCGCAGGAGGAATCGTCGCCCTCGGCGGACTTGAGAATGGACATGGCGAAATTCATCTCGCCCTTTTCGTGATGGATGATGCCCGAAATACGGGGAGTGAAGTTGGGCTTATCGTCTTCGAATTCGCGGGTACGCAGAGCCTGCTCGAAGGTCATCTGTTTGTCCATCAAATCATAGATGGTATCGGTCTGGTCCCCGTTGGTGACGATGGTCTTGTTGCCGAGAACGCGGACGGGATAATAGATGATCAGATGGGGGTCGACCATTTTGGATTCGTCAAAGGCCTTGGTCCGCATGGCTTCGCCTTCCGCTACGAACACGCGGTTGCGGCTGTTGACGCTGCGTCCCATGATGAAATAAGCGGTAACGGCCTTCTTGCCGTCGGCGCTCTTGCCGATGATGATTCCACGACCGTGATAGGCCAGGGAATTGAGTTCCTTTGCAAGGGTGGAAACTTTCATAATCAATCTCCTTTCGGACTTCAGTCAATGTAAACTTTGTTGTCGGAAACGCGGAGTTTTCCTTGGCAGAAGAGCTTGACCGCTTCGGGCAAAATCTTCCATTCCGCTTCTTCCATAATGCGCTTCTGGAGGGTTTCGGGAGTATCGTCCTGCTCCACGGCCACGGCCTTTTGCAGGATGATGGGACCCGCGTCACATTCGGGGGTAACGAAATGCACCGTGGCACCCGACACCTTCACGCCCTTTTCCAGAGCCGCCTCGTGCACCTTAAGCCCGTAATATCCCTTTCCGCAGAAGGAGGGGATCAAGGCGGGGTGAACGTTGATCATGCGATAGGGGAAGGCGTTGAACACCTGCTCGTCGATGATGGTCAAAAAGCCTGCCAGCACCACCAACCCGATGCCTTCCGCCGTCAGCAGATCCGCCAGCGCTTTGGAATAATCGGCGATGCTTTCGTAATCCTTGCGGGAAAGCACGCAGGAGGGGATTCCGTTGTTGGCCGCCCGCTCCAGAGCGTAAACCCCGGGCTTGGAGGCCACCACGAGAGAAATCTTTCCTTCGCCGAACATGCCGGTTTTTTCCGCGTCGATGAGGGCCTGCAAATTGGTTCCGCCCCCGGAGACGAGGACTGCAATCTTCACGCTCACTTCAGAATCACCTTTTCCTCGCCGGCGATGATCTTCCCGATCACGTAGGCCTCTTCCCCATTCTCCTTCAGAATGGAGAGAGCCGTTTCCACTTCGTTTGCAGGAACGACCACGCTCATGCCCACGCCCATATTATAGGTGTTGAACATATCCCGTTCGGGGATGTTTCCCGTTTTGGCGATGAGGTCGAAAATGGGAAGGATCTTCACGGACGCCTTGTCGATTTCCGCACAGAGTCCGTCGGGGATGCTGCGGGGAATATTTTCGTAGAAGCCGCCGCCGGTGATGTGGGAAATTCCCTTCACGTCCACCTTTTCCAGCAGCGCGAGGATGGATTTGACGTAAATCTTGGTGGGAACCAGAAGGGCTTCCGCAATGGTCTTGCCTCCCAGTTCTTCCTTCGCCTCGTAGAGAGAGGGAGGATTGTTGTCAATATCAAAGACCTTGCGGCAGAGGCTGAATCCGTTGGAATGGATTCCCGTGGAGGCCAGAGCGATGACCACGTCCCCTTCCGCCATGCGGGTATTGTCGAGAATCTTTTTCTTGTCCACAATGCCCACGGCAAAGCCCGCAAGATCGTAATCCTCCGGGGGCATCATGCCGGGATGCTCTGCGGTTTCGCCGCCGATGAGGGCCGCACCCGACTGCACGCAGCCTTCCGCAACGCCGCTGACGATGGAGGCGATTTTTTCGGGAATATTTTTTCCGCAGGCGATATAGTCCAGGAAAAACAGAGGCTTGGCACCGCAACAGATAATATCGTTGACGCACATAGCCACGGCGTCGATGCCGATGGTATCGTGCTTATCGGTAAGGATGGCCAGTTTGACCTTCGTGCCGCAGCCGTCGGTTCCGGACACGAGAACGGGCTCCTCCATACCCGCAACGGGAAGACCGAAGCAACCGCCGAAGCCCCCCACGTCATCGAGACATCCCGCGTTCTTGGTGCGGGCAATGTGCTTTTTCATCAGTTCCACGGCCTTATAGCCGGCGGTAATATCCACCCCGGCGGCGGCGTAACTGTCGGATTTGGATTGAGGATGCATAAAAATTCTCCTTTCCTCTCGGTTATGTCAATGTTTTATTCTTTTCCGTTCCAGCAATAAGTACAGAGTTTACAGGGATCGATGCCGATGGCCTGCAAAATCCCTTCCAAAGACTGGAATTCCAAGGACGAAAAGCCGAACTTCTTACTGATGGCCTGACGGAGATTACGGCCCCGCTCCGTGTCGGAGCGGCTGTATTCGTCCAGATATTGAAACCCTTCTTCGCCCTCCAGCTCCACGATTACGCGGCGGGCCAGCAGTTCCATTTCACTGTTGGCGCGGGAGAAGTTGAGATACTTACAACTGTACATAATGGGAGGACAGCCCGAGCGCATATGCACGCTCTTGGCGCCGTTCTCATACAAGAACTCCACCGTTTCCTTCAGCTGAGTCCCGCGGACGATGGAATCGTCTACGAAGAGAAGGTTCTTCCCATCGATAAATTCCCGGATGGGAATCTGCTTCATCTTGGCCACCCGCTCCCGTTCCGCCTGACGGCTGGGGGTAAAGCTACGGGCCCAGGTGGGGGTATATTTGATATACGGACGGGCAAAGGGCGCGTGACTGCGGTTGGCGTATCCGATGGCTAAGGGAGTCCCCGAATCGGGAAGGCCGCTGACGTAATCGATTTCGCCGTGGGAACCGCTCTCCTCGTCGGTCTGCGCCAAAATGGCACCGTCCCGATTGCGCATGGCTTCCACGTTGACCCCTTCGTAGGTGGACGCGGGATAGCCGTAATAAGTCCAGAGGAAGGCGCACATCCGCATCTTATCCCCCGGGGGCTTGAGCTGGGTGATTCCTTCGGGAGAAAGCTCCACGATCTCTCCGGGGCCCAACTCCTTGGTAACGGTATAACCCAATTTTTCGCAGGCAAAGGACTCAAAGGAGGCACAGTAGTCTCCGTCCCGCTGACCGATTTCCACGGGGGTACGCCCCAAAAGATCCCGCGCGGCAATCAGATTACCGCCTTCCTTCAGGATCAGAATCGACGCGGAACCGTCAATGCACTGCTGGGCGAAACGGATTCCTTCGGCAAAGCTGTCCCGCTGGCTGATCAAAGCCGCAATCAACTCCACCGAATTGACCCGACCGCCCGTCATGGCGGAATAATACCCTCCGCCGTCCTTAAAATACTGTTGGATCAGTTCTTTTGCGTTGTTAATCACACCTACCATGCAGATGGCACAGGTGCCCAGTTTAGAGCGGATGAGCAAGGGCTGAGGGTCCGCGTCGCTGATGCAACCGATGGCGGAAGAGCCCCGCATCTCATCAAAAATGCTCTCGAACTTGGTACGAAAAGGGGAATTTTGAATATTGTGGATTTCCCGTTGCAATCCCACGGTGGAATCGTAGGCAGCCATACCGCCCCGATGGGTCCCCAGGTGGGAATGATAGTCGGTTCCGAAAAATACGTCGGCAATGGCGTCCTGCTTACAAACTGCGCCGAAAAAGCCTCCCATACGCTGCAATCCTCCAAAGGGCAAGAATTATTGCTCCGCCCCAAAGGAATCCTTCGGGACGGAGACGAATATTAAAAATCAGGCAAAGAACAGTTTGTTCAGGGTGAGGGGATCCACGTATTCGCCGTCCTTATAGACGCGCATGTTGCCCGAAGCGATCTCGTCGATGAGCATCACTTCGCCCTTTTCGTCGTAGCCGAATTCAAACTTGATGTCGTACAGATCCAGACCCTTTTCCTTCAGATCGTCGGCAACGATCTTGGTGATCTTCTGGGTCATATCCTTCAGGGAATCGTACTGTTCGGCGGTCATGACGCCCAGATCCACGAGGCCGTCCTTGGTGACCAGGGGATCGCCCTTCGCGTCGTTCTTGAAGGTGGTTTCCACGTAAGCGGGAAGATCGGCGCCTTCTTCGATATAGTCGGAATAGCGGCGATAGAAGGAACCCACCGCCTTATAGCGGCAGATGACCTCCAGACCCTTTCCGAAGGCCTTGGCGGGGAGAACTTCCATGGTGGTGTCGTTGAGGTTGGCGCTGACGTAGTGAGTCTTGATGCCGGCAGCGTTGATCTTCTCGAAGAAATAAATGCTCATACGCAGGTTCACGTCGCCCACGCCTTCGATGGTGAGACCGACGGCGTTCTCACCGGGATCGAACTTGCCGTCCTTGCCGGTGCAGTCGTCCTTGAACTTCAGCAGATAGTTGCCGTTGTCCAGGGCGTAAACGTTCTTGGTTTTTCCGGTGTACACGAGTTTGAGGTTTTCCATAATTTTTTACCTTCTTTCTCTGAATATCGAAATAAAAGAATCAACGGTTGAATTCCGCTTCCACGGCGGCGTTTTTGGCACGGACTCCGTCCGCGTCGGCGGCACGCTTCGCATCCAGCTTCGCCGCGAGATCCGCGTCGGACACGGCCAGAATCTGAAGAGCCAGAAGGGCGGCGTTTCCCCCTCCGTTCACCGCAACGGTGGCAACGGGGATGCCCGTGGGCATCTGCACGGTGGAAAGCAGCGCGTCCATTCCGCTCAGGGGGCCCGACTCTGCGGGGATCCCGATAACGGGAAGGGTGGTGTTTGCGGCAAGAGCACCCGCCAGATGGGCAGCCATCCCCGCCACGGCGATAAGGGCACCGAAGCCGTTGGCGCGGGCGTTGAGAGCAAAATCCCGTGCCTCTACGGGCGTGCGATGGGCAGACCAGACGTGAACCTCGTAGGGAGCGCCGAACTTGTCCAGCATATCGGTTGCTTTACGGATAATGGGAAGATCGCTGTCGCTTCCCATGACGATACCGATTTTTTTCATACGTAACCTCCGAAAGAAAGAATAAACGAAAAAGGGCACACTTCCACGGGGGTGGAGTGTGCCCAGACGGTCGGCATTACGGGTTCTTTGTTTCATGTGGTGATCCACTTCCGTCAGTCGCAAAGAACCGAAAGCGAACGGTCGAGACGACCATCCTGTAATATTATATCATAATAGCATTAGAAAGTCAACCGGAAAATTGCAAACTATTTCGGAACAGTTCGGCCTTATTCGGCACCGTCACCGCCGGAAACGGAATAGCCCCGCTTGTTGAGGATATTCTTCAACTCCTCCATAAAGGATTCCGTATCCTGAAACTGACGGTAAACCGAGGCATAGCGCACGTAGGCAACGTCGTCGATCTCGCGCAGCTTATCCATAACCAGCTCCCCGATGCGGGAGGAAGAGATCTCTTTATCCAAATCGCTGACCAGGTTGTTTTCGATGTCCGCGGCGGCCTGTTCGAGAACCGCGTAAGGGATGGGGCGCTTTCCGCAGGCCTTCAGCATACTGGAAAGAACCTTTTCCCGATCGAAAATTTCGCGGGATTTATCTTTTTTGACCACCACGAGAGGGGAATGCTCCACCGCTTCGTAGGTGGTAAAGCGCTTTCCGCAGGATTCGCACTCCCGACGGCGCTTGATGCGATCGTCGGCGGGACGGGAATCGAGGACTTTACTGTCGGGGGATCCGCAATAGGGACATTTCATAAAAGGGGCTCCTTTCCTCCGTCATAAACCGACGGAAGGGGCATAGAATTGATATTGAATATTATACACCAAAATCTTCTTTTTGTCAAGGGAGTGTGACGTCATATCATGTTCAAACGGTTTCGTTTTCTGGGATCGATCCCCGTCTTTCCCGCCGCGCTGGCCGTCGGAGCTCTGCTTTTAGGGCTTCCGTGGCTGAAAATTTTGCTTTTAGGACTGCTTGCCGTGGGGTTGACGCTGCTCTGCGCTCTCTTTCTTGCTCCGAAAAACGAAGCGGAGATTCCGGCAAACTGGAACCGCGATCTGCGAAAATTCCGTCGGATTCTGGATAAAATTCAAAACCGCACCGTTACCCGACGGGGGCAGGAGATTTTAGCGGAGCTGAAGCAATGCCGCTCGGCTCTCCCCTTTTTAACCAAAAGTGCGAGGCGGGAAATCACGGACTATTACCTGCCCACGTTTCTGAAATTTTTCAACGCCTACGAGACCTTTGAGGAGAGCAACGGCGGGAACCCCTCCATTCTTGCAACCATGGAACAGATGGAACGGTCTCTGGAGCAAATTGCGGACGGTTTCCGAAAAACCTGTGACCGAAACGACCGCACCACGGAGCTGAATCTGCGGGCGGAAACGGCACTGTTATCCAAAAAACTGAAGGAGGAGGATCTTCCCCGTGACGGTTTCCCTTCCTGACCTGAACGATCCCAACGCCGTACTGAACTACGGAGCGGAGGCGCAGGCAAAAATCGCGGACTTCTCCGAGATGATCCTGCAAAACTCCGAAGGGGAACAAACGGAAGACGTAAGCGACAAAATAACAACTCTGATTACCCGTCTGAGAGCCATCGCCGAGGAGAAAAACGCTACGCGATTCCCTTTCCGAAAAGGCGCCGCAGCAACGAAGATTCGCTATCGCAAGGCCTGCGAAACGGTGGACCGTATTGCGCGATCTCTGCAGAATCAGAGAGACCGTCTGATGCGGGATATTGAAATGCTGGAACTTCTTCACACCATGAATCGGGAGCAATATCGAGCACTGACGGAATACGTGGAGCAAGGAAAGGAAGCGCTGGAGCGTTTTTGCAAAAATCATTCCAACAACGGAGAAATTGCGTCTGATCCGGCGGGACGGTTTGAAAAGAAGCTGCACGATCTGGAGTTGACGCGCACGATCTCTCTGCAGATGGCGCCGCAGATCCGTTTGCTGCAAAATAACAACGTAATGCTGGCGGAAAAAATCCAGGAAGCCCTGATCCACGTGATCCCTCTGTGGAAGAACCAGATCGTTTTTGCCCTGACCATGAACGCTACGAAGCAAGCTCTGAAAACCCAAGAAAAAATTTCCGATCTCACCAACACTCTTTTGCAACAAAATGCAAAGAACTTACAAGAGACCACGCTGACCGCAACCCGCTGTGCACAACGGGGACATACTACGGTGCAAACGCTGTCCGAAACCAACGGAATTCTGCTGGAAACGTTGGATCGCATGATCAAGATTCAGGAAGAAGGCCGGCAGGCCAGAAGGGATGCGGAGGAGGAATTGCGCAGACTGAATCGAGAAATCCGTCTGCGTTTTACGGAAAGAAAGAACGCCGCGCAACTGCCGTAAAAAAAGACTTGCATTCTCTCGCAAATCGAGGAGTGCAAGTCTTTTCGTCATTTCTGCAACCTGCGTCGCAGGATCTCTTCCGCAAAGGTTCCGTCGGACGGCGTGGTGATTTTAATATTCTCCTCACTGCAACGGATCATTTTCACCCGTCCGCCCGCCGCACGGACAAGCCCCGCGTCGTCGGTAAAATTCCGCCCCGCCGTTTTGGCGCAGGACTCCTTGTACAACGCAAGCGAAAAGGCCTGGGGCGTTGCCGCCGCCATCAAAGAATTCCGATCGGGCGTGTCGATAATAAAGCCCTCCGAATCAACGCGTTGAACGGTACTGTAAACAGGCGTCCCCGCGCAAACCGCCCCGTAGCGAACCGCCTCCCCGTGAATACGGTCAATTTCTTCGGGAAGGATCAGCGGACGGGCGGCGTCGTGAATAGAAAGATATTCCACCTCGACGGGAAGGGCCTCCATAGCCCGCAGAATAGATTCTCCGCGGGTCTGCCCTCCCTCGGTGACGGCGATCACCTTGGAAAATTCCGCAGTCAGAGATTTCACGGCTTCGATATTTTCTTTTCGGGTGGCAATTACGATACACCCCACCGATTCCGCCGCCTGAAACGCAGAAACGGTATGCCACAAAACGGGCTTTCCGCAGAGGGGGAAGGACAGTTTATCCCTTCCGAATCGGGTTCCCGACCCTGCGGCCGGTAACAAAACGCCAAACAACCCTTTCATCGGCGGGGATCCCCCTTCCGCCGGAAATCGTTCTCTATACGCAGTTGCTTTCTGCGCCCGAAAAACAGATAGAGAAACACGGAGAGAAGGGTGACGAACAAGGCGATCAAAAGAGACATCATGCCTGCGTCGACAGATTCCCATTTCCATTGCCCCTGCAGGACCAGAAGCCCCAGCAAAAAGCTCTGCACCGTCAGCATGGCCGTTCCGAGTACCATACCCCAACGAAGGGCGGGAACCTTTTTCGTCCCGATTTCGGCACGAATCCCCACGGCAAGCACCACCGCACCCAGAGACAACCCGATCCAGAGCAGCGCAAAAATATAAGCAAAAAATTCGTTAAACACGTTCATCAGCAACATGGCAACCGCAAAAAGCACCCAGGTTCCGATTCCGCAAAGAAGACAGTTTTTCTCCTGTCCCGCAAAGCTTTTTTTCATAAAAAACTCCCCGTAAATGATGAATTTCTTCTATTATACCATTTGTGCATAAAATTGTCAAGATTTCGTTCCCGTTTTTTAATATTATCGTAGTATGATATTTTTGTGAAAGTATACATCAAGAAAGGATTTTTTTTATGATCCGAGTTGCCCCTTCCCTGCTGGCCGCCGATTTTGCGGATCTCAAGCAGGAGCTGAACAGTATTTCCGACGCAGATCTTCTGCACGTAGACATTATGGACGGCGTGTTCGTCCCCAACATCGCCATCGGCGTACCCGTCACCCAATCGGTAGCAAAAATCGCCCCCATGCCTCTGGACGTGCATCTGATGATCACCCGCCCCGAGGAATATATCGAGCAGTTTGCCAAGGCGGGTGCGGAAATCATCACCTTCCACGTGGAGAGCAACTGCGATATCGACGCCTGCATTGCAAAGATCAAGGCCTGCGGCAAAAAGCCCGGGCTCGTGGTCAATCCCGCAACGGGTCTGGAAGAGGTGCTTCCCCGCCTGAAGGATCTTTACATGGTGCTGATCATGACGGTCCAGCCCGGCTTCGGCGGACAGAAATGCAAAGAAGAGTGCTTTGAAAAGGTTGCCGCCCTGCGGAAGGAAATTGACCGTCAGGGACTTTCCGTCCATATTGAGGTGGACGGAGGAATCACCGCGGAAAACGCACCCCGCGCCGTTGCGGCGGGAGCGGATATTCTGGTTGCAGGCTCCTCGGTTTTCGGTGCGAAGGATCGCAACGAGGCTATTGCACGACTGAAAGGAAACTGATCATGTTTTTTACCCCCCAACACGAAAAGACCCTGCGGGAGATCACCGAACCCATCCGAACCTACATCACCGATCCCGAGCGGACGGTCATCGTCAACATGGATACGGTCAACGGATTTTTTAAAAAGGGGAAAATGGCATCCGCCCGTTTGCGGGCCGTGATTCCTCAACTGGTACGGATCAACGATTATTATCACGAAAGTCCGAAGCTCTTCTTCGTGGACGCGCACAACCCAAAATCCGAGGAATTCGAGACCTTTCCCGCCCATTGCGTAGACAAGTACGAGCAGGAAATCATTACCGAGCTGGAGCCCTACGCTCAAGTGGGGGATATTATCGAAAAAAACTCCACCAACGGTTTCTTCTGCAAAGGATATCTTTCCTGGTTAGCCAAAAACAAGCACATCGAGACCTTCGTGATCGTGGGCGCCTGCACCGATACGTCGGTTTTGCAGTTTGCCTTGGCACAACGGGCCTACTGGAACGAGCAGAACAACAACAACCGTATTATCGTGGTGGAAAACGCCGTACAAACCTTCCACGACGATATTCACAACGGGGACGCCATGCACGGATTTGCCCTGTTCAATATGTACCTGAACGGTATTAAAATCGTAACCCTTTAAGGTTGATTATGAAAAAAACACCCATTCAGAAGCTCTATGAAAAGATCCCTTCCTTTTCCTGCAAGGAAGGATGCACCCGTTGTTGCGACAACTGGGTTCAATGCGCCCCCGAAGAAGAAGCGCGATGCGGAAAATTTGAATTTACGGATCGGCTTTGTCCAAAGCTGAAAGGGGACGAGGGCTGTTCGGTCTACGAAGATCGCCCTTTTATCTGCCGCCTTTTCGGATCGGCGGAAAATCTTCCCTGCCCCTACGGATACGGACCCGAAAAGCCCTTAACCAAAGAAGAAGCGTCCGCTCTTTTGCGGGAATATCTGAAACAGAAGCGAAAACAGGAGGAAGCGCTCCATGGCAAAAACGACGGGTAAAGCAAAAACGGTATACGTCTGCTCCGAATGCGGAAATGAGAGCCCGAAATGGGTGGGACAGTGTCCCGCCTGCGGAGCATGGAACTCCTTCAGCGAAGAAGTGGTTCAGCCCGAAAAACCCAACCCCACCGTCTCCCTTCCCCCGCTTCATCGGCAAACGCCCAAGCGTCTGCATGAAATCGACGCGGAAAACGAAGCCCGCACCACCACGGGAATTTCCGAGTTGGATCGGGTTCTCGGCGGAGGCATCGTCAAGGGATCGTTGATTCTGGTCAGCGGGGAGCCGGGCATCGGAAAATCCACCATCCTGCTGCAGATGTGCATGAAGATGAAGGATATGCGCATTTTGTACGTGTCGGGAGAAGAATCTCCCCGCCAGATCAAACTGCGGGCAGATCGGGTGGGCACCTATCCCGAAAATCTGTTCCTTCTTTCGGAAACCGACGTTTCCACCGTAGTGGAGCAGACCGAAACCATGGCACCCGATCTTTTGGTGGTGGACTCCATTCAGACCATGTTCCGTCGGGACATGACCTCTGCCCCCGGCTCCGTGCCCCAGGTACGGGAATGCACCTCCGAGCTGATGCGGCTGGCAAAGGAAAAAGAGATTCCCACCTTCGTGGTCAGCCACGTAAACAAAGAAGGGGCCATTGCGGGACCCAAGGTCATGGAGCATATGGTGGACGCGGTGTTGTATTTCGAAGGGGAACGCTCTTCGGATCACCGTATTTTGCGCTCCATCAAAAACCGTTTTGGCTCCACCAACGAAATCGGCGTTTTTGAAATGACCGAGCAGGGGTTGCGGGAAATCCCCAATCCCTCGGAATTATTCTTGTTGGACAAGCCCGAAAACGTGTCGGGCATCGCCACCCTGTGCGTCATGGAAGGAACCAGACCCATCGTGGCGGAGGTGCAGACCCTCGTAACGAAGACCCCCTTCCCCTCTCCCCGCAGAACGGCGGTAGGCTTTGACTATCAGCGACTGAATCTGATTCTGGCGGTGCTGGAGCGGCGGTGCGGACTGTTTTTCGGCGCATCGGACGTATACGTGAACGTGGTGGGCGGCCTTCGTCTGGACGAGCCGGCGGCAGATCTGGGCGTGGCGGTGGCCATGGTATCGGCGGTGAAGGACTTCGTCCTCCCCGAAAAGACCATGTTCATCGGGGAAATCGGACTTGCGGGAGAATTGCGGGCCGTTTCCAACGTTGAAAAACGCATCAACGAGGCGGCGTCTTTGGGCTTCACCCGTTGCATTATCCCTGCCCGAAACCGCCCCAAGGGGAACTTTTCCGCAGAGATCGTTCCCGCCTATTCCATCAAAGACGTTCTGAATAAAATCTGAAAGGGATTTTTATGTCTTATTCCGTATTTTTTGATTTTGACGGGACTCTGCTCCCCGCAGGAAAAAAGCAGATTTCCGACCGCGTTCTGAAGGCTCTGCAGGAGGCTCAGGCGCGGGGACACAAAATTTTTCTCAACACGGGCAGACCTTTTTCCTTCGTGGATACGGACGCCGTGCGGGGCTTTTGCTTCGACGGGATTCTGTGCGGCGGCGGGTACGTTAACGTGAACGGGAAGGTTCTGTTGGCCGAAACCATGTCCCCGGAAGAAACGAAGTCGATTCTGACCCATTTTTACGGCCGTGACACGGTAGTGCTGATCGAAGGCGAGCGGGCCGTCTGGGCCGCCTACGGCGACGAAACCAACAGTTTTCCTCCCCTGACGGACCTTGACGAAATCCTGAAGATCTGCAACGCAGAGCCCATCACCAAGCTGAACGTTCTTGCCTATCTGAACAAGGAAGATCTGGACTTTATCCGACAATACGGAGATCCCATCCAACGGGACGACGTGGTTTGCACGGAAATCATGCAAAAGGGCCACGATAAAGGCTATCTGATCACCAAGACCGTAGCACTTTTGGGGCTTGATCCGAAGAAGGTCATCGCCGTGGGCGACAGCACAAACGATCTTGCCATGCTGAAGGCTGCTCCCATTTCCGTCGTCATGGGACAGGCCACGGAGCAGGTCAAGCAGTATGCAAAATACGTCACCGCATCGGTGGAAGAGGACGGGGCAGCGCTTCTTTTGGAGAATTTACCGTGAAGAAATACGCATTTTTCCTTGATATTGACGGAACAATTCTTTATTACGACGAAAAAATCAAGAATGAAATTATACCGAAACGGGTTATAGAATCCATCAAAAACGCACGCAACGAAGGCCACTTCGTCTACATTAACACGGGGCGGGCACCCTCCTATTTTGATCAAAAAATTTGGGATTTGCCCGTGGACGGATTTCTCTGCGGATGCGGTGCTTACGCCATAGACGCCAACCGAACGGTCCTGTTTCAAGCAGCCTATCCCAACGAAGCCTTGCTCCGCTGGGCAAAGAAGTTGTCCAACCCCGAGGACCCGGGACTCATCGTGGAGGGGGTCAACAAAATCTTCCGCCTGCGGGAGACCTATTGGAAACCGCGGGAGGGGTGGATTTTAAGCGACGATCCCAAAGATCTGGAAGAATACTTAAAGCACGATTCCGTGGTAAAAATGAATCTCTGTCAGGATATTGACACGGCGATTCTGCCCGATTTGCAGAAAGATTTCGATGTGATTCACCATCCTGCGGAGCACTATACGGAATGTTGCATCCCCGGTTGTTCCAAGTCCGAAGGAATGAAGCGGATCCTCGCCCTGCACGGCATGGATCTTTCCCAATGCGTAGCCATGGGAGACAGCGAAAACGATCTGGACATGATCTGCACCGCGGGAATCGGCGTAGCCATGGGGCAGGCCTACGAGGAGGTCCGCAACGCGGCAGACTTCGTCACCGACTCCGTTTGGGATGCGGGTGCAGCCACGGCCATAGACCGAATTATTACAGGAGACCGCTATGGATAAAATCATCACCTACGAAACCTTGCGCAGCTTTGCCTATTCCAACGATGCGATTTGCAAACAGCCCGTCCGCGGCGTCGTTCTCTCCTTTACGGGGCTGGGGCAAAAAGACATGTTTCACGAGGATTCGGAGACGGATATTCGCTATGCAAAACAAGGCATTGTGAGAATCGTTCCTTATTATAATCCCTGGTGCTGGATGAATCGCCAAACGGTGGATTTCGTCGATGAGATTCTGGACGTTCTGTTTTCGCATTACAACCTGCGAAAGGATACCCCCGTATTCTCTACAGGCGGCAGCATGGGAGGACTTTGTGCCCTGATTTACACGGCGAAGGGGAAATATACCCCCAAGGTCTGCGTAGCAAACTGCCCCGTCTGTGACCTGCCCTATCACTTCACGGAGCGCCCCGACCTTCCCCGCACTCTTTACAGCGCTTTTCTTGGAGAAGAAGGGACCTTGGAAGAAATTCTGGAACGGTATTCCCCCCTGCATTTGGCGCAAAAGGGTGAAATGCCGAAGGTGGAATATCACGTATTTCATTGCACGGAGGACCAACTGGTCAATAAGCAGATTCACGGAGACGCCTTCGTAAACGAAATGAAGAAGTCCCACAAAATCACCTATTACCCCGTTTTGGGGGAAGGGCATTGTCAGCTTCCGCCCGCCACGAAAGAAAAATTTCGTTCCATTCCCGAAGAATATCTTGCGGAATCGGAAAAGAACCGATAAAAAAACAACCCCGAAGCGATTTTCCGCTTCGGGGTTTTCATTTATTTGGAAGACGGTTCGTATTTTTTCTTTCCTTTGATCAGCGCGGCGTAGACGGGAATCCCGATCAAGGGGAAGAGAGCACCCACCAACATGCCGACCTTCATGGGAGAAAGGGAGAGCCCTTCCACGAAGGAAAGAAGGGAAGGATTCTGCGCCACAGCATCGGTAACCACGCCGACGGCCTGCGGCACCAAGGATGCGCCCAGATCGCCGCCCGCCGCCATCAGTGCGAAGATAAACACCCCGCCCGTGGGGAAGCGATTGGAGGCCACCACCAGGTTTCCGGGCCAGAGCATCGACGTGCAGAACCCTGCAAACGCGCAGGCCACGAGGCCGAGAATGGGAATGGGAGAAAGAGCCGCAACCACGTAACACACCGTAGCACCGATGGCGCCCAAAAACAATACTTTTTCGATATTTTTTCCGCTCTTTGCGTACCAGGACCGCCCCAGCCCCAGCGTCATGGCAAAGAGGGCGACCCCGAAGATATCGCCGTACACCTTATCAATGCCCAAGGCGTATTCCAAATATCCCGACGCCCACTGGGCCATGGTGCATTCCGCCGCACCGCCTAAGAAAATGGCGAAAACCGACAGCCAAATCCCTTTGTTTTTCAGCAAATGCAACGCACCCGACGTTTTTTCGGGCGTTTCCATTTCGGGGATGCGCACCTGCGAGAACAGAACGGCAGACAAAAGGGGAACCAAGGCAAAAAACAGGGGAAGAACGAACCAAAGATCTGCGGGAGTCAGGAGCAGATAGACGGTGGAAACCACCGCAACCCCCACCACGCCCCAGGCGTAAATGGAGTGAAGCTTGCTCATTTCCCGATCCGGATCCTTTGCGGGAATGGCCGCAATTACGGGACTGATCAACACCTCCGCAAGACCGGAGGAGGCAGAAAAGATCACCGTTCCGATGACGATGCCAAGATATGCAACCGAGGGGAACAGCAACGGAAGGACCGCGTAAAGAATCAGACCGAACACGGCGATGACGGGGGTCAGTTTCACCACTTTCGGAATGTTGAACCGATGGGAGAAGAAGGAGAAGATCAGGTCGATTCCCAGCTGAGTGCAGAAATTGATCAGAACCAAAAGCCCCAGCAGAGAGAAGGAGAGTCCGTACAACTCACGGAAGGTCAAGAACAGAAGGGGGGACAGATTTCCCACCACGGACATGGTAATGTTCGTCGTATAGCAGGCCCATTTCAGACGGGTGAAATTTTCTTTCATGATATGCAAGTTCCTTTTTTTATTCCGAAAATAAAGTGAGATCCATTTGATAGGTAAAGACGGGTCTTCCCTCTTTGGTCACGTCTTCCCCCGTACGGAGGAAGCCCACCCGATCACAGAGGCGGTTGGAGGGGGTATTACTTTGACGGACCCGCGCCGTGGCAACGGAATATCCCTTTTCCTTCGCAATCCGAAGGATTCGGCGAACTCCCCGGGTGCCGTAGGTCTTGCCGCGGAAGCCCGCAAAAATGCTGGCACCCACGCTGACCGAGCCGTCGGGTTGCTCACAAAGATTCACGTAGCCAACCACACAGTCCTTTGCGATCACCGCAAAAAAGGCACAGTAACGGCCTTCGTATTCCTCCGTATTCCACTGTGCAATCAACCCACAAAGATCCCTTTGGGAGCGGTTGGGATATAAGTATTGCTTCAGAATCGGCGCATCCGCCTCTTCGAAGGGACGCAAAAAAATCTCCTCGGGCGGCGTCACGTTTTCTTTCCGCAACGAACGGAAGAAGGAGGTCAGGATTTCCTCACATTCCTCCTTGCAGACCGATCGGATCACCTCGGGACGATGGCGAAAGGGAAGGGTGGTCATGTCGCACAGACCGCCCATACAGCCCTCTTTCGGATCGTCCGCGCCGAGATACACCCGACGGATACGGCTATTGAGAATAGCGCCGGTACACATGGAGCAAGGTTCTAAGGTCACGTAAAGGTCACAGTCGGAAAGCCGCCAGTCCCCCACCTTTTTGCAGGCACGGTGCAGAGCGATGATTTCCGCGTGAAGCAGGGCGTTTTTCCCCGTTTCCCGACGGTTGTAGCCCGAAGCGATGACCTTTCCGTCCCGCACCACCACCGCACCTACGGGGACCTCCCCCAAGGAGGCGGCCTTCTTGGCGCAGATGAGGGCGCGCTTCATAAAATACGCCGCGTCCTTCATTCGGAAACGACCTCCGCCACCAGATGAATGTCGGTCTCGCTGGAGAGCATGTGATGGAAGGCCATGGTGTATTTCAGATTTAGCTCTCCCCCGTTTTCGCTCATGCTGGAGGAAATTTCCCGGGTGGTGACGTGCACGTTCATCATGCGGTTATCGGAAAGACACTCCACGCAGGGGCCTTTTCGGAAATCGAAAAGCACCGAATCGTCTCCGTTATCCGCACGCACGCGAACGTGGTTCTTTCCTTTAATATAAAACTGGACGTGATCCCCGATTTCGGAGAGGATCTGTTCTCCGTCAAACTCCACCACGTAACCGTCCCGTTCCCGACGGATGGTGCCGTAGGTAAACAGATCGGAAAAGGGCTTTCCGTCCCGGGTGGTATCCATACGAATAATAGCTGTTTTCATGGAATCCTTTCAACCGTCGGTACGAAGGGTGACCTTTTCGGTCTCCCCGTCGATGTTCCGATCCAGAAACATCCCGGCGATATGCGAAAAATTACTGACCTCGTCGCTGACGTAATAGCGGCGGGTTCCTTCCGCTGCGGAAGAAAGAGCGTTTTGTTCTTTTAAGGTCTCCGCCAGAGCAAGAGCCGCTTCCCGCCCCGAATCAATCAGCGTCACCCCCGAGCCGAACAGACGGCTCAGAACGGGCTTGAGCAAGGGATAATGGGTACAACCGAGAATAACCGTATCCACCCCCACCTCTTGCAGAGGAGCGATATATTCCTTGGCGGCCAATTCCACCAGATCCCCCGTCAGATAGCCGTTCTCCACCAAGGGAACGAAGAGAGGACAGGCTTGGGCAAACACCTCAATGTTGGGATCGATGGCCTCGATGGCGCGGTGATAAGACTGACTTTTCACCGTAGCAGAGGTGCCGAGAATCCCGATTTTTCCCTTGCGGGTGGCTTTACAAGCGGCGGCGGCGGTAGGCTCCACCACGCCGATGACCGGGACATCCGTCATACCTCGAAGGTCGGGCAGAGCCACGGAAGAAATCGTTCCGCAGGCCACCAAAACGGCCTTAAGATTTTTCTCCAACAAAAAGCGAAGATCCTGCTTGGCAAAGGTGCGGATCATATCGCGGGAACGGGTTCCGTAGGGCACCCGCGCCGTATCGCCGAAATAAACGATGTTTTCGCCGGGCAAAATCTGCATCAACTCCCGCACGGCGGTAAGGCCGCCGAGGCCCGAATCGAACACACCGATCTGCAAATCAGACATACGAAACCTCCCTTGGTTTCCGAGCCCCCACCACCCGCGGAATTCCGCCGTAATCCCGAACGGTAACGGGATCACACAGCCCCACGGAACGCAGAATGTTTTCAATGGAAGAGGCCTGATCGATTCCGCATTCAAAAAGCATCCATCCGCCCGGATTCAGAGAAGAAACGAAGCGGCTTGCCAGAATGCGGTAAAAATACAAACCGTCCTCTCCCCCATCCAACGCGGTGGAGGGCTCCCGCCGCACCTCAATCGACAGAGACGGAAGATCCCCCGTGGGAATATAGGGAGGATTGGACACGATCATATCAAAGGTTCCTTCCACGGAATCCGTTAAAACGTCCCCTTGGACGAGGCGGGCGGAAGGATAAATTTTTGCGGCGTTTTCCTGTAACAACGCAAAGGCTTCGGGATATTTTTCCACGCAGGTAACCCGAAGATTCTTCTCTGCACCCAAGGTAAGCCCGATGCAACCGCTTCCCGCACAGAGATCCAGCACCGAAGCCCCTTCCTGCAAACGGGGAAGGGCGGTATCCACCAGAATTTCCGTATCGAAGCGGGGAATCAGAACCCCGGGGCGGACGGAAAAGGAGCGACCGTAGAAGTCGGCGGACCCGAGCAGATATTGCAAAGGCTCCCCCTGCGCGCGGCGACGGACCAGATCCGACAGACGGCAGGCCTGATCTTGCGAAAGGACGGGCAAACCGTCGATGAGGCAGAGAAGAAGAAACCGATCCGAAGGGATGCCCGCGGCGTATTCCGCCATCAAAGCCAATTCCCTGCGCGGATCGGAAGAGACGGAAGAAAGAGTTTCTTCCAGAGATCGATAAAATTGGTTCATTTCTTTTTCTTGAAGGCGAGGGAGTAATCCACCTCTCCGCTTTCGTTGGTCAAAGCCGCGTTCACGGAAACGATGGCCACCTCGATTTGCTTGTCGGTGGGCTCGGCGGTGGTAATTCTCTGCATCAATTTCCCGGGGGCCGCAATGATGCGGGTGAAGAAATTGGTGTGCCGCCCCGTCCATTGCTGAATCTCAAAGGTGAAGCCCGCAATCAGAGGAAGGCAGAGAACGTGAATCCCCAACCGCAACAGGCCCTCAACCCCAAAGGGGAAAAGCAGAGGCAGAATGAAAGCGTGCAACAAAGAGAAAAAGAAGATGGAGAAGATAAACACCAAAAAGATGAAGCTGGTGCCGCAACGGGGATGGAGACGGGACTCAGACCGCACGTTTTCCACCGTCAGCTCTTTTCCCGCCTCCACGGCGAAGATGGTTTTATGCTCCGCACCGTGATAGCGGTAAAGATCCTTGATATCCTTCATCAGCGACGTGGCAAGAACGTACCCCACGAACAGGGCGATGCGAATCAGCCCCTCCAGCAGAATACGGACCCACTCGAATTTCCCCGTGCGAATCGCTTCGGGCAGAAGACTGCAAAGCCATTGGGGAAGGAACATAAACAGAGCCACGGCAAGACCGATCCCGAGGACGAGGGACAGGACGGTGATGAGCCCTGCTACCCAAGGCTTTTCCTTGGTCTCCTCTTCCAGCCCCGCCAGCTCGGCGGAACGCATCAGGGCGCGGTAGCCGATCACGAGGCTTTCCACGAAGGCGACGCAGCCCCGCAACACGGGAATCCGCAGGAATTTGAAGCGTTCGCGGACCGATTTGGCCTGCATTTCTTCGGTGACGATTTCTCCGTCGGGGGTACGGACGGCCAGAATCGAACGGAGGGGGGATTTCATCATGATCCCTTCCATGACGGCCTGTCCGCCCACGGCGGCGTACTTGTGTTCAGACATGAATGAAAAATCCTTTATTCAGCAGAAATAATGAAATAATAAACGGGCTGACCGCCGTTAATGAGGTTGATTTCCACATCGGGCAGTTCTGCCTGCATGAGAGCCTGCATGGCTTCCGCTTCCTCTTCCGAAACCCCTTCTCCGTAGAAGAGCATCACGGAATAGGCTTCCTTGATGTCGCCGCAGAGATTCTTCATACATTCCTCGCGGGAATCGGTCACGTAGCGAACCTTGTTTTCCACCAGACCGAGGATCTGGTTTTCCTTGATCTCACGGTTGTCGAAGGTGGAGTCGTGGGCGGCAAAGGTCATGGACAGGGAGGAAACCGCGGCCATGGCTTCTTTCATCGTCGTCACGTTCTCGTCCACTTCCACGTCGGGATTAAAGGCCAGCATGGCGCTGATTCCCTGGGGCAGGGAAACGGAACGGAGCACCTCCACGTGCTTATCCTCCACCAGCTGAGCCGCCTGAACGGCAACCATGTAGATGTTGCTGTTGTTGGGAAGAACGATCACGTTCTCGGCGGGGGTTCTGCGGATGGCGTTGAGCATATCCTCCGTAGAGGGGTTCATGGTCTGTCCGCCGATCACCATCTCGTCGGCGCCCAGATCACGGAAGACCGAGACCATTCCTTCCCCGGAAGCGACGGCAACAAAGCCGTATTTCTTTTCGGGAGCCGCATCCACGGGCGCTTCGGCGGCAGGGGCCTGCGCGGGGGCATCGGAGGTAAGAGAAGAATGCTGTTCCCGCATATTTTCGATCTTGACGGTCAGAAGAGAACCGTATTTCAGCGCTTCGGACAGCACCTTACCGGGATCGGAGGTGTGCACGTGCAGCTTGATAATATCCGTATCGTCCACGAACACGGCGCTGTCGCCGGCCTTGAGGACGAACTGATGCAACTTTTCGGCTTTGCCTTCACCGAGGAACTTTTCGTCCTTGCCCACGATGCACTCGGTGCAGTAGGGATAGACGATATCTTCCGTATTGAACTGATCGAAGGCGGACATTTCCGCTTCGGTTTCCTTCTCGGCGCCGTCGGCAAGCAGAACGGGGTTGCCCTTCAGATAAGCAACCATCCCTTCAAAAATAACCACCAGACCCCGACCGCCGGCGTCCACCAGCCCTGCCTGCTTCAAAACGGGCAGCATTTCGGGGGTTTTGGCAAGGGTATCCTCCGCAACGGAAAGAACGTAAGGCATAAATTCTTCCACGCGGCCCTTGTATTCCTCGGCCTTTTCCAGCGCCTTCTCGGCAGAAACGCGCATAACGGTCAGAATGGTTCCCTCCGTGGGCTTCATAACCGACTTGTAGGCGGCGTCCACACCCCGTTTGAAGGCGGCGGCCAGCTCGGGAGTGTCCACCGTATCCTTCCCCTTGAATTCCTTGGACATGCCGCGGAAGAAGAGGGACAGAATTACGCCGGAGTTTCCGCGGGCACCCCGCAGAAGCATCCCCGCAATCTTGTCGGCGCACTGGCTTACGTTGCCCTGAAAGGAAGGCAGATCACTGCGGACCGCTCCCATGGTCAGGCTCATGTTGATTCCCGTGTCTCCGTCGGGGACGGGGAACACGTTCAGACGATTGATGTTATCCTTTTCGTTGGCCAGATTGTTGGCCCCGGAAATCACCATATCGCGGTAAGAAGTTCCGTTTAAGATCATAGTTTTTATCCTTTTCGTCTCGTTTCGGGTTTATTTCGTGATGATGGAGTCCACAAAGACGCTCACCTTATCCACGGGGAAACCGATGTACTCGGAGACGGAATAGGTGATTTTGTGTGCAATACTCTCGGTAATGGCGGGAATATTGACCCCGTAAACAACGGCAATATGAACGTCAATGGCAAGGCGATTGTTCCGGGTATACACACGGATGCCCTTATCCTTACGGTTCTTTTTCAGGAAAGCAAGGATCTGTTCGGAAACGCTCTTGGCCTTCATTTCCGCAATTCCGAAGCAGCCGGAAGCCACGATGGATGCGATCCCCGCAATAACGGAATCGTCAATGGTAATGATCCCGTGGTTGTTTTTCACTTTCAGCATATCAAACCTCCGTAATAGATCGTCTGCGCCCGTAAGGCGAGACAAGTATTATAATATAATATAATACACTATAATAACGCGGATTACAAGAGTGTTCCCCGTTTGTTTGCCGAAATTTACGATTTTTGTGCTATTTTTTCCGAATCAACAGAAAAAGAGAACCGCCAACAAAATGAGAACGAGGGGATCGTCCTCTTTGGTATCGTTGAGCAAAAGAAACAGGATTCCGAGCAGAAGAACGTCGTCCTCCTGTAATTGGGAAATCAGGCCCCGCAGACGTCCGAGGGGACTTTTTTCCGGAGAAGAAGCGGGGCGGGAGGGTTCGGCAACAGGCTTGGAAGCGGCGCGGGCGTAGGCGTTGCGCGCCTCCCCTTCGGCTTTTTGGCGGCGGAATTGATATTCCGCGTCGGAGACGGAAGAATACACGGAAAACTCCTTTCAAAAAAAAGAAGACCGTCCAATTTTTTTTGAACGGTCTTGTTTTTCAACGGATGCGGGACAGAAGGTCAATGACGCGGATGGCCTTCAAAGCCCGATCCACCTTTTCGGCGCGGGAAGAACGAAGATAGGGACGCAGGGCGTTGAGCAGATTGATCTCCCGACTGTGGGAGGACGCCACCCCGAAGGACGGAAGAAGGTCGCCTCCCGACGCCCCCTCGTCAGGCAACGGAAGAGGAAGCGATTCGGAGGAATCCTCCGCCGGGTCGCTCCCTTCTCCCGAAAGAGAAGCGGCAATACTTTTGATCTTTTGCGCGGATTCGGGGTCGGACAGAAGTTCGGACACCTTGGAAAACAGATCGGACATAAAGGCCTCCTATCAGGGCATTTTTTTGAGAAATTCGTGCAGGGCGTTTTTCCCGCGGGAGGAGCCCAGCACCTTGCGGAGCATTTCGGGATCGTTCAGAACCCGATTCACCGTAGCCCAATCCTTGGGACTCAGTCCTGCGGTCATTTTCTCCAGCGCGTCCCGATTTTGGGCAAGACGTTGAATTTTTGCGGCGTCCTCGGCGGAGAGATTGTTGCGGGCGGCGGCCACGGCACGGTCCACGGCGGATTTGTTGGGAAGATCGGACATGGAAGGTCACACCTTTCGTTGATTTTTCTTCTCGGTTCATTCTATGAAGGCATTGACTTTTTTGACAATCCGATGTATAATAAAAGAAAAACGGAGGCTTGATTTGAAAATTTTCATTCTTTCGGACACCCACGGGCAGATCGACGGCGCGGAAGAAGCGATCCGTCGGGAAAAGCCCGATCAGGTCATTCATTTGGGAGACTGTCTTCGGGATGCGGAGGAGCTGGAGCGCAGAATTCCCCGTCTGCCCTTCTGTTCCGTGCCGGGAAACAACGATTGGTTTTTCGACCTTCCCAAAGAAAAAGTGATTTCCTTGGGAGGAGTCAAAATTTTCCTCTGCCACGGACACACCACGCGGGTCAAATACGGATTGGATCTGCAGGTCTATCGCGCCCTGCAGGCAGGCTGCGCCGTATCCCTGTTCGGGCACACCCACCGCCCCCTTCTGGAGCGGCAACGGGACGTGTTGCTTCTCAACCCCGGCTCGGTGGCAGACTCCGACACCTACGCCCTTCTGACCCTATCCCCCAACGAACCACCCCACGGAGAAATCCGAACCCTATAAAGCAAGGAGATCGTTATGCTGAACTTTGAATTTTGCAGTCCCACCCACTTCGTCTTCGGAAAAGGAACCGAAGCGCAGGCGGGCAAATTGGTCCGTCAATTCGGCGGAAACAAAATTTTGATCCACTACGGCGGCGCAAGCGCGGAAAGAAGCGGCCTTCTGTCCCGCGTACGCAAATCCCTGGAAGAGGAAGGACTTCCCTTCGTGGAGCTGGGCGGCGTAAAGCCCAATCCGAGAAGCGGCCTTGTGTATGAAGGAATCGACCTTTGCCGCAAAGAAGAGGTGGATTTCATTCTTGCCGTGGGAGGAGGAAGCGTCATCGACTCGGCAAAAGCCATTGCCGCGGGCGTCTTTATTGAAGGGGATTTCTGGCAATATTGGGAAACCAAGACCCCCGTTCCCAAATCCCTGCCCGTGGGGACGGTACTGACCATTCCCGCCGCAGGAAGCGAATCCTCTCACAACACGGTGATTACCAACGAAAAAACCATGGTCAAACGGGGGACCACGGGGCAGTGTCTGCGTCCCAAGTTTTCCATTCTGAACCCGGAGCTGACCTTTACCCTGCCTGCGTGGCAGACCGCCAGCGGAGCCAGCGACATCATCGCCCACGTGTTGGAGCGGTATTTTTCCAACACCGAGGACGTGGAGGTAACCGACCGTCTCTGCGAGGCGTTGCTCCTGACGATGGTACACGAAACGCCCCGCGTCATCGCAGACCCCACCTGCTACGAGGCCCGTGCAAACATCATGTGGGCAGGGGCCTTGGCCCATAACAACGTGGTGGGCGTGGGACGGGAACAGGACTGGGCAACCCACGCGCTGGAGCACGAACTCTCCGCCCTACGAGACGTGACCCACGGCGCGGGATTGGCGGTGCTCTTCCCTGCCTGGATGGAAAAGGCGTTACCCCAAAAACCCAAGCTCTTCGCAAAAATGGCCCTGCGGATTTTCGGCGTGGAAGATCAGAAGGACGACGAAAAAACGGGGGCGCTGGGAATCAAGGCATGGCGGGATTTCTTCACCTCCATCGGTATGCCCTCCACCCTGCGGGAGCTGGGCATGCAGGAAGAGGATCTTCCCTATATGGCAAACCGCCTGATGCTGAAAAAGGACGGAACCTTCGGGAATTTCATCAAGCTTACCCCTGCGGATGCGGAAGAAATCTACCGAAATTGCTTCTGAAACACGGATTTTATACGGCAAAGTGGAATGCTTTGCCGTATTTTTTCCGCCCGATTTCACACACTAAAGAAAAAAGGAGAAAATGCCGTGCTTTCATTTTTCATTCAACACGCGCCGTCCTTTCTGATCATGGGACTCGTGGCTTTGGGTGCCATATTCCTGCGGGGATTGGCGGAGCATTACGCAAAAGACGGAGCGGAAAATCCCGACCTTCCCCGTTCATCCGAATAACTGTTCCAGAATGGACGTGAGGTTTTCGGAGAATCCCGCCTTTTCCACCGCCTGCGTTGCCACCACGGGAACGGAAAGAACCTCTTCGCCGTCCCGCAAAAACCGGGCAAAGCCCACTACCTGCCCCGCGGACACGGGCGCCTGCACGAATTCCTCCGTTTTGACCTCCATAGTCAGAGCGGAGGTATTATTTTTGGGCAAAACCAAGGTCAAAGACCCTTCCGCACGCACGGGAACCCAATCTGCCACGCCCTTTTTCACCGCGACGGGGGACAGCTCTCCCACGGAACGGGTCACCACCGTGAAGCCCGAAAATCCGTAATCCAGCAAGGCAGCCGCAGAAGAAAAACGCCCCCTGCTCGTAGACCCGCCCAGCACCACCGCAATCAGCGTCATGCCGTCCCGGGTGGCCGTGGCGGAAAGACAGTGTCCCGCCTCGTCGGTATATCCCGTCTTCATGCCCGTCATGCCCCGATAGGTTTTGAGCAGTTTGTTGGTGTTGGCAAGACCGAAGGAACCGTTGCGCAGAGAATCCATCCAGATCCCCGTATAGTCCAGAATATGCGGATGCTTCAACAGTTCCCCCGTCATCAACGCCACGTCGTAAGCACAGGTATAGTGCTCGGGATCGGGCAAGCCGCAGGGATTGACGAAGTTGGTGTTGTTCATCCCAAGATCCTCCGCCTTTTCGTTCATCTGTGCAACGAAAGCCCCCTCGCTCCCCGCAACAAATTCCGCCAGAGCCGCGGCGGCGTCGTTGGCGCTGTTAATAGAAACGGCCTTCAGAAGATCCCGCACCGTCATGGTTTCCCCGGGCTCAAGGTAGATCTGCGTTCCGCCGTAAGAGCAGGCGTGCTCCGAGGCGGTCACCAGATCGTTTTCCGAAATCACCCCGTTGTCCAACGCCTCCATAACCAAAAGCATGGTCATAATTTTGGTCACACTGGCGGGATAGAGTTTTTCTTCCGCCCCTTCCGCGTACAGAACGGTACCCGTGCCCGCTTCCATCAGAATTGCTCCCTTGGCATCCAGATTCAGCGTTCCGCCCCCTTGGGCGGGAAGGGATTCGGACACCGTGGGGCGCGTTTCGGAAGCAAGAAAGGGAAAAACCGCAAAAAGCCCAACCAGAACCGCAATCAACACCGACGTCAACCGTTTCATACAACAACCTCGTTTCAAAAAAATAATCCTCATCCCAAGTTATGAGATGAGGACGGGTTTTATGCGGTTTTGAATCAAAGAACCTCTTCGGGATCCGAGTCAGAGGAGGTTTCCTCCTCGGGCAACGCCACGTACCGTTTGAGAACGGGAAAAATCAGCGCGTTTGCGGTGAAGATCAAAACGGAGAAGAACAAAAACAAAAATACGGGGAAGGAAACGGGCCAGAGCAGGAAGGTCAGAACCAGCAAAACCGCAGCCACGGCAAGGATCACCAGGTTGCGCCAAAGCTGGGTCATGGCGAGGATAAAGCTGTTGCGGAAAAGCTGCTTGACGGTCAGATCAAAGGACACCATCATGGGATAGAGGTAGAAGGATCCGAAGAACATCAGATATCCCACCAGGAAAATCACGATTACCGCCACGGTACGGATGGTCTCCCCCACGTTCCAGGAAGCGGAGGTCCACATCAAAAATGAGGAAACGCACAATACGGCGGCAATCACCTGAATCAGCCCGACGACCAACCCTTGCTTGAAATGCTCCTTGCACTTTTCCACGAAATCCGTGAAAAAGGAAACGGGCTTTCCTTGGGTAAAATTACGGCATACGTAATTCAGCGCCGCCGTAGCGGGACCGATGGTAATAATGGGCACGCAGGCGATCAGATACAGCACGTTCAGCAGTACCAACTGCCAGAAACGGTGAAAGAATTCGGAAAAAAACCGCTTGATGGGAGACTCGTTCTCCACGTCGGCAAGGGTAACGCCGCGGCCTTCCTTATTATAGTCAAAAATTCTACTCAAAACAATACCCTCCGTTCTTACGCCCCATTATAACAAATTCCGCAAAATCTGTCAAGGGGTACGGAGCTTTTTTTGCCGAATTGCCGCTTTTTTATAACATTTCGCGGATTCCCGAAAGGATCAGCGGAGACAAAAACAGATCCCAGAGCAGAACAAAAGAAGAGCATTGGAACAAAACCAGACCGTGCATCAGAAAAACCCGAATTTCCGTCCCCAAGGGCTTTCCCGCCCTCCGCAATCCCACGAACAGAGAAAGGGAAAGCGGAAACGCCTCGCGGCAGACGCAAACCAGAATTGCACACTCTGCCAGGGCGGCGGGGAACAGACACAACGCCAGAGGCAACAGCCCTTTCGCGCCCAGAGAGGCCAGAAACAGTCCCGCCGTATACCCGTAGCCGTATGCTTTATAATACACGAGGGGAAAAATCAACAACCAACCGAAGAAAAACACCCCGCAACAAAGGGCGAGAAGCACGAATCCGGGGCCGTTGCAGAAGGCGTCCCACCAACGGGGCACGGGAGAGGCGGCGAGATAATCCTCCACGTATCCCGCTCCTGCACCCCCTGCGAACAAAACGGTCAAAACCCCTGCCACGTATCCGAAAAATACGGTCAGCATTCCCACGGCAAATACGGTTTTCGGTTTCATTTCCAGCATCCTTCCCCTTCCAAACAAGGCTGTCCTTTTTTTTTCAAGATATGAAGGAACGCGGAAAAATATGCAAAAATCCTTCTCACGACGGAGAAGGATTTTTTCTTTGTTTCTTAAACCGTATCGGTATAAATCAGAGAAGCTTTGAAATCAGATTTCCCACGTTTTTCGCGGTAAACTCAAGATTTTCTGCAGCGTAACCAATCGCAGAATCCAAGCTCATGGGAGAGGGGACCGTATCGAAAAGAGCGGCAATGCCGTGCTCGTACAGATCCTCCGCCGAAGAGGCCACGCTCCCGCTGATGAGAATCGCGGGAACCCCGTACTTTTTTGCCATCTCTCCCAGACGGCAGGGCAATTTTCCGAAGGCGGTCTGACCGTCGGTCTTCCCTTCCCCCGTAATCACGAAATCGGCGGAAGCAATCTTCTCTTCCAGAAGGGAAGCCTCGGCAAGAATATCGAATCCGCTGCGTACCGTTCCGCCCAACGCCGCCAACAAACCGCCGCACAGTCCCCCTGCAGCGCCTGCTCCGGGAACTTCGGAAATATCCCCTCCAAAGCACTCCGCAAGAACCTTTGCAAAGGAGCGAAGCCCCTCGTCCAGAAGCAAAACCGTGTCAGGGTCAGCCCCCTTCTGGGGCCCGTACACGTGGGCCGCCCCCGTGAGACCGTAATAAGGGTTGGTCACGTCGCAGGCATAGACGATTTCGCAATCCAAAGGAATTTTCAAATCCCCCTTTTCAGCACGGACGATCTCCTGCAGAACACCGCCCCCTGCCCCGTCGGGGATTTTCTTCCCGTTTTTATCGTAAAAAACCACCCCGAGAGCCTGCAACGCTCCCAGGCCGCCGTCGGTGGTGGCACTGCCGCCCAGACCGACGATGATTTTCTTGTAACCGAGATCCATCGCCCGTCGGATCTGGAAGCCCACCCCGTAGGTGGAGGCCCGCAAAACGTCCCGCTCCTCGGGCTTCAGGTCGGCGATTCCCGCCGCCATAGCCGTTTCGATGACCGCAACGCCGTTCCCCAAATCCGCGTAACCGCAACGTTTTTCCCGACCGAACAGATCGGGCACGGTCTCGAACACCATTTTACCGCCGCAGGCCGCCGCCATACATTCCGCGGTGCCCTCTCCCCCGTCCCCCATGGGAATCAAAGAAAAGGTTCCGTCTAAAGCAACGGAAAGGCCTTTTTTGACCGCCTCACACGCCTGCAACGCCGTCAGACTGCCCTTGAAAGAGTCCATTGCAACAATTACGTTCATTTTTATTTCTCCAAACTTTGTTTCATAAAACCGCACAAAAATATCGGACATTGCCCGATGTAAAATAAAATTTGCTCATATTCGCATTGCGAATATTTCACATTTGCGGAGCAAATATTTCATAGCGAAGCTGTTTCACTTGCCCGCAAGGGCAAATTTCATGGAAAAGAGCGACTAAAGGTAGTGTAGGTAGGGGTAAAGTAATGCAGATTACCATTCGCAGTCCGGACGAAGATCATTCCAAAAGAAAGTCGCTTCCGTTTCCGGCAAGTACAGTTGGCATTCCCTACAATAAGGCTTTTTCTTGGAATGAATTGCACAATGCCACATCTGCTCATAATGGGTTCTGTATTGTGTAATGAACTCGAGGGTACATTTCCCGCTATTTACAGAAGCAATAAGTTGTTCCATATGCCAGTTCTCCACGCTCGTTTTTCGAGACCAACACCATGTGTTTCTTGTAAAAACACGAACTGATATATCATCAATATCTTCTATTGAAAAGTCGACTACGGAAGCATCGGTTCGCACTGTCTTTTCAGAAGGATTCACTTCGTGATGAGGTGTTACCCAAAAACCATCGGGAAAGTAAAAACGAAGCGTATTATTTTCGAATGAAATCTTATCTGCTATACAATCGTGAAGGGTGAGTTCTTTGCCATGAAATTCATCCGGGTCAATATGATTGAAGTTGTTATTTACCATCGAAATCACCTCTTTATATTGATTCTATCACAAATTAACACACTTTCCAATGATATATCATCCGTTCTCGGAAGAACGGATATCATTGAAAAGAACCCACTTTTGTCTTGGACAAAAGTGGGTTCTTTTCTGGTGCCGGTGGTGGGGGTCGAACCCACACGGTATCGCTACCACGGGATTTTGAGTCCCGCACGTCTGCCAGTTCCATCACACCGGCGTTCAACGTGGAATAGTATATCATATTTTCGGTCGTTTGTCAAGAGGGTTTTGAAAAACTTTTCGGAATTTCATTGACATTTCCATTGAAATATGGTACAATGGAATCAGAATAAACGTAGAGAAGGTGCGTTTTTATGTGTAAAAAGCGATTTTTAGCCCTCTTCTTAGCAATTCTGATGCTTTGTCTGACGGCCTGCACGGACACGGGAACCGACACGCCCTCTGTTGGAAATTCCAACTCCGTTCAAGGAACGGAAACGGTTTCTTCCGACCAAAACGGCGTGGGAATTCCTGAAGTTTCCGACGGAGAAACCTCCGAATCGGGCTCCGAAACGGTCTCCACCGACGGGATGACGGAAGCGGGTTCCACCGACAGCGGAATAAATTCCGATCAACCCACACAACCGAGCGGCACCACGGGAGACAATCCGCCCGACACACCGACGAATTCCGAAACTCCCTCGAACCCCGACACGTCCACGGACAACGGCAACACCTCCTCGGAGCAAACGCCCACCTCCGACAGCAACTCCTCGGACGGTGATTCTTCCAACGACGAAAACACCTCCTCGGAACCATCCTCCAATCCGGGAAGCGGCTCCACGCCCTCCAATCCTCCCGCCGTTGAGCCGGCCCGCTACGGAAAAACCTGGCTCGGCAACCAGACCAACGGAGCACAGATGGTGAAGGTCTACGAGGAGATCGTTGCGGGCGCGGAAAAGATGAGCGCGAGCATCTCGTTGAGCGGAGGCATTTCCGAATCGGAAATCTCCAAAATCTGGACCTGCTATCGGGACGATTATCCCGAGCATTTCTGGCTGGCTAATAATTATTCCTATTCCATTGTCAACAAGAAAATCGTCTCCGTTTCCCCGAACTACACCATGAACGCAACCCAGAAGGCCTCGGCACAGGCAGCTATGGAAGCCCAAATTACGGCTTTGCTGAACGGGCTTAGCACCTCCATGAGTCAGTACGATCTGGAAAAAGCCATTCACGATCGCCTTATTTTGCACACCACTTACACCAACGTGGATTTCTGCCACACGGCCTACGGAGCCCTCGTGAACGGGAAAGCGGTTTGCGACGGATATTCCCGCGCTTTCCAACTCTTGTGCCGCCGCATGGGTCTTGACGTTCTGATCGTGCGCGGAAAATCCAACAACCCCACCACGGGTGTTCCCGAAGGGCACGCGTGGAACCTGATCAAGATCGACGGAAATTATTATCACATCGACGTGACCTGGGGCGACGCGGGTGAGCCCACCGCAGACTATATCCATTACGGATGGTTCAACGTCCCCACCGCTCAGATCCAAAAAGATCACATCATTGAAACTGAAGGATACGACATTCCCAACTGCACCGCAACGGCACAGAATTATTATCGCAAGAACAACGCGTACCTCTCCACGCTGACCGTGGACGGTCTGGTTGCCGCAACGAAAAAAGTGGGGACGAAAACCTTCATCTGTAAAGTTTACGTAGAAAATCCTGGAGACTTCAACGCCTGGATCGACGCAAACATCGACACGCTGGCAGACCGTTACGGACTGAACGGATATTCCTTCACCATGACCACCGCAGGAAACGAGCTTCAATATCAATTCAATTAAAAAGCATTTCCGCAAATTCCGATAAAACAAAAAGCCACCCGAAGAAAATTCTGTTCTTCGGGTGGTTTCCTTTTTATGAAGTTACCAATCTGAACCGATTAAAACAAATCTACAAGGGTGATTCCGTGTTTTTTCGCCAGAGCCTCCGCCCGGTCGAAGGCGCAATTCATGCCCTCCGCAGAATGGCAATCGGAGCAGATAATCACCTTCGCCCCCCGCTCACCCCAATATTGCAGAATCTCCTCGGAAGGGTAAGGAGTGGTGCGTTTCCCGCGGGAGATCGCCCCCGTGTTGATTTCAAAGATTTTCCCCGCGTCGATCAGTCGGTCTGCCGCCTTTTTCCACGCCGCCCGATAACGGTCTGTGGGCAAAAAGAGGGGAGGATTGATCTCATCAAATTTCGTCAACAGATCGAAATGCCCGATAAAGCCCACCTTCGGATCGTCTGCATAAGAGGCCACCAAATCAAAATAATCCTCCGCCAAAGCATCCGTATCTCCGTTGTAACAATCGCGGATCGCGTCCCGCAGAATCTGTTGGGTATGATCGATCTCAATATAGCGGCCACCTTTTTCCAGCCAATGGACCGAGCCGATATAATAGTCCAATCCTTCGGGGAGGGGCAAAGCCAGCGCGTCCTGCTCCAGGCCCACGAAAAGCTGAATACGGTCCGCGTATTCCTTCTTCAGCCGTTGCAGGGTCGCCACGTAATCGGTCAGTTTTTCCTCGCGGATGCTCCAATCCCGATGAAAGGCGGTCACCGCGTGGTCGGAAATTCCCAGCTTTTCAAACCCCAGCTCGATGGCCTTTTCGATCATTTCCTCGGGGGTGTTTTTTCCGTCGCTGAAGGTGGTATGGGTGTGATAATTATATCGAATCATTCGCGCAGTTCTCCAATCCGTTCGTCGTTCCGTTCCGACGAGGGAACGGTACCGAACCGTTTTTTATAAAGGCGGAAAAAGGAAGAATAGCATCCGAATCCGCACTCCTGTGCCGCCTGCTGGGCGGTCATTCCCGCGGCAATCCGCCGACGGGCCTTCAACAGACGCTTGGTCAGACAGTACTGTCCTACGGTGGTTCCCGTGGCCGCCTTAAAAATACGGGACACCTGGGAAACGCTCATGTGAAATTCCTCCGTAACCATGGAAACGGTGACGGGATCGCAAAGACGGGCGTTGACGAAGTCCACCATCTGGGCTCCTTCGGAACGGGTATCGGACAATCTTTCCCGATGGGGAGCGGCGGTCTGAAGCAACATCAAAAGTGCAGGCAGCATGGTCCGCATGCGCAGCTTCACGGTTTCGGAATCAGAACAAAAAGAAGAGAGCAATTCCAGTGGCGTTACGCGGGGAAAATCTTCCCCCCGGTAGCAGTTCAATTCTCCCAAAGGACGGTCCCGAAAGGGAGACAGCAAAGACTCCCGCAATTCCTCCGGAAGAGCATCGGCGGTAAAATTCAGAACGTATCGTTCATAAGGCTTGTCCGAATCGAGAATGGACGTATGCAACTCTCCCGGGCGCATCAGCAAAACCGTGCCGTACCGAAGAGAAACTTCCCGTCCCTCGATCATGTAACGGGCATCCCCCGAAACGAAGCAATACAATTCATAATCGTTGTGCACGTGAATTTTTTGGGACAGAGCATCCGGATTTTTGGTCAAAGAATACACAACCGAAAGATGCTCGTCCTGATAGGTAAAGAGCTTCATAATCCACCTCCTTATTTTCCCATTATAACACACCCTGACGAAAAAAGCAATATATTTTGCAAAAAAAGTTTATTGCATTGTTCTCTTTGCCATGTTATAATAAAGAAAAAAACAACGAGGTGCTTATTATGATTCTCGGAGCACAGCTTTACACCTTGCGAAATCAGTGCAAAACCTTGGAGGATTTTTCCGAAACCCTGAAAAAGGTAGCACAGATCGGATATACCGCCGTGCAGGTTTCGGGGGTCTGCCCCTACGAAGGAGAATGGCTGGCGGAGGAGCTGAAGAAAAACGGACTGACGGCGCCTCTGACCCACACAGCCTTCCGGGAAATCACGGAACAAACGGAGGAAACGCTGAAAAAGCACAAGGCCTTCGGTTGTCGTCGCATCGGACTGGGAAGTGCTCCCGGCGGAACCACAGATGAGACCTTCCCAGGATTTCTGCAGGCAATCACGCCCGCTGCAAAATATTTTGCAAAAAACGGTGCGAAGTTTTATTATCATAACCATTGGAAGGAATTCGTCCGCTCCAAGGAAGACGGCCGCTATTTCATGGAAAAGCTGTGCGACGCCTTCTCTCCCGAGGAGTTGGGCATCGTTCTGGACACCTACTGGGTGCAGTTCGCAGGAGGGGATCCCACCACATGGATCCGTGCTTTGAAGGGACGGGTGGATTGCGTCCACTTCAAGGACATGGTCTACGGGGAAAAGGAACATCGCATGTGCCCCGTGGGAGAAGGAAATCTGAACTGGACGGGAATCCTGCAAGCCTGCAAGGAATCCGGAACGGAATATATCTTCGTAGAACAAGATGACTGCTACGGAGAAGATCCCTTTGAATGCTTAGCACGAAGTTATCGCTTTCTGGCGTCCTTCGGGCTGAAATAAAATAATTCGGGAGAAAATTATGACCGTTCGGTTTGGTATCATCGGCGTGGGGAACATCGGCTCCGCCCACGCAAAGACGTTGTATGAAAACAAGGTGGAAGGAGCCGTTCTGACCGCTCTTTGCGATATCGATCCCCAAAAACGGGAATGGGCAAAACAAGTCTTCCCCGGGGTGGAGATCTTCGGCACGGCAGAGGAATTTTTCGAAAAAAGCGACGTGCAGGCGGTAATTCTTTCCGTCCCCCATTATTTTCATCCTCCCTATGCGATTCTGGGATTTCAAAAGGGAATGCACGTTCTCACCGAAAAACCCGCGGGGGTACAAGGCTCCGCCGTGGAAGCCATGAACCGCGCCGCAGAGGAATCCGGGAAGATCTTCGGAATCATGTTCAACCAACGGACCGACCCGTTGTACGGAGAGATCCGTCGGATGGTTCAAGACGGAGAATTGGGCACCCCCTTGCGGCTGCTGTGGGAAGTGACCACCTGGTACCGCACCCAGGAATATTACGATTCGGGCAGTTGGCGCGCCACCTGGACGGGGGAAGGAGGCGGCGTTCTGATGAATCAGGCACCCCACCAGTTGGATCTGCTACAATGGATGTTTGGCATGCCGCAATCCGTCCGCGCCGTCTGTAACGTGGGAAAATATCACGATATCGAAGTGGAAGACGAGGCAACCCTGCATCTTACCTACGAAAACGGCGCTACCGCTCTGTTCCACACTTCCACGGGAGAGGAACAAGGGGTGAACCGTCTGGAAATCGTGGGTACGAAGAAGCGGATCGTGGCGGAAGGGCGGCAGTTGACGGTATACGAAAAGAAAAACGTTCTTTCCCAAAGGGTCTACGAGGATCGGGGAAGTCAGCACGTGGGAATTTTGCAGAACTTTACCGACGCCATCCGCAAGGGCACGCCTCTGATTGCCCCCGGAGAGGAAGGAATCCGAGAAGCATCTCTCTGCAACGCAGCGTATCTTTCCGCATGGACCGATCAGACGGCGGCGCTCCCCGTGGATACGGCACGGTTTGACCGACTTCTGGAAGAGCGAAAACAAAACTCCCATTGCAAGGACAAGACGGGGAAAACGCCCAGCGGAGAATATATCGACCGCTGGAAAAATGCATAAAAGAACGCGGCTCCACGAAAGTTGAGCCGCATTTTTTTAACTCTATTTATACCGTTTTGGTATATCGTCAACGGGGAAGGAAAAGATATTCGGTCTGCCCTTCCACGGGAATCGGAAGGCATCGCACCCCAAAGACGGTCTCAATCACGTCGGTCTTTAAGATCTCCCGAGGCGTACCGCAGCCCTTAAGGGAACCCGATTCCAGTACCAGTAGGCGGTCACAGAACCGAAACGCCATGGACAGATCGTGCAAGACGCAAATCACGCTTTTTCCTTGCTCTTTCAGCTTTTTTAACATATCAAATAAAGCAAAACGGTGAGAAATGTCCAAATACGTAGTGGGCTCGTCCAACAGAACGTAGGGAGTATCCTGCGCCAACAAAAGCCCAAGGCAGGCCTGCTGACGCTCTCCGCCCGAAAGGGTCAAAACGTCCCGATCAGCAAAATCGGATAAACCGATTTGGTTTAAGATCTGCGAAACGAAGAAACGATCCTCATCCGAAGGGCAACGGGAATAGGGGTAGCGTCCCCGCAGGAGCAATTCCTCCACCGTCACCGCGGGAAGATTGCGGGACTGGGGCAGGAGGGAAACCTGTTTGGCAAGATCTTTTTGGGGAAACGCTCTATAGGGCGTTCCATCCAGCGTCAATCCCCCCGCGGAGGGTATTTCCAACGCGGAAAGCAGACGGATCAGGGTGGTTTTTCCGCATCCGTTGGGGCCGATGATTCCACAGATCTCCCCCGGAGAGAAGGTGGCGGAAAAGTCGCGGAACAGAGGCGTTTTTCCGTAGGAAAAGGAAATATTTTTCAACTCAATCACGGCGTTTCCTCCCCGACAGAATCAAAACGATAAAGAAGGGCCCGCCCACCAGGGACAGAAGAATCCCCACGGGAATTTCATAAGGAGCAAAGAGGATGCGACAGAGCAGATCACACAGAAGGACCAAAATCCCGCCGCCAAGAGCGCTGACGGGCAAGAGATGACGGTGAACCTGTCCCGTAAAACGGCGGCAAATATGGGGCACCACCAGGCCCACGAAGCCCAAGAGCCCTGCAAAGCTCACCGCCGCCCCCGCCAGAACCGAGGCGAGAAGAAGAAAAATCCATCGGGTGCGGGTTACGTTCAGACCGAGGGTTTTTGCCGTATCGTCCCCAAGGGAGAGAATATCCGCATCCCGCGCCAGCAGAAAGGCAGAAATAAGAGCAAGACAAATCAAAATCCCCGCAGGCAACACTCGGGAATAAGTCACCCCCGAAAGTCCGCCGATCATAAAAGCGTCCGCATCGTAAACGCTGTCGGGGAACAGGGTTTTCACCGTATTGATCCCCGCGTTCAGAATGGCCCCCACCGCAATCCCGACCAAAGTAACGGTCAGGCGATCCGCCCCCGTGCGCTTGGCAAGGGCGTAAATGCAGGCACAGGCCCCCACCGCTCCACAGAAAGCCGCCAAGGGCAAGAAGGAAACGGCGGAGGGAAACACGGAAATCATCAGAATGGCACCCAATCCCGCCCCCGAATTGACGCCGATGATGTTCGGCGCCGCCATAGGATTATGCAAAACGCCCTGAATCAGAACCCCCGCCACCGCCAAAGCCGCGCCCGCAAAGAGGGCGCCCAAGGCACGGGGAAGGCGAAGATGCAACAGGATGCGGGCGTCCGCAGAGTCCGTATCTCCCGCAAAAAGTTCTCCGATCCCCTTCCACAGATCAATTTTTACCGATCCGAAGCAGAGAGACAGGGCCAACAAAAGGAGCAGAAAAGCCGCGAGCAGGCATACGGTCAAAAAGGTATGCCTGCGAAAAAAATTATGCTCCGAACACTTCGGGGTAGAGGATTTTTGCAAGATATTCATAGCTTTCATCCCACCGTTCGTTGGGTTTATAGTGGAACAGATCCTTGGGCAACAGATAGCTTTTTCCTTCCCGAACCGCCGTAAGGGAAGCCCAGGCGGGATTGTTTTCCACGTACCATTCCAGATAAGAGGTCGCCGCCTCTTCATCCCCCATGGAAAGGGAAAAAATATAATCGGGATCGGCAAGGACCACCTGCTCGGCAGACAGATCCTCCAACAGCAGCGGATTGCCGTCGGCGATATTGTGAAGACCGAATTCCTGCAGGATCATCCCTGCCAGATTGTCCGCCCCCTTTGCCTTCATACCCGTGGAATAAACACGGCAAAGAAGGAAGGTTCTTTCGGAATTCTTCGGAATTTTCGCCATAATCTGCCCGATCCGAGCCTCCACCTCCGTCACGTTGCGAAGAAGCAGGTCTTCCCTGCCGTTGACGGCGCAGAACTGCGTCATCAAAGCCTTGTAATCCGCAAAGGTATCCACGCGGAAATATCCGTATTTCACCCGTGCCGCCTTCAGGGCGGGCTCCAGCTTTTTATGGGCCGCAAGGTCGGCGGAAAGGATCACGTAATCGGGAGACAGAGCGAGAATCTGCTCCAAATCCACGTTTTTCACCGTTCCCACCACCGTAGCGGAATCGGCGGACACGATCCCCTCCTCCACCGCGTCTTGGGTCACGCCCACGAGGCTCCCTCCCGCCAGCAACCAGCAATCGGCAAAGGAGCCGTAGCAGGAAACCACCCGTGCAGAGGGGGCGAGATAGGCCTCATTTCCTTCCGCATCGGTAACGAGAACGCCTTCCCCGTTCACGGGCAAGGAGTCCGAACAGGCACAGAGGCAAAAAATCAAGAACAAAACGAGGAAAAAACAAAAAACGCGTCTCATTACCGTTCTTTAATCTCCATGGCAAGAATGGCGTCTTTTCGGGTCAGAATCTCATCGGAAAAGAGGGCCTTTTCCAGGTTTTCCGCACCGAGACGGTCCACCGCCATGCCGAGGCGTTCTTTTGCAAAGGCGTTTTCGCGGAACCAAAGCAGGGTTTTTTCCAGAATGGGAAGAATCTCCGCCTCCTCCACGAGACGGGACAGAGGGGTTCCCATGCGCGTGGATTTACCCCACGTTCCGCCCACGTAGATGCGGTATGCGGCCTCCCTGCGCCCCGGCACCCGATTGCCTTCGATGCCGAAATCGTTCAGAGAGGGCTTGATGCAGCTATTGGGGCATCCCCCCACGCCAATCTTGAATTTATGGGGCAATTTCACGGTTTTCCAGCCCTCGTAAAAGGTTTCGTGAATGGTTTTGGCCAAGGCCTGGGTATCGTAGCATCCGAACACGCAGGTGGTTCCCTTGCAGGCGGTGACGGGACGCACCTTGGGACCCGTTCCGCCGAAAATCAGACCGTGAGCGGCGGCAAAGGCCTCCGCTTCGGGAATTTTATCGAAGGGAATTCCGGGAATTTCAATACATTGGCGGCTGGTGGGGATCAGCTTTCCGTTCCCGTAGGTCTGCGCCAGCAAAGAAAGATCCTGCATATTCTCCACGGTAAACACCGTTCCGGGGGACAAAACCCGCCCCGAAAAGCAGTCGGTGCCCCGATTGCGCAAAAAGCCTCTTCCTTTCACAGAATTGATCTGTTCCGTCGTCAACGCCATAATAATATCTCCTTTAAAATCAAAAAATGCGGGATAGGTTACACGTATAGTATAACATATCCCGCAAAAAGAATCAAGAAAGAGAATCGATTGTTAAGAAAAAAGCCGTTTCCGAAGGATCAACCTTCGATATGCATCACGGTTTTTTCGATCAGCGAATCCACGGAAACCTCGCCCACACCGAGAATCTGGGTGTTCAGCCGTCCGTTCACGGGCTTCAGCCAGTCTTCCGAAAGGGCGGAAACGCCCTTCCAGATGCCCACGGCGGCCCCCACGGTGGCCCCGTTGCAGTCGGTATCAAAGCCCGTTTCAACCGCAAGGCAGATCGACCGTCCGAAATCTCCGTTTCCGTACAGCAGGGCGGCGGCTACGATCATGGCGTTGGAGATGGTATGGCACCAGTCGTGTCCGTCGTGTTCGTCGTAGCGGCGGTGAATCTCCGCAAAGCAAGCCTCGGCGGTCATGCCCTCGGCGTATTGCTTCAAGACCCAATCCAGTTCCGCATAGAGGCGGGAGGTGGTGGGGATCTGCCCCATAGCACCCCGCAGCATCTCTTCCGCAGTGGAGCAAACGAAGGCACAGGACATGAGGGCGGCGGCGAACAGTTCCCCGTAAATACCGTTTTTCACGTGGGAAATGCAGGCGTCACGGTAGGCCATTTCCGCGGCACGGGCCGGATCCCCGGGGTTGATAAAGCCGAAATAGTCTCCGCGAATCTGTGCCCCAATCCATTCCCGATAGGGGTTCTGATACACGGCGGAATCGGGCGGGCAATAGCCCTTCACAAAATTACAGAAGGCCACCCGTTCGGCGGTGCAATAGGCAGACTTCGGCTGATATCGGGTCCAGGCCTCGGCCACGTTGGCGGGGGTAAAATCCCGACCGAACTTTTCCACGATCAGCTGATAAAGAACGGTATAGTTGGTATCGTCGTCCGCAGGGGCGCAGGAAACGGTGTCCGCAAAGCAGCGGTTGCGTAAGGAAAACTTACAGCGGGCGTACATTTCCTCCGTCAGATCGGCTTTCAGAATATAGCGATGCATGGGATAGTTGCCCGTTTCGGTGAGAAGGGGGATCAGCTCGTCGGTGCGGATTCCCTCAATAGGCTTGCCCAAAAGGCACCCGCAGATGCGACCGTACCACCCTCCGGCGATGCGCTCCCGCAGGGCTTTTTTCGATTCCCGAAAGGCAGGCAGGCCAATCGGCTCGGAAAGGGAGCGAATCCCTTCCAGATCGGAGGGCTCGGAATAAGGATAATCCTCCCGACGGGGCAAGGAACAGACCAGATCGTACAAAACATCCGCCAGACGGCTCTTGATCTTACCCGGCTTGAGATTCCCCACCGCAGAGAAAAGAGGCTCGTATTCCGCAATTTCCAGCCCTTCCTCCAGGCATTGACGGTATTCCACGTCCAGCTGAGCCGCATAGGATTCCCAGGGATGCTGGCCCGCGAAATTCGGCTCGGCCGTCAAGCCGCCTCCTGCTTCGGGGAAGCGATTCCATCCGTCGGAAACCAGAAAATCCACGGTCACGCCGAACAGACGGGACATGGCGATGAGTTTATCCAGATCGGGACGGGAATTTCCGCTTTCCCACTTTTGTACCGCTTGACGGGACACGTTCAGCTTTTCCGCAAATTTTTCCTGGGACAGACGCATCCGTTCCCGCAGTTTGTAAATATTTTCCGCTAACGCCATAATCTCCACCTCGTTTTTTTCTCATTATACCATAAAACGAACTGCCTTTCAACCCCCTTGCGGATGCTTTTTTCGCAACCATAGGTTGTCAAAAAAAAAGACCGCACCCTTTGGAGTGCGGCCCTTCTCTTGAAGGTTTCTTAAAATTTCTCGGTCTGATCCACGGAAAGCACGAAGACCGTGGCACCCCCAACGGTAACCTCCTCGGGGATGCTGTGATTCTTCAGCCCCGACCCGAAGGAGGCGGTAGAGGGGTTCATCTTCTTTCGGGTGGTGCAGTGGTGGCGGAGAATGTCGATGGCGACCTGGGTCTTGTCGTCGTCGGTACCGATGAGCAGAGTGGTATTCCCCACCATCAGAAAACCGCCCGTAGTGGAAAGACGGGTCACGGCAAAGCCCGCATCGGTCAATGCGGAAGAGGCAACGGTGCTGTCGTCGTTGTTCACGATGGCAAAAATCAGTTTCATAATTACATTCCTCCCAAACAGAATTATAAAAATGCGTCAAGCATGGCCCGACTTGCCCGATCCAGCTGATTCAGATCGGAGATCTCGTAGCGGTTATCGTTGTTGTCCCGCAACAGAACGCGGGAGCCGTACAAAAGTTTCAGACCGTGCAGAATATTGCGGATCTCAATGGAAACGGGGCCGCGGTCGGTGTTCGCCTTGATGGTGAGAACCCCGTACTTTTCCCGACAGGACAGAATTTGCGTCACCCGCGGAATGAGGTAATATTCGTTGAGACACTCCTCAATGGTCTTTCGCTCCTCCGCAGGCAGGGTACGCAGGTCCCGAATCACGGCAACCTCTTTCCCCTCCTGATCCAGCAGCGTAATATATTTTTCCAAGCCCGTCAAGGGGAAAAGCCGACGGGGCTCCAGATTCGCAAACCGCCGTCCGTCGTACAGTTCCAGATCCACGAGGGTGATGTCTTTTCGCACGAAGCGTGCCATATCGTGTTCGATATAAATCCGTTCCATTACTCCAACCTCTCTTCTTCCTTGGTCTTCCGAATCTGATCGGACATGGTTTGAATTTGTACCAGTTTATAATATTTTCCTTTTTTCTCCATCAATTCTTCGGGAGAGCCCATTTCCAGAATTTCGCCCTTATCCACCACGATGATCTTGTTGGCCTTGCGCAGGGTGGAAAGACGGTGAGCGATCATGAGGGTGGTGCGGCCGCGGATGAGGCGGTCAATGGCGTCCTGAATGAGGCTTTCGGTCTCCGAGTCCACGGAAGCGGTGGCTTCATCCAGAAAAAGAATACTGGGGTTGCGCAACACGGCACGGGCAATGGACAAACGCTGCCGCTCGCCTCCCGAAAGACCCGTACCTCGCTCCCCGAGAAGGGTATCGTAGCCGTCGGGCAGGCGGGCGATGAAGGCGTGGGCGTTGGCCACGTCCGCCGCGTGAATAACCTGCTCCACCTGCACGTTATCGCATCCGTAAGCGATGTTGTTGTAGATGGAATCGTGGAACATCATGGGTTCCTGCTGCACGTAGCCGATTTCGGAACGGTAGAACTCCAGATCAATATCCCGAATGTTGATGCCGTCCATAAAAATCTCGCCGTCGTAGTGATCGTAATACCGCATCAGAAGGTTGATCAGCGTGGATTTTCCCGCACCGGTCGTCCCAACAATACCAACGATATCCCCCGGCTCAATAACCAGGTTCACGTTGGAAAGGGTCCGCTTGGAGCGATCGAAGGAAAAGCTGACGTTGCGGAATTCGATGCGGCCCTTCAGATGCTCGGGGTGCTTGCCCTCCGCAAAGTCCGCCTCGGGCTCCGCATCCAGAATGTCCAAAAGACGTTCCGCGGAGTTGAGGGCGTTCTGATAAGAGTCGCTGAGGTTTGCAAAGAAATTGACGGGGCCGTAGAACATGGACGTATAGGAAATAAACGAAACCAACAAACCTGCGGAGAGGAAGGTGGGATCGTCAATCACCCAGCCGCCGCCCACGCCCCAGATCAGCAGAGAGCCGCAAGAAATGACGAAGCTGACGATATGGGGGAACAGGGTGGTGATACGGGAGGCGGAAATATCGGTCTTCAGCCACTCTCCGTTATAGCGCTCGAAATTCTCCACGCTGCGTTTTTCGTTGGTGAAGGCCTTGATGACCCGCACGCCGGGAATGGTGTCGGTCAGAATGGAAGACACCGCCGACCAACGGCGCCAGATGCGACGGTAGAAGGGGGCGATCTTTTTCCCGAAAATGCGCGCACCCACGACGACGAAGGGCACGGGAACCAGGGAAAGCAGGGTCAGCCGCCAGTTCAGCACGAACATGATCACGATAATGCCGATGAGCAGGAAAAACTGAACCACCACTTCTTGGGTAATACGAAGCATGAAAGCCTGCAGGTTGGAGGTATCGCCGCTGATGCGGTTGATCACCGATCCCGTAGAGGTGCGATCGTAAAACCGCATGGGAAGCTTTTGCGCCTTGGCGTACACGTCGTTGCGCAGGTCCGCCACGATGCGGTCCCCGCAGATACGGAGCAGATAGGCGCGGATGGTACCGACCCCCTGTTGCACGATATAAGACCCAAACAGAAGAGCAACGCAGATGTACAGCATCCTTCGGTTCCCTTCGGGCAGCACGTCGTCCACCAGGGTTTTGGTCATGAAGGGCGGCAAAAGGGACACCGCCGTGGTAATCACCGACAAAAAGATGCAGAACAGAAGCCGCCATTTGTAGGGAGCCACGTATCCTACCAGTTTTTTCACCAGCTTGCCCTTAGACTGACAGTTCATGCAGGGTGCACCGGGGCGGATCAGAGTCCGTCCGCAACGGGGACAGACGCTGAACTGCTTTTCAAAGGCGGCCTGCACCGCCGTCATTTCTTCCTCGGGATTTTTCCCTGCGGCTACGTTCTCGATATAGCGGGCCGCCGCGTCGAACAGAGAGGCAACGCGATAGGAAAAACGCAGGAAATTGGTATAATTGCGGGAAAGATCCACGTGTTCTTTTCCGCTGTCGTCTTCCGAAAAGATCAGAAGCGCGTTTCCGTAACACCGTTTCACGTAGGCACGGTGAATTCCTTCATAAGTACAAGAGCGGACCCCTTGATCCAAAGAGCGGTCAAAGGCGTAAATCCGCCGATCGGTCACGGCGAGGAGAGAGGTAGCGTACTTACTCTTTCCGTCCAGATCGCCCACCATAACGAACCGAAGGGGTTCCTCTTTCGGGATGGCGTTCTCCAGCCGATCCAGCTCTTCCGAAGAAAGCACCTTGTTGACCAACAAGCGCTCCCCACGGAAGGATACGTTCACACGGCCTTCCTCGTCGATCCCGGGGCTTGACCGTTCCTTCCCGGGAGCTTGATTTCGATTCTTCTTCGTTCCCATAATGATGTCTCCTTTTTATTTGCCGAGTATCGGAAAAACAATTTTTTGGGGCGCGTACAGGAATCCGGTGTTGACCGTCCGTCTCACCGCGGTCCCCGAACCTCCCGTCGGGAAACCGGAAATGCTTTATTGCCTGTAGTATAGCACGATTTTTCAGGAATTGCAAGGCTTTGCGAAAAAAAACTTTTTGAACAATTTATGGCGCAAAACGACAAAAACCCCGCCGAAAAAAATCCTTCGACGGGGTTCTCTACATATTATATTCAAGTAAAAGGACGGTATTTATTCTCCTCCGTCAAGTCCAAAGAATCCACCATGCGCTCAAAACGCTCCGGGGCGCCTTCGCACTCCTTTTGGGTATGCGCGTCGCTTCCCAGATAGAACCGGCAACCGCATTCCTTAGCGATGAAGTAAGGGCGAAGCACCGTCTGCAGCTCCTCGGGGGAATACCGCTCCACGGGGAAGTTCAGCTCCACTCCGAAATCTCGCTCCCGCACCTTGCGGAACAGATGCGTCAGCACCGTATCGGGAATCATCTCCAGGACCCGCAGATGATCGGGCCAATTTTTCGGAGCCATCAAGGAGCAGGTCAGATGGGCAATTCCCGTCTTTCCTGCAGGAAGATCCGCTTCCAGCAGGGCGTTCAGCCGATGGACGTACAAAATCGCCCGTTGCTCCAAGGTCAATTCCTCGGGCACGGTCAGCTTCGGCATATGCAGATGGGTGGTGGGAATAATCACGAACTCCATCTGCTTGATGACCGCAGGCGAAATCCCGATCTGAAAGGACAGATCCATCTCCCCTTCGCATCCGAAATGAAAGGCAGTCCGTTCCGATTGGGGCAAGGGCAAAGCGGAGCGGATACAGGCAAGATCGTTGTTGCGATAGGTTCCGCTCAGATACCCCAAAGCGGGCGTCACGGCCGTATCCCAGAAATGATCGGTCAGACAGATCTGCTTCAACCCGTTCTTCTCCGCATAACGCAAAATCCCTTGGGGGGTCTGTTCCGGGTCTTTGGCACAGGGCGAGAGATTGGAATGAATATGATAATCGTGATCAATTTGGAATTTCAAGAAAAAAACCTCTTTTCTACTCCGTTTCCTTCGTCGCTTTGGGAAGTTTCCAACGGTAATGAGCCGCCAAAAACCGCAAGATCACCACGATGGAAGCCCCGACGGTCATGGCGAGGGTTTGCCCCGCAAACCGCAAAAACACCACGCAGGCAATCGCGCCGATCAAAGAAGCGCAGGCATAGAAGTGCTTGACGAACACGTAAGGGGTCTGCCCTGCCAGAACGTCCCGCAGAATGCCGCCGCCCACCCCCGTAATCACGCCCACGAAGATCAGCAGAAACACGCCCCGCTCTCCCGCGTTATAGGCGGTACGGATGCCGATGACGGTGAAAATTCCCAATCCGAGAGAATCCATGGTCAGCATCATCAGGTCGTAGAGCCGATGGATGCGATCAAAAGCCCGACGCACGAAGGGCAAGAAAACCAAAATCGAAACCAAAACGGCGACAACCGCATAAGTGGGATCCCGGAAGGTATAGGGAGGCGTGATTCCCAAAATCAAATCCCGAATCACACCGCCCCCCACGGAGGTCACGAGGCCGAGAATAACGATCCCGAAAATATCCATTTCCCGCTTCAATCCCACCATAGCCCCTGAAACGGCAAAGGCCACGGTACCGATGATTTCAACGGTAAATAAAAGCCAAGAAGGCATAAAACACTCCTTATTCTTCTCCGTTTTCGGACTCGGAAGCACGCTGTTGTGCCTCTTTCGCAGAACGCTCCGCCATTTCGGCAATCTTTTGGTTGGTCTGTTCCGAAACGCCCTCGGTACTTTCCCTCATAAACATAATCTTTAACGTCAGCAAAATCAAACGCAGATCCAGAAGCAACGAATAATTCTGCACGTACATCAAATCCAACTGCAGTTTATCGTAGGCGGAGGTGTTGTATTTTCCGTAAAGCTGAGCGTATCCCGTCAAACCACCCTGTACCTTGAGACGGTATTTGAACTCGGGAATCTCCTTACAATACTGTTCGGTGATTTCAGGCCGTTCGGGACGGGGGCCCACGAGGCTCATATTCCCCACCAGAATATCAATCAGCTGAGGAAGCTCGTCCAAACGGGTAGCACGCAAAATCCGTCCCACGGGCGTAATGCGGGGATCCTTTTCCGTGGCAAGCTGGGCGCCGTATTTCTCCGCATCCACCACCATACTGCGGAATTTGTGGATCTTGAACACCTTTCCGCCGATGGTACAACGATCCTGCAGGAAAAAGACGGGGCCGCCGTCGTACAGTTTGACGGCAAGGGCGCTGATCAAAAGGAAGGGAGATGCGATAATCAGCATAATGGAAGAAATCACGATGTCCATCAGACGCTTAAAGAACCGTTGTTCCATGGTAAGACCGATGTTGCGATAGAGCAACAAGGGTGTATCAAATACGTGAAGCTGCTCGGCGCCGCGGATAAGAATATCGGAAACCTTCGTGGTGGAATAGGCGCGGATGTCCTGCTCAAAGCAGTATTTGATCAGCTTATTCCGCATTTCGGAATGCACGTCGTAGACCAGCACGCTTTCCGACTCCTGAATCAACTGCTCCAGTTTTTCCATGCCCACGGAAACGTGGACGATTTCTTCGGGAGTGTATTTATCTTTTCTGCCGCCCATTTTGCGCAAAAACTGTTCGGGAGAATAGTTGTCCCAAATCACCAGCATTTTCCTGGCGGGGAAGAAAACGCGGATCACCCAATCGCTGAACATGGTAAAGACCACGCAGATGACGATATTGACGCCCGTCATGGCCAGAATCGGCAGAACGTTGACAAACTTCAAAGAAAGCAAACAGATCTGCAGATAGGTAACGAAGGCCGTCCCCAAAGTGGCCAGAATCTGCGACAGAATGATGTTGGGTCGGCGGTACAAGCCGTATTTCATTCCGTCAAAGCAGAACAGGAACACGATGAAGAGCAGGGCATACACGGCGTAAAAGAGCCAGTTTCCCTTCTCAAAGAAAGGATCGCTCATCCCCTGCAAATAGTAATTCAACCAAACGTAGCCGAAGCAAACCGTCTGGGCCGCAATCAAAAACAGAGAGAACAGCATACGCAGCGAACGCTTGAACAACTCTCTTTTCTTTCTTCTCATACTTAAAACCTTCCATTCAAAAATATTCTTTATGGAGACGGAGTCTTTCCGTCATACAAAACGCAAAATTTAAGACGTTTTCTCCTCGTCTTCCAAAGACATCCGCTTGTCCAGGGGCGCCAGAATCTTTCCCACGACCTTCACGATCGGCCTCGTCACGAAATCATACACAAACCAAATCACCCAACAAATCAGGAATATTCCCAAGGAAGACAGTAGCATGTGCCCCAAGAGCAACAAGGGGTCTCCGTTTACAAACCGAGGAATCCCGATGTAGTCCAAAAACAGGGCATGAACAAGGAAGCAGGTAAACGCCCCTTTCGCAAGCAGGTTGATAACTCGACTGCGAATGGAAACGGTGCGGAACAAAGAAAAGACCGAAACCACAAGCAAAATCACGAGAGGATTGCAATAGGAGCGGGCAACCCGCGGCGTCAAAAATTGCCAGAAAAACACGGCAGCAAAAGACAGGAGAAATACCCCAAGCCACACCCATCGTTTTCCGCTTGTTTCAGAGCCGAACCGACGCAGATACGCTCCGATCAGATACATAAAAGCAAACTGTACGAAAGTATAACCGTAATCGCTTGCTCCCATGCTCACGGGGTAGAGCCCGGGAAAGAAATGTCCATATTCTGCCAACAGATCCAGCACTGTCGGAAGAAGGGAAAACAGAATAAAACAGATCACCAACAACGCGCGAAATTTTTCTCTGTTGAGTTTCTCCACGGCACGGTTGATGTAGGGAGAAAGGATATACACCGCAAGATAAATCGTAACGAAATAACTGTTTGGAATCAGTGCTTTCACAATGCCCAACGCCGTAACGGGGGTGTTGTACAACGCCAGGGAGGAAATCAAATACCACGCGGTAGCCAGCACCGATACCTGCAAGAACAGTTCAAAGACCTTGACCGCTTTCCGACGGTTGGAGGTGCAGCTGAAATAACCCGAAATGAGCAAAAACAGATTGACAGCACTGATAAACAGCGCTTCGGCACCCTGAAGAATATATTCGTTAACCGTTCCGGGGATCACGTGATTGAAGGCGACCACCCCGTTATAATGCAGCAAGATAACGCCTATACTCGCAAGGACCCGCAACAGTTCGATGTTGGAATCACGAACCTTCAAACCCATAAACAATCTCCTCGGCAGATCAATAATCCGAAAGAATGGCCATAAAGATCACGTCCCGATAAACGCCGTCCAATTTTACCATATCCCGAAACACGCCTTCCCGCAGGAAGCCCGCCTTTTCGTAAGAACGGCAGGCGGAATCGTTTCCCGCCAAAACCCGCAGAGAGATGCGGTGAAGCTCCAGATATTCCAACCCAAACTTGACGAAGAGCTTGGCCGTTTCGGAGCCGAGACCTTTTCCGCGAGCGGAATCTTCCCCAATAAAAATGCCGTACTCGGCGCTTTCGTGAACGTCGTCCAGATCCCGATAATAAACCGAACCCACCGGACGGAATCCGTCGGCCCGATCCTCGATGATATATTGAACCACGTCCCCCGTCGCCACCTTCGTTTCCATCCACGCCCGATGCATTTCGGGGGTAAAGGTTTGACGGAAGATGAAATTCTCCCGCACGGCAGGATTGTTCCGCCAAGCAACGATCAAGTCCGTATCCCCGTCGCAAATGGGACGGAGGCGAACCTTCTCCCCTTCCAGAACGGGATAGGAAGCACATTCACGCTTACGCATAAAAGGAACACACCGCCTTTATGACCGTGTTGCGGTCTTCTTCGGTAAGGCCGTAATACAGCGGAAGACGGACCAAGCGGTCGCTGTCCGCCGTGGTATATACGTCGTCCCCGTGGAAGCGGCCGTATTTCAGACCCGCAGGAGCGGAGTGAAGGGGAATGTAATGGAACACCGCCATCACACCCCGTTCCTTCAGATAGGAAATCAAAGCCGTGCGCTCTTCCAGAGACTTACATTTCAGATAAAACATATGTGCATTATGAACGCATCCTTCGGGCACCGTGGGAAGGGTGACCTTTCCCGCATCCTGCAGAGGAGAAAAGGCATTCCAATAAGCGTTCCAACTGCAAAGGCGGTTGCCGTTGATTTCGTCGGCCCGTTGCAGCTGCGCCCAAAGATAAGCCGCGTTCAACTCGCTGGGAAGATAACTGTCGCCAAAATCCACCCAGGTATATTTATCCACCTGTCCGCGGAAGAACTTTGCACGGTTCGTGCCCTTTTCCCGCAGAATTTCAGCCCGTTCGTTGTAGAGGGGGTTGTTGATCAGAAGAGCGCCCCCCTCTCCCATGGAATAATTCTTCGTTTCGTGGAAGGAATAGCAGCCGAAATCGCCGATGGTTCCGAGGGCCTTCCCCTTGTAAGAGCTCATAACCCCCTGGGCCGCGTCCTCAATCACTTTCAAATCGTACCGTTTGGCGATTTCCATAATCGTATCCATCTCACAGGCAACACCGGCGTAATGCACCACGATGATGGCCTTCGTCCGGGGCGTGATGGCAGCCTCGATCTTGGTCTCGTCGATGTTCATGGTGTCGGGACGAATATCCACGAACACAAGCTTTGCACCGCCGAGAACCGCAGAAGTTGCGGTACTGGAAAAGGTGAAACTGGGAAGGATCACCTCATCCCCTTCTTGGAAATCACAAAGAAGCGTGGCCATATCCAGAGCCGTAGTCCCGCTTGTGGTCAAAAGAACCTTTTGGGCGGAAAAGCGATTTTCCATCCATTGATTGCATTTTTTGGTAAACTCGCCATCCCCGCAGATCTTGCGGTTTTTGATGGCCTGCTCCAGATAGCCCAGCTCGTCGCCGCAGCAAGGAGGAACGTTAAAATTGATCATGCTTTTTTTCTCCCGAATTTCGCTTTTATTTTTGAAAGGGTTGCGCGGACAAAGTATCCCCCAAAGATAACGGGGAAGTAGGGAATCAAAGGTCGGTGGCAAGAAGAATACAGAATGGACTCCCGCACTGCCTGTTTGTAGCGGAAGCGCGTGATGTATTCCCGTCGGAACTCTGTAGTGTCAATAGGATCCGTATAGATGGGGAATTCCGTGTTTCCCTTCTCGATCAGAGAAGCGAGGTTTTCCTCAAAACGATCCTGGGTGATAACGCACTCGGACAGTTTCGCCTCCCGGGCCTGCCGATAGGCCTCGTCGGAAAGCAAGCGATCCGCATCGGCCAACAGATCCTCCGCCGCATCGTATTCGATACCCAACTCTTTTTGGTTGAACAGAAGTCCGTCCGCATCGTTATTGTGCTTCAACGTCAGAGGAAGTTTTCCCGCACGGGCGGCAAAATTCATCATCATTCCACCGAACATGGGATAGGTATTGAGATAAAACACGCATTGTTTCAGAACCTGAAACAGGTCTTTGCGCTCCGCAATAAAGAAGGCGCGGTCGGGATATTTTTCCAAGATCCGCTTCAGTTGAGAATCGTCTCCGGATCCCGCATACAGAAAAACCAAGTCCTCGTGATCCCGCAAAAGAGAATCTACCATCTTATAATACAGGTTGTCCTTGTCGCCCAACGTCTTGTAAAGAGCACCGCCGCTGAACACCAGCCGCCTCCCTTCCATAGGGAAAGGAAATCCTTCAAACGGAGCGTCGATATCCACGGGGGCGTAATAAGGAAGCATACGAATCTGCTCCGCCGGGATTCCCCGATAATGAACGGCAATCTTCGACCCCACGTCCCGCAGAGCAAGACAAATATCAAAGGCCTTTTTTCCAAGCCAAAAGGCGTGGTCGGTCAGATCAATCTGGTATCGCTTCACCGTATCCCGATAGTGATCAAAAACCACCGTAGCAGTCACGTCATAGGGAAGGGTATAGAAGAAGGCCGAATGGGGATGATATTTCTCAAACGTCTCGTGCAAAGCCTCGGCCCACTGTACATAACTCTCTCTGCATGGAAGATAAACCCATTCCATACCGTATTCCGCAGTAGATCTTGCAATCTGGGGCTGCTTGCCCCGTGCAGCATCCACCGTAGCATAGACCACGCGGTATCCCTTGCGAACCAATCCCTTCAGAAAGATTAACGCAAGGCCACGGGTATCCTCTCCGAACCCGTCGTAAAACAGAACGGTCTTTTTTTCCGAATCGGGAGACCATTGGGGGCGGTTGGAGAACATTTTATCGCTGACCGAGAGAAGGATCTCTTCAAACTCGTCATCGCAGTATTCTTGATTATAAGAATATAAGAGTTCTGCTCCAACGGCAACCGCAGAAAGAACTTTATCGTATTGTTCCCGAACCAAAGCCTTTCGGGCAATTTTTTTCATTTTTCCCAAAACAGGCAGGTGTTCTTTACTCATGAACAGACTCCCCTTTCTTGCGAAATTTGCTTAAAACCGCATTCCAAACCGATGCAACCAATTCGTATTTCCCGAACCACAGGATCGCGCCGTACCCGGCGACGCTGGCCCCCACGGTGCAGAAAATCCGAATCCACATATCCCCAATCAAAAGATTGCAAAGGACCGCAACGAGCACGATCCAAGCGCACCCGAGGAGGGGAAGCAAAAACAACGTCCGCATTTTGCCAAGGCGAATCTCCTTTTCCAACGAAGGAAGCAGCATGGCAAAAATCGCAAAAGAGGACGCCGCCGTAGCAATCGCTGCCCCGAGAATCCCGAGGAAGGGAATCAAAATCCCGTTCAGGACTACGTTCAGCACCGCCGTAATACAGCAAACGTACAAAAAGGTTTTTTCCCTTCGGGAAGGAATCAGGATCACGTTTCCGATAAAATTTCCGCCCAACAAGGCAAAGAACAAGGCAACCATCAAAAGCTGCAGAACCGGCGCGGCACCCAGATAAGCTTCCCCGCCGATAATGGTGACAATCTCCCGAGACAGGCAGGCCGTCCCCACGAGGCAAGGGAATCCAAAAGCCACCAAAAAGCCGAGAATTTTCCGCAAAAGAGGATTGATTTTTTCATAATCATTCTCGCCGTAGTAGGCCGAAAGACGAGGAAGAACCACCAAAAAGACCGAGGCCAGAAGCTGGGTGAGGATGGTATAAATCCGGACGGCTACCGTATAGACCCCCACCTCGTAATCGCTATGGATCAGCCCGAGCATCAGGATATCCGCATTACTGAAGACCACCTGTGCCAGTTGCATAACAAACAACTGAAGAATGGGCGAAAAATGCCGCTTCCAATCGGGGTGGAGCGTGAATCGGATTTTGCAAAACCGACGGCAATACCAAAGATTCAGAATGTTGGCCCCCCCCGTAGGAAAGACCGAAATAAAAGCGTAAATAACATAGTCGTCCGGCTCCCGCACAAAGAGGAACATGGCAACAAGGGAAATGAGCTGAAAAGCGATGGCTCGTATCGTAATATAGGAGAAATCCTCCATAGCGGAGTTGACCCAGTCGGTGCCCACCGTGGCACATAAAAGCAAGGAGCTTTGCAAAATGATCAGGTCCCGATAATCATCCAGGGGACGTAAGAAAATCAAAGACAAAAAGAGGCACAGATACGCCACCGCCATAGTAATGACGTTAATGGAAAAGATCTGCCCGGCAAGTTTTTCAAAGGCTTTTTTGTCCTCTCGCACACGAGACAACTCCCGCACCGCATAGGCCGTTACCCCGAGGGTGGCAAGGAGAAGAAAATAGTTCACGTAACTGTTGCTGAAGGAAATTTTTCCTACGTTGTCCGGCAAAAGGACGCGAGAAATATAAGGAAAGGTGATCAGAGGAAAAATCACGGAAGATACGCTCTTCAGAATACTGAACACCGTATTGACTTTAATACTGCGTTTTATCATGTCTTATCCCCCCGGATTCTTCAGAATTCCCGTCCAAATACTTAATAATTCTTGCGGGAATCCCCCCTACCACACAGTTGGCAGGAACCGATTTGGTAACCACGCTGTTTGCGCCGACAATGGCGTTATCACCCACCGACACCCCGGGCAAAATGACAGCTCCACGACCGATCCAGACGTTCTTCCCGATCCGCACAGGTCCTTTACTCGTCAAGGGGCGCTCCTGAGGAGGAACCCCGAGGGAAGAAGAATCCGCGTTTCCATGGGAATTATCCGTAACAAACACGTAAGACCCCATCAAAACGTTATCCCCAATTTCCACCGAATCGGCACAGGAAATATGAACGTGATCGGTCAACATGACGTGATTCCCGACAACCAGACGGGGGGAGGAACTCTGCCCGGCGTAGGAATCCCAGGCCTGCAGTGTGAGGCCAATCCCTGCACTGAAGCACGAGCCGATTTCAATATACTCACCGCCGTGCAACTGAACCGCACCTTGCACAAAAGAGCCCTCGCCCACCTTTTTTAGCAGTTTGGACGTGGCATTCCAACGGAAAATACTGTGCCATTTTCCGAAAAAGGACCGTAGAGGACGGTTGTAAAACACTCGGGACAAGAGTAAAATAAATTTTTTGATTGCGCGCTTCATAATCGCTCCACATTCGTTTTATCGGTTCTTTTGATTCCATTCCCGGATCCATTCAAGATAGCGGGTTCCCTCGTGCTCCGTAGGCTCCAGAATCATACCCTCCGCCCATTCGTTCCACGCATTTATAAACACGTATTCATCCTCTCGAACACTGTCTGCATAGCGCATAAACTGCTTTTTGGAGGGAGGCGTTATAACGTATCCCCGCGCTCCGTGACGAGGGGTATTATCCCAAGAGAAAAATGCTCCGTGACACAAATCGTCGCCGCGAAGAGATTGCGTTCGCATCGTGTGATACAGTCTGTTTCCGCTATACCGGTTCACCCAGCGTACGAATCCTCTTTGAGCAAGTCGTCGCACCACCGCACGCCAAATCCGAAGCGGAGAATACTTCCGCTTGCGATTCTCAATACACGTAGAATAAGAAGGCTCTCGGATGAAGGACTTTTCCGTCTGCACACAAAGATTATTACGGAAAATTTCGTAATTCTCAGGCTTCGACGAGTCCGCAAAGGTTTCAATGATATAGATTCCGGAGAAACCTTCCTCTTTGCATCTTCGGTCAAAATAATCCATCATTTCTTTTTTTTCTTCAAAAAAGGGATTATATATCATGAAAACGGGTTTATTGTCCTTCTTTTCATATCGCACGTCCTTGAAAAAGGGAAGCAAATATTGAAAATGCGTTTCCCAATCTGCCGGAAGCCCGTAGGTCTGCTCCCTCAGAACCTTCTTTTCGCCATTTTTTGCCTGATACCAAGTGTGATTCGCCCAACAAAAGAAAAACGGCTGATCAATATCCTGCCACATCAACAAATTTTCCGCAGGCTTTTCCAACAGTTTTTGTCCGCAAAAATAGTAGTGATAATAAACGAATCCGTCTACTCCATATTGTTTCATTAGATCCGTCTGCCAAAGAACCGTTTCTTTATTCATCAGATCGTAATAATTATTACGTTGCGGAACAATAGGCTGAACGTGCGACTTATATAAAGGCTTTGCTGCCTTTACGTGGGTCCATTCGGTAAATCCTTTTCCCCACCATTCGTTATTTTCTTTTACCTCGTGAAACTGAGGAAGATAAAAAGCAAACCAGCGCATACGCAAACTCCTTTATAAGCGCATTATTTTCCGGATTTAAATCTTTCGAGCAAAGAAGTTAATACATCGTATACAAAAGGACTGAGGCGCAAAACCGCAAGTCTGATTTTTTCCGTTTTGCGCAATGCGGCAACGGACGAGGCCGGCAAATCTCCCCGAAGCTGCTTGATGATCTCTTTTCGGCGCGCGGAGCATTCCTCCACCCCGCGAGACAAAGAAATCACACACAAACAAGTTGAAATATACCGGGCCATTGCTTCATCGTAGAATTCAGGATAACGAACCTTATAGTCCTCCGCCCTTGCAAAGACAACGTCAACCTCTCGCATTCTCCGTAAATTATACGTTCCCCGGATCGTACTCGTTTCGGTCATAATGTAGTGGTACTTCGGCGTCGGATCGTAAATCACGGTTTCAGCCCGCTCTACCCATTTAGGCAGAATTTCCATATCTTCATAAATCTGGCCTTCCGTCATCCGCAATCCGATAAAAACATCCCGGTGATATAACTTATCACAAGGGCTGTACGTAATCCTTGCGTTTTCAAACATTTCAAAAAGGGCTTCTTTACGGTCAAATACTTTGATATCCGTTTCTTGCGGATAATGGGGATTGAAATAGGAAATCGTTCCGTCGGGAAAATCCTTCTCCGTTCCGCAGCACGCAATTTGTGCGTGATAACCTTCGATCAGCCCATACAAATGCAGATAGGTATCCGGTTCGACCCAATCGTCGGAATCAACGAAGGCAACGTATTCCCCGGTCATGCGATCCAACCCGAAATTCCGCGCGGAGGATTGTCCGCCGTTCTCTTTATGGAACACGCGGATGCGGGAATCCTGCTCTGCAAAACGGTCGCACAATTCTCCGCTGCGATCGGGAGACCCATCCTCTACCAGAAGAATCTCCAGATTTCGGTAGGTTTGATTGCGGATACTATCCACGCAACGCTCCAAATACGATTCCGCCTTGTAAACGGGAACGATGACGGAAATCAAAGGTTGTTCCATAATTACTCCTTAAAACCTGAAGGTGTCCTTCAGCCCAAGCCATTTTTGGTCTTTTTCGCTGAGGTTGAGGGGGGTTCCGTCGGAGAGGGCGTAGCCTTCCGCAGAGGCGGTGCCGGCGTAATTTCCCGTCAGTTCGGGCCATTCGATGCCGATTTCAGGATCGTTCCAGGCTAAGCCACCTTCGTCTCCGGGATGATAAAAATCATCGCATTTATAGCAGAATTCCGCCGTTTCGCTCAACACGAGGAATCCGTGGGCAAAGCCCTTGGGAATCAAAAACTGCTTCTTGTTCTCTTCGGTCAGAAGGACGCCGAACCACTTGCCGTAGGTTTCGGAATCGGCCCGCAGATCCACGGCCACGTCAAAAACGCTGCCCTTGATGGCACGAACCAGCTTGGTCTGGGGGAACTGCTTCTGAAAATGAAGCCCCCGCAGGACGCCCTTCACGGACATAGACTGGTTGTCCTGTACGAAGGGGATATCCAACCCCGCCTCGGCCATATCTCGTTGGCTGTAAGTCTCCATAAAATATCCGCGGTTATCGCCGTGTACGGCGGGGGTAATAATGCAAAGCCCCGCAATGCCGCCCACGTTCTTTTCCACAGTAATCTGTCCCATATTCTTATTCCTCAATTTCCTCCAGATAGCGCGCCAATGCGTCCTGCCACGTGGGCAAGGGTTCAAAGCCCGCTTCGACTAATTTGGACTTATCCAAACGGCTGTTGAAGGGTCGGGCCGCCTTGGAGAGGCCGTATTCCGCCGTGGTGACGGGGAGAACCTTGGTGGCGTATCCCGCCCGGCGGAAGATCTCGCAGGTAAAATCATACCAGGAGATATATCCTCCCTCGTTGGTGGCATGGTAATAGCCGTAGCGGTCGGTTTCGATCATATCCACGAGAAGACGGGACAGGTCGAGGGTATAAGTGGGGGTCCCGATCTGATCGTTGACCACCCGTACGGTATCGTACTTTTTCCCCACGTTGAGCATGGTTTTGATAAAGTTCTTGCCGTTGAGCCCGAAGACCCAGGCGATGCGGACGATGAAATACTTTTCCAGCAATTCCGAAACCGCAAGTTCCCCTTGCAACTTCGTCTGTCCGTAAACGCTGAGGGGGGCGTAGTCCTTACAATCGGGCTTCCAGGGCTCGGTCCCCTGTCCGTTGAAGACGTAATCGGTGCTGATATAGATCATCTTGGCGTCGATCTTTTTGCAGACCTGTGCCAGATTCCGCGTTCCGTTTACGTTGACGGCAAAGACCTTTTCGCGGTTTTCCGCATCCTCCGCCGCGTCCACCGCCGTCCAGGCGGCACAGTGGATCACCCCGTCGGGACGAAGCTCCGAAAGGCAGGTCTCCACCGCCGCGGAATCGGTAATATCCAAAGAAACGTAGGGCAAATCCGCCACGGCAGACGCAACGCCGCCGTATGCGGGCAGACAGTCGCTTCCCACGCATTCCACGCCCCGACGGTGCAATTCCAGCATCACGTCGTGACCCAACTGTCCGCAGACTCCCGTAACAAAAACCTTCATGGAAAAACTCCTTATCGGTTGCCGTACATTTTTTCGTAGTAGTTCTGATATTCGCCCGAAATGATGGTTTCCCACCATTCCCGATTTTCCAGATACCACTGAATGGTCTTCTGAATTCCGTCGACGAATTTGGTTTCGGGCAACCAACCAAGCTCACTGTGAATCTTGGTGGGGTCGATGGCGTAACGCATATCGTGTCCCTTCCGGTCCGCCACGTAGGTGATCAGGCTTTCGGGCTTGCCGAGGGCCTTGCAGATGATCTTGACGATGTCGATATTCTTCATTTCGTTGTGACCGCCGATATTGTAAACCTCGCCCACGCGGCCCTTGTGAATGATCAGATCGATGGCCTTGCAGTGGTCCTCCACGTAGAGCCAGTCGCGTACGTTCAGCCCTTCCCCGTAAACGGGCAGAGGCTTGTCGTTGAGGGCGTTGGCGATCATCAGAGGAATGAGTTTTTCGGGGAAATGATAGGGCCCGTAGTTGTTGGAGCAACGGGAAATGGTGACGGGCAAACCGAAGGTGCGATGATAGGCCAGAACCAACAGATCCGCCCCTGCCTTGGAAGAAGAATAGGGGGAGGAGGTGTGGATGGGGGTTTCCTCGGTGAAGAACAAATCAGGCCGATCGAGGGGCAGATCCCCGTACACTTCGTCGGTGGAAACCTGATGATAACGGGTAATGCCGTACTTGCGGCAAGCGTCCATGAGAACCTGAGTTCCGAGGATATTGGTCTTCAGGAAGATGCCGGGATCTTCGATGGAACGGTCCACGTGGCTTTCCGCGGCAAAGTTGACCACCATATCGGGATGCTCTTCTTCAAAAAGGGCAAACACCGCGTCACGGTCGCAGATATCCGCCTTCACGAAGCGGAAATTGGGATTTTTCATTACGGGTTCCAGGGTGGAAAGGTTCCCCGCGTAGGTCAGCTTATCCAGACAGACGATGCGATAGTCGGGATATTTGCCCAGCATGTGAAATACGAAATTGGATCCGATGAATCCGGCGCCGCCGGTAACGATAATCGTCATAATTTTTTCTCCTTATCGAAGCGTGTCAATATATTTTCCGTCCAGAACGTCTTTCAGATACTGGCCGTACTGATTCTTTTTCAAAACCTCGTAAACTGCCAGAACGTCCTCCTTGGAGATCCAGCCGTTGAGGTATGCAATCTCTTCCAGGCAAGCAATCTTGCGATGCTGATGGGTTTCCACGGTCTTGACGAAATTGGTGGCGTCCACCAGGCTCTCGTGGGTCCCCGTGTCAAGCCAGGTAAAGCCCTGTCCCAACAGTTCCACGTTCAGCTCGCCCTGCTCCAGATAGATGCGGTTCAGGTCGGTGATTTCCAACTCCCCGCGGGCGGAGGGCTTGAGATTCTTGGCGTACTCCACCACTCGATTGTCGTAAAAATACAACCCGGTCACGCAGTAATTGCTCTTGGGTTTGGCGGGCTTTTCTTCAATGGAGACCGCTTTGCCCGTTTTGTCGAATTCCACAATGCCGAACCGTTCGGGATCGTCCACGTAATATCCGAAGACCGTGGCGCCCTTGCCGCTTTCCGCGCGGACCACCGCATCCCGAAGACGGGTCTTCAGTCCCTGGCCGGAGAAAATATTATCCCCCAAAACCATGGCCACCGTATCGTCTCCGATAAATTCTTCTCCGATGATGAAGGCCTGCGCCAATCCGTCGGGAGAGGGCTGAACGGCATAGGTCAGACTCACGCCGAACTGACGTCCGTCTCCCAAAAGATCCCGGAACCGGGGGGTGTCCTGAGGGGTGGAAATAATCAGAATATCACGGATCCCCGCATTCATCAGAACCGACATGGGATAATAGATCATGGGCTTGTCGTAAATGGGAAGCAGTTGCTTGGAGGTGACCTTGGTCAGCGGATACAAGCGCGTACCGGATCCACCGGCGAGAATAATACCTTTCATAAAAAACTCTCCTTACATCTCATTGTTGTTTAAAGTCCGTGGGGAATTCATGATTCGCGATTAAAGCGTTACGCAACGCCTCGAGATACGAAAAACCATACTTTTCATCCGGCTCCATGTATCCGCCCTCTGCCCACTCATTCCACGCAAAAAGGAAGAGCATATCTTGGTGATACACGTCCCGCGCTCGCTTGATCTGTTCCGTCATATACCGTTCAAACTTCTCCGGAGTCGCCCCAACGAACACGCTGCCTCTTTCCTGGCGGCGCGGAGTATTGTCCCAATCAACGAAAGCACCGGGGACACTTTTTTCCGAAGACGGATTTCTGGCAAGGACCGCATTCCACACCTGATCGTAGTCCCGCTTGATCAACCCCTGGGCACGCACCTGCTCAATGTTGATCCCGATCTTCTGCAATTTGGGAACGAGCCAACGCTTGACCTTTCGCAACAAAGAAAGCTTTCCCTGCGTAAGATCGTGGTTTGCATAATTGGGCTGATACTCAATGTTATAGGAAAAACGGCTGTCATCTTTATTCTTCTGAAGATCAAAATGAATCTGCTGATAACCGAACTCCAATCCCGGGAACCCGTTTTCCTTTGCCAGGTTCTCCCAACAATCCAACATATCGTTAAGACACTCGATCAGATCCGGCCGATACAGAATCACCAAAGGTTTTCCGTTATTTTTAATATAGCGGGGGTCCTTGAAGAAGGGAAGGAAATAGTTAAAATGCTCCGTCCACTCTTTTTGGTCGCCGTAGCGTTGAGCAATCAAAATATTATCGTGCTTCGAAACCCAAGCCTTCGTCCACGGTTCGTTTGCCCAACACACGCAAAACGGAAGATCGATATCTTTCTCTCGGAGAAGAAGTTCCATCGGCTTCTCCAAAAGCATATGCCCGTCAAACCAATAATGGTAAAAACAAAATCCGTAAACCCCATACTCCCGGGCAAGCTTTGCCTGCCAACGCAAAACCTCCGGATCCAGCAGATTATAATAATTCCCGTTCAAAGGAACGCGAGGCTGATAATGCCCTTCATACAAGGGGCAGGCCTTTTTCACGTTAACCCATTCCGTAAAGCCCTCTCCCCACCAGGCATCGTTTTCAGGGATTGCATGAAATTGGGGCAAATAAAAAGCAATTGTCTTCATACGTAACCTCCATTTATTTTTTCAGTCTCATATACAGGCGGAGCAAATAATAATATAATCGGGGAGAAACCGTATACAACGCCGAAGATAGGGAAATTCTTTTTTCGGGATAATCCAAAAGCTTTTTCAGCTCCGCTTTCATTTCGAAATGACTGCAATATTCACGGAACATCTTGTATTTCGGAAGACGGAGCGCAGCCTGCCATAAAATAGACCAGTGATGGCGGGCAACGGCGTAACGATCAAATTCAGGAGAAAATTCCGGGGAAGATTCCGCCAAAATACTCTCCAACCGCTTCATCAAAAGGATTGCGTCCATCCGCTTGAGATCCAACCCACTGTTCATGGCAGAGGTCGGATTGTCGTAATAATAGTAAAGCGTGCGATTCACCTCCGCAATGCGGTTCTCCAAAGCAAAAAGCTGCCACAGAAGGTAAACATCCTCACTATAACGAAACCCCTCGGGAAAACGAAGTCCGCTTTCCCTGAAGCACTCTGCGGAAAACATACAGGCGCAAACGGAAAACCGAATCCCTCTGTATAGAAATTCTCTCAAAAATTCCACGGATGAGTATTCCCGAACCTCGGCCTCTGCAGGCTGTAAATCCTGTCTATTCCTTGTGATATTTCCGACGGCTATACGCACATCGGAGGCTTGCAGCGTTTGATACAGCGTCTCTAAATAATCCGAAGAGATCGCATCGTCCACGTCAATGAAGCAGATGAAATCTCCGATCGAGGCATTCAACCCGGCGTTTCTCGCAGCGCTGACCCCGCCGTTCTTCTGATGAATCACTTTTATCGAAAAAGAATGATGCTCCTGCGTAAGACTGTCCAAAACATCTTTCGTACCGTCAGTAGACCCATCGTTTACAAACACCGCTTCAAAAGCCTTCATCGTCTGTCCGTCCAGACAATCCACGATACCAGAAACAAACCGTGCTCCGTTATATACGGGTATTACAACAGATACCGTCGGCTGCTTCATACCTTTTTCGCTCCCTTCGGTCACGTTACCGCTTTTTAAAAACTTTGCACAAAACGTTTTCAATGCTCAAGACCTTGCGATCCCCCAAAATCTGGTCGTTAACGCGGGAGACAAAGCCGAGGATGATCCAAAAATAGATACAAACCGAAACGTTCGTCAAGCAAAGAACGCCTAAAAATAGACAAGTCATAAAGACGTGAACTGCCAAATATCCCACGGAGATTCCGAACCCACAGACCTCACCCTTTTGCTCCGTCGGAAGCTTCTTCAAAAGAACGACCTTCAGCGTTCGAACAATCTGAAGGAGCAAAAATCCCAAAATCAGACCAAGTCCCAAAAATCCGGCAGACGCCGTAATGTCAAAATAGGCGTTGTGATAGGTAAAAATTCCATCTTTGCAATTCTCGCGGAAATAGGGAGTGTCCCCGTATTTTAAGGACGAAGAATTCATATCTCCCGTAGTGTAACCAAGGATGGGAGAATGAGGAATAACCTGCAATCCTACTTTCCACAATTCCGTTCGGGGATAGAAGAAGTTCGGCAAGCGCCCGATCTCGTCCCGAACCAGACTCGTATTCACATTCTCGTCCACTATGATGGTAATACCTTCGCCATCTTCGCCATCCTCGCCGTCGAAGTGGCTCTCGCCCAAGATGTCATAGACGTTCACCGTAGGCAACTGCTCGGAAACGCTCCGAATCACGAATTTTCCGACAGCGGTTCCTGCAACGAGACAAACAACGAGAACGACGGAAGCAGACACAGCCGCCCCCCACCGAAGAAGCGCCTTTCCCTTCTTTTGAGAAAACAACTGAAACACCGCAACGAACGCCGCAACGAACACCAGAACATACAATCCGAACACGTACGTTCTGGTCAGAGTCGTATTGATGCAAAGCCAACAAATCACGAAGGCTAGTATGTAATAAGCAAGCCCGTACCAGGTTTTCTTTTTCGGATAAACGATATTGAACAGCGACGCTACGCAACCGACAAACATTGCATTTGCACAGGAAATGGGATTGTTAAATATTCCGGAATTCCGCCCGGAAACAACACCTAAAAACCAAACTCCGTTCACGCCCTCGAAGTCGTGGATTGTTGCAGAAATCTTGAAGAGATAGCAAAACATACAAAAGGATCCCGCAATCAACGCAACACAAGAAACCGCTTTATTGACCGAATACAGATCCTTCATTGACGTCTGCAGAGCACCGGGTTTATCCCTGCCGAGCGCAAACAAAATAAAGAATTCCACAATCGTCCAACAATACAGGTTAAGCGTGGAAACTTTGTTGCTCCCCGCAAAGAGTAAAATCGTTATGGCGTATCCCAAACAAAACAAGGCCAGTAAAAGCGTCCCCGTCTGTCGAAAAAACGACCTCTTAGTAAACACATCCCGAAGAAGAATTGCGGCGCCCCAAACAAGGAGTATCACACTGAAAGGCTGCGGAAAAATGCAAAACGGGTATGCGGGGATTAAAATAAAAGTGCAAATACAGGCAATCTTGTACGCGGTCGTATTCCAAAGAGCGGAAAGCAGTTTTTTCATTGCGGGTACCTCTTTCTATGATTTAGTGCAAAAAAACGCCCGGAAGAGCTTTTGTGCGGTTGTAAATGCTTCTACGCATCTTTTCCTTCGTCATAATTTCCCGAACTCACCGTCGGAGGCAGAACGAGATTCCAACACACGCAGAAGAACGGTTTGGCAGTGAGCCAGATTTTTCGAAGAGGAAAACAGCTCATCAAAGGTCCGGACCGACGCGTCCTTCATCGAGCCGACGCCCCGACGGATCAAAGCCTCAATCGTACCGGCCGAAGTCTCCACGTCATTCACGTGAACCCCGATTCCCCGTTCCCGGATCAGCTGCTCCGTATCGGCAGGAATGGTGTTGACGATGGGCAGGCCGTGGCGGAAATAGTCCACGGATTTCATGGTCAGACCCACGCAGACCGAAGACTTCATCACGTTCAAACCGAAGTGACAGCGGGAAAGAATGCGGTGCTTTTCGGTCTCGTCGAAGACCTTTCCGCAATAATCCACTTCCACCCCTACGGCGCGGACGGAATCACAAAATTCCTCACATTTTTCGCCCCCGCCGATGACGTGCAGCGTCGTGGGGATCCGTCCGTTCAGCTCGGACAAAAAGGAGACGATGCGGGAAATATCAATGATATTGTTGATCGAACCGAGATAGGCGATATCCGCCCGATCGGTGGGCAGAGCCACCTCTTCCCGAGGCCCGCAATAGGGCTCCAGCGAAAAATAGACCGTCTCGGAGCGGTCGTCCGAAAGCCCGAGGCGCTCACGGAACATGTCGCATTCCGCCGTCACGAAATCCGCGGCGTGCAGATGCTTGTCCCGCAGGTTTGCCCACACGCGGAACACGGGGGCAAGGAGCTTTTTCACCTTGGAAGAAGGGAAGGTTTCGGGCCAGAGATCAAAGATATCGAGGATCAGCTTTACTTCGGGGTGCCGTTTTTTGTACTTGGCCAGATACTTCACCAAAAAATTGGGAGGAAGAAGACTCACCACCGTTTGGGGGCGAACTTCTTCCAGATAGCGATATACTTTTCGGGCAAACATCCGATGGGAAAGAATCCGCTGAACCGAGAGATTCTTGCGGTAGGGCATCACGTGCAGCTGCACGCATCCCTCCACGGGACACACGTAAGGCTTTTTCTCCACGTGCAAAAAGTCGGTGGTCACGTAGGTGGTTTCAAAGCCGAGTCCACGCAGGGAGACGTCCCAATATTTCATCCGATGCTCGTAGTGATCGGAACAGCTGATAACGATTGCCCGTTTTTCCATGGTGAATTTCCTTCCGGATGGTTACTTACGCGTATGCGTGTATATATTATAACATAGATATAAAAAAATGTCAACCGGGAGAGCGGATTTTTGCGAAATAACAGAAAAAAGAACGCTTTATATTACATTCTGTTCAAAAATGAAAAAAAACGCACCGTTCAAACCAAAAAAAGTTCGAACGGCGCGATTCCGAAAACGGGAGATCAGACGTGGCGCAGACGGGACAAAAGCCGGGACAAGCCCCACAAAAGAACCGTATAGAGCATCATCCAAAGCAGGTAGATTTCGTCTCCGAGTCCTCGCAGATAATAGGTGGGCGGGAAGAGAAACTGTATGACGGAAAAGCTTCCCGAAAGAGAGAAAAACACGGGACAGCAACCGATCATCAGCAGGGCGGACAGGGGCAACGCAAGGGCGAGAATCCGCGTGGAACCAAACAAAGCCCGCAGGAAGCATCCAAAGGAAGAAACACAAAGACAATACAACAAAAGAACAACAAACTCCCTCAGAAAATCCCCGCCGAGTCCTGCGACAAACAAGGCAAAAAGGCAAACCGCGGCCACGTTCAGAACCGTCAGATACTGATACCCGAATTCCACGAATTTCACCCGACGGAAGGGGAGCCAGGAGAACAGTCCTCCCCGAAGATCCTGCAAAAACCAGATTCCCGCAGCAAGGGAACAAAGGGCGATAATTACGGACAAAAGTCCGCGCACGGGCGCCGTAAGATAATCCAACTCCGCCGCGGAAAGAGCCGCATCCACGTAGGAAACCTCAAAAATGGCTTCCACCGCCGTAAAGGCGTTGCGGTAATGCTCCAGAAGAACCTCGTCCGACACGTCCCGCGCCCCTTCGGAATAGGACCGCACGTAATCGAGGAACAGTTCTTGAGAACAACATTCAAACAAAGAGCCGCACAGTCTCTCCCGCGCAAGGCGCAGGGTAACGGTAGACTCCCGCTCAAGAACCGCAACGAAGGCGTTTCCTCCCGTGGGACGGGAAACGGAATCGGCAATTTTTCGGGAAAGATCGGCATCAAAAATCCACGCCCCGTCGGCTTTTCCCCGACGGACCAACTCTTCCGCCCGTTCCGCAGAGGGGCAGGAGGAAAACCGAATCAGACCGTCCTCCTCCTGCAGACGGGCAACCACCGAAGAAGAGAGAGGGTCAGAAGGATCCCGTTGCACCAACAGAATGTGCAACATCCCGTGGTCCTCCTCTGCCATGCTCCCAAGCCCGAACACCGCAAGGGGAATCAAAAGGAGAATCAGCAAAAAGGCAGGCTTTTTATATAACCGTTTGGACAAAAGCAAAATCCAACGCAACAACCGCATACACTCACCCCCGTCCTTTCCGTCTTGCCCGACGAAGGAGCACCGTTACGGCGAAAAATCCCGCCCCGTACACAAGCAGGCATCCCCCCGAAAGCAGGGTGGAATTTCCCGTAATACACGCGGCAAAATAAGAGCGGGCGATCCCCGTGGGCAAAAATTCCGCAAGAATCTGAACCCCTTCGGGAAGGGCGTACGCAGGATACAGACACCCCGAAACGTACGCAAGAATCAGCGAGAGCAAAAAATGCAGCAGAATTCCGCCCACCGCGTGCCCCGCCGACGAAAAGACCATCAGACCGAAGGCCGCAACCACCGCCAACACGGGCAGAGTGCGCAGAATCAGCAAAAACAGTTCCGATCCCGACGGAAGAAAGGATAGAGTATCCTCGAAAAAGATCCCCGCACACCAAACCAATCCGCCCAGGAGCAGAACCACGGAGAACAACCCTGTCAGCAGAGCTCCGCAATCGGCAAGGGTACGCCGAACATCCCCGAACCCCTTGGCGGCCAGTACCCGCCCCAGGGAATCCTCTCCCCTGCCGAACAAAAGGGCGAAGGGCAGGGTCATCAAGAAGAGAAAAAACACCGCAAAACCGCACCCCAAGGAAGACGCAAACCCCAAAGAATCGGAAATTCCCAATTCCGTCACGGCGTACCAATCGGGGCGGTTCAGAATCAGCGAAACGTAGCGCAGGCTGATTTCGTTCATCCGCTCGGACAAATTCCCCGGATAGCCGGTCTCCCGCAAGGCGGAGGAAGAGCCGTAGGTTCCCTTTTGGGAATACAGCGCAAAGTCGGAGATCACCTCGGTAATCTCCCGCTCAAACAGGGCGGTCAAGCCGCCGGCGCCGCCGTAGGTTACGTAGGAAAGGGGTTTTACCTTCCCGTTCATGGCGTCCTGAATAAATCCGTCGGGGAAAATCACGTACGCGGAGATCTCCCGTTTTTTCAACGCGGCCTCGGCCTCCGCTTCGGACATGGGTGACACGTCCAACGCAAAACGGGAATTGTCGATGCTTTCCAGCGCCACCAGCCCGATTTCCATATAGCTTTCTTCCGAATTCCCCACCACGGCGATCCGCACGCGGGTCTTTTCTTCCCCTTGGGCGTCGGACCGCAGAAGCGCGCCCAGCAGGAGCAGAAGGCTCCCCGTCAGCACCGTTACGGAAAGAAGAAGCAGGGGCAGACGCTTCCACACCCGCTTCAGTTGAAGTCTGAAATAAGTACGCATATCAAAGACTCTTCACCAGCCGTTCCACGTTCCCGTCGTATTGATAGGACAAGGAAAGACCGTCCTTCAAAATATACCATTGATCGCAGAGGGCAAGCTCCGCCGCGTCGTGGGTGGCCAGCAGTAAAATTCCGCCCCCCTGCTTATAGAGGGTGAGATATTGGGCAATATTTTCTTTACACTCCAGATCCAACGCCGCGGAAGGCTCGTCAAGAAGCAAAATCGGAGGGCGCTTTGCCACGGCACATCCGATGGAAAGCCGCTTTTTCATCCCGCCCGACATCTTGGACACGGTGGTCTTCAAAAACCGATCCACCCCCAACATCCGCAGAACTCCGTTCTCCAGCTCCCGCTCCATAGCATCCTTGGAATACCACAAGGACAAGTTGTCCTTTGCCGTCAGCTCCTCCATGAGAGGAGTCCCCTGAGGCACGTATCCCACGGCTCTTCCCCGCAGGGCCGTATCCCGCAACAGATCCCTTCCGTCGCAGAGGAACCGTCCCTCGTCACAGGGCTGAACCCCTGCAAGAATGGATAACAGAGTGGATTTTCCGCTTCCGTTTCCGCCGAGAATCCCGATGCAGGTTCCGCTTTCGGCAGACAAAGAAATCCCCTTCAGAACCTCTTTTTTCCGAAAGGATTTTTTGATATTTTCCAATTCGATGCGCACGGCATCCGCCTCCCGAGTATAAGGTTGGCGCCGACAAAAACTCATCGGCGCCAAGAGAAATTTTCCAAAAAATCAAGCGAAAAAGTCTTCCAGGAATTCACTCAATCCCAGATCTTCCACAAGCTCCAGAACCCCTTCCGTGTCCACCTTCGACAGCCAGGCGTACAACTCGGTTTCGTCTATCGCGTCATAAGAGTCCTCGGGAATCGAATAACTCCGATAGTCGGCAAGATCGGAGGAGGCCTTCATCGTCACCACGGAAAGCCCCTGAACCTTCACGGTAAATTCCATAGAAGTCTTTCCAAGGGAGATTTCCCCGATCTTCCATTCAGCCCCAACGGAGACGCCGTCCGTCAGTTCGGCAGGCAGCGTAAAGGAAATCGTTCCCTTTACGACCTCATCGTCGGCAAGGAAGTCTTTCACGTCTATCGCAAACACTTCTTTCCCCGCTCCGTTAAACAGCTTCACGTCCCCGGTGAACAATCCGTCCTTCACCGTTCCGCGGCCAAGCAAGAATTCTTCGCCGTCCACGGTGAGCGTGAAGGCGCGGTCTTCCCCCTGCTCCGCGCAACCGTAGAACAGTTCCGTTTCATCGGCTTTCAGACAACGTCCAACGATGGCGTCATCGTCGTCTACGTAATCGTAAAGGGTAAACAGAACGTCGTTTTTCCCTTCAAAATTCGTTTCGGGATCGGGGATCTGAATCAGAAGCATGTCAATGAGCGTACTCAGATTCGGATTAAGCGCGCCCATATCCATATTAACATCTTCCCCGAAGGCGGAAGAAAGGCCTTTTGCCATATCCAGGAAGGAACGGAACAGATCGTTTATCGTTTCATCCTGCTTCATTTCGGTGAGAACCGCACGGAGCATCCGCAACAGATCTCCCTGGGTAACCTTCACGGTCAGACGGGTCACAGGCTGGGTTACCCCGTCCACGGTCAGATTGTAATCATCCATGGTAACCGTTTCAATGGATTGCAAAGCAATGGTCAGATACTTGACCAGCAGATCTTCAACCTCTTCGGCATCCAGATCGAACCCTTCCAAGGGATCGGAAAGGCCTCCGTTCAGCAGGTCCATATAAGACGTCAGCGTCTGCATATCGTCATCTATGCCGTAGATAGAAGCGTACAGTTCGGTGAGAGACATCTTCAGATATTCATCGTTAAATTCGGGAACGCGGAAATAGTATTCCATCGTTTCCGAATCCGCAATCATTTCCAGGGTAGCGATTTTTTCGCCGCCGAGATTCAGCGTGAGAACTTCCCCGACCACGCCGTTGGTACCGGAAGAAGCGTACACATCGATGGAAATGTCACTCAAAAAGTCCAGATCCATATTCAAGCCCGAAGTCAGAGCGGAAAGAACCGTTTTGTCAATCTCAACTGCAATATTCCCCTTCGAACCCACGTTGCCCTTCTGCATCGAGGTGAGGCGATCAAACCCGCTCGTCAGAGAAGAAATACTCTGCTTCAGGGCGTTTTCTTCCACGCGGACGAGGTAATCTTCGGGAGCCCCCTTATCCTTCGCAAAGATCAAAAACCAACCCAGCACCAAAGCAGCCACCACCAGCAGGGAAACCGCAACCAGGACAAAAGCCTTCAGACCCTTCCCTTTCTTTTTGACGGGAGCAGGTTCCGCAGAAACTTCGGCAACGGGAGCCACGTCAAAGGTCTGTTCCGCAACGGGGGCGGGAACTTCAGTGGCCTTCTGCGCGGGGGCCGCGTTCTCCACGGCGGTTCCGCAGGAGGGACAGAAACGCACGTCGTCATTCATCTGTGCGCCGCATTTTGAACAAAACATAATCATCTCGGATGGAAAAATTCCATCCCTCTCCTTTCAAGAGTTTTTCGGGGAGGAAGAGGGCTTCGTCCCCTACTGATATTTATTATACCATATCTATGACGAAATGTCAAGAATCATTCCGCAAAAAGACCGACTGCAGGGCGCAATCGGTCTTTGCGGTTATTCTTTTGCCAGTTTTTCGGCGATTTCGTCGGTAAAGTAGGCGTTGGAGAAGGCCTTATAGCCTTGGGCGTCCCGCACCTCGATACGGAAGAAGGAGCCGAAGAGATCGGGACGGTAATCGAATTCCGCTTCGGTGAGCAGGGTTTCGCGATTTTCTTCCCACACGCCGCAACGGCCCTCGCTGAGCAGGTAAATACCAAAGGCAGGAGAGGTTTTTACCTTAATTTTTCCGTTCTCCAACACGAGACTCAGAATTTCGGGCCCTTCGGAGGCGTAGCAATGCCCCTGCTCCAGACCGCGGATCAGCGCCTCGTAGGTCAGCTCGGGAGCCTTGATCATGGTCCAGCCCATCCCCACGCTTTCCGTGCCGTGGTTATCGTCCCCCGCCGTGGGGAACACCCGTCTGCCCGCCCGCAAAAGCTGATGATAGTGAAGCGACGTGTTATCGTTGATCACGTGGCAGCCTCCGTTGATCACCTCAATGGAGTCGATATATTTGAGCCCCACGTAATCCGCAGGCCCGTGCAGGGACCATTCGGGATGGTTGTAGTTGACCAGATACCCCGCCTCGCCCAAAGCCTTCGTGTAATCGTTGAGCCAGTCGATATCGTAATAAGAGCGCTCGATCACGTCGGAATATTTTCCGCATTTTTCCGCCCACATTCTGGAATTCCCCGCCCAGGAGGGATTGTTCTTGTAAAATCGCGCCATGGTCACGTTATCCGGGTCCTTGGCGATGAGATTGAAGTGATACACGGGCATGAAGCACCCCGTATGAGCGTCCAGATTCTGCTTGACCGACACCTCGTATCCGTGCAACGCCACGAAGCTTTCGTCACACAGATCCTTGTGGGGCAGGATGATTTCGTGATCGGTGAAGCACACGGCGTGATAGCCCATGCTCTTGTAAAGCTCCTTCACCTGCTCGGGGGTCTGCACCCCGTCGGACACGGTACTGTGACTGTGCAGATTGGCCTTGTAAAACCGACCGGCTTCGGGAATCAGTTCAATCATAATAAACCTCCGTCTTATACCGTTTTGGTATAAATCTTTTTTATTCAACAAAATCGCGGTAATAGGATTCGGGGATTTCCCCTGCCTGAGCGCAGAGATCGTATTCCGCCACGGACCAGAGCCGACGGATCATCGCAGTCCCCTTGACGGTGTCGAAGATCCCCACCTCCGCATTCCCCAATCGGGAAAACCGAAGGGCTCCGCAATACTCCAGAGCTTTGCGGTAATTGCCGAAATTTTCCGAGCCCGTAAAGGCCGCGTGCTTGCGAAAGGAAAGGGCGTATTCCGCCCCGTCATAGTCTACGACGGTGAGGGGAATGGGCTCCTCCAGACGGTCGGGCAGGTCCATCATTTCGTCCACGGCGTGCAGATAGGTGTTGCGGTTCAAGCCCACGCCCAACAGCAGAATTTTTGCCTTTTCCTCCAACAAACGGACCCAGACGCCCCCGGGAGGGCAAGGAGAAGCGGCATTTTCCTCTCCCGCGACGAATTCCCGTGCCCGTCGCCCGAAGGCGGCCACCGAATGGGTGGGATGCAGGGACCGCACCCCGTCCTTACGAAAGGCGGCAACGGAGGGCAACGCTCCGATGCAGGGAGGGGTCTGCCCCACGACGAAGCGGGGATTCTCCTTCCCCACGTTGGCCCAGGTATGGGTGGGCACGAGAAACAACCCCTCCGACAGATAGGAAACGAAGCCGTCGATCAGCCCGTCGCACCCGCCCTCCACCGCACCCAAAGCGCGCATGGAGGTGTGGACCAAAACCGTATCGCTTCGCGCAATCCCCGCCGCCGACAAAAATTCGTGAACCGTCTCTTTCGTAATCATAGTATCCTCATAAAACTTCATTTATCTAAACCGTTTTGGTTTATACGATCGCGCCGCGCAGAGCCGCTTTTTCCGCGTCCACAGCCCGACGGATCGATGGAAGATCCTTGTCGGAAACCAGTTTTTCGTAATAATCCAAGATCATCTGCATCGGTTTAAAATCGGGGGAAAGTTTGCAATGATCTCGCAACACCGAAACCGCGTCCTCCCGCGAGGGGTTTTCCACCCCGTTTTCCGCAAAATAACGGAAGAGGGCCGCCGCCACGCCAACGGAAAGATACACCGGATTTACCCCTTGTTCCCAAGCAAGATTCAACGCTCCGACGAGACGGTCCGCAGGGGAAAGCTTGCGCTTGGCATCGTTGCCCACCCGCTTGCAGGTGTCCTTCAGAGCTTTGTTGGTAAAGCGGTACAGAAGATCCTCCACGTGCACCGACAGATCCCCCAAGGGCACGGAATATTTACGGGACAGAGCGAGAATACTCTCCTCCATGGCCCCGCGGACCAGACGATATACCTCGTCCCGATCGATGCTTTGATAGATAAACTCCAGCCCCAGCAGATCCCCCAGATAGGCGCAGAGCGCGTGGCTCATATTGTGAACGTAGAGCTTGCGTTTTACGTAAAAATCGAAGGGTTCAAAGGGGATCATGTTATGAATTTGCGGAATTTCGCCCTTGAAAGCGGCCTTATTGACGGGCAAAAAGTCGTATCGTTCCACGCAGACCCGCAGAGGATTGCCGTCCTTCATTTCTTCGGTCTGCAGGGGGACCATCCGCCCGATGGAGGTCTCCACCAAGCCCACGGAGGCGTCGAACCAAGACGATTCCTCGGGGGAAAGATGGGATTTGATCAACCCTTCCAGCACCTTGTCCGCATCCATCAGATTCTCGCAGATCAGGATATTCAGCGGCTTCGGATTGATTTTTTGACGAAGGCGCAGCCCCTCCACGATGCAGGGAACGATCTTCGGAAGCACGTTCACCCCCACCGCCGTTGCCATCATATCCGCCTCAGCAATGGCCTCCGCCACGGCAGAAGGGTCGGTTCCGTCCACGGCGCGGACGTTGCGGATGATCCGATCCTCAAAGGAATCCTCCGAAAGGATCCGCACGGGATATTCTCCGTCCCGATTCAAAGCCTCAACGACGGGGGCAGAAACGTCAACAAAGACCGTCTCGTATCCCGAGGCGGAAAAGAGGGTGCCGATAAACCCTCTTCCGATGTTTCCGGCGCCGTACATGACTGCAGTTTTCATAACAAAACTCCCATTTCGTTTCTTTTCTTCATTATAGCACTTCGGAGCGGATTTGTCAATGAAAAAAAAAGAAAACCGCCTCAAAGAGAAGCGGTTTTTTCGATTTCTGCGAACCGATCGGTTTTTTGTTTTTTAAAAATTATTCTCGGTTTGACTTTACAGAAATAAAGACAACTCTATTTCATCGTCATCCGTATTCCCGGTTTCTTTAAAGCCATAACTCTTATACAGACGCAGCGCAACGGCGTTGTTTTTGTTGCAGGTTAATACGACCTTGTTCGATGTCCCAAACGGTTTGGATGCAATATAATCCAGACACTTTCTTAAAGCAATCGCTCCAAATCCTTGGTGTTGATACGCAACGTCAATCATCATATGCCAAATATGATACGCTGCAAGATCATAATCATATAGCACCATCACATAACCGACCATCGTATCGCCGTGGAATATTCCGAACGGAGTGCATTGTTCATAATATACGTACGCCTGTGCTAAGCTTCTGATTGGATGCGAAACAAATTGCTCTTGCGCCTGATCCAAGTTTAAATTGAAAGCCTGTATAAAATTGTTTTCATCAATTCTTGTTAATTTAATATTACGCATAATTCCTCCTGTTTGTCACGGAGGGATTACAGCATACAGTATCCCTCCGAATTTGATGTTTCAATAGCCGTACGATTATAGTTTCTGTCCATAAATGAACATCTCCTTTCAGTTTGGGATATCTATATAAACACCGAGGTGTAATATGATGCAAGTTCCTGCCACCTTTCTTTTTGGCAACAGCAACAAAATGGATTTCAGTAATATTTTTTTACGAATTCAAGCAAAGGAGTATTGTCTTCCAGCCCGTGAGGATGGTGGTCGCAATGTGGCTTGAGTATTTCGGTTAAAATTCCATTATTAGCTTTAAAATAATCCGATAAGATCTTCCCGTTTTCATGATACGGAACTACAACGTCAGAATCGCCACACACCAAAAATATTGGAATTCCTGACTTTAAAAGAATTTCTTTGCAGTCGATGGGATGATTCCTATAATTGATCATATCGGAAACGGAGATACCGATATTTTTTTCAAATTCATCAGGGGAAGCACGTTTGCTTTCGCCTAAGCCTAAAGGCCAGCTTAGCAGATTAAGTACGGGAGCGTCAAGATAAAGCGCCGCCACATACTGGGGATATTTCGCTGCAAAATACACTGCTTGCATGCCGCCACAGCTCATCCCTACAGGTAAGCATTTTTTATTCAGTCCGAATTCGGATTGTAAAAACTCACAAAATTGCGGACGCATATCCGTGTCTTCTTCAGGACATAAACGACTCTTGTTTGAGAGGTGGGCTAAATAATATCCCCTTTTCAGCATTTCAATTTCAAAGCTTGGAAATGCACCAAAATATTCAGTTTTGTATAGCCATTTTTTATCTTGCGTAGGAACGTTAGGACACACGAATATGGCGTCTCTGTTTTTAAACTGAAAATCGAGCCGTTTAAACCCATTCCATTCACTTTCAATAAAGTTCATAACGCAAATCCGCTCCTAAAATTTCACTTTATTTGGAACTATTGTAACTCGAACCTCATTTTGGTATATAATATACAGTTTGTGATGATTATAGCATAAAACGATATGCATCCTGGTTTCGGTCGTTCGAATCTACCTTGACGGAGATTTTAATGATATTCCGCCGTTGGCGTATTTTACTTCTTCACTATTCACTATTACTTATTACCTTCCAAAAATCCTCGTAGATAAGAGAAAAGTGAAAAGTGAAAAGGTAATCGTGAAAAAGTAAAAATCCCCGTACTTTCGTACGAGGGTTTTTGGTGGGCGAGGGTGGATTCGGACCACCGAAGCTATCGCAACAGATTTACAGTCTGCCCCCTTTGGCCACTCGGGAACTCGCCCATATTCAGTTCGCGTAAAAAGAGGTGGAGCTGGTGGACGGATTTGAACCCCCGACCTGCTGATTACAAATCAGCTGCTCTACCAGCTGAGCTACACCAGCGTTTTGACGCTTAAGTATTATAGCACAAACGGAAGGAAAAATCAAGAGGGTAAATGTGAATTTTTTTTTACATTCTCCCCCTCCCTCCTTTCCGTCCCGATTTGACCGAAAAAGGCGATTTTTCGGCAAAAATATCCTTGACAGTACGGTTTTTACCGTGATATTATAGAATATATAAAATTTTTTGATTGACAAAGCATAAATAATATGTTAAACTATGGACAGAAAAGTAGGGAGGATTTACCTATGAACGAATACCGAATTTCCTTTAACCCCGCCGACGGCCCCTGTGAAGCCTTGGCAAAAGCGCTGAAAAAGCGCATTGAAGCCCGCTGGGATACGGCCGTTTCCTTCGGCACCCCCGCCGACCTGACGCTGGAATACGTGGATGGACACCGTTTCGGCATGATCGAAAAAACCGAGACGGGGTATCTTCTGCGTGGCACGCAGGCCCCCGATTTGTGGAATATGGCGGGACGGCTTTTGCGGAGCGTTCCCACGGGAGGAGACTTCCGCCCCGCACCGAAAACGGGAATTTTCAAAACCGAAAAAGAATTGTGCGGCATGTATTTTGCCACCCATTTCCATAACTTTTACCATTCCGCGCCCCTGCCGCAGATTTTTGAATACATCGAAGATCTGGCTCTGTGGGGCATGGAAGCCCTGGCGGTGTGGTTCGACATGCACCACTACACGGGCATGGACGATCCCGAAGCGGTGGCCATGGCAACGCGGCTGAAGGCCGTTCTGAATTATGCAAAATCCCTCGGGCTGAAGAAGATGATGACCACCCTTGCCAACGAGGGCTTCTCCTCCACCCCCGACGAAAACAAAGCCACCAACGCGGTGCAGAACGGATATTATCTGAAGCCCGACGGCTTTTATCACACGGAGGTCTGCCCCCATACGGAGGGCGGCATGGAGTTGATTCTGAAAAATCGCGCAGAGATGCTGGACGTATTTGAAGAGCTTGAGCCCGATTATTTCACCGTGTGGCCCTACGATCAGGGAGGATGCACCTGCGAACAATGCGCACCCTGGGGAAGCAACGGATTTCTGAAGGTGGCAAAGGCGGAGGCGGAGCTGATCAAAAAACGGCTTCCCAACGCGAAGATCATCCTCTCCACCTGGTATTTCGGAGAATTTTACCGTGGAAATACGGAGTGGGACGGCTTTTACAAGGCTCTGTATGCGGGCGAGCTGGATTTTGCGGACATGATCATGGCGGACTTCCCCGCAAAATATCCCCAATATCCCCTCACCCACGAGTCGGACAAGCCTTTGGTCTCCTTCAACGAATTCAGTATGTACGGCGCCACCCCCTGGGGCGGCTACGGTGCAAATCCCATGCCCGCTCACATTCGGGAGCAATGGACCGACGCGGGACAAAAGCTTTCGGGCGGGATGCCCTATTCCGAAGGAATTTTTGAGGATATCAACAAGGCGATCACCCTGCAGCTGTTCCGCAACGGACGGGATCCCTACGAAACGGTGCGGGAATATCTGCGGTACGAATGTTATATGGCCGAAGAAGATCTGGACAAGGGCGTGGAGCTGATCCGTGCACTGGAGCAGGGACTCTGCCGTGACGCCTTCGGATTCCAACAGGCGGAAAAGGAGGTTCGTCTCCACGATCCATCCGCCGCCGAAGGAGCGGAAGCCCTTGCAATAGAGTTGAACGAAGCCCTAAACGAAGCCGGTCGGAACGCGATCAAATGGAAGCAGATCCTTCTGCGGGCACAGATCGACGCGGAGCTGGTGCGCAATCAGAACCGCATCACCGAGCGGGCCATGGATTTCTTCGAAATTTTGGACAAACTCTATCATACGGGGAATTCAAAAACCTCCGCTATCCGCCCCTTCTGTCGGGAACATATCGCCCTCAACGAAGGGCGCGTGGCCCGTCCTACCTGGAAACCTGCCCCCATCTTCTGGTGGGAACAATAATCAAGAAAAAAGAGGTCCGTTATGAAACTGAACTACAAACGCACCGTCCTCGTAGGCTTTGCCTTCTTCCTTATCTGTGCATTTTGGCAGATCTACGACGTAACCATCGCCATGACCCTGACCAGCAAATTCGGGCTGAGCCAAACTGCGTCGGGTGTCGTCATGGCCCTCGACAACATTTTGGCCCTGTTCCTGCTCCCCCTGTTTGGGGCGATTTCCGACCGACACAAAGGGAAAAGCGGCCGCAGAACCCCCTTCGTACGCGTGGGAACGGTGTTGGCCGTCGCCCTGCTGATCGGGCTTTCCTTTGCGGACAACGCCCAGCTGAAACAGATTGAGCGCTATTCTGCCATCAACGATCCCGCCACCATGGAGATCATCTACGACGAGCAGAAAGACACCCTTCTGCAGACTCCGGAAGGAGAAAGCTATAAGCTTGCGGACCTGTACACCCGGGAAGAGTTTTCCCAACTGACGACGGAATCCAAAACCACGGAAATCAACGCCTTCGGACGGGAAGTGGACGTCAATCTGTATATCCGCCACGTGGTGCCTGCCCGCCAGGCCTGCGCCGCCGCGATTACCGATCAAGCCCCCGCGACGCTGTTTATTTTCCTCGGCATTCTGCTGCTGCTTTTGATTTCCATGGCAACCTTCCGCACGCCTGCCGTGGCGCTGATGCCCGACGTGACTCTGAAGCCCCTGCGCTCCAAAGCAAACGCCGTCATCAATCTGATGGGCAACGCGGGAGGAATCATCGTCCTGGGCTTAGGGTCGGTGATGGCCATCTCCAAGGTCAAGAACGCTTATATGAGCTACACGGGCGTATACGCCATCGTGGGACTTCTGATGCTGGTTGCCCTTTTGATCTTCACCTTCACCGTGAAGGAGCCGAAATGGGCCGCGGAAGCCCACGCACAAAGCGTTGCGTTGGGACTTGACAAGGACGAAGAAAAAGAACCCGCAAAGGGCGGAAAAAAACTGGACAAGGCGAAGCTGTTCAGTCTGATTTTCATGCTTGCCTCCATCGTCCTTTGGTTCTTCGGCTACAACGCCGTCACCTCCAAATACACCGTTTACGCGCAAAACGTTTTGGATAAAGACGCCACGACCACCCTGCTTTTGGCCAACGTTGCCGCCATCGCGGCGTACCTGCCCGTAGGGATGATCGCCTCTAAAATCGGCCGCAAAAAGACCATTCTGGCAGGAATCGCCATGCTCTTTACCGCCTTTTTGGCCGGATGCTTCATGACCGCATCCTCTCCCGCTTGGCTGATGTCCATTATGTTCTGCCTTGCGGGCGTGGCGTGGGCCACCATCAACGTAAACTCCTTCCCCATGGTGGTGGAAATGTGCACGGGCGCAGACGTGGGAAAATATACGGGATATTACTACACCGCCTCCATGGCCGCCCAATCCCTGACGCCCACCCTGTCGGGCATCTTCATGGATAACGTGGCCATGACCACCCTCTTCCCTTACGCCGCCATTTTCGTAGCCCTGTCCTTCGTGACCATGCTCTTCGTCAAGCACGGAGACTCCAAGCCCGAGGGGAAGAAAAACATTATGGATCAATTTGCGGAGGAAGAAGCATGATCGGGCTTTGGATCGCCTTGGGCGTTCTCGGCGGACTTGCGGTGCTGTTTCTGATTTATCTGTGGATGATCGCGCCCCGCGCCAAAAGAAAACGCCCCGACGATACCCCCTTCGTGGGGAAAGAATTTGCTCATCGGGGACTTCACACCAAAGACGTTCCCGAAAACTCCCTGCGCGCCTTTCGGGGTGCCGTGGAGCGGGGGCTTGGCATTGAGCTGGATATTCAACTCTCCAAGGACGGGGAAGTGATGGTCTTTCACGATTTCACCCTCAACCGCATGACGGGAATCGACGGAAAGGTAAAAGACTACACCGCCGCGGAGTTGGGAAGCATGTCCCTCCACGGGCAGAAAGACGGAATCCCCACCCTGAAAGAGGTGCTTGCCGCTGTGGACGGAAAGGTTCCGCTGATTATCGAGATCAAAATCCCCGGCTTCGACCTTTCGGTCTGCCCCAAGGCCTTTGAAATTCTGGATCACTATAAAGGCCCCTATTGCATCGAATCCTTCCACCCTTTGGCCATCCGCTGGATGAAGAAAAACCGCCCCCAAAACCTGCGGGGACAGTTGTCCTCGGATTTCTTCGGGCACAAGGAAAAAGGGAGCAAAATCCAGTTTTTTGCCGTCAAAAATCTCCTGCTCAACTTCCTCGCCCGTCCCGACTTCATCGCCTTTGACATCCGTTATCCCAAGGCTCTTTCCTTTCGCCTTTGTACCAAATTTTTCCGTGCCCTGCCCATCGGCTGGACGGTACGCACCAAGGAAGAATTGGAAGAAGCCAAGAAGGATTTTGACGGCTGGATTTGCGAGGACATTTATTGAGCAAACGCCCCTCTTGACAGAAAAGTGCTACTTATGATATAATTAAAGTAGAAATAAAACGAAAAAGGAGGCCCATCTATGAAGAAACTATGTTCTCTGTTTCTGATTCTCCTGCTGACCCTTTCCTTGGTTGCCTGCGGCGAACCCGAATCCACCGATACGCTTTCCACAGATGCACCTCCCACGGAGACCGTCTCGAATACGGACAACCAATCCGACACGCAAGCTCCCCCTACGGAGACTGAGCCCGACACGGAAACGGAAATCTCTACCGATTCCCAAGATTCCGCTACCTCGTCTGAGGAGGTGGTATTGCTTCCCGTAGAAGACGGCACACTGAAGATATTAACCCATGTTTGTACGGTTCCGTTTGCCGTCAAATCTCGAATCCAAACAAAAACGCTTTCGGGAGCGTGGACGGAAGAGTTGATTGAAAAACTGCTTCAAGCCTCTGAAACGGGTGCATCCGTAGAAAAGTTGTCCGACAAGAAAATAACCCCTCTTCATTTTGAGGATTTTGCAGAAGGTCTGGACATCGACAGAGGAACCAGATGGATCCTTGTAGAAAACGTAATGTTCCGCTATATAAAAGACAAGGAGTTTTGTAAAGTAGAGACCTATATGGGGGACGGCAAAGAAATCGCTCTCTCCGACGAATTAAAGGAACAACTTGAAATTGCCCTCTATTATGCTCCGACAAACACCTATCTGGGAACTTGGGAAAACGGAAATCTTGAAATAAAACACGTTTTTGAAAGGGAACAACAGGTTGAATTTTCTATTGAAGAAATCGTCAAACTGTCCTCCAAAAAATACAGAATCAAATACTCCTTACTTTCCGAGGAAGACCAATCTGTAAGGCTCTCCCTTGAATCTCAGCAAAGCGAAGACAATATTGGATCTTTAGATATGAAAACCGTAGAACTGAAAGCAAATGAAAAACAAACTCTGGAATTTGAGTTTTCCGGATGGGAGATCGTATCTTTTAATTTGAATATATACGTCTTCGTAGACGGCAACACTACAGACAGTCACATAAAAATTGTGTTTAACTAATAAGAGTCCCTTCCTTGAACGCCGCGCCCTCTTGACAGAAAGACGCAACCTATGATATAATTAAAATAGGGACAAACTAAAAAAGGAGGCCCATCTATGAAGAAACTATGTTCTCTGTTTCTGATTCTCCTGCTGACCCTTTCCTTGGTTGCCTGCGGCGAACCCGAACCTACCGACACGCTTTCCACGGGTGAGCCTGCCCTTTCGGAAACCCTTTCCGACACCGCAACCACAGACGCAAACAGCGACGCGGACACGGAAACCGTAATTACGGACACGGAAGTTTCCACCGATTCTCAACCCGCTTCCGTGACCACAGAAGAAGAACCGCCCGTGGAATACGAGACGTTGACGATTCAGATTCACGAAACCACGATCCCCGTAAGCGTTAGTTCTCGAATTCGAACCAAAACACTTTCGGACGAATGGACGGAAGGGTTGATCGAAAAACTTCTTCAGGCTCCCGAAACGGGCGTGACTGTAGAAAAGTTTTCTGATCAAGAAATCCCCCAACGTCATTTTGAAGGCTTTGCAGAAAAAATAGATATCCTCGTTAACAAAGGCAGTGTCACTTGGTTTATCGCACGGGACGTTATGTTTCGCTACGTTCGAAAAGGAACGACCAAACTCCTCTGCAAGGTAGAAACGCACCTGGGGGAAGGCAAGGAGGTTGAACTTTCCGAAGAATTGATAAAAATGCTTAATATGGCCATCGAGTACGCCCCCATGACCAGATACCGTGCAGCCTTAGAGAACGGAACACTTGAGCAGGAATACCTTTTTGAAGGAAAACACGAAATTGAAGTTTTCATTGAAGAAATCGTGGAAATTCCGGCAACCGACAAAAAATCATCCCCGAAATACAATGTAAAACTCTCTCTTCTTTCTAAAAAAGATAAAACCGTGCATCTGGATTTAGGCCCGGTAATGAGTGGCGATTCCGTTATAATGGTTGAAACAAAAACGGCAGAACTAAGCCTGAAAGCAAATCAAAAACAGGTACAAGAGCTTGTAATCGAAGGATTTCCCTCCGGAATGCTCGTAATTCCTGCAGTCATACAGATTACCGTTGACAAAGAAACCGATTGTTACGTCAACATTGCAATTTACCCCTAAAAAACACACACGTCCCGCAACGGTTGTTGCGGGACGCTTTTTCTTTTATTTCGTTATTCCTTCGACACGCCCTGAGGTTCGTAATCCTGCAAGGGGGCCAAAAAGCCGTGGGCACGCAATTCCCCTTCGATGTGGTCCAGAGTCTCCTCGTTGTCAGCGGTGACGGTGTGATAATGATATCCCGCCGTGACGTTTTTCAAGAGGCTGGATTTGCCCGAGGTGATGTCCTCCAAAAAGCGGCGGACCTGCAAACGGGAACGGATGTTCATCTCCGCCCGCACGGTGCCGTAATATTTATGGGACACGAACACGTCGGCCACGGCCCCTCCCGCATCCACGATGAGGTTCAGTTCGGTTTCCACGTCCTCGTCGGCGTGCTGCACCTTAAAAATCCGTTGCACGGGGGCGGCACGCTGCAGCATATATCCGCGGGCCAGAGAATCCACACCGATCCCCTTCGCCCGAAGCAACGCAATATCCTGCACGATGACCTGACGGCTGACACCGAATTGCTGTGCAAGGCTGGAGGCGGAAATCGCCCCCTGAGCACGGGTGAGACAATCCAGAATTTCCTTTCTTCGTTCTTCTGCGTTCATAAAACCCTCCTTATACGGCGTGCAGGTTTTTCAGCGAAAGATCCAGAATCGGCGCGGAATGGGTCAGAGCGCCGCTGGAAATATAATCCACCCCAAGGTCGGTCAGTTTGGCGATATTCTCCTTGGTCACGTTGCCCGAAACCTCCACCTCGGCGCGGCCGTCGATGTAGGCGATGGCCTCCTTCAGCTGATCGTGGTTCATATTGTCCAGCATGATAATATGAGCCCCTGCTTCCACCGCCTCCTTGACCATGTCCATCGTTTCCACTTCCACTTCGATCTTGCGAACGAAGGGGGCGTAGGCCTTGGCCATCCAAACCGCCTCTTTCACCCCGCCTGCGGCTCCGATATGATTATCCTTCAGAAGGACCCCGTCGGAAAGGTTATAACGGTGGTTGTTTCCGCCGCCGATACGGACGGAATATTTCTCAAAAATGCGGTTGTTTGGAGTGGTTTTTCGGGTGTCGAGAAGCTTGGTTTTCGTCCCCTCCAGCAGAGCAGCCACGGACTTGGTATAGGTGGCAACGCCGCTCATACGCTGCAGATAATTCAGCGCCGTCCGTTCTCCCGAAAGAAGAACGCGGATATCCCCGCGCACCTTGGCGATCAACTGCCCCTTGGAAATGGCGTCCCCGTCCTGGGCGTAAAATTCGGTCTTGACCGATTCATCCAGCAGGGTAAACACCCGAGCGAAGACCTGTGCGCCGCACAGAATTCCGTCCTGCTTGCAGATCAGATCCACCTCACCCATGGTAGCGGTGGGCATGACGCTGTTGGTGGAAACGTCCTCGGAGGTGATGTCCTCCTCCAAAGCCATACGGATCAAAGGATCCACTTTCAATTTCATCGTAGCCTGATCAAACACGTTCTTTCTTCCTCCTGTCGATTTCTTCCAATACCATTTTTTTGTTTTCTGCCTTCCACGCGGGAAGGTCTGCGTAGGGCGTGAGATCCACGTCCCGTGCGGGGGGAATTTCCCGCGGATTTCCCGTCATTTCCTCCGCCGCCCGCTTGGCAAAGACCAAGCTTTCCAAAAGGGAATTGCTGGCCAGCCGATTTTTTCCGTGCACCCCGTTGCAGGCCGTCTCCCCCACGGCGTAAAGCCCTTCCATGGAGGTTTTGCTGTCCTTGTTCACCTTCACGCCACCCATGAAATAATGCTGGGCGGGGACCACGGGGATGCATTCTTTCGTAGGATCGTAGCCGTGCTCGGCACAGTAGGCCACGATGTTGGGGAAATGCTCCCGCAATTCCTGCTCGGGAATGGGGCGAAGATCCTCCCACACGAAGTCGGTGCCGTCCTTTTTCATCTGCTCCAGAATGGCCTCGGTCAGAAGATCACGGGGCAACAACTCGTCCACGAAGCGTTCCATATTTTTGTTATACAGCTTTGCTCCTTCCCCCCGAACCGATTCGGAGATCAGGAAGGAACGAACCCCTTCGTCCTCGGAATAGAAGGTGGTGGGGTGGATCTGGATATAATCAATATTTTCCAGTTCGATATCGTGCCGCAACGCCAGAGCAAGGGCAACCCCCGTCAGATGGCGGTAGTTGGTGGAATGGCGGAACAAGCCGCCCACGCCGCCCGTGGCAAGGACCGTATACCCCGCAAAGACCGATTCAAGGGCACCGTCGGGACGGACAATCACGCCGCCCAGGCATTTTCCCTCCTCCACGATCAGATCCACCAGCTCCGTATGCTCCAATAGGGTGATATTCTCCCGCTGCTGCGCTTGCTGCAACAGTTTTGAGGTGATTTCTTTCCCCGTAATATCCTGATGATACAAGATCCGATGACGGGAATGGGCCCCTTCCCGGGTGAAATCCAAGGATCCGTCGGGCATACGGTTGAATTCCGTGCCGTAAGACAACAGATCCCGAATCACGTCCTGAGAGGAGGAGATCATGATCCGCACGCTCTCCTCGCGGTTTTCGTAATGTCCTGCCCGCAGGGTGTCTTCAAAAAAGGAATCGTAATCCTCTTCATCCCGCAACACGCAAATGCCGCCCTGCGCCAAAAAGGAATCGTTGTAATCGGCGGTGGATTTGGTGATAACGGTAATTTTCTTGTCGTGCGGCAGATTCAGAGCACAATAAAGCCCCGAGCATCCGCAGCCGACGATTAAAATATCGGTTTCCATAGATGCCTCCTGTTGATTTCCCCTCTATTTTACCATATAACTTTACACATGTCAAGACAGAAAACTTGACAAATTTGCAAATATGGTGTATAATAAGGCGAACGGAGGCGATTTTTATGTTCACCACGCGTGAATTACAGGATAAAATCCTCAAATTGAAAAAAGAGAAAGACGTGTGCATCCTTGCCCACGCCTATCAGAGCCACGATATTCTGGAAGTGGCGGATTACGTGGGAGATTCCTACGGACTCAGCGAGCTTGCCCAAAAGGCACCCCAAAAGACCCTTCTGATGTGCGGAGTTCGCTTTATGGCGGAGACGGCGAAAATCCTCTCCCCCGAAAAGACCGTTCTTCTGTCCCATCCCCAGGCGGGATGCCCCATGGCGGAGCTGTTGTCCGTAGAGGAATTGCGGGAACTGAAAAAACAGAACCCCGACCATACGGTGGTGGCCTATATCAACACCACGGCGGAGTTGAAGGGAGAATGTGATGTGTGCGTCACCTCGGCCTCGGCCCTGCAGATCGTGAAAAATCTCCCCTCCGAAAAGGTTCTCTTTATCCCCGACCCCAACCTGGGTCAATGGGTGAAAAATCAAGTCCCCGAAAAGAGCTTTCGCTTCATCGAGGGCGGATGCCCCATTCATACGAAAATCACCGCAGAAGAGGTGCAGGAGGCAAAGGCACTTCACCCCAAGGCCCTTCTGCTGGTCCATCCCGAGTGCCGCCCCGAGGTGACCGCCGCCGCAGATTACGCGGGAAGCACCACGGGCATTCTGAAATACGTGAAAAACAGCCCTGCGGAGGAATTCATCATCGGAACGGAGAACAGCATCGTGCAGCACCTGCAGTTCGATTATCCCGAAAAGAAATTCTACCCCCTCTCCAAGACCTGCATCTGCAACGATATGAAGCTGACCACCTTAACGGAGGTTTACAACTGTCTTTTGGGGCGGGGCGGGGAAGAGATTCTCCTACCCGAGACCCTGCGAAAGAACGCACAGCGGGCCATCGACGCCATGCTGGAATATGGGAAATAAAAATACGGAAAGGGAACGTCGAGATGAAAAAAACATTCTCCGTACTGATTCTTCTCACATTGGTTTTCAGCTTGTCCGCTTGCACCGTGACAACGCAAAAAACCCCGAAACTTTCACAGAAAACGGATCAAGTACAAGCGATTGAAATTTACAAACCCGACCACGCGTATTCGGAAGGGGACGTCAATCTTTTTCGCCAGGAAAACACCCCTGTTTTCGTTTTGGAATCCGAAGCGAATTCTGCTTTTTTGGATGAACTTGTTGCATTGAAATTTGAAGAGGAAACCGTATTTCTTCCCATTCCGATGGATGGCGGTTCCGATTACGAAGGATACATCGTTGCCGTCGTTTATTCCGACGGCGGTTACGATATCATCGCAGAAAAAGGTTTGTATTTCTACTCCGTAGGGAAAAACGGAGAAGGAAAGCACAAATACGACCCTTCCGATTATTGCGGAGAGACGCCCTGGGAAGATTTTATTGAGAAATACATACGCAAATGAATTGTCCTTATATAAAAAGCACCTCTTCGGAGGTGCAATTTATTTCGTCACAAAAGCGTGCCTCCGTTTCCGCAAAAAAGACACAACCCTGCGGTATACTGTAAAAAAAAGCAAAGGACCGATCTTTTATGAAATTCTTCTGCGACAACACTTCCTGGTATAAAGCGAATCTTCACGCCCACACCACCGTGTCCGACGGACGGAAAAGCCCCGAGGAAACCGAAAAGCTCTTTCGGGAAAAGGGATATCAGATTCTGGCCTTCTCCGACCATTGGAAGGTCTCTCCTGCCAAGGTGGAAAAAGAGTTCATCCTCCTTTCCGCCGCGGAATTGGACACCTATTACGGAGACAACAAAGAGTGCTTCCACATCATCGGTCTGAATCTGCCCGAAGGGACCACCTTCCCGAATCCGAACAAAACGGTGCATCCCCAAAAACTGATCGACCGCATCGAAGAATTGGGCGGAAGCGCCTTTTTAGCCCATCCTCAATGGAGTCTGAATCAGCCCGAAGACATTGCGGCGTTGCGGAATATTTTTGCAGTGGAGGTCTTCAACACCACCTCGGGGCTCCCCCACAATCCCGACCGGGCGGACTCCTCCGATCTGCTGGATCTGGTGGCGCGCAAAGGATACCTGATCCCCCAAATCGCCACCGACGATTGCCATTGGTACGATGGGGACGAATGCAAGTCCTTCACCATGATCCAGACCGAGGATTTCTCCGTGGAAGGCATCGTGAAAGCCTTGAGAAACGGGAAATTTTACGCTTCCCAAGGCCCTCTCGTCAAGCAGGTTGCGGTGGAAGACGGCCGCGTAACGGTGACCTGCTCCGCATGCGTGTCCGCCGTCTTTTTCTCCAATTCTCCCTGGGTCTCCAAGCGGGCGGAATTCTCCCCCGAGGGCGCCACGGAATACACCTACGAAATTGCGAAAGGCGACTGTTTCGTGCGGATCGAGCTGACCGACAAGGATGGAAACAAGGCCTGGATCTCCCCCTTCCCCGTCAACGACGCAATCAACCGCTTCGGGCAGAAATAAGAAGCGGGAAAATTCAAAAAATCGTAGCAATTTTTTGAGATCGCCCCTTGACAAAAGGGAAGGATTCGTGTATAATAGAACTATAAAGAAGAAACAGCTTTTACATGACTGACGGGTTTTGCGGAGTACCGCAAGGGAATGTAAGAGTATCAAAGCCGACCGTCTGGGCAAATCAGGAAAAGCTGATTTGCCCTTTTTTGTTGGGCAGATCGGAACAGGAGGCAACGCAAATGAACCACGAAAACTGGAACGGATTTTCCAAAGGAGTCTGGCAGGACGAGATCAACGTCCGCAACTTTATCCAAACCAACTACAAGCCTTATACGGGGGACGACGGCTTTTTGGCTTCCGCCACCCCCCGAACCAACGATCTGATGAAAAAGGTGCAGTCCCTTTTTGCTCTGGAGCGCCAATACGGCGGCGTTCTGGATATTGACACGGCCACCGTTTCGTCCCTGACCAGCTTCTCCCCGGGCTACATCGACAAGGCCAACGAACTGATTGTGGGACTGCAGACCAACCGTCCCTTGAAGCGGAGCGTCAACCCCTTCGGAGGCATCCGCATGGTACGGCAGGCCTGCGAGGCGTACGGCTATAAGCTGAGCCAGAAGGTGGAAGAGGAATTCAAATTCCGCACCACCCACAACGACGGGGTTTTCCGCGCGTATACCGACGAAATGCGCGCCGCCCGCAAATGTCACGTCATCACGGGGCTTCCCGATGCCTACGGACGGGGCCGCATTATCGGAGACTACCGCCGCGTAGCCCTGTACGGGGTAGACAAGCTCATCGAAGAGAAGAAAAAAGATAAAAATCGGTTGGGCAACCGAGCCTTCGACACGGAAACCATCCGCCAAGACGAAGAACTGTATCAACAGATCACATTCCTGGGCTATCTGAAGGAAATGGCGCAGATGTACGGCTACGATATCAGCCGTCCCGCGGCAAACACCCTGGAAGCCGTCCAGTGGACCTATTTCGGATATCTGGGCGCCATCAAGGAACAAAACGGCGCCGCCATGTCCCTGGGACGGGTAAGCACCTTCTTTGATATTTATATCGAACGGGATCTGGCCAACGGCACTCTGACGGAAGAGGGCGCTCAGGAAATTCTGGACGATTTCGTCATCAAGCTTCGGATGGCACGGCATCTGCGCACCCCCGAATACAACGAACTGTTCGGCGGAGACCCCATGTGGATCACCGAAGCGGTGGGAGGCATGGGCGAGGACGGCAGAACCCTGGTCACCAAAAGCAGCTTCCGCATCCTCAACACCCTGTACACCCTCGGATCCTCCCCCGAGCCCAATCTGACGGTCCTTTGGTCCAACGCGCTTCCCGCCCCCTTCAAGGCCTTCTGCGCCAAGGTTTCGGCGGACACGGACTCCATTCAATACGAAAACGACGACGTAATGCGGCCCCTTTACGGGGACGATTACGCCATTGCCTGCTGCGTTTCCGCCATGAAGGTGGGCAAGCAGATGCAATTCTTCGGCGCCCGTTGCAATCTGGCAAAGCTTTTGCTGATTGCCCTCAACGGCGGGTACGACGTGTCGAGCAAGATGCACATCGGCCCTCAGATGCCCGTTCTGGAAGGGGTTCTGGATTTCGACACGGTCAACGAACGGTTTTCGATCTATCTGGAATGGCTGAGCCGACTTTACGTCAACACCATGAACGTCATTCACTACATGCACGATAAATACGCCTACGAAAAAACCCAGATGGCCCTCCACGATACGGACGTGGGCCGCTTCATGGCCTTCGGCATTGCGGGGCTTTCGGTGGTGGCCGACTCCTTGAGCGCCATCAAATACGCAAAGGTCACAGCAAACCGCAATGAGGAAGGCTTCATCGTGGACTTTACCACGGAAGGGGATTTCCCCAAATACGGAAACGATGACGATCGGGTGGATCTGATCGCAAAAGACCTTACCCATCGGACCATCACCGAGTTGCGCAAGACCCCCACCTACCGCAACGCGGAGCACACCCTGTCGGTGCTGACCATCACCTCCAACGTAATGTACGGCAAAAACACCGCCGCCACCCCCGACGGAAGAGCCGCCGGCGCACCCTTTGCCCCCGGCGCAAACCCCATGCACAATCGGGAAGAAAACGGCGCTTTGGCATCCCTCAACTCCGTGGCGAAGCTGGATTATAACGATTGCCGCGACGGCATTTCCAACACCTTCTCCATCACCCCCGAGGCTTTGGGGCACACCAAGGAGGAGCGCATCGCAAATCTGGTGTCCATTCTGGACGGCTATTTTGCGAAAAAAGCCCATCATATCAACGTAAACGTCTTGAACCGCGAAACGCTGATGAAGGCCTACGAGGACCCGGAGGCATACCCCAATCTGACCATCCGCGTTTCGGGCTATGCCGTCAACTTCCACAAGCTTTCCAAGGAACAGCAGCGGGAAGTCATCAGCCGCACCTTCCATCAGTCCGTATGATCGGCCGCGTACATTCCTTCCAAAGCTTAGGCGCTCTGGACGGACCGGGAATCCGCTTCACCGTTTTTCTGCAGGGGTGCCCTCTGCGGTGCGGATGCTGCCACAACCCCGACACGTGGGACCCGAAGGGCGGCACGGAATATACGGCAGAGCAAATCGCCGAAAAAGCTATCCGCTACAAGGAATATTTCGGCAAGGAGGGCGGCATCACCCTGACGGGAGGCGAACCGCTGCTGCAGGCGGAATTCGCAACGGAAATTTTCCGCCTCTGCCACGAAAACGAAATCCACACCTGCTTAGATACGTCGGGAAGCCTTTTCAACGATGCGGTGAAAAATCTCCTGGAAGAAACCGATCGGGTGCTGTTGGATATCAAGTACACGAAGGACGAATTATACCGCCGTCACGTGGGGTGTTCTCTGGATAAGCCCATGGAATTTTTGGCTTATCTTGCGGAAAAATCCATCCCCACCACTCTGCGGCAGGTGATTATCCCGACCTTAAACGATAACGAAGAAAACATCCTTGCATTGAAGGCGATTCGGGAACAGTATTCTTGCGTGGACAGGGTGGAGCTTCTCCCCTTCCGCAAAATCTGTCAGACGAAATACGACGCGCTGAATCTCCCCTTCCCCTTCGCACACCTCCCCGAGCCCGACAAAAAAACCATGGAATCTTTGGAATCCATGCTGAACCGAAAGGAACGGTAATATGATTAACATTCGGAAAATCGACTCTTACAAGGACTACGGCGCCGTTCTGGCCATTTCCAACGGCATCGTGGAAGCCTACGTGACGTTGAGCGTGGGCCCCCGCATCACCCGCTTCGGATTCGTGGGCGGACAGAACTTCATGCGGGACGACCGCAAGGCACTGGGCAGTCTGACCGACGAAAAATTTGAAGAATTCTTCGGCAAAGGCAAGGCGTGGGAAAATCTGGGCGGCCACCGCATCTGGCTTTCCCCCGAGTCCTATCCCGAATCCTATTATCCCGATCTGGCCCCCGTGGAATACGAGGCGGAAGAAGATACCGTCACCTTCTATCCCCCCGAAGAGACCGAAAACGGGGTGGCAAAAGAGCTGGAAATCATCATGGCGGAGGACGAACCCACCATGGCCGTAACCATGCGCGCGGTCAACGTGGCAGATAAACCGAAACGGTTTGCCCTTTGGGGGCTTACGGTGTCCGCGCAGGGAGGAACGGAGATTATCCCCATGAACACCGACGATACCAAACTCCTCTCCAACCGCACCGTGGAAGTCTGGCCCTACACCAATCTGGGAGACAAACGGGTGAAGTGGTTTGACAAATACGTCACCGTCACCCAGGACCCCACGGCGGAACGGCCCTTCAAGCTGGGCTTTGATCTGAAAGAAGGAACGGTGCATTATCTGCGGAACGGTGAGGTTTTTACCAAATATTGGCCCACCTATCACCCCGACGCCGTCTACCCCGACCACAACTGCTCCTTTGAGACCTACACCAACTCGGAATTCATCGAAATCGAAAGTCTCTCCCCCTTGAGCGACGTGGCCCCCGGGGGCATGAGCGAGTTGACCGAGGTCTGGACCCTGAAAAAGGTTGCCGATACCCCCGATCTGACCACCGAAGAGGGCATTGACAAGTTCATCGAAAGCATCTAAACCAAAACGGTATAGAAAAGAGTAAAATTATGAAGATTGCCACCACCATCGCCGAAGTGCTTCCCTACGTGGAGCAGGATCCCGTCCGTGCCGTAGAATGCTACGAGGATTCGGGATTCCGTTATCTGGATTACAGCTTTTATCACATGCTGAACCTGCCAAATCACCCCTTGATGGGCGAAAATTGGAAAGAGATTATCCTTGCGGTCAAACAAACCGCGGAGGAAGCGGGGATTCAATGGGTGCAAGCCCATCTGCCCGCCTGCAAACTGATCGGGGAAGGAAAAGAAGCGGGATTGAAGGCCTGCCTGCGGGCCATAGAGGCCTGCGGAATGCTGGGCATCCAAAACGCCGTTATCCACTCTTCTTTTGGGGAAGGTGATTTCCAATATCCCCAAGACAAAGAAGCCTATTTTGCCGCAAACAAGCCCTTTTTTGAGGCGTTGATTCCCTCCATGGAGCGATTCGACGTAAACGTTCTTTTGGAAAACAGTTGTGAGGTCAACACCGGCGGAAAGTATTTCCCCATGACCGCCCAAGACCTGAACGAATTCGTGGCCTATTTGGGGCATCCCAAGTTCGGGGCCTGCTGGGACATCGGCCACGCGAACATTCAAGGCCTTGACCAACACGATGAATTGGTGGCTTTGGGCAAAAATCTGAAGGCCGTGCACATTCACGACAACAACGGGAAACGGGACCAGCACCGAACCCTCTTCGACGGCTCCTTGGATTGGGACAGTTTCCTGCGGGGCATCGTCGATTCGGCCTTTGAAGGTCCTTTCACCTACGAAATCGACGGCCACCTGCCCTACCGAAAGGACCCCGCCCCCATCGCCGTCCTCCGTTGGGAAAAGAAGCTCCAATCCCTCAAAACCCATTATGAAATGGCAAAAACACTCCTGAAGGCCTACGGCATCGAAGGAGAATAATTTTGTTTCTTTATCGTCGCAATTCGGCTCCCCTGCACGGGGAGCCTTTTTTTTCTCCATATTCAAGCCAGCAAAACCCCTTCCACCAACGAAAAGCAATTGCTTCGCAATCCCTTTCCGTCGGTCCCCCTTCCCCTTTTCGTGACCGAAAAGGAGACGGCGAAGGCGGGTGCGAAAACTACCCAAAATGCACAAAACAAAGAGCACCTCTTTGAAGAAAAAAATAAAAGAGATGCGCGGCACTTCATTATGGCTCCCCTTAGTAAGGGGAGCTGTCATCGCAGATGACTGAGGGGATTGACACGGAAAATGTTACGATCCGTAATCGCACAAAAAAATCTCTACGGCGGTCAATCCCTTCCACCGCTATCGCGGTCCCCCTCCCCTTACTAAGGGGAGGCTTAATTTTGTGCACGAATCACCCAAGATACATCAACCAAAAGAAAGCACATCGAGAGGATCTGACACCCGAGCCTGCCGTCCACTTCCCTGCCAAGGGAAGGGGAAGGGGGACCGCCGCGCCTGCCTTGTGCGGCGTGGTGGGTTCAGTGAGACTCTAAAAATTCAAGTCGGAGACGCCGAATTTTTAGCTAAGTCGAACTAATGCAGAGCGTAGCGTCGCTGGAAGGGGTTCTCCCGCATAAAACAAGACCGAAGGATTTCTCCTTCGGTCCTGTTTTTTTATTCGGTTACGGGTTGCTGTTGTTTGGAAAATTCCAGTTTGCCCTCGGCGGCGGTGATGAAAACCGTGTCGCCCTTGCCGAAGTCGCCGCCCAACATCTTTTCCGCCAGGGTGTCTTCCACCATGGACTGGATGGCGCGGCGGAGGGGTCGGGCGCCGTAAGCGGAATCGAAGCCCTTTTCCGCCAGCAAATCCAATGCCGATTCGTCGAATTCCAAGGTGATGCCCATATCCGTGAGGCGGTTGCGGACCGATTCGGTCATGCGCAGGGCAATTTCCTTAATGTCCTCTTTCTTCAACTGGGAGAAGACGATCATATCGTCGATGCGGTTCAGAAATTCGGGACGGAAGGTCTGTTTCAGTTCCCCCATCACCTGCTCGCGGATGGATTCCTGAGCCTTTTCGAATTCCCCGTCGGAGGGAGCAAAGCCCATCAACTTTTTCTTTTCGGAAATGTTGCGGGCGCCCACGTTGCTGGTCATGATGATGACGGTGTTTTTGAAGTCCACCGTCCGTCCCTGCCCATCGGTCAACTGACCGTCGTCAAGGACCTGCAGCATCACGTTGAACACGTCGGGATGGGCCTTTTCGATTTCGTCAAACAACACCACCGCATAGGGCTTGCGGCGCACCTTTTCGGTAAGCTGTCCCCCTTCGTCGTAGCCCACGTAGCCCGGAGGGGAACCGATGAGACGGGAGACGGTGTGCTTTTCCATATATTCGGACATATCAATGCGAATCATGGCGTTTTCATCCCCGAACATCACCTCGGCCAGAGCCTTGGAAAGCTCGGTTTTGCCCACACCCGTAGGTCCGAGGAAGAGGAAGGAACCGATAGGACGCTTGGGGTCCTTCAGCCCCACTCTGCCCCGACGGATGGCACGGGAAACGGCAACCACCGCTTCGTCCTGTCCCACCACCCGCTGATGGAGAATGGATTCCATGTTCAGAAGCCGCTGACCTTCTTCGGAAATCAGCTTGCGCACGGGGATGCCCGTAGACTGGGAGATCACTTCCTGAATCTCCTCCGCCCCCACGGTCAATTCCCGCCCTGCGGCCTCCTCGCTCCACTTGCGGCGCAGTTCTTCCAGCTCCGCCTTCTTGGCCTTTTCTTCGTCCCGGATTCGGGCGGCCTCCTCAAAATTCTGATTCTTTACCGCGTCTTCCTTTTCCGCACCGAGACGAGCGATTTCGTCCTCCTTCTCCTTCAAATCCGCGGGAGAGGTCAGGTTGGAAATACGCAATTTCGACGCCGCTTCGTCCATCAGATCGATAGCTTTGTCGGGAAGGAACCGGTCCTGAATATAGCGTTTGCTCAGTTTCACCGCCGCCTCAATGGCATCGTCGGTAATACGGACCTTGTGATGGGCCTCGTATTTATCCCGCAAACCCTTCAGAATTCCAATGGCGTCCTCCACGGAGGGCTCGGCAACGATGATGGGCTGGAAACGGCGTTCCAGAGCCGCGTCTTTTTCGATATTCTTGTGATATTCGTTGAGGGTGGTGGCCCCGATGACCTGAATTTCTCCCCGTGCCAAAGAAGGCTTGAGAATGTTGGCCGCGTCCATGGCACCTTCCGCAGAGCCTGCTCCCACGAGGACGTGCAACTCGTCGATAAAGAGAATCACGTTCCCCGCCTTTTTCACCTCTTCCAGCACGTTTTTCAGACGTTCCTCGAAGTCGCCCCGATACTTGGCCCCTGCCAGCATGGAGGCGATATCCACCGTCACCACCCGCTTATCCTTCAGCATTTCGGGGACGGTGCCCTCTACGATGTGCTGGGCAAGGCCCTCGGCGATGGCGGTTTTGCCCACGCCCGGCTCCCCGATAAGGCAGGGATTGTTTTTGGTACGGCGGGAAAGAACCTGAATCACCCGAGCAATTTCTTCACTGCGGCCGATAACGGGGTCGATCTTCCGTTCCCGTGCCTGAGCCGTCAAATCCACGCCGAACTGATCCAGTCCGGGGGTCTTTTCTCCGCCCCGGGCGGTCTTCCCGCCCTTTTTGGCAGAGCTTGCGGGGGCGATACCCAACAATTCCAGAACGGTGGCGGAAATCTCCCGCACGTCCGCCCCTTCCCCTTCCAGAAGTTCCACGGCCTTGCAGTCCGATTCCTTCAAAAGGGCCAAAAGCAGATGCTCCGTCCCGATGATGTTATGCCCCAACTGGCGGGCCTCCACGTAGGATTGCTCCAGAATTTTCTTCATACGGGGAGTCATATCCTGCCCCGTCACGTTGGAGGGCGTGCCCGTGCCAACCGACTCGGCAATGCGTCCCACCAGCGCCTCCACGGTGATTCCCGCGTCGGTCAACGCCCGTTGCGCCACGCTCTCCTCCGTCTGGGTCAAGCCCATGAGAAGATGCTCGGTACCGATATAAGAATGGCCCAATTCCCGTGCGGCCTGCAGGGCAAAATTCAGAGCCATAGATGCTTTTTGCGAAAAATTATTGAACATGAATCATCACCTCGTGTTTGTGTGGTTGGTGTTATTCCTGCTTCCCGATGCGTTCCCGCACCAGAGCGGCACGGCGCTGATCCCGCTCCGAATCGGACTCGGTCTCCCCCGTCAGCATCAGATTATAGGGCTGACATTCGATGAACAACCGATCCAGATCGGTCTTGTTCAGATTCAGAAGCCCTTCCTCCGCCGCAAGGCGAACCTTGGAATACAGAGCGCGGAATTCGGCAGAGGTGAGCATACGGCATTCCTTCAGAATTCCGTATGCCCGGAACAGTTCGTCCTGGGTACGCAAATCAGGGAACTGATGCTCCCGCGCCTTCTGCTCCGACGCACAGATCTGGGCCACGATACGGTTGAGAAGGGCCACGGTCTCTTCCTCGTTAATCCCGAGGGAATAAGAATTGGAGATCTGATAGAGAGATGCCCCCGCTTGGGTGCCTTCGCCGTAAAGGCCGCGGACGGTAATCCCCACCTGAGACACGGAATGGATCACCCGATCCATCAGCCCCCGACGGGTGAGAGCAGGCAGATGCAGCATCACCGAAGCGCGGATTCCCGTCCCCAGATTGGTGGGGCAGGAGGTCAGATAACCGTATTTTTCCGAGAAGGCGTATTCCACCTTGCCGTCGATATAATCGTCCAGCGCGCTGATTTTTTCGTACAGCTCTTCCAGGCAGGAACCGCTTCCCATGGCCTGGATGCGCAGGTGATCCTCCTCGTTGATCATCACCGAAAGGGATTTGTTGCGTCCCAGAAGCAGGGCGGATTTTTCCCCGTTGCGGGAGAATTCGGGAGAGATCAGATGTTCCTCCATCATCGCCCCCGCCTGCACGGAATTAATATTTTTCATATCCAGAAAATCGAAAGTCTCGTGGGGATATTCCTTGAGAAGATGGTGCAGCTCCTCCTTCATTTCCCGAGCCTTTTCCCCGTCCAGACGGGAGGGAAAGGGATATTTTTTCAGGTTGCGGGCCAGACGGATGCGGGAAGAGACCACCATGCGGGGGTCGATGACGGGATTCTTCGTATCACTCATTTGTCCGCTCCTCCTTCGGATTTTTCTTGGGCTTCCAGAGCACGGATCTTATCCCGCAACACCGTTGCCTCTTCGAAATTTTCGGTCTTGATGGCTTCTTCCAGCCGCTTTTTCAGCAAGGGAATCTCCGCTTCTTTGGGCTGCTCTGCCGCGTGGGGGACCTTGCCGCAATGGGTCTTGTTCCCCGAAATACGGGGCAAAAGGCGGCGCAGATAATCCCGGAAGGTATCGTAACAGTCGGCACACCCCATCATACCCGATTGGGAAACCTCGTTGAGGGTAATGCCGCAGGTGGGGCAGGTTTGCGCCGCAGGCGCGGAAAATCCGCCCAGCAAATCGGACATGGCGGACAGGCCGAAGCCGAAATTTCCGAAATGGGAGAAGGTATCGCCCAAGCCCATTTTCGCGGCACATTCGGAGCAGAGAAACACTTCGCGGGTCTTCCCGTTTACGGTCTGCTTGAAATAGGTGGTTGCGGTGTTCTTTTTGCAATTTTCACAAAGCATATCGTTCACTCCTTTTTCTTATTCGGTCATAACCGAGATGAGCATATTTTTGAACAGATCGGCCCGCACGTAATCCCTCAGCTCGGGAGGGATGGACGAGAGGGCACTTTCCGAAAGGGCGGAGCGGATGAGACGAACCTCCCCCGCCGTCAGATGGCCGTAGTCCATCATGTTTTTCAGAAACAGATCGGCGTGGAAGGCGTTGATGCTCTTCCCTACGGCGTTGACCACGTGCATAATGTGGGTCCGTTTATCGCTTCGCACCCGTTGGATGCGGATATAACCTCCGCCGCCCCGTCGGCTTTCAATTATATAACCGCGCTCGGGGGTAAAGCGGGAGGAAATAACGTAATTGATCTGGCTGGGCACCACGTTGAACCGCTGAGCCAGCTCGTTGCGTTGCAATTCCAACGCTCCGTCCTGCTCCTCCAGAGCCTCCAGAAGAAAGGCGGCAATCAGATCGCTGGATTTCATAAAACACCTCCGCAAAATTTGATCAAATTCGACTTTGACTTTCTTTGATCTTTGCAAATACAGTATACAACTTTTTCATCCAAAACGCAAGCCCCAAAAAGGTCAAATAAGGTCAGAAATGCATTGGTTGTTTTAATTTAGCACATTAAACCTCTCTTTTTCGCTTATTTTTATAAGTTTTTGCCGTTTTTCAGATTTTTAATCAACGGAATTTTCTTCCTATATTCGTAAATTTGTTTGAAATATTCCGCTCCCCTCTTGCAAAACTCGAACAAGTGTGCTATAATACAATCAAACAACTGTTCGATATTGGAGAAAAACCATGAAAAACATCACAATTCCGACGCCGTTGCAAGGTCAGACCTTGGAGGATAAGGTCCGAATTTTGACCGAAGGGGCGAAATACGACGTATCCTGCTCCTCCTCCGGCTCGGCACGGCAAGGAAAGAAGGGCGCCCTGGGCGATTGCTCCCCCGCAGGCATCTGCCATTCCTTCACCCCCGACGGACGGTGCGTGTCACTGCTGAAAATTCTCATGTCCAACGAATGTATCTACAATTGCAAATACTGCGCCAGCCGACGGGAGGAGGACGTGGAACGTGCCACCCTCTCCGTGGAAGAGCTGTGCGAAATCACCGTGGGATTTTACCGCAGAAATTATATTGAAGGGCTCTTCCTCTCCTCTGCGGTCTTCCGCTCCCCCGACCGCACCATGGAGCTTCTGACCGAAACGGTGATCCGTCTGCGCACTCAGTACAATTTTCACGGTTATATTCATCTGAAGGCCATTCCCGGGTGCGATCCCCAATGGTTAGACCTGGCCGCCCAATACGCCGACCGCATGAGCGAGAACATCGAATTGCCTTCGTCTGCAGGGCTGAAGATGCTGGCGCCCCAAAAGACCAAGGAATCCATTCTCACCCCCATGAAACGGCTGGCCGCCCTTTCGGCAAGGTCGAAAGAGACGCGGGGGCGGGCAAAAATCCTGCCCGCGGGCCACACCACCCAAATGATCGTGGGGGCCACGGCGGATGCGGACGGGACGATTCTGCGGCTCAGTGAGGGGCTCTATCGAAATTATGCCATGCGACGGGTTTATTATTCCGCTTACGTACCCGTGGGCAACCCCTCTCTGCTGCCCGTGAAGCCCCCTGACCTGATTCGGGAAAACCGTCTGTATCAGGCGGATTGGCTTTTGCGGTTTTACGGATTTCAGGCGGAAGAATTGCTGAATCCTGCAGAAAATTTCGATCCCTCCATAGACCCGAAATCCCAATGGGCCTTGACACATCCCGAACGATTCCCCGTAGAGGTCAACACCGCCCCCTACGAAATGCTCTTGCGGGTGCCGGGAATCGGGATCAAATCCGCCTGGCGGATCGCCCGCGCCCGGGAGGTGTCAACCCTGCGTTACGAAGATCTGAAGCGCATGGGGGTGGTCCTGCGCCGCGCCGCCCACTTTATCACCTGCGACGGAAAATATCACGGTTGCGGAGAAAATCGGGCGGTGCTGAAATCCTATTTGCTGGCCCCTGCCTTTGCAAACAAGGACCCGAATCAGATTTCTCTCACCGACGCGGCCCTGCTTTTACAGGAAACGAAACGCTCCGCTCTGACGGGGCAACTCTGAAAGGATAATTTATGCTGATCTATCAATACAGCGGCGGCCTGGACGGCTTTCTGACGGCGGTTTTTGAGGCCTACCGCACCAAATCCATCCCCGACCTGATGACCGACGGACAACTCTGCGAGCCTCCTTTGCTGGCTCAAATCGTCACCCTTCGCCCCGACGAGGCAAAGTCCCTGCGGGTGGAACGGGGAATCTACGCACGGTTGGGCATGGACGGACTCCATCATCTGGGCTACGCCTACGCCTCCTGTGACCCGGAGCGGAACCGAAAAATGCTTTATTGGATCCTTTCGGTGTTCAAATACGGAGCGGAAGTGCAAAAACGCTATCAAGACCCCAACGTGATGGATTTTTGTGATATGACCGCCCGCGTGACGCTGGAAATTTACCACATGCTGGGCTTTTTGCGCTTTGCGCAGAGCAAGGAAGGGTTATACTGCGCGGAATTTGCCCCCGACAACAACATTCTCCCCTTTCTCATGCCCCATTTCACCCACCGCTTTTCCGATCAGCCCTTTTTGATTCGGGACGTGAAGCGGAATCTTTACGGAATTTACAACGGGGAGGAATGGAAGGTGCTGGCCTCAGACGAAAAAATTTCCCTCACCCCCTCCGAACCGGAGCAGGTTTTTCAGTCCCTCTGGAAGGAATATTTCCGCTCGGTTTCCATCGCCGCCCGAGAAAACCGAAAACTGCAGGATTCCTTCCTCCCCCGCCGCTATCGGGCCTTTCTCACGGAAATGCGGACGTAACCCTGCAATTTGTCACAAAAAATTCCCGTTTGCCCTCTTGAAAACAGAGGGCATTTGTGATATAATAGTTAGGCTGAATTGCTTTGCGGGTGTAGTTTAGTGGTAGAACCCCAGCTTCCCAAGCTGGTCGTGCGAGTTCGATTCTCGTCATCCGCTCCAAACTCGCATCCGTAGCTCAACTGGATAGAGCAATTGCCTTCTAAGCAATAGGTCGGGGGTTCGAGTCCCTCCGGATGCACCATCCAGTTTACGAAACAATAAAATATATGGTGGATATAGCTCAGCTGGTTAGAGCGCCAGATTGTGGCTCTGGAGGCCGTGGATTCGAATTCCACTACCCACCCCATGAAAAAAGCACTTGCAAATGCAAGTGCTTTTTTCCATAAAATCCACCCAACAGCATATGTTCTACGAATTTTTCCAAAAAATCCGTCCATACTGTTCTTACCTACGATAGAAAGGAAGAACAAAACATGATCGAACAGGATACCGTAAAACTGCTGCGAGAATGTGACGCGGGGGTCAAAATGGGCGTCTCCTCCATCGACGACGTGATGGACGCGGTGCATTCCAAGGAACTGAAGCAATATCTGACCCAATGCCGCAACGAGCACATCAAGCTCAACGATGAAATCCAGGCGGCTCTGCACCGTTTCCACGATCAGGGCAAGGAGCCGAACCCCATGGCAAAGGGAATGTCGTGGATCAAAACCAACGTCAAGCTTTCCATCGACGGCTCCGACGAGACGGTGGCCGATCTGATCACCGACGGATGCAACATGGGAGTCAAGTCCCTCAACCGCTACCTGAACGAATACGAGGCGGCAGACGAAAAGGCCAAGGACATCACCAAGCGGCTGATCAATCTGGAAGAAAAGCTGGCGGTGGACATCCGACAGTATCTGTAACCGCAAGGACTCGCCACACGGTGAGTCCTCTTTTTTGTCCGAAAACGAAGAAAAAATATCTCTTTTCCTCTTGATTTTTCGCCGAAAATGCGTTATAATGGAAAAAAGACCTCTCGGAGGATCCTTCTATGAAAATTTACGATATGCATATTCATTCCTGGGCGAGAACCAAATACATGGAAAAGCCCGACCCGGAAGCCATTCTGGCCAACATGGCACAGGCAGGGATCTACGGCGGATGCATTTTCTCCAATCCCCCCAAGGAAGAACATCCCGTATTGGGCTCCTCCTTTGAAGCACGCATGGAAGAGCTGCGGGGCTGGACGGAAGGATATACCCATCGCCTCTTCCCCATTCTCTGGATCCATCCCGACGAAGAAAACATCCCGGAAAAGATGGAACAGGCCGTAGCCGCAGGGGTTATGGGATTCAAGATCATCTGCAACAATTTCTACGTATATGAAGAAAAATGCATGCGGTTATTGCGCAAGAGCGCGGAATTAAACAAGCCCGTTCTCTTCCATTCGGGGATTCTGTTCGACAATCAGGTGGCGTCGCAATATAACCGTCCCTTGAACTGGGAATATCTTTTGACGGTGAAGAATCTGAAATTCTCCATGGGGCATTGCGGATGGCCCTGGACCGACGAATGTCTGGCCCTGTACGGGGAATTCAAGTTTGCCCCCGCCCTGCCCAAGGAAGAAGCCCCCGAAATGTTTTTGGATCTGACCGCAGGTCCCCAGGAGCCCTACCGCAAGGATCTGATGGAAAAAATCTACGGCATGAGCTGGGGCATTGACGATCATCTGATGTTCGGCACCGATTGCTCGGCAGATCACTATAATCCCAAATACGCGAAAAAGTGGCTGGATCTGGACGGCGCCGCCATGGACGGTCTGAACGTCAGTGCGGAATCCCGTCAGAAGGTTTATCAGGACAATCTGATGCGTTTTTTGGGCATTGACGAAAAATAACACTTGACAAATTGAAAAAAGTGTGCTATTATAATAAAGTAATCCAAAGGCGTTGACGGAGAGAGTAGCCCTACCCGAACATTCAGAGAGAAGAACGTTTGCTGTGAGTTCTTTATGCAAGGGTCCGTGTGAAGACCACTCCCGAGCCGCATCCCCCAACGGAAACCAGTAAGGGATGCCGTACCTCTGCGTAAAAGAGACAATGAGTGAAACGTTAAGGTGGAACCGTGTATTTATTGCACCCTTAAGGCAGAAATGCGTTAAGGGTGTTTTTTATTTCGTAATATCACCGAAAGGAAGAAAATATCATGAAAGTACTGTACAACGACGGCCACGTTGCCGAGTGTCCCGAAGAGGAACAGCTCCATGTGATTCGCCACACGGCGGCGCACATTATGGCCCAGGCTATCCAGCGTCTCTGGCCCCACGCGGACTTTGCCTACGGCCCCGCCACGGAAAAGGGATTTTATTACGACGTGGATTTGGGTGACGTAAAGCTCACCGACGAGGATCTGCCCCGCATCGAAGCGGAAATGAAAAAAATCACCAAGGAAAATCTCCCCATCAAGACCTTTACCCTTTCCCGGGAAGAGGCCGTGAAGCTCATGCAGGAGCGGGGCGAAAAATACAAAGAAGAGCACATCGGCGATCTGGCCGAAGATGCAACCATCTCCGTCTATCAGCAGGGAGACTATATCGACATGTGCATCGGGCCCCATCTGACCTACACCAAGGGCGTGAAGGCCTTCAAGCTGACCCAGCAGTCGGGTGCTTACTGGAAGGGCGATAAGGCCAACAAGATGCTCACCCGCATCAACGGCATCGCCTTCCCCAACCAGGTCGAGCTGGACGAATACGTCAAGCAGACGGAAGAAGCGGAAAAGCGGGACCACAACAAACTGGGCCGCGAGCTGGAATACTTCACCACCGTGGATGAAATCGGACAAGGATTGCCCATTTTGCTTCCCAAGGGCGCTCGTGTAATCCAGACCCTGCAGCGCTGGATTGAGGACGAGGAACAGAAGCGTGGATATTTGCTGACCAAGACTCCTTTGATGGCAAAGAGTGATCTTTATAAGATCTCCGGCCACTGGGATCATTATCTGGACGGCATGTTTGTTTTGGGCGACCCCAACGACGAAAGCAAGGAATGCTTTGCGCTGCGTCCCATGACCTGCCCCTTCCAGTATCAGGCCTATTTGAGCCGCGCCCGCAGTTACCGAGATCTGCCCATGCGCTTGGGTGAGACCTCTACCCTCTTCCGCAACGAGGATTCGGGGGAAATGCACGGTCTGATCCGCGTCCGTCAGTTCACCATTTCCGAAGGGCATCTTATGCTCCGTCCCGATCAGCTGGAAGAAGAATTCAAGGGCTGCCTGGAGCTGGCAAAATATTGTCTGGAAACCGTTGGCATGCTGGAGGATTGCACCTTCCGCTTCTCTCAATGGGATCCCGCAAAAGCCGGCACAAAATACATCGGCACCCCCGAGCAGTGGGAAGAAGCGCAAAGCATCATGGGCAAGATCCTCGACGATCTGAATGTGGAATACTCCATCGGCATCGACGAGGCCGCCTTCTACGGACCCAAGCTTGACATTCAGTATAAGAACGTGTTCGGCAAGGAAGACACCATTGTTACCATTCAGGTTGACCAGCTTCTTGCAGAACAGTTTGGCATGGAATACACCGATGCGGACGGCCAAAAAAAGCGTCCTTACATCATTCACCGCACCAGCCTGGGATGCTACGAAAGAACGCTTGCGTATCTGATCGAAAAATATGCCGGCGCTCTCCCCACCTGGATGGCTCCCGAGCAGGTTCGCATTCTGACCATCACCGACCGTGCCAACGATTACGCCGCAACGGTCTGCAAGGAACTGACCGCTCTGGGATACCGGGTCTCCGTGGACGATAGCCAGAACACGCTGAAATACAAGATCCGTTCCGCACAGATGGAAAAGACGCCTTATATGGTCATTCTGGGCGACAAGGATATGGAAAACGGCACGATTTCCGTCCGTCACAGATCGGGCGAGGATTTGGGCGCCATCACCTTGGATGCGTTCAAGGAAATCCTGGCCGACGTGGTCGGAAACAAACTGAAAAAGTAAAAAAACGGCAAAAAAATTCCTCGGAGAAATCCGAGGAATTTTTATTTTGCTTTGCAATCAGGAAAGAATGGTCTGTCCCTTCAGAAGCTTCTGAATATCGTTCAGAACCTTGTCCAGCTCCGTGACGCGGACGCTCAAAAAGACGCTGCCGCCCGTCTCCGCCGCATAGTTGCGGGCGTCGATTTTGTAGAACCGAACCACTTCCTCCGTACCGTTGGACCGCAGATAGCGGATCTCCAGAGCTGCCTCGGGATTTCCTTCGGGCATGGTAGCCTCCCCCGAGGGATAAATGCTCATCAGATTTGCGTAGAAGGCGCGGAACTGCTTTCCGTTGACCGAAACGCTTCCGCAATGGACGATCAGTTCTTCTTTATCGTTGGAATCGGCGTTTTTCAACGTAAAAGTCCAGGTGTCCTCGGGCGTAGAGATTTCCAGCGCAGAGAGCTTGGAAATATACTCTCCGAACAGCATATGGTTGCAGAACTGATAGGGTCTCTTTTCCAACCAGGAGAAGGTATCCTTGGGCATGGTATATACCACGTCCCGATCTTCAAACATCACGTAAACCTGATTGTCCACCACCTTTCCCAGACGGTAGGTCACGGAGAAATCCGTATACTTTCCCGTAGGCTTCGTGGAATCGTAGAAGGGATTCGTCTGATTGTTGTACATGGTGGGGTTTGCGTCGGCGTAAACCGAAAGTTTGACTTCGGTACGGGACGCCGCGTCCAGACCGTATTGCGCAAGGTCCCCGTCGGACACGCCGAGAGCAACGGCGGAATCGGCACTCAGCCCCACCATGGTCTTCATGATGGCTTCGATCACTTCCGCGTCGGCCCCCCAATGGAAGGGCTTGTCCATGGCAATGCCGCCGAAATAAACGCCGCTTTCCCGTTCCGCGTCCGTAGCAATACGGAAGGAATATTCCCCTGCGGGAGAGGTAATGGAGAGGGCGGTGAAGTCCTCGTAAGGAACGAAGGTTTTATAAATCTTCAGATCGCAGTAATCCACCACGGACTTCAGATAACGCTCCGCGAAGAGGGTGTCCAGAATATAAACCGTTCGTTCCCCGTCCACGCACATATAGTAATAATCGTGGTTGGGAGTCATATCCCCGATGTGGAACTTGGCAACGGAGCCCGTATGAGACAGAATGGTCACGGTGGCCTGAGGATCTTCCAGTCCGAATTCCGCCATATCCTCGCAGTTTTCCCGGATCTTGGTATCCAACCGCAGGGTCTCGCCGCTGTTAAACAACCCCGCAGCAGAGGCCGTCAGCAGGGGAACCGATTCAAATCCAACGATCTGAACCTTGGAATCGACCATCCGCACCCGATAGGTCTGATGTGCGTTCTCAATCTCCATATAGTCGATATTCTTGGGGGAAAAGCGGAAGATGCGGATATTCTCGTCGTTGACGGTAAATCCGAAATCCAGGGTGTCTTCGGGGGGCTGCTCCATCAGTTCCACGTCGGAAATCCACAGAATTCCGAAGATCAGAAGCACCCCTGCAAGAAGGGCAAATCCCAACAAAATAAGTCGTTTCATCATAAGTGTTTCCGAATTCTCCAAATAATAAAGCCGATTGCCGCAAAGAGGAAGGGAATGGCCCCCGCGGTGATTGCCCAGACCGTCACGATCTGCGAGTTGGAGTCGATCTTCAGAGGCGCGGAAAGCAGGCTGACGGTGGGAATATGCTCGTAGGTGTCGTCACTTTCGGCCGTCATGAAAAAGACCAACTGGGTCAGATATTCCTGGGTTGCCTGGTTATCGGAAGCCATATTGGTGACGAAATAATCGTCTACCAGGGAATCCGAACCGAAAACCGCCACGGAAGAGGCGTATTCGCTCAGATTATCGTACCGATGACGCAGGGCCAACAAACCCACGTCAAAGGGTCCCGCCGCATCGTCGGGCGTCTTCTTGACGAAGGAAAGATCCGTTCCGGAAGGAACCTGATCCCGTGCAAAGGAGGTGTCAAAGGTGGTCAAAAGAGAATAAACGGCAATGTTCTGCTGTTCCTCAAAAAGCTTGGTCAAAGGACGGGTCTTGCCCAATTCAAAGCGAAGATGGAAATTTCCGGAGGACAGCGTTCCCGTCATGGGAGCGGCCTCTTCCGAATAATTCACCTTGTACATGGGACGGGAGGTACCCAGTCCGCTTTGAGAAAGAGACAGGGTATTGTCGGGGTCGTAAATGCAGGTATCCTCCAGCTTGATTCCCCATTCTTCCAGATAGGGCTTCAGCCTATCCCCCTCCAGATCGCAGAAATCCAGATCGGCAAAAACCATCATGCTCTTCCCCTGCAGCTCGTCGTTGCTGAGGAAGCGATCAATCTTTTCAATATCGCTGTCGGAATACATCCGCGTGGGGTTGCAGATCAGAATCATCTGATATTCGGAAGGAATCTGCGACACGTCGGGCAGAACCAGCGTGTCCACCTGATAGCCGTCCCGGGTCATCACCATCTGAAAACCCATCAGCTCGTCTTCCCCGTGTCCCGAAATCAGCGCAATTTTTTGCATATTGGGATTGGTGGTATAGCGGATGCCCGAATTCAGACTGCTCTCAAAGGTCAGCACGTCCAGATCGGAGAAGAGAGAACGGCGGACGTAGAAATACCGCCCCGTGTCGGGAGCATAAACGATCACGACGGGATCGTCCCCCAGATCGTCGGTAACGGGCAGATTGTTGCGTTCCTTGAAAAATCCGGGGTTGTAAAGTTGATTGACGTAATGAACCGTAACCCGATCGGAGACCTCGTCGTAGCGGTCCAGCGTTTCCACGATATAACGGTTCAGAGAAAATGCGGCGCGATCTTCCGTTCTACCCGAATCGTCGGACACGGAAAGAGAATGCCAATATTCGGAATCCCCGTTGAGCATGATCAGCTCCACGTTTTCCTCCAGACGGCCCAGATAATCCAGCGTGGTATCGCTGACGGTGAAGACCTTCTCCTCCGTCAGATCCCACGTCAGATCGAAACGGGCGGCGGCCATCCCCGCAAACACGTTCAGACCGATCATAACGGCGATAAAAAGGAGGGTAAAGATCACCGCGTAAGCGCCGTGACGGATCTTATTCCAGAAACTTTTGCGAACCTCCACGTGGTAGGCCATTTCCCCCGTATCGTCCGTAAGGACCAATCCGGTTTCCTTGACTTTTTTCATCTTCCCTCACCTCCTCAGCTCCAACGGCGCCGTTCGAGAACGCGCACCGTCAGGAATAAAAATACCGCAGTAATCGAAATATAGAAGATCACGGAGGTCAAGGGAACGATGCCCCCCGCAAATTCGTTGAACCAGTTGAACAGATTCAGCCCCGCCACCCCGTCGGTAAACCAGAGCCCACCCTGTCCCAGCCAGGAAGCGAGGAAGGAAGCAACGGTGCCCATCAGGAAGGACAGAACGAAGGAAGCGGCGGTGCCCCCTGCGGCAAGAAGGGGATTTTCCGTCAGAGAAGAAATAAACAGGGCGATGGCAACCATGGCAGAGCCCAGCAAAACCGTTCCGAGGAAGGACGTGAAAACCGAGCCCGTATCGGGATCGCCCAGAAAATCAATGATCAGCACGTAGACCAGATTGACCAGCGTGCAACCCAGATAGACCACCATACCCGCAAGATACTTTCCGATGACCACGCCGGAAAGACGGACGGGGGCCGTATAGAGCAGCTGCTCGGTCTTGTTTTTCTTTTCCTCCGAGAAGAACCGCATGGCCAGAATAGAGACCACCACGATTTCCACGAGGAACAGATAGTATCCGAACAGTTCTCCCAGATAACTGGTGTTGTTCAGCAACACGAAGCGGCAGAAGAACATGGCGGACAAAAAGGTGTAAATGGCAAAAATCACGTAGGCGGTGGCGTTCTTGAAGTAGCCGACCAATTCCCGTTTGAAAACCGAAATCATTCTCCCTCATCCTCCTCTTCCGTTTCATCCTTCTCCGTCTCTCCTGCAGGAGATTCGGAAGCACCGTCCAGGGTGAGGGGGGAATCGTCCTTCTTGGAGGAGGTCTGATCCACCAGCTGCAGGAAAATATCCTCCAGCGAAACCCCGACGGGGGTAATTACCAAAATGTACCAGCCCCGTTTGGCACAGGTCTCAAAGAGGGCGCGACGGATATCGACGTCCTTTTCCGCCTCCACCAAAACGTCCACGGTTCCGGGCTCCATTACGCCCTGAATCTCCACCTTCAGCATGCCGGGAATGGCGGAAAGAACGGGAACGACCTGATCTTCGGGGGCAGCAATGCGCACGATATAACGGCTGTTTGCCGCGGCGGAACGGGCCAGATCCTCGGTCAGCGCGTCGGCGACGAGGTTGCCTTCGTTGATAATGATCACCCGTTCACAGATGGCCTGGATTTCCGAAAGTACGTGGGAGGACAAAATCACCGTGCGGGTCTGTCCCAGGGTACGGACCAGATTGCGGATCTCCACGATCTCCTTCGGGTCAAGCCCTACGGTGGGCTCGTCCAGAATCAGAATCTGAGGATCGTTGATCAAAGCCTGCGCCAAGCCCACCCGCTGACGGTACCCCTTGGAGAGGTTGCGGATCATACGGTGGCGCACGTGGGTGATGCGAACCACTTCACAGACCTCGTCCAGGTGCTCCTTGCGGGGGAATTTGCAGTTCTTCAGCCCGAAGACGAATTTCAGATATTCGTCCACGGTCATATCCATATAAAGAGGGGGGATTTCGGGCAGGTATCCGATGGCGGTCTTCGCCTTTTCGGGGGCGTCCAGCAGATTGTATCCGTTGATACGCACGGTTCCCACGGTGGGAGCGGTATACCCGGTGAGCATATTCATCGTGGTACTCTTTCCCGCGCCGTTGGGCCCCAAAAACCCGATAATCTCGCCGCGGCGCACGGTAAAGGTCAGATTGTTGACCACCGTCGTGCGACCGTAGCGTTTCGTAAGCCCGGTGACTTCGATCATAACGAGACTCCTTTTACAGTATTATTCTTGTTCTTCCGCCAAGGTGGCAATATGCAGGATCTTCAGCTGATCCGCATCCACGGGAGCGGGACAGTCGGTCATCAGCTCGGAAGCGTTCTGAACCTTGGGATAAGCCACCACGTCACGCAGGGATTCGCATCCCAGCATCTGCATGATCAGACGGTCCAAACCCAGACCCATACCGCCGTGGGGAGGAGCCCCGTAACGGAAGGCGTCGATGAGATAACCGAATTTTTCATGGGCTTCCTCGTCGGAAAGTCCCAACAAACGGAACATACGGCCCTGCAGCTCGGGATCGGTGATACGGATGGAGCCGGAGGCCAATTCAATGCCGTTGAGAACCAAATCGTAGCACTTAGCGCGGACGTTGCCCTTGTCCGATTCCAGATAAGGCAGACATTCGTCCAAGGGAGAGGTGAAGGGATGGTGCATGGCAAGCCAGGCGCCGGATTCTTCGTCGTATTCGAAGAAGGGGAATTCTACGATCCACAGGAACTTGTAGCCTTCCAGCTTCAATTCCAGCTTTTTGGCCAGATGATTCCGCAGGGATCCGCAGCAGGAAAGGGCTTTGGTGTTGTTGGTATCGGCGATAATCAGAACCACGTCGCCCGTTTCGGCGCCGGTTTTTTCCAGAATGGCGGCCATTTCGGCTTCGGTCATGAATTTTGCAAAGGAAGAGGTGGTTCCCTCTTCGGTCAGACGGATCCAGGCAAGGCCCTTTCCGCCCACGCCCTTGACGAAATCAACCAGTTTGTCGATCTCCTTGCGGGTCAGGGTGGATACGGCCTTTTCGGCACGCAGGGCACGAACCGATCCGCCGCCGGCAACGGCACCGGAGAAAACGGAGAATCCGCAATCCTTCACCAGGTCGGTCAGATCCACGATCTCCATGCCGAACCGCACGTCGGGCTTATCGGAGCCGTAGCGCTCCATGGCCTCTTTGTAAGTCATGCGGGGCAGGGGCATGGGAATATCTACGTTCAGGGCTTCCTTGAATACGCGCTTGATAAAGCCTTCCCCGATGGCCAGAACGTCTTCCACTTCCACGAAAGACATTTCCAGGTCGATCTGGGTAAATTCGGGCTGACGGTCGGCACGCAGGTCCTCGTCGCGGAAGCAACGGGCGATCTGCATATAACGGTCAAAGCCCGCCACCATGGAAAGCTGCTTATAAAGCTGAGGAGACTGGGGCAGGGCGTAGAATTCGCCGGGGTGGATGCGGGAAGGCACCAGAAAGTCACGGGCGCCTTCGGGGGTGGAACGGATGAGCATGGGCGTTTCGATCTCGATAAATCCGTTCTCGTCGAAATAGTCACGGGTAATCTTGGTCACGCGATGACGGAAGATAATATTCTGCTGAAGATCGGGCCGGCGCAGGTCCAGATAACGGTATTTGAGACGCAATTCCTCGTTGGCCTTGGAATTTTCCACAATCTCAAAGGGAGGAGTTTCGGATTTGCCCAAAACCTTCAGATCGGTGACCAGCACCTCCACGTCCCCCGTATCCATCTTGGGGTTACGCGTCTCTTCGCTGCGCATCCGCACGGTACCCGTAGCGGTGATCACGTCTTCGGGACGCAGCGCGTAAGCCCGATCAAAAAGCTCTTTGTTTTCGTTTTCGTCAAAGGTGAGCTGCAGAATTCCCGAGCGGTCCCGCAAGGTAATAAAAATCAAGCCTCCCAAGGGACGGCGGCGCTGAACCCAGCCGTACACCTGAACGGTCTTCCCCGCATCTGCGGCGCGGAATTCGCCGCAATAAGCGGTGCGATTCAAGTTGCTTGCCATAGTGTGTATCTTCCTTTCATTGTAACCTGCAAAAATATCAGAATTATGTCATAAAATACGAAATTCACGCAGAGGCGGTCAGATCCGCTCCGCCATGGCCTTCGCGGCCTCGGAAAGGGCCGCTTCGAAGGGCTCGCCCCCCGCCATATCCTTGACGGTGACGGTTCCGCTTTCCACTTCACTGTCGCCGATGACCACGGCAAAACGGGAATTGGTCTTGTCCGCATATTTCATCTGCGCCTTCACGGAGCGGTTCATCAGATCGGTCTCCGCCCGAATCCCCAGTTTCCGCAGTTCGGAGGCCAGCTTATTGGCTACGGGGACGGCGTTCTGCCCCATGGTGGCGATATACGCCCCTTCCCGGGCGGGTTCGGGGAAAAGTCCCCGTTCCTGCATGACGCCCACAAGGCGCTCCAACCCTGCGGCAAAGCCAAGGCCGCAGACCTGCATCTTGCTGTCCAGTTCGGAAACCAGACCGTCGTAGCGCCCGCCGCCGGCAAGAGCCAGCCCCGAATCGGGATCGGTGAACTCAAACACGGTGCGGGTGTAATAGTCCAGACCGCGGACGATGTGGGGATCGATATGAAATTCGATGCCTCCGTCGGTCAGAGATTTCTTGAGGATTTCAAAATGCTCCTTGCAATCGTCGCAGAGATAATCAAGAATCAGAGGCGCTCCTGCGGCGATCTCCTTGCAGATGGGCGATTTGCAGTCCAGAATCCGCATGGGATTCCGCTCCAAACGGCCGCGGCAGGTTTCGCACAGCTCTTCGGCGCGAGCGGAAAAATATTCCTTCAGAGCCTGATGATAATTCTTGCGGCATTCGGGGCATCCGATGGAGTTGATGTTCAACGCGATGCGATCCAGTCCCAGTTCCCGCAAAAAGGAGGCGGCAAGCTCGATCACTTCCCGATCGGCCTGAGGAGAGGAGGAGCCGTAAAGCTCTGCCCCGAACTGATGGAATTCGCGGAACCGCCCCGCCTGAGGCTTTTCATAGCGGAAAGCGGAAATAAGATAATACGCCTTGAGAGGCATCAATCCGCCGAACAGACCGTGCTCCAGACAAACGCGGACGGCAGAGGCGGTACCTTCGGGACGCAGGGTCACGGAACGGTCGCCCTTGTCCTTGAAGGTGTACATTTCCTTCTGCACCACGTCGGTGGTATCCCCCACGCCCCGTTCAAAGAGCTCGGTGGATTCAAAGGTGGGGAAACGGATTTCCCGATATCCGAACCGCTGTGCCACCCGACGGGCCGCGTCTTCGATCATTTGCCATTTGTAAGAATCCGCGGGCAACACGTCGTTGGTGCCGCGGGGTGCTTTGATTTCCAATGCCATAACATTATCGTTCCTTTCGAACAAAAGCAAAGCCCCCTTTCGGGGCCCTGCCGCTGAAATACTTAATCAGAATAAATCGAAATTGGGCTTATGCTCGGCGTGATAGATCTCCCGCCAATCCAGATCGCCCCGTCCCAGAGCCGTCACCAGAACCTCCGCAGTGGCGATGTTGGTGGCAAAGGGCACGTTGTGCATATCGCAAAGACGGATCAGCGTATCTTCCTCTTCGGACATTTTCTGCTGGGACGCGTCACGGAAAAAGAGAAGCAGGTCAATTTCGTCGTAAGCCACACGGGATGCGATCTGTTCGGCACCGCCGCCCTTGCCTTCCAGAAAACGGAACACGTTCATCCCCGTGGTATCGGAGACCAGCTTGCCCGTCATGGCGGTGGCACAGACGTTGTGCTTGGACAGAATGCCGCTGTAAGCGATGCAGAACTGCACCATCAACTCTTTTTTCTTGTCGTTTGCGAGAATCGCGATGTTCATTTGGGTACCTCCGTTGCAATGAATATCGTTAGGTTTGATTTCAGTTAAACTTGTCCAGATCCCGATAAACGCCCGTCAACCGCAGGGCAATGTTGCCGAAAGCGGTACGGCTGCGGGATTTGGGCAGATCGTAGGCCAGAGTGTCCGTATTGCCCGCACGAATCACGCTCACATCCTCGGGAATCAGCCCGATCAGACGGATGGCGGTGGTGTCGATGATATCGTCAATATCGGGGGCGTGATTCTTCTTGATCAGCGAAGGACGAACCCGATTGACCACGAGGCGAACCCGTTCGCATCCGCGGGAGAAGAGATAATCCGCCGTGCGTTCTCCGTCGGAAATGGCGGTACGGTCGGGGGTGGTGACGATGAGATAACGGTAGCGGGGATCGGAAAGAACCTCCAGCGTTTTGCCCCGTCCTGCGGGACAGTCCACGAAAATATAATCGTATTCCCGTTTCTTTTCCTCGATCAGAGACTTCAGGAACCGCAGAAGCAATTCCACGGAAACCTCCCGATAGAGAGGGGCGAAAAGCGCCGTCAGATTGGGATGCCCCGGAACGGAAACCGCCGCGTCTTCGAAGGTGGCGTTACGGTAATAGAGATCCTGCAGATCGTACACGTGCCGATTGCGAAGGCCGAAGGCAATATCCAGATTGGACAGATCCAGATCCGCATCCAGAACCAGAACCTTATGCTTTTCCGCCAAGGCCGCCGCCACGTTGGAGCAGACGGTGGTCTTCCCCACGCCGCCTTTTCCCGAAGCGATCAAAAACACCTTTCCCATAACGGACCTCCTTTCGCGTATTATATTATATATTAACATATTTCAAAAATAAAATCAAGAGGAAAGCAAAAAAAACAGCCCCAAAAAAGGAGCTTTTACAAAAATATAAAAAAAACGCCAAAAAATTTTCATACCTAAAAAATCCCCCACCGCCAAGAGGTTTGCCGAAGGCTCGGCCTCTCTCATCGGGCTGCCGTGGGGGCGGCGGCAGAATCTGCCGACGGAAGCCTTGCGACTCACGAATGCAAGATCCCCCGCGTAACGTCCAAAAACGATTTCGCAAGAACTTCGGTTACAGTTTACCACAAAAATGAAAAACTGTCAACCCCGTCAAAAAAAAAGAGGCCTCCACCCGGCAGACTTTACATGCTGACGTGAGCACCGATTACGGTACCAATGGAGAACTCTTTAAACACCCGTGCGGTTTACGAACAGAGGGCTCCAATTGCCCAAGTTGGTTCAAACCGTCGCAGATGCTGATACGATTATAGCACAAAATCCGGGATTTGTCAAGTGGGGAAAAAAAAGAGACCGACGAGCAATTCCAAGCCTAAGGGCATCGTGTGCCAAAAGGGGGAACCGGATTTCAAGCCGGAGGGCAACCTGTGCCAACGGGGGAAATCAACGAACGGTCTCGTTGGTATTATATCACGTTTCGGGCAAAATGTCAACCCATTCGTAAAACAAACCTTTTTCAAGGGCTAAATTCCCGCAATATGCAAGGATTTTCTGCAAGAAACCGGAGAAAAACGGGACAAATTTAAACCGATACGGTATAAATAAATACCCCCCCCCCGCATAGCGGGGGGGGATTTCAGTTTCGGGCATAGCCCTAATAATACAGGCTGCGCACAAGTGCGCCTTTTTATTGACCTGCCAGTCATGCATGGGGTTACCTGCTACCCGTAAGCGGGTTCAAGCACGGTATTCGCATCACAAAACGAACGATGCGCTATCGTGAGCCTCCCCTTAGTAAGGGGAGGTGGCACGGCGTATCCGATCGCCGTGACGGAAGGGATTGACCGCCGAAAAGATTCTTTCCCTACGGAAT
>JAGBIM010000018.1 GCA_017934975.1 Clostridia bacterium | reverse complement strand
TGATTGGACTGACCTGGGATGCTATCGACTGGAAAAATCGGACACTGACAGTCAACAAAACGCTTGAGTTTCGGCACAAGCAAAAGGATTGGCGGGCAGGACCTCCGAAGACACAGCACAGCTACCGGACCATTCCGCTGACCAATTTTGCTTACGAAATTCTGCAGACGGTCTACGAGAACTCCAAGAACCAAAAGAGATCGGAAACCCTCTCTCAGGAACTGGAGTACATCGACAGACACACAGGAGCAAAATCCAAGCTTGTTATGAACGATCTTGTCTTCATCAATTGGAGAACAGGCGAGCCGGCCAAGAACAGTTCCTATGATACCCATCTGTATAAGCTGTGCGACGAGGCAGGCATCAAAAGATTTTGTATGCATGCTCTGCGCCACACTTATGCGACAAGAGCAATTGAAAGCGGAATGCAACCCAAGGTTTTGCAGAAGCTTTTAGGACACGCGAGTATTCAAACTACCATGGATCGATATGTGCACGTCACCAACGATTCTATGTTAAAGGCCGTATCCTTGTTTGAAGAAAGCTCCCCCGCCGCTACCGTGTAAAAAGGTGTATAAAAGGTGTATACGGAAAACCGGGGTGCCAAAAAACCTTGATAAATAAAGGATTTTTAAGGAGATAGAAGAAGAAATGAAATTAGGGATCGTGGGATTGCCCAACGTAGGGAAATCCACTCTGTTTAACGCCATTACCAACACCAAGGCGGAGGCTGCCAACTACCCCTTCTGCACCATTGAGCCCAACGTGGGCATCGTCACCGTTCCCGACGAGCGGTTGGACGTGCTGGCGGAAATGTACAACCCCGACAAATACACCCCTGCCATCATCGAATTCGTGGATATTGCGGGTCTGGTGAAGGGGGCGAGCAAGGGGGAAGGGCTTGGAAACAAGTTTTTGGCCCACATCCGCGAGGTGGACGCCATTCTGCACGTGGTGCGTTGCTTTGAGGATGGGAATATCGTTCACGTGGACGGATCGGTGGATCCTTTGCGGGACATTGAAACCATCAATATGGAACTGATTTTTGCCGATATGGAAGCCGTGGACAAGCGGATCCTGCGGGCGGAAAAGGAAGCGAAGGGCAACAAGAAGGCCTTAAGCGAAGCGGAGCTGTTCCGTCGGGTGAAGGCGGTTCTGGAGGGGGGCGACTGTGCCCGCACCATGGACCTGACTCCCGAAGAGGCGGCGCTGGTCAACGAAATCAACCTGCTGACCATGAAGCCGGTGATCTACGTGGCCAACATGGCGGATTCCGCCTTCGATCTCACCTCCCCCCAATACCTTGCCGTGTCGGAATTTGCGGCCAAGGAGCATTCGGAGGTTTTGCCCATCTGCGCTCGGATGGAGGAAGAAATTTCCGAGCTGGAAGAGGACGAAAAGGCCATGTTTTTGGAGGATATGGGTCTTTCCGAAAGCGGTCTTGCCCGTCTGATCAAGAAATCCTACGCCCTGTTGGGGCTCATCAGTTATCTCACCGCCGGTCCCCAGGAGGTGCGTGCGTGGACCATCAAAAACGGCACGAAAGCACCCCAGGCCGCGGGGAAAATTCACTCCGACTTTGAGCGGGGATTTATCCGCGCGGAGGTGGTGTCCTTCGACGATCTGACCGCCTGCGGAACCTACACCGCCGCCAAGGAAAAGGGCCTGGTGCGGTCGGAAGGCAAGGAATACGTGATGCACGACGGCGACGTGGTGCTGTTCCGCTTCAATGTCTGAGATGAAGAAGCGCCCTCTGCGGGGAGGGATGAAGGAACTGACGGGGAAGAAGCGTTCCATGAAGGGGAGCGCCCAGCTTGCCCCCGTGCCCGCCGTATTGGTCACCTGCTCCGACGGGGAGAAAAAGGATATCGTCACCGTGGCGTGGACGGGTACCGTCTGCACCCACCCGCCCATGACCTATATCTCCCTGCGTCCCGAGCGGTATTCCTATGAAATCATCCAAAAATCGGGAGAATTCGTCATCAATCTGCCCACGGCCTCTCTGGTGAAGGAGTTGGATCTGTGCGGCATGAAGTCGGGACGGAATCTGGACAAATTTTCCGCCTGCCGTCTGACGGAGGTGCCTGCCTCTCAAGTATCGGCACCCCTGCTGGCGGAATCGCCCCTGTCATTGGAATGTAAGGTGACGCAGGTGCTGGAATTGGGCACTCACCATATGTTTTTGGCAGAAATCGTGGCGGTGGACGCGGACGAGGCCCTCTTCAATACGGAAGGCCGCCTCTGTCTGGAAAAGGCGGGGCTTCTGGCCTACGCCCACGGGGCTTATTATCCCTTGGGGAAGGCCGTGGGGCTTTTTGGATTTTCTACGAAAAAGAAAAAAAAGAAGTGAGAATCGAAGGGTTCTCACTTCTTTTTTTGCACAAAAATCTTTGGTTTCGCGCCGTTCAAACGCTGAGCGAAAACCCCTTCCCCCACCACGCCGCACTACGGCAGGCGCGGCGGTCCCCCTTCCCCTTTCCCATGGCGGGAAAGTGGACGGCAAACTCGGGTGCACGGTTCGTCGAGCCTTCTTTCACAGAGAGGAACTCTTGAAAAGCGCCGCGAAAGAGAGGGGCGCGCTACGGAGAGCCTTCCCCTAGTAGGGGAAGGTGGCACGGCGTGTTCGGCCGCTGTGACGGATGAGGTTGATACCGTAAATGTTACTTTGTGACCCGAACAACCCTTCCACCGCTTCGCGGTCCCCCTCCCCTTACACAGGGGAGGCATACTTTTGTGCGCCGCTCGCCGATTGCCCACCATTCAAGAGAACCTCTCGGAAAAAGGAACAAAAGCAAGGCTCGGCACATCGGTTTGGCTCCCCTTAGTAAGGGGAGCTGTCATCGCAGATGACTGAGGGGATTGACACGGAAAATGTTACTTCCCGTAATTTTATTGAAAAAGAATCTTTGCGGCGGTCAATCTCATGGTGGTCCCCTTCCCTTACTAAGGGAAGGCTGCGTTTGCGCATTGTTCAAGAGAGGTTTAAGGAGGAAACTTCTCATAAAAAATAAATACGGCACAGAAAAACGCCCCTTTGCTCGGGAAGGGATTGACAAACGCGGAAAAGAAGTGTATAATAAAAGAAAGCGAAAAAAGAGGAGAGAATAAAAATATGATCCGATTTGCACACGTGTCGGTTCTGAATCTGGAAAACGCCATGCGCGGGGCGCGCAATCCCTTGGCGTCCTGGGACAAATCCGACAGCTTTTACGACGAGCAGGGCAACTACGTGCTGGGGGAAAACGATCTGAATCTGGCCGTCCGTCTGGCAAAGGCGGGTAGCGACCATCGGAAATTCATCCGTCAGATCTTCGTGTCCGTGGACATCACCGCCCCCCTCTACTGGTGGAAGGAATTCGACACCTATAAGGTGGGCACCGTGGCAAATTCCACCTCCACCATGCACAAAATTCATGCAAAGCCCATCACCGCCGAGGACTTCTCCGTGGATCATCTGACCCCGGAATCGGCGAAGTTTTTCGGACTGATCATCGATTATCTGGAATCGGTGCGGCTGGAATATATGCAGACCAAGGACAAGGCCCTGTGGTACGATCTGATCACCATGCTTCCCGAAGCCTACGAGCAGACCCGCACGGTGACCATGAACTACGAAAATCTGGTGAATATGTACCACGCCCGCAAAAACCACAAGCTGGACGAATGGCATACCTTCTGCGAGGAGTTCGTCCTCAAGCTGCCCTACGCAAAAGAGCTGATCGTCATCAAGGACGAAGAATAACCCTTGCCGAACAGGAGGACTGCCATGCAGAATTCCCCTTGGTTTTCCCATTATTCCACCTTTGAAGAGGATCGGGGAGAGAGTGCGCCTCTGCTTGCCCAACGCAAGGATCCCCGCTTTGCGGACGATTCCCAGCCCGTATACAGTCGGGATCTGATCCTGCGCACCGCAAGCATCGGGGACTTTTGCGTCTGCGATTGGGGAGAGGATCGCTGGCCAAAAGGGCGGAAGGTGGAAAACCGCCGTTGCGATTTTATGCCCACCCTCCATTTCGTTATCGGGGGAAGGGGAACCTTAAACGGAACGCCCCTTCAAGCGGGAACCGCCTTTCTGATCGATCCGAACATTCCCTATTCCATGTCGGGGGACACGGAGGACCCGTTGTGCTACTGCTGGATGCGGATTCGGGTGGAAGATTCCTTTTTCCGAAAGCTGAATTTGTTCACCTTCGGGGAAGACGGATGCGGACGCTTTGACTTTTCCCCCTGCCTGCAGGACGTGGTTCGCCTCCATCGGAAGGGGCAGCGGCTGACGGGAGACGGACTGTATCTGAGCTTAAGCCTGAACAGCTTGTTTTTCGAGATTATCTGCCGTTGTCTGGGCGCGGCACCGCAACGCAACGAGCCGTCCCCCTACGTGCTTCGGGCGCTGGACTATATTCGGGCCCATTACGCGGAAAATATCAACGTGAACCTTCTGGCGGAAGAGCTGCACATTTCCCGCAATCACTTGCGGAGGTTGTTCCTGCGGGATTTGGGACGGTTGCCCAAGGAGCAAATCGAAAAATGTCGCATGGAAGCGGCGGTGACGCGGTTGGAGCGTTCCCCTGCAATCCCTCTTTCCCAAATCGCTGCGGAGGTGGGATACCCCAGTTATTCCCAGTTCATTCAGGCCTTCCGCAAGGTCTACGGATGCGCGCCGAAGGAATATCGGGAGACGGCGAAATAAGCTTGGAATTTGAAGGATCGGAAGATTTTCTTCCGGTCCTTTTTTCACGTTCGGAGGAGATGCGCGTCAAGCTCCCCGCCGCGGCAAAGCCGCGGTGCCCCGCTCCGCGGGGCCGCCTCTCGGCCGAGAGGCGGCGGGGAGCACCCCCAAAATGTTACAAATCTAAAGTTTTTTGTTACATTTCTTTATTGATTTTTCACTCGTCCTTATGTTATAATATAAATATACAATGCGGCATTGTCGCCGTAAACAAAATGGAGGTAAAAACAATGAAAAGATCTCTCACAGTCATCGCCTTGTTGCTGACCCTGTGCCTGGTCGCTTCTTTCGTGCCCTTTATGAGCAACGCTGAGGAAGCCACCAAGAGCGAAGGTCTGAAACTGGTAAATGGCAACTACGTCATCGAAAACGCAGCAGATCTGGCCACCTTCGTGGCTTTGGTCAACGCCGGAAACAACTTCGCCGGCAAAACCGTTTACATGACCGCGGACATCCAGTGGAACGATACCACCAACTTCGCTTCCTGGACCGCATCCACCACCGGGCTGAACCCCTGGACTCCCATCGGTTCCTGGGGCAAGGAATTTAAGGGCACCTTCGACGGACAGGGCCACACCCTCTCCGGTCTGTGGGCCGCTCCCACCGTTCAGAACTTCGGTGTGTTCGGTGTTACCGACAACACCACCATCAAGAACCTGAAGATCACCGACTCCAAGTTCTTCCTCTCCAAAGGGAACTGCGGCGGTCTGATCGGAATTCACCGCGAGTTTGCCCTGAACGTGGAAAACGTCTACAACGACATTGACATCACCGTCAGCGGCACAGAAACCGCGCAGGGAGGCTTCGTCGGCCTGCTCCACGGCAACGGTCAGCTTTCTCCCACCAAGCACAACCTCACCTTTAAGAACAGCGTTTATGCCGGAACCTTCACCTCCCCCAACAACTACGTGGGCGGCTTTATCGGCTCTATGCAGTGCACGAACGCAAACACCGCCACCAAGCCCATGCTGTGGAACATCGTGTTCACCGACTGTCTGGTTTCCGGCGACGTGACCGGTAAGGCAGCCGTAGGCGGCTATATCGGCTCTCACCCCGCCTTCGCCACCTCTCTGGGCGCAGGTCTGGACAGTATCACCATCACCATGACCGACTGTATGCTCACCGGTAAGGTAACCGAAGCCACGGGCGGTTGGGGCAACATCGGCAACCTGACCGCAGGCCTGTCCTGTGCCAGCAACGCCTCTGCTATCACCAACGTTTGGTATCTGGATAACCTGGGCAAAGACTGCGCCTTCAAGGATATCAAGAACCGCGACGGATCTGACATCCGCGCAGCCCTGGAAGCCGGCGCCACCGAAAAAGCCGCGACGGACTTCGAAGCTCTGACCAACACCACGCTGACTTCTGCCGGCTTTGAAAACTGGGGAAAGACCGCCAACGGCGTTATGCCCAAGATGGCCTTTGCCGAAGCAGACCTGACGGAACCCACCATTCCCGTCGTGGAAGTAAAGCCCGCGGCCGACGCTTCCAAATATGCCGGCACCAAGAGCACCGCTCTGCGCACCGAAGGCAACAACGTTTACATTGATTCCGCTGCGGATCTGGCTTTCTTTGCCGACGCCGTCACCAACGGAACCGACTATGCAGGCAAGACCGTTCTCCTGACCAAGGACATCATTTGGAATGAAGGGGACGCTTCCCGCTGGTCCGCCACCGACAACGCTCCCAAGTATACCTGGTCCTGCGGCGCTTGGGGCAACCGCTTCAAGGGTACCTTCGACGGTCAGGGCCACGTCATTTCCGGCCTTTTCCTCTCTTCCACCGTCGATAACGTCGGCTTCTTCAACGCCGTCGACGGAACCGTCACCGTAAAGAACCTGGCCATCGTAAACTCCAGCTTCTCCACCACGAAGGCAACCGCCAACCTGGGCGGCATCTTCGGCGTTGTGGGCGATGCTGCCACCGCCACCATCGACAACGTCTTCGTTGACGCTTACTGCGTTGCCCTTAACGGCGATAACGTAGGCGGACTCATCGGCCGCATTCACATGGGCAACGTGAAACCCACCATCACCAACTCCGTCTTTGCCGGCGTTGTGGTCGGTAAGTCCAACGTGGGCGGCTTGATCGGAAACGCAGTCATCAACGGCGCAACCAACGGTCTGACCGCTTCCTCCAAGATCGTCATCACCGACTGTGCCAACTACGGCCTGGTCTTCGGAAACAGCAACGTTTCTCAGATCGTCGGTAAGAACGAAAACGGCACCACCACCCTGACCAACGTCATCGCCGCGGGCCGTGCCAACAACGGCGAAGCCCCTGCCTTCTTCGGCGATGGCAGACAGAACGTCACGCTGGTCAACTGTCTGATGCTGGCCGGCTCTTCCAACGCCGCTTCCGGTGTTGCAGGAACCACCGAACTGACCGGCTTTGCCGAAGTCAAAGAAGCAACGCTCCTCGGTAAGGTTCCCACGGGCTACACCAACTGGGTGGCTTACGCAGAAAAGAATCCTCTGCCCACCGCTCTGAAGGAAGCCCTCTGGCCCACTCCCGTGGAAGACGACAAGGACGACAAGAATCCCAACAAGAACCCCGGCACCTCTGACTGGGCCGCTCCTTCCATGATCCTTGCGGTTATGGCAGTTGCCACCGGCGCCGCCGTCGTTCTGCGCAAGAAGGTTTCTGAATAATCCGAGATTTTCATTGAATATCTCTCTCTTTCAAACCTGCGAGAGCCACACAAACGTGTGGCTCTCATTCTTTTTCTGAAAACAGGACCGCCTTAAAGCAAAATCAAAAAACCGATGCAAGCCTTCGGTTTGTTCCTTTTAGAAAGGGGAGGCTCGTGTTTCGCATCGTTCAAGAGGCGCAAAAAACCCTTCCACCCCCACGCCGCACTGCGGCAGGCGCGGCGGTCCCCCTTCCCCTTCCTTTGGCAAGGAAGTGGACGGCAAGCTCGGGTGCACGGTACGCCGAACCTGATTTCACAGAGAGGTTCTCTCGGAAAGGGGAACAAACGCAAGGCACGGCACATCGGCATGGCTCCCCTTAGTAAGGGGAGCTGTCATCGCAGATGACTGAGGGGATTGACACG
>JAGBIM010000017.1 GCA_017934975.1 Clostridia bacterium | reverse complement strand
TCCTTTAGGGAACACATCATTTCGAGTGATGCACCTTCGACCTCTCGGACAACTCTCCACGAGTATATTTCAATCTGTTTTTCCAACCAATAAAAATTCATTCAAAAAACTTTTGGGAAGAAAAACAGGAAAGAAAACTAAAAATTATTCGATTTTCAAGTTTGAAAACCCCAATAAAATCAAGGTTTTTCTACGGACGAAACTGCCAAATGGTCTTAAATTTTCGAGTCGTTCTCGTTACGACCACTTCGATACATCTCCGTATTTGATTGTAATCTATGCAAAGAAGTGGTCTACGCCCTCTTGCGGTTCCCGAAAAAACCTGCGCATCCGTTGATGCTTGCTTTTTTCGACCGCTGCGCCACGTTCACCTCGCTGTATCCGCCACAGGCGGCGCTTCGGTGACCGTGCCACTTCGATATCTCTGCGTATATTAAGTTGTTTGAATTTTGCACGGCTTTTGCAAGGCCAAAGGTGAAATGCTGTCATTCAAAATCCAAGAAAAATGAAGCATTTGGGAGATATTGCGAGAAAACGAGAGCTTTTGCGTTCTCGCAAGTGATGAGGTCGGCTACCTTTCGAGTGTCGCACCTTCGACCACTCGGACAACGCTCCCTGTCTTTTGTGGGACGTAATTCTCACGTCGCAATCCATTATAATATATTTCCCCGATTTTGTCAAGGGGTGTTTCAAAAGTTTTAAAGTTTTTTTGGACGCACTTGACAAGGGGAGGCGTGCATGATATAATAGAACCGTGAAAAACTTACGCGATAAAGGCGGTTTGTCTTTTGTCGGAACGGGTTTACGGAAAAGGAGGCTGGATTCGGATGAAGCGGATCGGTCTGTGGTTACTGTTATGTTTGTTTTGCCTTTTGCCGATGGGGTGTTCGGCGGTGGAATCGTCTCCCGAGCCCGTCGTCCCCTCGGACGAAATTCGGATTTTGGACGGATCGTGGGTGGACGAACACGAAAACTATCTGATTTTGAATGCGGCGGAAAATCGCTACGTTTTCGTGACTCGGTCCGGTCGCGTGGGCGGCGGCATCTACCGTCCCCTTTCGGAGTCTCCCGTTTTGCTGTTTTGCGGGGCAAGTTTTCGTCTTACGCAGGACGAGGGCGGCATTTCTTTTTCTTGTGAAGGCATGCAGGGGGAAGAAGGTCTGCCGGGCGGATTGTTTTATCGCAGCTCCAAGCGATATTACGAAATTCCTGCCGCGGACCTGTCGGGAACCTGGGTTTCGTCCTCGGGAAACGCGTTGACGCTGGACGGCGAAAACATGACCTATCGTTATTCTGCGCAGAACGGCGAAATAAAAGGGGATCTTCAAGACGCGCAAGACGGGCGCGGATGGTTCCTTTCCACGGAGAACGGGAAGGTTTTTCTTTCCGTGGCGCGGGATAAAAACGCGCTGGTTCTTCTGGAGCGGTTTTTGACGGGAACGGCCGAGGAGACCTTTACGCGGCAATAAAATGAGATAGACAAGAAAAAGAGAGAGATTCCATCTCTCTCTTTTTTTGTTGTTTTCAGGATTTCTTTTTGCGGAAGATCAAGAAATACCATCCTGTCGCGCAGCCCGCGATAAGGAGGATTCCTCCGCCGAGGAAGACGGTCCATAGGGGGAAGGAGGATTCTTCCGTGGGTGCGGGATTGGTGGTTTGGGAGGCATCGGACTGCGTTGAGGAGTTTTCCGTAGCGGGATCCGTGGTGACGTTGCCGGTCTCGGCGGAGTCGGAATCGGTGGAGGGGGTGAGGGCGGTATTCTCCGTGGTTTCGGCGGACAACTTCGGCAGAATCTGTTCTTCCGTATGGTTGCACAGAGTGCAGGTGCGCTTGCTCAATCCGTCCGCATCTTCCGTGGCCGCGGTCACGATCTGCCATTCGCCGTATTCGTGCTCCTTCTTGGGGAAAGTTTCCGTATATTGATAACCGCAAACGGTACAAGTTTTTGCATCGAGCCCCTCGGAAGAGCAACTTGGCTCGGTGATGGTTTCCCACTTGGAGTAAATATGTCCGTTACCGCAAAATTCCTTTATGGGAATGAAGTACCATTTGGAATCCTGCAGTTTGAAGGGGAAATAAAACACAAGCGAATCGCTGCCGCCCATAAACTTCCTTCCCCCGTTATCTTGTACGGTAGGAAATTTTGAGCTATAGAAATAGACCGATTCCAACGAAGAGCATCCTGCGAAGCAATCCGTACAGAGCGTCGTTACGTTTTGGGGAATGTCCAGTGTTTTCAGAGACGTGCAATCTTTGAAGGCGTTTTGTCCGATTTCCTTCAGACTTTCCGGCAATTTGACGGAGGTGAGCTTTGTGCAACCGGAAAAGGTGTTGGCTTCAAGCGTTTTAATTCCCTCCGGAATGGAGATGCTTGTCAACGAGGAACAACCGAGGAACGTTCCGTTTCCGAGAGAAGTCAAACCGTTTCCGAAGGTAACGCTCGTCAATCCGGAGCAATTCTGGAACACTTGAGATCCGATGGTTTTCATGCTGTTCGGAAGGGTGACGGACGTTAGTTTTGCACAACCGTCAAAGGCCAGATCTTCAAGAGTTTCTACGCCTTGTGGTAAGGTGAATGCAGATAACTTCGCACAATTCTGAAAGGCGTATTTTTCAACGGTTTTGAGTTTCGAGCCAACGGTAACGGTAGTTAGTTTTGGGCAGTTGGAAAAAGCATACGGACCAATGACTTCCATGTTATTCCCCAAATTGACCCGTTCCAAATTTGCACAACCGTAAAAGGCATTTGCACTTACGTCTTTGATGCTGTCGGGAAAGGTAACACCCGTCAATTTCCCGTATTCACGAAACGTGGCGTACAAGATGGTGGTAATCTCCGAGGGAATGACGATGTCGCCCTCGATCAAGGTCCCGTTGGCGTACAAATTCTCTGCATACGCAAGGGGATTTGCACCTACTCCAAAAGAAATTTTACACCATGCAGCAAGATTTGCTACATATACGTTTTTCAGTCCGGTACAATCGGAAAAGGCGAAACTGTCGATGGAAGTTACGCTGCTCGGAAGGGATACGCTTGTGAAATTGGCGCATCCGAAAAAGGCGTAAGATTTAATCCTTGTAACCCCGTTCGGGATAACAAGGTCGGTGATCACGGTTCCGTTTACATAGAGATCTTTTGCGTAGTAAAGAGGATTCGCGGTTTTGCTGTTGAAGTTGATATTGCACCATGCGGCAAGATCGGAAATATATACGCCTTCCAGTCCTTCATACCCCAAAAACGCATCTCTTCCGATTTGCGTAATGCTGCTCGGAATGGTAACGCTTTTGAGGACACCTCCCATAATTGCATTTTCTGCAATGCCGATGACGGGATATCCGCCCAAGGTTTCGGGAATTACAAGGTCTATTGGCATGGAGTTTCCATGGTTAACAATCGTAGCTTTTCCGCCGGAAACGGTATAATATAGATCGGTGGCACTGTCGTGTAACGGGGAAGCGGCCTCTGCCTTTTGAGGTAAGAGGAAGAGGCTCAAGAGCAAAATGAGGAGGGTGAATCCGATGGTCAAGGAGGTTCGTAGAAAATTCTGTTTCATATTCGAATTCCTTTCTCTTTCGTATTTTGAAAATTATTCTTCTGCTTCGGGAAACTTTTTCTTGCGGAGGATAAAGCCGATTGCTGCACCGCCCGCGAGGACAATCCCTCCGCCGAGGAAGACGGTCCACAGGGGGAAGGAGGATTCTTTCGTGGGCGCGGGATTGGTTGTGGACGTTGCTGTTCCGGAATCGGGGGTAACGGTGGCGGTGCTCTCCGTCGTTTCTGCGGACAGCTTCGGCAGAATCTTTTCTTCCGTGTCGTTGCAAAGGACGCAGGTACGGTTGCTCAATCCGTCCGCATCTTCCGTGGCTTCGGTCACCACCTGCCATTCGCCGTAGAAGTGCCCTCGTCCGGTTTGCAGACAATAGCTTTGAGCGGACACTCCGTACCAGGTGTTTTGTTTCGGTTTAAAGTCGAAACAGAAGACAAGGTTCGGTTTGACGTTTGCAAAAATGCTTCCGTTCTTTACGGAAGGATAGGTCTTTCCGTGAAAACCGACGAATTCCAGGGCGGTGCATCCCTTGAAGGATTCTGCGGAAATTTCGGTAACGCTTTCCGGGATGCTCAGCGATTTCAAAGAAACGCAGTTTTGAAAGGCCGCTTTTTCAATGGTTTTCAGTTTGCTTGGGAGCTTGACGGATTGGAGGCTTTCGCAGTCGGAAAAAACGGAAGAAGGAAGTTCTGCAACACCATCCGGGATTACGATCTCCGTTAATCCGGTACATCCGGAAAACGCTTCCGGTCGAATGGTTTCGATACTCTTCGGGAGTGTGATTTCCGTTAGTCCGGTGCATTTGAAAAACACTCCCTTCCGAAGGGTTTTTATCCCTTCCGGCAACGTAACATGCGTTAGTTTTTCGTAACCCGCAAAGGCATATTCTCCAATGTTGCGAACGTCTGTCGGAACGTTAATTTCTGTGACGAGGGTTCCGTTGACGTAGAAACTTTCGGCAAATCTGAGGGGGTTGGCCGTCTGATTCGAAAAGGACATTTTGCACCAAAGACCAAGGTCCTGCGTGTGCATGTTTTTCAGATTCGTGCAGCCGAAAAAGGCATCGTTGTGCACCGTTTTCGATCCTGCCGTGATGGAAACGTCCGTAAGCCCCTTACAGTGGGAAAATGCAGAACTTCCAATGGTGTCAACGTTTTTCGGAATGGAGATTTCCGTTAAGCCGGTACAACCGAAAAAGGCACGCGATTTTATAAACAGAACGCTCTCCGGAATTCGGATATTTTTCAGGGACCTGCAGTAGGCAAATGCGTCTTCGGATATGATCTTGATTTCGTTCGGCAAGGTGACGCTTGACAGATTTATACAACCGGAAAAGGCAGAGGTGCCGATTGAGGTATGCTCCTTTCCGATCAAGGTAACGGTTTTCAATTTGTCGTAATTGATAAAGGCATACGATCTGATCGAGTGTTCGCGTGGCCATATTCCTTTCGAGTACGTCAGATCGGTCAGCAGAACACCGTTAATATAAAGATTTTCCGCATAATACAGAGGATTCGCTTCCCCGTTGAGAAAAGCGATGCTACACCACCTTTCGATGCTCGGGGCGTATACGTCCGTCAGTTTCTTGCAACCTGAAAAAGCATAGATTTGTACGTTATCAAGTTTGTTTCCGATGACGACGGTTTTCAGTTCGAAACAGTTCTCAAAGGCTCGTGCTCCGATGGATTGAACGTTGTCGGACAGGGTGATTTTAGTCAGAGACGTGCAACCGAAAAATGCGTAGTCTTTTATGCCGGAAACACCTTCGGGAATAGCAAGCTCGGTTACGGGTTCCCCGTTCAGGTAAAGCTTGCCTCCTTGACTGAGGGGATTTGCGTTGGCGTTGCCAAAATCAATTTTGAGCCACGCAGCAAGATCGGAGATGTGTACCTTCGTCATAAGTTGTTTGGGGGTAAAAGCGTCGCTTTGAATTGTTTTTATGCTGCTCGGAATGGTGATTTCACCCGCAACCTTGAGGTTGGAGAATGCCTTGCTTCGAATGGCGGTTACGGGAATATCTTCGATTTTTTCCGGGATAACGACGGACTTGACGTCGATTTTGCCCGTTTTGATCACCGTGACGGATTTACTTCCGTCAGATTCTTCAATTATGTAATATAAGTCGGAGGCACTGTCGTAACGAAAGGGGTGATCCAAGGTGGGTGAATCTATGACGAGTGCTTCCGCCTTTTGGGGCAGGAGAATCAGGCCTGCAAGCAGAAAGAGGAGCACGAGGGTGACGGTGAGGGCGGGGCGCAGAATTCTTCGTTTCATAATGCAGTTCCTTTCTTCGGTTTATTTTCCCCTTAAGAGACAAAAAAGCACCGCCGAAGCGGTGTACGGGAACCTCACCGCCCCGTTCCCGCTACATCACAAAAGGGTGTGAGACAGCGGGGCGTTTGTGTCCGAAATCTGAATTATTTCTTAACTACAATACCATTATAACAGAAAACCGTTCGTTTGTCAAGAGACGCAAAAAAATCTCCCCATGCCTTGGCACGGGGAGAGGATTTTTATACGCTGAGGGATTTGACCTCCGGGTGTTCGTCCATGAACTTGACCACCTCGTCGAAGGGGATCTTGGTCTTCAGACGGACCTGCAGAATCATGTTCAACGTGTTGTCGCCGCAGGCGGTGATGCGGGAGTTAATGACGGTGATTCCCAGTTCTTCCTGCTTTTTCAGCAGTGCTTTGCGGATCTCGGGGGTGTCGATGATGGTCATGCGGATTTCGCTGTTGGAGTAGGCGTCGTTGCCCACGCTGAAGCGGTGCATAACCAGCTGAACGCCCAGAATAACGAAGGTGACGGCGAAGGCGATGCTGTACATTCCCGCACCGCAGGCCATTCCGATGGCGGCCATGGCCCAGATGCCTGCCGCGGTGGTCAGCCCCTTGACGGTGTTGCCGTTTTTGAAGATAACGCCGGCGCCCAGGAAGGAGATGCCCGTGATGACCTGAGCGGCGATACGGGAGGGGTCTGCGCCGCGGGTGCCTTCCGCAAAGCCTTCCGCCGTGAGCAGGTCGGAAAAGCCGTACTTGGAGAGAATCATAATCAACGCGGCCGCGCAGGCGATGATGCAGTGGGTTCGGATACCCGCTTCCTTGGATCGGCGGGTGCGTTCCAACCCAATGATGGCGCCGCAGAGGGTTGCGGCAAGAATGCGGACGAGGTAAGTCAAAATGGGGTGTAGGGCAAAAAAGCTCTGAATCTGTTCCAAAATCTGTTCCATAACTCGGTTCTCCTCTTTTAAATGGAAATACTGCGCACGTTTTCGTGGCGGTCGATAAATTCAAGGATGTCTTCCAACGGGATGCTCCCCAGCATGCGGAAGCGAATTCCCACGGTGACGGTGTTGCGGTCTTCGTTGCGCGTGTACTCGTAGGACAAAAGTCTTGCGCGGTATTTTCTCTTGGGGGTGCGGAGCAGTTTATAAACCGTCTCAATATCGTCCACTTCGATGTGAACCGTTTGCACCGTGTATCCGAAGGATTCCAGGTGCAGTGCGTTCAAAATCACGTGGAAGGTGATGATGATTCCCGTGACGATCACGGAGAGGGCGTACTGTCCGAAGCCGCAGGAAATTCCCAAGGCGGCGGTGGCCCAAAGTCCCGTGGCGGTACTCAGACCCGAAATGCCGGAGGTTTCGCTCTTATAAATGATGCCGGCGCCCAGGAAGGAAATTCCCGATACGATCCACGCCGCCAGATGGGTGGGATCGAAGTCCGTGAAGGCCATTACGTCGGAAAATCCGTAAATGGAGATCAACGTGTAGGTGCAGGACCCGAGGGCGATGATGCAATGGGTGCGTTGGCCCGCTTCTTTTTTACGCAGACCCCGCTCCAGCCCGATGGCAGAGCCGATCAGGGCAGAAAGCAGAATGCGCAGAAGCAATTCTACCTGTAAGGGCAATGGCATCACCGTCTTTCTAAATAATATTGAATCATTATATGCTAAAAAACGAATTTTGTCAAGTATATACAGAAAAAGTTCGTAATTGTGTAAGATTTACGAAGAATTACAATAAAAAGGAGGGACGAAAGTCGTCCCTCCGAAGAGTTTCTATGGAATTTTGATTAACCGTTGTATGCGGCTTCGTCACAGATGAGCGTGACGTTGGGGTGCAGGTTCAAAAGGGTGGCGGGGCAGAGGGTGGTGATGTTGCCTTCCAGCATCTTGGCCACGGCGGCGTGCTTGTTGGCTCCGCTTGCCATGATGATGATGTTGCGGGCGCAGAAGATGCTGCCGATGCCCATGGAGAAGGCCTGCTTGGGAACTTCGTCAACGGAGGCGAAGAAGCGGGAGTTGACCTTGATGGTGTCTTCGGTCAGGTCGGCAAGATGGGTGCCGGCAACCAGCTCGGTGTCGGGCTCATTAAAGCCGATGTGACCGTTCTGGCCGATGCCCAGAATCTGCAGGTCGATGCCGCCCAGATCGGCGATGATCTTATCGTAACGGGCTCCTTCGGCGGCGGCGTCTTCCGCAAGACCGTTGGGCACGTTGGTGTTGGCTTTGTCGATGTTCACGTGGTCGAAGAGCTTGGTGTTCATGAAATAACGGTAGCTCTGATCGTTGTCGGGCTTGATGGGATAATATTCGTCCAGGTTGACGGAGCGGACGGCGGCAAAGTCGATCTTGCCCGCTTCATAGCCCTTGATCAGTTCCGCGTACATTCCTTCGGGGGTGGAGCCGGTGGCCAGACCCAGTACGCAATCGGGTTTGTCGTTGATCTGCTTTGCGACCAGCTCGGCGGCGGCGGCAGACATTTCGGCATAGTCTTTGGTGACGATAACTTTCATGATGTTCCTCCGTATTGTTACTGCATGGCAGAATTTGTTTTACAACTCATTATAACACACTTTTTTCGATTTGTCAATGAAAAAAGCGTAATTTATCCCACGAATATTCCATGGACCGCAAGGACGTCCCTTGCTTCTTTTAATTGGGCGGCGTCAGGAATCCAGTCGGGATTTCCGTTGTCTGCGTTTCCGAGGAAGGTGGATTTCGTTCCTCCGTAGGCGTGATAGGGGATGAATTCCACGCCCACCGAATTTTTCAGGCTTTTTGCCAGATTCGCCACGGCTTGATAATGGGAAATATCCGTATTGACTCCGTTGACCAAAATGCAACGCAGACGGATTTTTGCCCCAAGACCGTCCAGCGTTTTCAAATTCTTCAGAATTTTTTCGTTGGATACGCCCGTATGTTTTTCGTGCCGTTCCGGGTCCGTGTCTTTGATATCCCACAAAAAAAGATCCACGTAGGGGAGGGCTTCCCGCAGGATTTCTTCGTCCACGTGTCCGCAGGTTTCTACGGCGGTGGAAAGTCCCCGCTCTTTGCAGGCCTTCAGCAGATCGATTGCGGATTTTTGCGCAAAGGGTTCTCCGCCCGAAAGGGTGATCCCTCCGTCGGTTCCGTAAAAGGCGCGATCCTTTTCCAGAACGCTCAGGATTTCTTCCACCGTCATTTTTTCCCCGCAGGGCTCCAATGCGGCCGTGGGGCAGATTCCCGTGCAGGAGAAGCAACCCGTGCAATTCTTGCGGTCAAGAAGGTGAGCCTCCCGGAGGGTATGGACCTTTTGTTTGCAAACCGCAACGCATCCGCCGCACCCGATACAACGGGAGGGATAAAAAAGAATTTGGGAACGGTACTCTTGGGTTTCCGGGTTGTGGCACCACGCGCACCGCAAGGGGCATCCCTTCAAAAAAACCGTGGTGCGGATTCCGGGACCGTCGTGCATACAGAACCGTTGAATTTCCGTGACGTTTAGCGTGACATCAGTGCTCATTTTGTTCAATTACCATATCCTGCCATTGTTTGTCCAGCGTGACGAAGCGGGCGTTCCATCCCGATACCCGTACCGAAAGGGTTTGATGATTTTCGGGACATTTTTGTGCTTCTTTCAAAAGGGAAGCGTCCACCACGTCGGGCTGCAGGAAGAAGCCGCCCAACGCTACGAATCCCCGCATCAGTCCCATCAAGGCCTGAAGTCCGTCTTCTCCTTCCACGGAGGAGGGCAGGAGCTTCAGGTCGAGGGCTGCTCCCGTGGGAAGCTTGGAAAGATCCGCTTTGCAGTAAGATTTTATGATTGCAGTGGCCCCTTCCCGATCGGTGTTGGGGGTGGGAGAGCAGTTGGCCGCCAAAACTTCACTGCGGTGCCGTCCGTGGGGGCAGGCCAAGCGATGGACGGACCATCCCAACTGTCTGCCGAAGGTGCTGACGCCGGCGGGAAACCGATATCCGCACCGACCGTTCAGTCCGTTGCAGAGATCCGAAAAATCCGACAGAAGGCGGGCGGCAATCGCGTCGACTTCGTCGTTGTCGTTTCCGTAGTAGGAATAGCGGTTGAGGGCAATTTGGCGCAAAACCTCTTCGTCCTGCCAATCGTTTTTCAGGATTTCAAGAAGCTTGGGGAGGGGAATGCGCTTTTCATCATAAACCAGTTTTTTTATGGCGTAAAGGGAATTTACCGTATCCGCAAGTCCGCCGATGTGGGGAGACAAAATGTTGTAAATCGGTCCGCCTTCCGCATAGGAAAGTCCCTTCTCCACGCAGCCTTCCTCGAAGAGGGAGACCACGGTGTAGGGGGTGCGGGGGTTCCAGTGCCACGTACCGTTTTCTTGGCGCGTAAAGCTTTGCGCCGTATGGTTTGCCCAGGTATCCAAAAAATTCGCAAGGTCGGTGCGATAGGCTTGATAGAGCGCTTCAAAATCCGCAAATTCCAAAGGCTTTTCGTAGCTTTGCAACGTGGTTTTTTGCAGAATTTGCAGCGAATCGAAGGGGTGGTAAATAAAATAGGTTTTGCCGGGAATCTGAACCTCCCAGCACCCGTCGTTGGCAAATTTGCGCGCCTCTTTCTCCTCGTAGCCCTCCTTGACAAAGGTTTGGATAACCAGATCCTCGTTGTAGATTGCCAGGGTTCCTCCTCCCAGTCGCATCACTTCCGCCACGCGGCGCAGGAGGGCTTCGTCGGTGTTTTGATTGATGCGCACCGAGGTTGGGAAATCGCTGATTCCGAGTTCTTCCAAAAGATCCAACACCAAATAGGTCACTTGGTTGGTGACCTCGTTTCCCTTTTCGTCGATGCCGGCCAGCAGGATATTCTGATAATGCTGGGCATCTCCGCTTCCGTTGGGAACCCCCGTGATCCATTCGCACCCCTTAATGAAAAAGTGCGCCAGAATTTCGCGGGCTTCTTCCAAGGTCAGCGTTCCGTCCTCCAGATCCTTCTTTAAGTAATCTCCCAAAAGCCAATCGAGGCGCCCGATGCCCGGCCAGTTTCCGCAGAGGCGGAGGAAGGCGAAGGTGAACCAGATGCTTTGCACCGCTTCGTAAAAATTCGAGGCAGGCGCAAAGGGCACCCGTTGGAGATTTTCATAATTTTTGCGGTATTCGGGGCGATCTTTCAGGGCTTCCAGATATCGGCCGTGCCACGTTTCCATGGCGGCAAGACACCGCAGGCAGCTTCTCGAAAAGGGTTCTTTTTCGGTCCCTTCGTAACGAAGAAGGGCGGCTTTTGCGGTATCTTTGATATGATTGACGCCTTTTTTCAGCACCGTTTCAAAATCCACGGTCAGATGGCTCATGCCGGCAAAAACTTCTTTGCCCCCGAAGGTTGCAGGGACCTTGTGTTCAATGGCAAGGCCCAGGGTGGCGGCGCCGCTGACTTTTTCTCCGTCGCAGATCCGAATCGGTGCTTCTCTTGCGATTTTTTCGATGGAAAGGTCATGGCGTTCCAAGGGCGAAAGATTCTCGAAGTTTGGAACGTCATCCATGGAAACGGCAAGGGTTTTGCGTGTATCCAGGCCGTATTGATAATGCAAAGAATCGTAAGCAAATTTCCGCGTGGCGTGGGAGAGTCGCACGGGACGTTTTCGGTGGTTTTGCGCGTAAAATTCCATAAATCGTTCCTCCCGATTTTTTGTGCTTTCATTATAGCACAGATTTTTGGGAAAATCAAGAGTGATAACCCAAAAAAATCGGTTCCACCGTCAAGATGGAACCGAAATTTTACAGTTGTTTGAGATATGCGATCTGCTCCTCCATGGCGCCGGGGGCTCCTTGGGAGGTGCGCTTCTGCACGCAGGTTTCCAGACTGATTTCGGAATACAGATCCTCGTCGAAGAGATCGGAGAAGGTCTTGTACTCGGAGAGGGGCATTTCGTCCGGGACCTGATTGGTCTGAATACAGTGTCCCACGATCTGTCCCACGATCTTGTAGGCCGTGCGGAAGGGAAGACCCTTGCGGACCAGATAGTCGGCAAGGTCCGTGGCGTTGATGAAGCCTTCCTGGGCGGCGCGGTACATGCGGTCGGTTTTTACGTGCATGGTGCGGATCATGGGAACGAAGATCTCCAGGCACTTTTTCACCGTGTCCACCGCGTCGAAGATGCACTCTTTGTCTTCCTGCATATCCTTGTTATAGGCCAAAGGCAGCCCCTTCAGCACCGTCAGCATCCCCATCAGATCTCCGTAGACCCGTCCCGTTTTGCCCCGTACCAGTTCCGCCATATCGGAATTTTTCTTCTGAGGCATGATGCTGGAGCCCGTGGTGTAGGCGTCGTCCAGCTCCACGAAGCGGAATTCCCAGGAGGACCAGAGGATGATCTCCTCGGAGAAGCGGGAAAGGTGGGCCATGATCAGGGAAAGAGCGGAGAGCAGCTCCACGCAATAGTCCCGATCGGAGACCCCGTCCAGACTGTTGACGCAGGGACCGTCAAAGCCGAGGGCCTTGGCGGTGGCGTTGCGGTCGATGGGATAGGTGGTGCCCGCCAGAGCGCAGGAGCCCAAGGGGGACTGATTCATGCGCTTGACCGTGTCGGCAATTCTGCCCAGGTCCCGTGCCAGCATCATGCCGTAAGCCGTCAGATGATGACCGAAGGTGATGGGCTGGGCACGCTGGAGGTGGGTATAGCCGGGGAGAATGGTATTTTTGTGGGCCTCCGCCTGCTCTGTGACGGCGGCGATCAGTTCCCGAATCAAGGCGGAGATCGTGTCGCATTCGTCCCGCAGATACATCCGCAGGTCCACGGCCACCTGATCGTTGCGGGAGCGGGCGGTATGCAACCGCTTGCCCGTGTCTCCGATGCGCTGGGTCAGTTCCTGCTCCACGAACATGTGAATATCCTCGCAGGAGGGATCAAAATCCAGCGCGCCCGATTCCAGGTCCGCAAGAATTTCCTCCAGCCCCGCGATGATTGTATCCGCGTCGGCGGCGGAAATGATGCCTTGGGCCCCCAGCATGGCCGCGTGGGCCATACTGCCCCGAATGTCCTGACGGAACATCCGACAGTCGAAGGGGAGGGAAGAATTGAAATCGTCAGCCAGTTGATCGGAGGGCTTCGTAAAGCGCCCTGCCCACATTTTAGCCATAGTAAAACCTCAATTTAGTTGTTCTTGATTTTTGCGTCCCGCATGGCCTGAACCTTGGTGGGAAGTCCCCAAAGGTTGATAAAGCCCTGAGCGTCCTTCTGATCGTAATCCGATTCGTCGAAGGTGGCCAGATCCTCGGAGTAGAGGGAATAGGGGGAGGTCATGCCCGCAGGAATGATGTTGCCCTTGTACAGCTTCAGCTTCACGGTGCCCGTTACGTAACGGTTGGATTCGTTGGCGAAGGCGGTGAGGGCTTCCTGCAGGGGAGAATACCACTTGCCGTTGTAGATCAGGTCGGCGTAGTCTACTGCCAGCTTCTGCTTCAGATGCAGGGTGTCTTTATCCACGGTCAGCATTTCCAACTGTTCGTGGGCGAAGTACAGAATGGTTCCGCCGGGAGTTTCGTATACGCCCCGGTCCTTCATGCCAACCAGACGGTTTTCCACGATGTCGATGATGCCGATGCCGTTGGCGCCGCCCAATTCGTTGAGCTTGGCGATGATCTTGGAGGCCTTCATCTTTTCGCCGTTGATGGCCACGGGAGCGCCTGCTTCAAAGTCCAGGGTGACGTAGGTGGGCGCGTCGGGTGCCTGCATGGGAGAGATTCCCATTTCCAAAAAGCCGGGCTTGTCGTAGTCGGGCTCGTTGGCGGGATCTTCCAGATCCAGACCCTCGTGGCTCAGATGCCACAGGTTCTTATCTTTGGAATAGTTGGTTTCGCGGCTGATCTTCAGGGGGACGTTGTGGGCTTCCGCGTAGTCGATTTCCTCGTCGCGGGATTTGATGTCCCATTCACGCCAGGGGGCGATGATCTTCATTTCGGGAGCGAAGCGCTTGATGGCCAGCTCGAAACGGACCTGGTCGTTGCCCTTACCGGTGCAGCCGTGGCAGATGGCGTCGGCGCCCTCTTCCAGGGCGATTTCCGCCAGTCTCTTGGCGATGACGGGACGGGCAAAGGCGGTGCCCAGCAGATAGGTTTCGTATTTCGCACCCATCTTGACGGAGGGAACGATGATCTCGTCCACCATTTCGTCTACCAGATCGGCCACGATCAGCTTGCTGGCGCCGGTCTTGATGGCCTTTTCTTCCAGACCGTCCAGTTCGTCGGCCTGTCCCACGTTGCCCGCAACGGCAATGATTTCACAGTTGTTGTAGTTTTCCTTCAGCCAAGGAATAATGATGGAAGTGTCCAGACCGCCGGAATAGGCGAGGACGACCTTTTTGATGTCTTTCTTATCCATGAGAATGCTCCTCCGTATCGGAATGATTTTTGTACCCCGTTATTATAGCACAAAGCGAATATATATGCAAGCATTTTTCGGTAGATTTCACAATTTATTCATAAATTCTGTATAAAAAATGAATATTTACGCGTTTTATCTCATATTTATTCATGTTTGTCGGATTTTCGGGTTGACAAAGGGGAAAAAGTATGATAAAATACAAGCGTAAATTTAAGTAGAGTTTAGCCCCTTGGGGTATCCTTTTTTTGTAGATCGGAAAGGAGGATCCCATGAATCGGATTTTGAAAAAGCGTTTTTTGTTTTCTACGGTTTACACCGCGGTGCTTGCGTTGTTTACGCTTTTCGTGTTGTTGGATACCTTCGTGATTCCCCACGGATACGGCGGACGGACCGTCTCCGACGGAAAGCAGGCCGCCGAGGATCTTTTCGGCGAGGAAGTTGCGGAAAAGGCCGGGGACGGAACCCCCATCATGACCGAAAATTCCTACACGGACGGCAACCTTTCCGTTTCGATTGAAACGATCCGCTTGCACGATACGCAGGTCTACGTGGCCGAGGTGATTTTGTCTTCCGCCGCCTATTTCAAAACCGCTTTTGCGGAGGACACCTACGGTCGCAATATTCGGGAAAAATCCTCGGAGATTGCCGAGCGGGTTGGTGCGATTTTCGCAGTGAACGGCGATTTTTACGGGTTCCGCAACGAGGGATTCGTGATCCGCAACGGGGTTCTTTATCGGGATACGCCCTATTCCTCCTCCCGTGACGCACTGGTTGTGGATGCGGAAGGGAAAATGTTTGCCGTTCGGGAAAAAAGCACGTCGGCACAGACTCTTCTGTCAGATGGTGCGTGGCAGGCCCTGTCCTTTGGTCCCGTTCTGTTGGAAAATTCCGAGATTTGTGTGGACGAGGACGATGAGATCGGAAAAATGGAGAGCAATCCCCGTACCGCCGTGGGGATGATTGAGCCTTTGCACTATATTTTCGTGGTCTCCGACGGACGCACGCGGGAGAGCGAAGGACTTTCTCTGCTGCAGATGGCGGAGCTGATGGAATCCTACGGTTGTACCTTTGCCTATAATCTGGACGGGGGCGGATCGTCTACCATGGTCTTTAACGGACGGGTGATCAACAACCCTACCGACGGACGGTCGGGGGGAGAGAGAAAGGTGAGCGACATTGTCTGCATCGGTTATTAAGAAAAAACGGCTGATCCGGTTGTTTCTTTATTTGGGCGGAAGTCTGTTCTGCGGATTGTTTGCTTATGTTTACAGCTTCTTTTCCCACGGGGTTTCTTCGGATTTTATGACCTTTTCCTTTGTCTTGCCTCTGATCGGAGCCCTGACGGAGGGGGCGTTGCTTGTTTTTGGAGTTCGCACCTTTTCCCGTCTTGCGGACAATTGCTTCCACGCGGGGATCGGCACCGGGACGGTGGGGGCTCTTTTACAGGGAATTTTTGAAATTGCGGGAACCGATTCCCCCTATATCGTCACGTTTCCCGTTTTGTTGGGTTTGTTTTTATTTACGGCGGTCCTCTGCTTCGGGATTGCCCTGTGCAGGAAGGAGAATGTTACATGAAATTGCTTTTGGTGGAAGACGAGCGGGATCTTTCCCGTGCTCTGTGGGCGATTCTTCGGCACAATAATTACACCGTGGATGCGGTCTACGACGGGCGGGACGCGCTGGATTACGCGCTGGCTGAATCCTACGACGGAATTCTTCTGGACGTGATGCTTCCCACCATAGACGGCTTTGAGGTTTTGCGGCGTCTTCGTGCCGAAGGGGTCAAAACCCCCGTGCTTTTGCTGACGGCAAAGGGAGAACGGGAGGATAAGATTCACGGTCTGGATCTGGGGGCGGACGATTACGTGACCAAGCCTTTTGATATGCCCGAGCTTCTGGCTCGTGTCCGCGCTCTGACCCGTCGGGGCAAGGATTACAGTCACTCTCTTCTGAAGCTGGGAGATCTGGAGCTGAACAAATCCACCTTTGAGTTGTGCGGACCCAACGGAAGCATCCGTCTTGCCGGAAAAGAATTTCAGATTATGGAATACCTGCTTGCCGTACCCGGACGGGTAATTCCCACGGAACGGTTTATGGAGCGGATCTGGGGCTACGATTGCAATTCGGAGATCAACGTGGTTTGGGTTTGTATTTCTTCGTTGCGCAAAAAGCTGGTTTCTCTCGGGACCAACGTGAAAATTCGTGCTTCCCGCGGGGTCGGATATTCGGTGGAGGTGGAACAATGATCCGGTCTCTGCGGAAAAAATTCGTCCTGATCGCCATGATTTGCCTGATTTGCGTTACTACCGTTTTGATCGCTGCCATCAACGTGGCCAATTATCTGCGTACCGACCGCCGGTGTGAGGATCTGATGGACATGATCACGGTGCAAAAGCCGTCGGAAGAGCCCTCTGCGGAAGAGGCGATTCCGCCCAAATTGCCCAAGCCGGACAACGACGGAAAGGATCGTCCCTGGTTCTCCGGAAAACACGAAGATTTTAAAAGTATTTCCATTACCCCCGAAACGGAATTTACCACCCGCTGGTTTTCCGTGACCTTTTCGGCGGGAGAGGTGGTTTCGGTCTCCATGGACCGCATCGCGTCGGTCTCTTCGGAGAAGGGAGAAGCCTACGCCCGCACCGCCCTCCGCTCGGGGGACCGGTCGGGGTATCAGGACGTTTATAAATATCGGATTGTTTCAGAAAACGATACCGAAACGGTTTATTTTCTCAACTGCGAAAACGAATTTCAACACGCTCTTTCCCTTCTGATTACCACGGTTTTGATCGGATTGGCGGTTTTAATTCTGCTTCTGATCCTGCTTACCCTCTTTTCCCGCCGTGCCGTAAAGCCCGTCATCGAAAACATGGAGCGTCAGCGGCGGTTTATTACCGACGCGGGACACGAGTTGAAAACCCCGTTGGCGATTATTTCCGCCGACACGGACGTGTTGTCGCTGACGGGGGAATCCAACGAATGGGTGGAGAGTATCCGCAACCAGACCAAGCGTATGGAGCAGCTGGTGCAGGACCTTCTGACCCTTGCCCGCAGCGAAGAAACCCCTGTCGGTGAGTTTGCTTCCTTTTCCTTCAGCGATGCGGTTCTGGATACGGCCATGCCCTTTGAGACTCTTGCGGCGGCACGGGGAAAGCGGTTGAAGCTGGAGATTGCTCCCGATATTTCCCTGCAGGGGGACGAGGGTGCTTTGCGGCGGCTGATTTCCATTCTGATGGAAAACGCTTTGAAGCACAGCGACGGAGATTGCGAAATTTTTCTTTCCCTGCGCCGGGAGGGAAAGCGGGTGGTTCTGGAGCAGAAAAATCCCTGCACGCCCCTGCCTTCTCCCTCCGATTTGGAGAGGCTCTTCGATCGGTTTTACCGTCCCGATACGTCCCGCAGCCGTGACGGTGGGGGATATGGGATCGGCCTTTCCATCGCCCGCAGTATCGTGGAGGCTCATAAGGGAAAAATCCGTGCCACGGCCGAGGGAAATTGTATCTGTTTTACGGTGATTTTTTAAGTACCGTTTTATTTTCTGCGGTATAATAACGGTATGAGACGTAAAGGTTGTGATCATTTGAAAAACTTAATGAAAATCTTGTTTTTGCCTCTTCTTCTGGGGCTTCTTTCGTCCTTTGCGGGATGTACCGCGACGGAAGAGGTCTCTTCCGGGGAGGAATATTCCACGGAAGCTCTGGAAGACGTGGTTTTGGCGGATACTTCCTCCCTTCCCGATCTTGCGGGGCTTGCGGCGGAGGGTGCCGTGCGTTACTCCTTCTCCGACGGCGGAATTTCCGCGGAAGGGGAGCAGGACGGAGAGATTTCGGGTACGGAGTTGAAGATCCAATCCCCCGGCACCTATATTCTGACCGGAACCTGCGCCGACGGATCGGTGACGGTGACGCGGGATCTGACGGGGGTCTATCTGGTTCTGGACGGTCTGCACCTGACCTCCTCGCAGGGCCCTGCTCTGACGGTGAACAAATCTACCTCCTGCTGCGTTTATCTGGCGCAGGGAAGCGAAAATTATCTGGCGGATCCTTCCACGGAGCACGCGGAAGGGGCGGCACTGAAGTTCAAGAGCGGTGCGGCGCTTCTCCTTGCAGGGAAAGGAACCTTGACCGTAACGGGGAACTATAAAAACGGGATCAAGGGAGGGGCCGGATCGGTCTTCCGCATGGTCTCGGGGAAGATCACGGTGACGGCGGCCAACAACGCCCTTGCCTGCGACCATTCTTTGGAAATTCAAGGCGGATCTCTGGATCTGACGGCGAAAAACGACGGGATCAAATCTTCCCCCGACGAGGGAGATACCCTGTCCGTGGGGAATATTCTTCTTTCCGGCGGTACGGTGAAGATCCACGCGGAAGGGGACGGGATCTCCGCTTACGGGTATTTGGAGCTTTCCGGCGGCACCTGGGATATTACCACCACCGGAGAGATCGCCACCTCCATGGGAAACGAGTTCGGCGGACCGGGCGGCGGACGTCCCGGAATGCCCCCAGGTTGGGGCAATTCCTCTATGGAGACCACCACCGAAACCGACGATACCTCTTCCAAAGGAATCAAGTCCGGCTTGATGAAAATCAGCGGCGGGAATCTGACCGTTTCTTCTACCGACCACGCTCTGCATTGCAACGGGCAGACGGTCATTGAGGGCGGGACTTTGGTTCTTGATTCCTCCCGCGCCAAGGGAATTGCCACCCACGGAGATTTGACCTTCTCTGGGGACACTACCAACGTGCGCATCACCAACGCCACGGAGGGCATTGAGTCCAAGGGCGGCGTTACGGTCAACGGCGGCATGATTCGCGTGGAATACGCCACCGACGACGGCATCAATCTGGGCGGGACGGTTTCTTCTTCCGCCGCGGAACAGCATACCCTCACCGTCAACGGCGGGTATTTGTATTGTTACGCCGCGGGGGACAGCGTGGATTCCAACGGAAGGCTTGTGATGAACGGGGGCACGGTGATTGCCATCGGACCTGCCAACGGGGGAAACAGTTGTCTGGATATCCAGTACGTTTCCCAATTTAACGGCGGTACGGTGCTCGGCATTGCCGCTTCCTCCTCCATGTGGAACGAGGTTGTGGGACATCTGGGCGATTTCGCCGTTTATAACCTTTCCGCAGGGGTCGCGGACGGAGATACCCGCGTGGCGGTGTTCTCCGAGGATGGGCTGGAATTGATTTCCGTGGATTGTCCCTTGCAGGGAAACGTGGGGGTATTTTTCATGAGCAATCAGGTAGAAGATCTGTCGACCTGCACCTTTAAGGTGGGGGAAGTGGAGGCGGAGCCCAGCACCGACGGGGCCGCAGGAGGGTATTTCCCCGGTGGGGGAGACCACGGCGGCGGACCGGGCGGCGGACGTCCCGGCATGCCCCCCGGAAGATGGTAAAAAATCGGCAGACGCAGGTTTCCTGCGTCTGCCGATTTTTGTATGCGGAGAGACGATTGCCGACAAGAAAAATGAAAAGTTGAAAGAAATTTGAGCGGAAGCGGTTGTGGAGGAAGAGAAATTTGAATGAGACACCCCCCCCGTTGAGGCTCCCCTTACTAAGGGGAGGCTTGCGTTTGTGCACGATATCTTATTATCGCAGTTATCATTCTCTGCGTTTTTTCATTCTCTTGACAGGATTGCGGTTGTATGATATAATAAATTTGTAGGAACGGAGGTTTTGCCCCTTTATTAAAACGGAAAAGAGGTGCTTTTTATGAAAAAATCAAGACGGATTCTTCTCTTGTGCGGTGTGTTGCTGATTCTGTTCTGCTTCGTGGGGTGCACGCAATCTTCCGTAGAAGAAAGCGATTCCGTCAGTACCGAATCCCAAACCGACTCTGCGGATCGTGTAATTTCCGACCTTTCGTCGCAGACAGATTCCGAAACGCCCTCCACCGACGTGTCGTCTTCTGATACGAAATCGCAGGAAGAAGTGATTACGGATTCCCACGTTACCGATTCTTATTCCGGTCGGTGGACCAGTGATGCGTATTTTGTTGATACCGTCGATGGTCTCGGCACCGAGGATGTTCTTCTTTTTGAAAATGATACCTATCGGATTGAACGCATCAATGGAGCGTGCTACCTCACGTTTTTGGAAGGAAAAAAGCCGCAGAAGTTAGATAACAGTGGATGTGTTCTTCACGATGAAAGCATTGTTTTTAAGTCTGCTGACAACCTGTTTAATTCGCTTGCCCGCGTTGGATTGGATGAATATGCTCAGCAACAAGTTCGATCCTTCTTTACCCAAAAGGATACGGAACGATACTGCATCGCGGACCCGTATCATTTCTTGCTTCCTGTTCTTCCCGGGTATGAAAAGCCCGGTTCCGTGCAGTTGAGAGATGATCGTTTGTGTGTGACGTACTATCCTTCGGGGAATGCTCCTGCAGGATTGAAACCCCGTCTGAAGTTCAACTTTGTTACGAAAGAGTCCTACGAAGAAAGGGAAGCGTGGGTCCGGGGTAAGTTCATTTCTCCTGAAAATGCGACGGACACGGTTTTCTGTGAATCGGATCGAAATGCAACCGTGTACTATGAATCAAGTTTCGGTTCTCGTCCCGGAACCTGGAGGAAATATTACGTATTGCAAGACGGTTCAAAGACTTTGTACGTTTTGGAAAAGTATATTTTAGAGTGCAATACAGGTTATTATGCCGAGTTTGTGTCCGAAACGATTCCTACCGAAATCTACGTGTATGGTACCGACGGAACGTCCTTTTTCTCGATTGAGGGAAGATATCTTGGCTTCCGCCCCACGGTGGATTGGCTTTTGTCCATCGAAACGGCCCCCTACGTTCCCAAACAATAAAAAAAGAACAGACACGCCGCATCGTTGTGGCGTGTCTGTGTCGTATTGTGTTTCTTAACTTTCCGTTTTTCGGTTTTTTGCCCGATATTCCAGAGGCGTCATGCCGTGCATCTTGCGGAACTGGGCGTAAAAATAGGTGGGGTTTTCGTATCCCGCCGTCAGGGCGATCTGCTCCACGGTCTGCTCCGACTCGGTGAGCATAGTACGGGCAAGGGCCATGCGGAAATCCCGAATCCGCTCCGTGAAGGAGCAACCGTATTTCCGATAAATGATCCGCGAAACCTGCTTGGGGCAGAGGTGCAACAGCTCCGCTAAATGCTCCAGACGGATCTTTTCCCGATAATGCTCCGACAGAAACAGGTCGATGCGGTTGATGTATTGCTGGTTTTTCGGCATTTCCTGCGGGGCTTTTGGCGGCGTGACCGATTCAAACAGATTCTCAAAAAGCAGATAGATCAGGTGCCGATGGGTCTCCCGCAGATGGGAGGAAGAATATTTCTCCAGTTGGGTTACGTAAAACCGCGTTTCCTCCTTCATGGGAAGCAGGCAGATTTTGTTCTGCAACGCCGCCGAGACTTCTTCGTAAAGAGAGCCGCGGACCTTCGGATCCTTCTTCAGATTGAAATACATACAGTATCCCTGCAGGTCCTGCGTTTTGGTGATATGATTGGTAAGGGGCGGCACGACGACGGTGACGGGGGCCTTTGCGGTAATCGGTTCTTTTCCTCCCCGCAGGGTCAGCTCTCCCGAAAGGAGAAAGAAAATTTCGTAGTCCGCGTGACAGTGGGGGGCTTCGGGCAGGGGCGTGGACAGGGATTTGTCCGACAGACGGAAGGCCTCGTCAAACAGAACGGCGGAGAGGATCACGTCCTCCAGTTCCGCCCGTATGGCATTTTCTTGCATCTTCATCACCTCGGATTCATTATAATCCCCGAATGTGACGATTCGACTATAAAAAAAGGACATTTTTTTGAAAAGATGTTCCGAAATACTCTTGAAAACGCCCATGCGGTGGTGTATAATACAGACATAACGAACAGGAGGTTTGCTATGTCTGTTGCAACTGCCGTGCCGAACCGTAAGGCACTTCTTCGAAAATCTCTTTTGGAATATCTTCCCATGGCTGCCGTGGCGGTGTTGATTCTCGTCTTTGCCGTCAAAGAGCATCAGGCCTTTTATAAAACCCTGCCTACCCTCGTTACCTTGGCGGTGCAGATTCTGATGGCCCGCGCCAATCGGTACGGATTTCTGCTGGGGGGCTTTAACGCGGCTCTGTACGGAGTGGGATACCTGACCGAAGGGTTGTATTTCTCCGCCGCGTCTTCCATCCTCTTTTCCTTCCCCATGCAGATCTGGTCCTTTTTCCAATGGCGGAAAAATTCCGACGGGCAGGAGGTTCGCTTCCGTTGCATGAAGCCCTTGGTTTTGGGCGGTACGGTGGGCGGAATCTTGCTGGCGTGGCTGGGTTGCGTTCTCTTCCTCGGTCCTCTCTTTGAAGGGGCCGCCTTCCCCTCTCTGGATGCCTACAGCTTCGTTTCGGGCATCGTGGTGACGGTTCTGATGGCCGTTCGCTATCTGGAGGCGCAGTATCTGAATCTGATCGCCGGCGCGGTCGCTTTGGTGATGTGGATTCTGATCACCCTGGAAAAACCCGCAAATATCAATTTCCTGATCATCTCTGCGTACAATCTGGCCCTCACCGTGAAGGCCTGCTGCATTTGGACGAAACAGTATTGCCGTCAAAGACGGAATTGAAATAACCGACGAATTTTGGAGGTATTTTTATGAATCTGAATCTCGTTTGCAATCTTCCCCCCATTCCCGACAACCCCCGCAACAGTGAAGGCACCTTTGCCCGCGGCTTCAAGGGAGAAATTATGTTCCTCTACAGCCGTTATCGGGGGGAAAGCTTCCACGATAACGCCTGCAGCGATATTGCCATGATCGTTTCCTACGACGAAGGCGAAACCTGGACCGAGCCTCGGGTGCTGGTCCGCTCCGACGAGTACGGCGTGGTCAATATTATGAGCGTTTCCACCGTGTATCAGCGGGACGGCTCTCTGGGCTTCTATTTCTTGATTCTCGATCCCGAAACCTTCAACGTGGACTTGGGACGACTGATCACCTTTGACGGGGAGAACTTTACCGCCGAACGGTGCCAATTCGACAAGAGCGTCCGCCCCGGTTATTTCTGCGTCAACAACGACCGCATCGTCCGCCTTTCCGACGGACGGCTCATGGCTCCCTGGTGCTGGGTCAGTGCCGAGGCCGCCAAGATCGAACGTCGGGACCCCTGCCATTGCGGTGCTTTCCTCTCCGACGACGACGGGAAGACCTTCTACGACGCGGGCTTTGATTTCGTTTCCACCGACCTTGCAAACACCCGTTACGGCTTCCAGGAGCCGGGCATGATCGAACTGTCTGGCCGCCTCTATTACTGGACCCGCACGGGCTACGGACGGCAATACGAGACCGTTTCCTTTACGGGCCCCTCGGGCTTCCATTATCCTCAACCCAGTATCTTCACCTCTCCCGTGTCGCCCATGCAGATCAAAAAGCATAACGGGATTCTCTATAACGCCTACAACCCCAAGCCCCGCTGGAACGGCTACGAGGAATACGAGCAGGAGCATCCCGGCGTGTGGAGCCGCTCTCCCATGGTTCTGCGGATTTCCCGCGACGAAGGGAAGACCTGGGGCAAGATGAATATCGTAGGAGACGATCCCGACCGCGGATACGCCTATCCCGCCATGTTCTTCACCAAGGACGGTCACATGCTTCTCGGCATCTGCCGCGGAAGCGGCGCGGAAGGCAATAATCTCTGCACCTTGGGTATCTATAAAATTGATCTTGCCACCGTGGAGGAATAAAGGATGAAATTGGATTTGGTTTGCAATCTGCCCCCCGTTGACGGGAATCCCCGCAACAGTGAAGGAACCTTTGCCCGCGGCTTCAAAGGAGAAATCCTGTATGCCTACAGCCGCTATACGGGGGAAAGCTGCCATGACGACGCCACCTGTGACATCGCTCTGATCCGCTCCTTCGACGAGGGGAACACCTGGAGCGAGCCCGTGATTATCGCCCGTGCCAAGGAGGATTTCGGAACGAACAACGTGATGAGCGTTTCTTCCGTGGTGCAAAAAAACGGCGATCTGGCCTTCTATTTCCTGATCAAGGAATTGGATTATACCACCTCCATCGGACGGGTTCTGACCCGTGACGGGGAGAACTTCACCGCTGAACGGTGCCAATTCGACAAGAGCGTCCGCCCCGGTTATTTCTGCGTCAACAACGATCGTATCGTGCGCCTTTCCGACGGACGGCTCATGGCTCCCTGGTGCTGGGTCTGTGCCGAGGCGGCAAAAATCGACCGCCGCGACCCCTGCCATTGCGGAGCGTTCCTGTCCGACGATGACGGAAAGACCTTCTACGATGCGGGCTTTGATTTCGTTTCCACCGACCTTGCCAACACCCGTTACGGCTTTCAGGAGCCGGGTATGATCGAACTGTCTGACCGCCTCTATTACTGGACCCGCACGGGCTACGGACGGCAATACGAGACCGTTTCCTTTACGGGCCCCTCGGGCTTCCATTATCCTCAACCCAGTATTTTCACCTCTCCCGTGTCGCCCATGCAGATCAAAAAGCATAACGGGATTCTCTATAACGCCTACAACCCCAAGCCCCGCTGGAACGGCTACGAGGAATATGAGCAGGAGCATCCCGGCGTATGGAGCCGCTCTCCCATGGTTCTGCGCATTTCCCGCGACGAAGGGAAGACCTGGGGCAAGATGAACGTCGTGGGGGACGATCCCGACCGCGGATATTCTTATCCCGCCATGTTCTTCACCGAGGACGGTCATCTGCTTCTCGGCATCTGCCGCGGAAGCGGCGCGGAGGGCAACAACCTTTGCACCATTGGCATTTATAAAATCGACCTTTCCACCGTGGAGGAATAAAGGATGAAGCTGGAGCTGGTTTGTAATCTGCCTCCCATTGACGGAAATCCCCGCAACAGTGAAGGGGCGTTTCACCGCGGCTATCAGGGCGAAATTCTTTTTGCCTATAGCCGTTATACGGGCATCAGCTGCCACGATCACGCCGCCTGCGATATTGCTCTGATCCGTTCCTTCGACGAGGGGAACACCTGGACCGAGCCCGAAATCATCGTCCGTGCCAAGGAGGATTTCGGCACGGACAACGTGATGAGCGTTTCCTCCCTCGTGCAGGAAAACGGGGAGCTGGCCTTCTATTTTCTGATTAAAGAGCAGGATTTTACCGCCACCATCGGTCGGGCTTTGACCAAGGATGGGGAAACCTTCCGCGTGGAGCGGTGTGCGATGGACTGTCCGCCCGCCTATTACGTGGTGAACAACGATCGTTTGGTGCGCCTTGCCGACGGACGGATTCTGGCCCCTGCCGAATGGATCTCCGCCGAGGACAACCGCGCAGAACGCTATAAGTTCATCATCTCCTGCCTCATCTCCGAGGACGACGGAAAAACCTTCCGCAAGGCCGCCTTCGATTACACCACCCACGACGAGGCCAACGCCCGTTACGGCTTCCAGGAGCCGGGGGTCATCGAATTGTCCGATCGCCTTTATTTCTGGACCCGCACGGGCTACGGACGGCAGTACGAAACCGTCTCCTTCACGGGGCCCGAAGGATTCGGGTATCCCGTCCCCAGCATTTTTACCTCCCCCATCTCGCCTATGCAGATTCGGGAGCATAAGGGGATTTTGTACAACGCCTACAACCCCAAGCCCCGTTGGAACGGCTACGAGGAATACGAGCAGGAGCATCCCGGCGTATGGAGCCGCTCTCCCATGGTTCTGCGGATTTCCAAGGACGAAGGGAAGACCTGGGGCAAGATGAACGTCGTAGGGGACGATCCCGACCGCGGATATTCTTATCCCGCCATGTTTTTCACCGAGGACGGTCATCTGCTTCTCGGAATCTGCCGCGGAAGCGGGGAAGAGGGGAACAATCTCTGTACCTTGGGTATTTATAAAATTGATCTTTCCACCGTGGAAGAATAACCGAATCAAGACGTCGCCCGAAGAAGTTCCCTCGGGCGACGTTTTTATTTGCTCCCTTGCGGCTTGTTCTTGACTTTTATCTCGTATTGTGATATAATAAGAAAAAAACGATCCTCCCCTTGGGAAGAGGAGGATCGGAAGATTCAGCAGTACAAGTTGTGTTCCTTCAGCCAAACGACGGATTTTTCCAATCCTTCGATGGTCTTGACCTCAATGACGCAATCGCTGCCCGTTTCCTCGGTCAGCTTCAGCATGCCCATCACGTCCACGTCCCCTTCGCCCAAAGGCAGATGGGGGGATTTTCCCTTGCAGTTGTGCAGGTGAATGTGGCAGAGACGGTCCTTGTTGTTTTGGAAAAATCCCAGATCCACGTGGGTGGAGGCCTGATCGTGCCCCGTGTCCAGGGTCAGAGCAAAGCAGGGCGCGGCAAGAAGAATCTCCATGGCGCGGAAATGGCAGGGGATAAAGGGATCGTCGGTGTTTTCGATGCAGATCTTCACGTCGCTGTCTCCCACGGCCTTCACGCAGGCGTCGCGGAAGAGGGTGACGTTCTGCAGATATTTTTCTTCGTAAACGTCGTTGAGGAAAATGCGTTTTCCGGGAAGGGTCACGTAGACGCCCCGCAACAGATGCAGGTTCAGCTTCGTGATGCCCAGCTTTTTGGCAAATTCAATGGCTTCCACCATGTTTTCCCGATAAACCGCCGCCACCTTATCGTTGAAGTCGAAGGGGTTCATGGATTCGTCAATGTGGATGGAATAGCCGATTCCGTATTTCTGCTTCAGATCCTTCAGATGGTCGATATCCATACTGGCAGGCTGATATTGAGGAAAGCTTTGATTGATTTCAATAAATTTCAGCCCCAACTTGGCGCAAAGCTCCGCGCAGGCGTCGATGTCTTCGCATTCCACCAAGGTGGGCATTCCGTATTCGATCATAAAAAACACTCGCTTTTTTCAGATTTTCTTCAGTATAGCACACTTTTTTTCTTCTGTCAAGATTTTAAACCGCAAAAATCCCCGTATCTGCAAAAAAATCTTTCTCCCCACGGCAGAAAAAACCTCCGATTTTATGCCGATCTGTTATAAGAATCTGCACGGTTTTCTTCTTGACATCCGTTTGATCCTATGTTATAATAAGATGAATACAAAAGGCAGGTGTGCATTGTGGGAATTCGTAGTTTTTTTCATAAACTCGAAATCGGTTTTATTCGGCTCCTGACACCTTCTCTTCCGAATAACTCCGAAGCAAAACGGTACGGGGAGATCGGCGAGGATACCCTTGTCCGAACGTTGCAACTGCGTCTGCCTGCGTGTAAAATCAAGCAGAACATTTTGATTCAGTCTGCAGAGGGAACTGCGGAGCTGGATTGTCTTGTTTTATATCAGAATAAATTGTTCGCGATTGAGGTGAAACGGTGGAAGGGCGATCTGTACGAATCCGAAAGCGGATTTGTTCAGAAAAAATGCGACCGCTGGACGGGGGAGATTCATTGTGAACGGCACCGATCCCCGTTTAAACAGCTTTCCCGGGGGATCTATTTGCTGCGCAAGCAAAATCCTCATCGTGCCTGGGTGAATCCCATCGTCTTTTTTGAAGATGCCGATCGGGTTTCCGTGGGAGAGGGGCAGGTTTGGTTTTGTAAGATTTCCCACCTTCTTTCTTATATAACGGAGGAAGGGCGGACTTCGGATCCCCGCGAGGCAGCGCGTTTTTTTGATTGCTGCGTCGCTGCCGACTCCTTGTATGCAAACGGAGGAGGCTGCGTCCGAAAAGGAATTGTTTGCGAAGAATCGTTGCGGTTTTCTACCCCTGCCGGCGTTTTGACGCGGCGTGAAATCCGTTCGATCTCGATCACGCACTGTTGGGCTTACGATGAGCTGGCGATTTTGACGGCCGACGAACGCCTTCATCGGATCATTGTGGAAAACGGATCCCTTCTTATGGAGGAAAACGGTTACGTGAAATCCTTTCCTCTTTGCCGGGTGGACAAGATTCGGTTGGGAACACCGTGAAATGTAATAGTTATTGTCAATTTATTATAGAGAGAAAGGATGTTTGTCATGCGTTTTTGTGTTCCCATTCCCTGCTTTTTTAAGAAGGTTGATTTTGCCGAGGCGGTGCGCACCGTGGCTTCTCTGGGCTTCGATGCGGTGGAGACTTATAATTGGAAGGATCTGAATGCCGAGGCCGTCCGTGCCGTCTGTGCCGAAACGGGCGTGGAATTTTTGAGTATGTGCACTACGGAATTCCGTATGACCGACCCCCAATACCGCTCTCTGTGGCTGGATGGGTTGAAGGAATCCTGCATCGCCGCCCGGCAAATGGGCGTTGGAAAACTGATCACCCAAGTGGGCCCCGACACGGGTGCGGAGCGGGGATTTCAGCACGAAGCCATCGTGGAGACTCTGAAGCAGGCCAAGCCCATCTTGGACACCTACGGGGTCACGGTGATGATCGAACCCTTGAACGTGCTGGTCAACCATCCCGGTTATTATCTCGTTTCCTCCCCGGAGGGCTTTGACATCGTCCGCGAAGTGGACCACCCCTGCGTGAAGGTGGTGTACGATATTTATCACCAGCAGATTTCCGAAGGGAACATCATCCCCAATCTGACGAAAAATCTCGATTGCATCGCCCATCTCCATTCGGCGGGGCATCCCGGCCGCCACGAGCTGCAGTACGGGGAGAGTGACTATCACGTGATCCTCAAAGCCGTCGCCGACGCGGGCTACCAAGGCGCCTGCGGTCTGGAATACGGCCCCCTGCTGGACCCCGTGGAAAGCCTCAAAACCTTCCGCCAAATCTACGCGGATCTGCTGTAATTCGTTTGTTCTATTCGTTTAAGAAAGGAAATTAAAATGAGCCGAAAAGCATTGCGTCCCCTTCTCGTTTTGTTCGTTACGGCGGTGTTGCTGCTCCTTTGCGGTCTTCTTTTTTCCCACCGTGCCGCCGCTTCTTATAAATCCAACCAATTGGTTTATTGGCATTCGGGATTGCAATATACCGTTTCCGACGGAGAAGCAACGATCGTTTCCTGTTCGGAGCGGACAGCCGGTGGGGTGGAGATCCCGGAAGAGCTTGGAGGATGTCCCGTTACGAAGATTGATGAATATGCCTTTATGGGCTGTCGTCTGGTGCGGACCATTACCATCCCCGACAGCGTGACTTATATCGGAAGCAGTGCTTTTTCCAGTTGCCCCGCATTGAAAAGCATTACCTTCGGAAAAGGGGTCACCTTCGTGGGAGAAGACGCCTTTTTTATGTGTGAGGAGTTGCGGTACGTTTACGTTCCCGACCTTGCCGCATGGTGCAATATTGAGTTTGAAAATTACCGTGCCACTCCCTTTGAAGCGGAAAATTTCGTTGTGAACGGAGAAACGATCACAAAACTTGTTATTCCGGATGGGGTTAAAACGGTGAAGGATTTTGCTTTTTTCGGGCAGGACAGTATTACCGAAATCGTCGTTCCCGATAGTGTGACAACCATCGGGGTTTCCGCCTTTTCCGATTGCTCCGCACTGACGAAGTGCACGATTCCGAGCAGCGTTACCTCTATAGGGTATGCTGCTTTGGCTTACAACGCCTCCTTGACCGACGTTGTTCTCCCCGGTAGCTTTGAAAACCTCGGAGAAAAACTCTTTGAGGGAAGTGGTAATATACAGAACGTAGTCTTTGCGGAAGGATCGAAATCGATTGATTATGATGTGACGAAATCTTTTTCCGAAGTGGGAAAATTAACCTCGGTCACCATCCCGGAGGGCGTGGAGGAGATTCCCCCCATGGCGTTTATTCATTGCTTTGCACTGACTACGGTGAATCTTCCGGACAGCCTTGTGACCGTGGGCGATGCGGCGTTCGCCTTTTGCAGTTCCTTGGAATCTTTGGATATTCCGAAAAACGTGACGCAGCTCTATACGGATACGTTTTTTGGTTGCAGCTCTTTGCAATCCGTCTGGTTTTATTGCGAGGAGTTTCCGGATGTGGATCGAGGGCAGGTTTTTGATTTTGACGTTCATTGGACTCGGTTTTTCGGTCTCTTTTCCCGTGTCCCCGAAGAATTGGTTTTTTATTTTCCGTTCCCGCAGGAGCGTTCTTTCTGGCGTGGTGTTCGGGTGGATGAGTTTTACGAAGAATCGGAGGACACCTCTTCCGATCTGACGGAGGAGGACTCCGTTTTATCAAGCCTATCCCTTTGGATCATCGTGGGCTCTGCGGCAACGGTTCTTTTGGGCGGTGCGACGGTTTTATGTCTCCTTCTCCGAAAAAAAGAGGTGAAATGCTATGAAAAAAACATTTACTATCCTTGAAATTGATTCTTTAAAAGACCTAATGTATAGAAGTTGTATCCACGACGCATCGATAACAGAGATTTATCCTGATTTTCAATCGGCAACCGTTAAAATTAATACAAGAAATAGAATATTTGATAAGTCAATTAATTTTCTTTTTGAAGGGGTTCAAACCTTTCTTTTTACAAAAGGAACGGAAGTGGGATCGCCACAAGAAATTTTGTCTTTGGGTATTGATGAAAAAGACTCGATTGTCTCCGTTCATGAAAAGAAGACCCAGGGCTTCCTTCACATTGTCTTTTATATGTTCTGCGACGACGAATACCACATTGTTGCAGAGCATGTGACGATTGATGACAACGAATAAGAATATCGAATGATGCAGCGGAGGACTTCCCGGATGATGAGAAGAATAGCAATAATTATCTTATCAATATTATTGGTCGGAACCGTTTGTTTGCTTCTTTCGGATCAAAATGAGGATAAGCAAACTGAAGTTTCTACTTTAGAAAAAACGGCAACCGTAAAATACATAACCGAGAAGGTTTCTGAAAACAAAAACTATCTTTATATCTACACGCAAGAGTTTGACGCCCCGCTTTACGTTTTCCCTCATGTTTTCGAAACCTTGAAGTCCGAAGATCTTTCTTGCTTGTCAGAGGGCACAAAGATTCAATTTCGGATAAGCCCCGATTCCGAAGCATTATTGAAAACCGGTCCCTTCCTTTCGATTTTGGCTCTTAGAACGGATTCTTGTACGATCTTTTCTTTGGATGATTATAATGCAGCCATGCATCCGGTCTGGTCTGAAATCAGAACCGTCGAAATAGTTTTTTGTTTTGTATTTATTCTGGGAATTTTGTGCTTGCTTTATTTTGATCGAAAGAAGAAGATCAACCTGAAAAAAGAACTGAATCATTGACAAAATCGTATGTACGTGGTATAATTACAGTATAAGATAAGTATACAAAATTGCTGCAAAACTTACGCTATGGTCCCTTGCTACAACTCCTATTAAAAGATATTGTGTTTTTGATTGGACCAACAGGATATTGTCCGAGTTCTGATTATGGTAGTAAACTTTGGAATATAATAATGTTGTACAACTGGAAATAAGGAGGCTTTTTTATGAAAAAAGTTTTTAGTATTTTCCTATTTCTCGCTATAGTTCTTTCTTTGGGCGGTTGTGCGGAAATGCAAAATCCTACCGATGATTCAAATTCGGAAACAACTCCCGAAACAATCGAAAGAATCACTTCCGAACAAGCGTTGGAAAAGGTGAAAAACTTTGCAAACGATGAAGGTGTTTCCCTCAAAATGGTGTATGATTACCCCTGCAAGTTCCTTGACAAAGGGTTGTTTTATATTGTGTATGAAGAGGACAAAAGCGGAACGATAACCCGATTGTTCACCGTTCAACCTCAGAATGAGGCGGTTCAGGAGTATTCTCTTTTGACAAAAGAAGAAGCCCTGCAGATTGGAAAAAAACTCATCGGAACACCTGAATATGAGGTGTATTATGACGAGGTGGGGTATACCTTTGATGATTCCGGCGTTCCTTTAATGACTGTACAAGCGTATACGTTCCCAACCCAGTTGCCCGAAGGAGACGAGTCCTATATGCGTTACACCGTGGCTACGTACGCCATTCACGCCGTAACGGGGGATGTCTTTGACGGGACGACGGGGATGCCCATTTCATGAATATAGGTTGTTGCAAAATATTAATTATTAGCAAACTTTGATGTCACACATTCAGCCAGTCTTATGACTGGCTGATTCTTTTTGGAATTATAGCGTGTATATTGACAAGATTTGGAAAATGTGATAAAATAAAATTAAGGGAACGCCGAGAACTGACCTCCTACTTCAGCAGCGATGTTCTCCACAACTATTCCTACAATTCCGACGGAATCCGCACGGATAAGGTTCGGGAAGAATACGGACAAATTACCGAAACCGTGCACTACGTTCTGGACGGCAGCACCATCGTCGCAGAAACCCGCAAGGACGAATACGGCACCGTAACCCATCAGCTCTATTATTACTACGACGAGAACGGTGCGCCCATCGGGTTGAACTGGAACGGGCAGGATTATTACTATTACAAGAACATTTTTGGTGATATCCTCGGCATTTTCAATTCCGCAGGGACTTTGGTGGTTCGTTATTCCTATGATGCTTGGGGTAGCCACGTCAGCATCACGGGGTCTATGGCGAACACCTTGGGGCAATACAGCCCCTTCCGTTATCGCGGCTATTACCGTGATACCGAAACGGGTATGTACTACCTCAACGCCCGGTATTATAAACCTTCCTGGTGCCGGTAGGTCTCAACACCTTTGACCAAATCTGCGCAGATCTTTTGCTATATTGTGCAGCGGAGTATTTTTGCTCCGCTGTTTTCCTGTATTATGTAGGAACTTGCGGCTTTTTGAGGATGTCAAGAAAAATTTCTTGACATCCGTCGGATTTTCTGCTATAATCAGTGGGTATCCGAAAGGAGTGTTATCAATGGATCAGAAAAAATTGGATCGCATCAGCGAATTGACCCGCATCTCCCGCGTCCGCGAATTGACCGAGGAAGAAAAGGTGGAACGGGAGGCTTTGCGCAACGAATATCGCGCCGCCATGCGGGCAAGTCTGGAAGGGACGCTGAAGAATACCTATATACAATATCCCGACGGCACCAAAAAGAAAGTGGAAAAGAAGGAAGACTGATGGCATTTCTGTACGATCCCCACGTTCATACCTCCGTGGGAAGCCGCTGTTCCAAGGTCCTTCCCGAGGAAGCGGTGCAACGCTTTGCGAAAATGGGGTACGCGGGAATTTTTATCACCGAACATTTTTTTAATAACCCCAGCACCACCGTTCCTTTTCGGGAAATTCCGTGGGAAGAGGCGATTGAGCAATACTGCCGCCCCTATGAGATGGCAAAAGCCGAAGGGGAGAAGGTTGGGTTGCAGGTGTTTTTCGGATTTGAGAATTCCTATCAGGGAAACGATATCCTCACTTACGGTCTGGGGAAGGATTGGCTGAAGGCCCATCCCGAGATCATGGATATGCCCATTCGGCAGTACTGTGAGTTTGCCCGTGCCGAAGGGGGATTCGTGGTACACGCCCATCCCTTTCGGGAAGCGAAATATATTGATCTGATTCGCCTGATGCCCCGCAGTGTGGACGCGGTGGAGATTCTCAACGGCTCCTGCAGCGATTTTCAGAACGACCGCGCCGCCGAATACGCACGCAATTACGGTCTTGCCGTTACAGGCGGATCGGATTACCACGGCAGTAAGCCCCTCCTGTGTGCGATTGATTCGCCGGTTCGTTTTGGCACGGTTGCGGATTTCTGCGAAGCCGTCCGTTGCGGCGATGCGACGCCCGTCGTGGCGATTGACGGGCGGGAATCGGGAACGGTCAGCGAATGATTTTGCGTTCCTAATATATAATATACGCATGCTTGCACCGCTCTCGGCTTGGGGCGGTGCATTTCTTGTTTTTTTGCATTGTCATATTGCACAGCCTGAAAGGGCGAAAGGTCGGATATGTATGTTTATTTTTAACAAATTAAATCAAACCAAAATGGTATAACACACAAAAAACGTGATAAAATCAATGGTTTGCGCGTTTTTTCGCTTTGTTTGGGACAAAAACTTTTTTTCAAAAAGGGGTTGACAAAGGGAAGAATTTGTGGTATAATACTCAAGCGCCTCAAAAAAGGGGAGAAATTCCTCTCGGCGGGACGCGGATGAACCTTGAAAATTAAACAGTGAATTTAGTACCCTGTTGATTCCGAAATAACAAGTCTTCGGGCTTGGAAAATCGGAAAAAGCAAATGAGAAGTAAACTCGTAAAAATTACGGAACACGAACCAGAATATTCTGGGTCGGACGTCTTACAAAGACATGGACGGTTCTAC
>JAGBIM010000016.1 GCA_017934975.1 Clostridia bacterium | reverse complement strand
GAGAGAGAGAGAGAATTCGCATTGCTTTTCTTGTTTTCATAACAATTTCTCCTTTTTTTGAGATTTTAACTCTCTATGGTCAGTATATCACATTTTGCCGCCCTTGTCAAGACTTGGGATCATGCACAAAAATTAAGCCTCCCCTTAGTAAGGGGAGGGGGACCGCGACAGCGGTGGAAGGGATTGACCGCCACAGAGATTCTCTCCCCACAGAGTTACGGAAAGTAACATTTTCCGTGTCAATCCCCTCAGTCTTGCCTTCGGCAATCCAGCTCCCCTTACTAAGGGGAGCCTCCACGGGGGTTCCGCATTCATTTTTTTCTTTCCCCCACAGCCGATTCCACCCTAAACTCTTTTTGCTTTGGGGTTCCACGCATCGACAATTGTCTCTTTTGAACCACGCGACCGTCGCGTGGGTTTCTGTATCCAACAAAAGGCACTCCTCTGCAGGAGTGCCTCGTGTGCTTTACGATTTTCCGAAGGGCAAGGTGATTTTGCCTGCTTCGTCGGGGAAGGGGGAGCGGTAATCGCCCCGCAGGACTTCCCGTGCCGCCTTGTCGCGGATATCGGGAATCTCGAAGGTCTTCCCTTCCAGAATGCTGTACAGACCGTAAATCCCCGCCATGGACAGAGTCACCGCCCCGTACACGTCGAAGATGGGATCGGATTTTCCCGCCAGAAAATCACAGATCTGATAGCAAAGACGGGCGTCGGCGCCGCCGTGGCCTTCCTTCTTTTCTTCTTTGGTATATTGATGCTCGGGGTCGTATTCCATGCTGCCCTTGCCGTTGCGGCGCAGAAGGATGCGGTCCTGATTTTCCCGTGTGGTTTCCACGGTACCCCCGTCGCAGGAGAGGCGGAACCATTTCCCCGAAGGACCCATACGGCACCATCCCATGGAGCGGAACACGGCGCCGCTTTCCGTTTCGTAAAGGGCCACCGCCCCGGAGGATTTGTTATAGAATTCCTTCTGATGCCCCTTGCAGCTTTCGGTGAGAATTTCCATGGCCGTGACCCGACGGGGAGTCAATCCCGTAGCCGCCATGAGCACCCCCAAAGAGTGCATATTATAATAGGTGCCGGGCAGATACCGCCGCCAATGATGCTCCGTGGGAGCAAGGCGCAGGCCCTCCTCCTCGGTGATGGGGTGGAAATATTCCGCCTCGGCGTACAGAACCTCCCCCAATACCCCCGACCGATAGACCTTGGTCATCTCTTCGGGGCCCACCATGGTGGGACAGTTGGCCGCCAGCATATATTTGCGGCCCGTTTTCTCGCAGCACTCCACCAAATCCAGGCAGTCCCCCAGCGTGGGTGCCGCGGTGGTTTCGCTGACCACGTCCAGCCCCGCCTCCATGGCGCGGATGGCGTAGGAGCAATGCTCGTGGAAATAGTTGGCTAAAATCACCGCGTCCAGTCCCACGGCCAAAAGCTCGTCGAAGGTTTCGCAGACCGTCACCTCCGCCCCCACCGATTCCTTCACCTTTTTGCGGGTTTCTGCATTCCCGTCGCAGATGGCACAAAGGGAAAAACCCTCGGTTTTGGCGATGGTGGAATAAAAGGCCAAACCCCGAAAACCACCGAAAATACCGATTCGAAGATTGCTCATAACCGCACCTCGTATTCGTGTTTTTCTTTATTATAACAAGCCCGCCGCCCCTTGTCAAGTGCAAAAACCCCGATTTGGTGGTATTATTTACGGGAAATTTCAAGTTCCTCCGTGCAAAAAAACTGCCGGCGAGGTATCTGATAGGTTGTTTGGACAAACCGTAACTCTATGAATCGACAACCCTTCCACCGCTATCGCGGTCCCCCAGCTCCGCTTCGCTACTGCATAAGTTCGACTTAGCTAAAAATTCTGCGTCTTCGACTTGAATTTTTAGAGTCTCACTTATCCCCTTACACAGGGGAGGCATTTTTATACTCCGTTCCTCGGGCTCTCCTCGCCCAAGAGAATCCTCGAACGATGTCACCAAGAAAATGCACGGCACTTCGGTATGGCTCCACTGTGTAAGGGGAGCTGGCGCCGCAGGCGACTGAGGGGTTGTTTGGGCAGGAAGTTACCCCTTGCTTTTCCTTTTTTCTTCGGTAAAAAACACACCCTCTTGAACAACACCCCCAAAGAAGAATGGCTCCCCGTTCCGAGGAGCCAAGGTTTATGAAAAATTCGGCTTGGGGTAGTCCTGCTTGTTGGCGCAGACCATGCGGAGAATTTCCTCAAAGCTCTTCCATTCCACACGGTCGGACAGATGCTCGTTGATGCGGCGGGACACCTCGTCGAGGATTCGGATGCCCGTCCCAAGGCCGTTGGACATGAGGCTCTGCCAATGGGTGATGAGAATGGGATATCCCCCCGACTCCAGCACCTGAAGCACCGACCCGCTCTTGCCGTCGGCGGTAATCAGCCGATCCGCCCGCTCGAAGATAAAGTCCTCGTCGCACCGCTCCGTGTCGATGGTGGGCCAGAATTCGTCCCGCAACGTGGCGGGGATGGAGACCAAGGTGCGTCCGTCCTCCTCCAAAGCCACCCAGGGCTTGGCGTTGGGGCGATCCCGCAGGGCGCGCAGGAAAAACCAGGCCTCGTCGGTTCCGCAAATGTTTTTCGCCGCAAGGGAAATGGATTTTTCGTATTCCTCCTCCACCTCAATGCCGAAATCCCAAGGGGAGGTGACGCCGCAGGTGGAAAATCCCGCTTCCCGCAGAAGGGAAAAGGCCTTTTCGATATAAGGAATCAACGTGGCGCGATCCTGCGTGGAGGCCCAATCCCGCTCGTTCATGGGCAGGGCCGCCCCCGTGGAAAGATCCACAGCCTTGTGGTGGGTCAGCATTTCGGGCCCCACGGAAAAAGCGGGCATCAGACGGGTCTTGACCCCATCCAGCCATGCCTGCAGATCCGCAGGATCCACTCCCTGCAACCCCCGCACGATATCGCCCTTGTTGCCGGGCATGGGAACCACGCTGAACTTTCCCCGCAAACCCCGCTTCTCCGCCACGTCGCAAAAGCGGAAAAACAGATCGTTGGAATAGGTGGGCACCAAGGGGCGCCCGTCCCGGGTCTTGTCGGTGCCCGCGTGCTCGTAATAGACCGAAATAATCGGTGCGGGATCGTCGATGATCAAACTGACGGGAACTTTCTTCATGATAGTCTCCTTTCGGCTTTAAACGCTGAAATCCTTCAAAATACGGCGGTTAAAGGTTTCCCGATCCACCGTCTCCGCCACCAGAGCCTTCCGTGTATCATTAAATTCCGCGTAGGCGGCGGGGTTCATCTTTTTCTTTCCGTAGGCGTCCACGTTCAGGGTCATGCCGCGGGCAAAGCCCTCGGTCATCACCGCCACGGAGACAGGGTTCATACCGCAGAGGGCGGGATCGTCCAGATAATAAATCACCAAAGGATCGTGCAACAGAAGCTTCGCCCGCGGACGGTCCTGACGCCACAGCCGGCAAAGCTCGGTCAGATACCGATGCCCCGTCTCCTCCCCCGCATAATTCAGCAGGTTTTCGTACAAAGCATCCTCCCCCACGGTCAGGTGGGTCACGTCGGCACCGAGGCACGCCAGATTGTCCAGACTGCGGAACATCAAATCCGCCGCCGCCACGTCACACATCACGTTCCAATCGGCGTATTGCTTGTAATAGGCGCCGCCCATTATCACCACCTGATCGGCCAGGGAAAGGGCCTCGGGATCCTGCTCGATCACCTTCGCCAGATTGGTGAAGGGGCCGATGGCCACCACGGTCAGATCCTTTCCGTAGCGGCGGCAGGCGTCCACGATAAAATTCACCGCGTCCTCGGGGGTCTTCCCGTCGGGGGCGTAGCGGTCGGATTCCAGATCCGGAGTATAATGGGGAATATGATCAAAATCGGTCTCGGTAGATTCCAGGGGCGTTCCGTAGCCGAAAAACACGGGGACGGTTTCGTAGCCCTTGCCGTATTCTTTCAGAAGCTTTTTCGCTTGCCGCGCCCGATCCACCGTATTGCGGAACACGGTAGTCACGCCCACGATCTCAAAACCCCGTCGCATGGCGGCGTAAAGAGCGATGGCGTCGTCAATATCGTCTCCGATATCCATGTCGATCAGAATTTTCTTCTTTGCAGACATATCAATCTCCTTACGTCAAAGAAGCACCGTAACGATGGAGTGGGGCTCCAGAGAAATCTTGGTGCAGACGTCGTTGCGGCGAATCACCGCGGGAAGCTCCCCATCCGATGCATTCATCAGAATCAAAACCAAGCCGCCGTCGGGATTTTGGAAGGCGATGGCGTGGAGATCCTCGCAGTATTTCGTGGTAGCAACCCGCACCGCGCCCCGTTGCAGGAACTTGGAGAAATGGCCGATATAATAATAAATGGGGGTGAAAATCAGTTCTTTTTTTCGGGTATCGAAGATGACGGGGGCGTAGCATCCGTGGGATTTGTCCTCAAAGACCACCCCCGCGCAGGAAGTGGATTTGGAACTGCGGTTGTGGAAGGGTCCTCCCTGCTCGCTGAGCATCAGGTTCCAGTCGCAGAAGCCTGCGGTGAAATTCCCGAAATCCCCGAACAGTTCTTTGCCGTAGCGCTCCGCCAAGACGGCGGGATCCTCCAGAATACTGCCGCAGATTTCCGAGCTGATCAGCGGCTTTCCGAAGCGCTCGTGCACCAGCCGCATCCCCTCGAAATGATCCCCCGAATACCAATGGTGTCCCACGGCCCAGACCCTCTTTTGCACGGCGGGGGAGGAAAAAATCTTCTTACTGCGGTCGTAAACCCGCTCTTTGTTGTGATCCCAGATGATGATTTTAATCGCCGAAAGCCCCTCTTCCTCCAAAACGGGAGCGAGATATTGCTCAATAAAGTCCCGCTCGTCCTCGGGGGAATAATAGCAGCTTTCCCAGGATTGCTTGGCGATGGGCTCGTTCTGCACGGAAATGGCGGAAATTTCAATGCCTTCCGCCCTCATAGCTTTGATATATTTCGCGTAATACCGCGCCCAGACCGCCTTGTATTCTTCCTTCAGCGAGCCGCCGCGAATGGCGCTTTCGTTGTCCTTCATGTAGTCGGGCGGACTCCAGGGAGAGGCGAAGAGCACCAATTCCTCCCCGCAATATTGCAGAGCGTCCTTCAGGAAAGGAATGATGTATTTGCGGTCCCGCTCCAAAGAGAAGGTAGAAAGATCCCGGTCGCCCTTTTCCACGTAGGTATAAATATCCAGAGAAAAGTCGCAGGAATTGATATGGGTGCGGCCGAAATTATAGCCGATGCCCTTTTCACGGGAAAAATATCCCTCCATAAAACGCTTTTTCTGCTTGTCGGACAGTTGAGAATACAGATAGGCCGCCGATTCGGTAAAAGCACCGCCGAAGCCCAAAACCGCCTGATATTCGATCTCGTCAAAGACGTTGACCACGCCCATTTCCGTGTTTTCGGGGGCGTTGCCCTCCTTCACGGTGCTTTCGGCAAAATACCGCCCCTTCGCGGGAACCGACTCAAAAATCTTCATACAGAAACCTCCCTCTCGGTTACTACCCCCATTATAGCACAACCCCCGCCCTCTGTCAAGGGAAATTCGCCTGCTCTTGCACGAAAAAGCAGGTCTTTCGACCTGCTTTTTTGATGCAAGAAAATTTGGTTACAGCTCTTCTTTCAGGAATCCGATGACCCCGGCGGACCAGCCGTGGCACAGACTGTGGCGGAAGCCTTTGTAGCAATAAGCGCCGAAATCCCCGTGGATATCCCGCTGATTTTCTTCGGGGAAGGCGTCGATGCGGCCGCTGTTTTTCGTCCATTCCACGTCGAAATCTTCCCAGAAGGTGGTGGCACCCTTGTCCAGCATCGCCCCGTAATATTCCTTCATCATGGCGACGGCCTTTTCCTTATCGAAGGAAGCCACGGCCTTGAGAATATAGTATCCAAGGAAGGTGGACATCCCCTTCGCCCCGCCTGCGGTAAGCTTTGCTTTGTCTTCCTCCGAAAGACCCGTGGCGAAATATTTCAGCCCCAGAACCTGCTTGCTGGTCTGGGCGGTAATTTCGATCTTCAACAGCCGCTCCAGAAGCTCCCGTGCAAGGGCGGAATCCTGCCCGAAGGTCTCCTGCAGGAAGATGGCCTTTTTCATCGCAATGATGTTGATGGCCCGCACCCCTGCCAGTTCGTCGGGCTGATTGTGAGTGGGCCAATCCACGAAATAAGAGGGATAATTCAGCGTTCCGTCGGCACAAATACACCCGTCCATCTGCTTCAACAATCCCGACAAATAGGGCATCTGCTTTTGGATAAAGTCCTTGACCCCGGTTTTTTCGTAATAATCCGCAAGAATAATGATCCACCACATGGAATACATGGGGTAGTTGTTCATCCAGCCGGGCAGAGGCGTTTGCTTGCGGACAAAATCCAGGGACCGCTCAATGCAGGGCAGGCGGCCGTACAGGGCGGTCAGCGCGATGACCTCCGTGCCCATATCCCCGATCCAGACCAAGCGGTCCCGCTTAACGCCGTCCCAAACGTATCCGCTGGAAATGCACAGATCAATGGTGCGCTTTGCGGCCTGATAAATGGCGGCGATCTGCGGATCGTCCCCTTCATAGCGGTACAAGGCGGGCTTTTTGAAAATACGATTTTCCGCAACGACGCTCTTGATTTTGGCCTCTCCGCCAAAATCCAGCCGCACGAAACGGAACCCCGTCTGCCCGAAGGACATATCGGAAAAATTCTGCAAATGCACCGTCAGATCCCGCAGAGAATGATCGTTGGTGGCGTTCTGCTCGCCCCCAATCTCACTGCAACATTCGGTCAGACTTTCGCCGAAGCGGATCCGCACGGGGGTGTCCTTTCCCCGATGGGTCAAAATCCGAATCCCGCCGCACAACTCCGCACCGAAATCCAGAATCACGTAATCGCCATCCCCAAAAACCGTGGTCTTTTTTTCCGCAAGCCAAATCTGGAGGGCCTGCTTACGGAACAAATTCTCCGTCCCGACCCCATCCTTCGTATAAACCTTTTGTGGCCAAAGATATTCTTTCATCCCCGCACCGCCTTTCTGCGTCCATTATAGCACAAACGCCCGCCTTCTGTCAAGGGAATTTTTCCCGCAAAACTCCACAAAAAAATCACAAACACCCCTTGCCTTACGGCACGGCAATATGATATAATGAAAAAAAATGCTCTTTGAAACGGAGGGACCCTTATGAAAAAAATCACTACGTTGTTCTTCCTTTTCGTTCTGATTCTCGGCCTTACAGCCTGCCAAGAGGCCGACCCCGTTACACCGTCCGAAACGGCAACCGAATCCGACACCGCCCCGCACACAAATCTTGTACAGGCAGAGGTTTCGCCCACATACGATGACCGAAACAATTCCCCCGCGGATGTCCTCGACGCCTTCTCCAAGTTTCTTGACAAAGAATCTTTCCTTCCGGATATGGATATTAAAGAGGCTTTGAAGAATCGATACCGTTATAGAGGGCAAGATCTCTATAGCCAACATCTCGTAAGGGTCGCGGACATGGCAAACGGCCAGTCAACGAGCGGAAATGCCGATCATTTTAGTTTTGAGTATATTTGGACACTTACAGAAGACCTGAAAAACGTTTCCATAACCAATCACTTTTCCACAGAGGTTCCCCTGGACGGCATTGTTTTCAAATTACCCTATAAAATAAAGTTCGAAGATCCTCTCGCTTCTGCATTGCAAAAGCTGGGCATAGAAAAGGGCGTTGCAGACTTTGTTGCGGACGAAACGGGAGCAATGACCCTGCTGCAAAACGAGACGGATACCCTGAACTGGACTGTCTATGAACCGGAAAAAATCTACTCGCACCAACTGAAGTATGAACAGGTATACCAACGAACCCGTTCGGACGGTAAGATCGAAACCGTAACCCGCCGAGTCTCACTATACTTCAAGGGGGAAGAAAACACCCTCTGCAAAGTGGAACTGTACGTCAATCAAAATTACCCCCAAAGCTAAAGAACCAAGTGTAAAAATGCATACGTGTGCCGTATAGAGTTATGTCGCAAAAAAAGCAGGTCGAAAGACCTGCTTTTTTCTTGAGATTCTCATTAAAATCAGCGAACGCCGCCTTCTTGACCAACCGTCATTCGCTTGCTGAATTCATCAAAAAACCTTCCCCAGTCCTTCTTGAATCTTTGGGGACTGAGGCATACGTCTCCATATCCGAGCTTCAAATTTGCTTGAATCATCTGCATCTGAAATCGGTTCTTTTTTGCAAAATAGACTTCGGGATTTTTCAACTTAATATTCAAAAAACCGCCCTTTACATACACCTGCTCCATATCGGACCAAAGAATTCTTCCCAAAGAGATCGCGGATGAATTATCGTAAAAATATTCGTCGCAAACCTCAACAAGGGGTTCTTTGGAAAACAGTTGTTTCAACAAATAAACGTCGCCCGCTACTGCAAAGAAGAAAAAGACAAAGCTCAATCCGCGCAAAATCCAATATATAACCGGGTTATCGAACAACGCAAAGTCCTCCGAAACGTTTCGGAAATCAAAAACCGCAAAGCAGAAAAGCAGAACAACCGCAACGAAGACAACGAGTGCATACAAGACGGTCTGCCCTTTCTTTTGTTTCATAACCATAAGTCGTCCTCCCTATTAACCGGTCATTGAAAACTTCTTTCGGTTCCGTCGTAATCGGACCAAAGATACCACCAATTGCCCGTAAGCTTTTCCGCCCTGTAAACGTTGTTGCCAAGGGGTTCTTCCCATAAATACGTCTCCGCATTTCCGTGAAAAGATCCGTCCTTCGTATAAATCAAGCTCCAATACTGACCGCCCAACATTCCTTGCCCGTCAACTTCAAATTCTACAAAATTGTCGGCAGGCGTATAGGAATAAGCGCGCTCCCCGAACTGTCCGAAAGCAACTCTTTCTTCCGCTAATAAATTCACCGCGATTTCTTCCATTTCATCACGATTATCGTTTAGAAATCGCACGCATTCTTCTTTTGCCGTTTCGTAGGTCTTGGGAATCAAAGCCCTACACAAAAGAAAGATTCCAAGAAACAGCACCACCGCAGTAATTAAAACACAAGCAACAATGCGCTTTTTCACAAGAAACACCCCCTCTGCGTAAATTATATCACAGATCGTACGCTTTGTCAACCTTGAAAGGCGTGATGAGATGCAACACGGAAAAGCCGTGTTGATGATATACACGACTGCGTCGTGATGATATACCAAGCCTGCGGCTCGGATAAAAAAATTCCAAGTCCGCAGACTTGGAATTTTTTGGTGCACCTTCAGGGACTCGAACCCGGGACCCACTGATTAAGAGTCAGTTGCTCTACCAACTGAGCTAAAGGTGCATATTTGATTTTTGAAAGGAGAATGTCGGCATCGCCCTATTTTCCCGGGCCGTCTCCAGCCAAGTATTTTCAGCACCCAAGAGCTTAACTACCGTGTTCGGAATGGGAACGGGTGGAACCTCTTCGTCATTGACACCGACTATTCTCTTTTC
>JAGBIM010000015.1 GCA_017934975.1 Clostridia bacterium | reverse complement strand
TGCGCTATCGTGAGCCTCCCCTTAGTAAGGGGAGGTGGCACGGCGTATCCGATCGCCGTGACGGAAGGGATTGACCGCCGAAAAGATTCTTTCCCTACGGAATTGTGGAAGGTAACATTTTCCGTGTCAATCCCCTCAGTCTTGCCTTCGGCAATCCAGCTCCCCTTACTAAGGGGAGCCTTAACGGAGGTGCCACGTTCAATTTATGCGTTCTGCGCAACCGTTTCCTCTCAAAACTCTTTTCGCTTTGAATTTCTACTCATCGGCAATAGCCTCTATTGAACCACGCGACGATCGCGTGGTTTTCTGTATACAAAAAGAACCGTCAACGAAGGGTTGACGGTTCGGTTTTTCGTTTCATCAGGGAAGCAATTCGTTGGAGTCCGCCACGGAGTCGAAGGCGTCGCGGCTGGAGAAATAATAGGACAGAACGTCCTTGATGACCTGAGTGGTGTACACGTAAGCCCCCGTGCCGCCGTGCTCAATGACCACGGAAAAGGCCACTTGGGGATTGTTCACGGGTGCGTAACCCACGAAGAGGGCCGCAGCCTGTCCCGGAGGGGTTTCCGCCGTGCCCGATTTTCCCGCGACCTGCACGATGCCGTAATCGCGGAAGGGGCCGTAGGCCGTACCGCCCTTCACGTTGGTAACCATATTCATTCCGCTCTGCACCAGAGAAAGAGCGTTTTTGGAAATCCCCAGATCCACCGCGACGGGCTCCGTTTCCAGAGAAATTCCTTCGTCCCGATTGGTGATGGAACGGATGAGATAAGGCTTCATCATTACCCCGTCGTTGGCAACGGTGGCGGCAAGGGAAGCCAATTGCAGAGGCGTTACGGCGTTATCGGTCTGTCCGATGGCGGCCAAAAGGCTTTCCCCTGCGTTCCAAACCTTTCCGAGGCTTTCCCGATAAGATTTGGACGCGACGGTGCCGGAAAGTTCGCCCGCAAGCTCGATGCCCGTTTTGGTACCGAAGCCGAATTTTTTCGCATATTCCGCCAATTTATCACTGCCGATCTTCCGTCCCACGTCGTAGAAAAAGCAGTTGCAGGATTTCTGCAGAGCCGTTTCCACGTTCACCACTCCGTGGGCGGTGGCGTTGTTACAGGTAGGCTGATAGTCCTCGTAATGGGTATATTGTCCCGTGCAGCGGTAGGTGGTGTTTTTGGTAATAACCCCTTCTTCCAACCCCGCAATGGCCGTGATGATCTTCCACGTAGACCCGGGAGGAAAAGCCCCCGAAATGGCGCGGTTCACGTAAGGGGAATTGGAATCCTGCGAAAGGGTGGCATAGTCCTGATAAAACGTAGAAAGATTGTAGTCGGGGAAAGAAGCCATGGAGAGGATCTCCCCCGTTTTCACGTCCAAAAAGACGGCGGCGGCCGAGGTGGCGGAGTCTTCCCCGTTCAACTGCTTGTTTCCCGCAACGGCGGAGGCCAGGGAATCCTCGGTGATGTTCTGCATATTTTTATCAATGGTCAGAATTACGTCGGAACCGAACACCGCGTCCTGCCCGTCCAGAAGGGAGGTAACGGCACCCACGGAGTTGACCTCCAGATACCGATAGCCGTCCTTCCCCCGTAAATAATCCTCGCAGATTTTTTCAATTCCGTCCTTACCGATGGTATCGGTAAGGGAATATCCCTGTCCACGACGGGCTTCGTATTCCGCCGCAGACAGAGGCCCCATATAACCCAAAATATGGGAGGCAAAATTCTCTTCCGTATAAAAACGGGTATAACCCGAAGAAATCTTCACGCCGGGCATGGAATCCCCCCGTTCCTTCAGAGCGGAGATCACATCCATACTCACGTCGGAAGCAAAGGAGTAAACGGCGGGCGCCCCTGCACGGAACATGGAATAACGAACGCCGATAATGGCACGGGCGGCGGCGGAAGAATAGGACTCCAGCTTATAATATTGCACCAACCGTTCCATGGTCTGCTCGGCGGTGGCAAATTCCTTCACGCCCCGTTTATCCATGAAATCTTTAAATTCCGACGAAAAATTCTCGGTAGTGTAAATATACGGTTCCGCCGTGGAAATAGGAAGATAATCGAAATAAGCGGCACCGCAATCCCGAAAGATACGGATCATGGAATCCAAGGTTTCGTTGACGTTTTTGCAGATGTTCAGATCCAGATCTACCGTCAGAATCGTGGAATTCTGCACCAGAGGACGGCAATAGCGATCCAGAACCTCCCCACGGGCGGCTTCTTCCGCCCTACGGGTAACCACGCGGGTCAGAGATTGGGTCCGGTAGGACTCTCCGTCGATCAGCTGCAGCTTCACCAGGCGAACCACGAAGGCGGCGCAACAGAAAAGAAACAGGGCGGCAAGCACCCAGATACGGCTTTTCTTCATCGCGTCACCTCCTGCGGCGGGACGTGGGATAAACCTCCCGTTCCCGATAGGTCAACCAAAACACCCCGTACAACAAAAGCGTCACGGGAAGACTCATCACAACACGGGGCATCAACACGTAGGTTCCCGCCACGGCAAAGGGGACGGTACGGTACAGGGTGTTCACCCCAAACAAAGCAAACTCACACAAAAGGGCGGAAACCACCCCCGTCAGAACGCCGGAAAGCACGTTACGGGAAAGGACCTTTTCCGCCAAAAAAGCAATCATATATCCGAAAAACAAGTACAAAACGCCCCGAAGTCCGAAAACGTCGGCATTCATGGCGTCGGCAAACAAGCCCATGCAGAGCCCGAAAATCGAGGAAACCTTCTCCCCTGCAAAAAGGGCGCAGATTGCCACGCAGCAAAGGGTATAGGGCGGGTTACAGTCCCACCAAAGGGGACCGGAGCAATGCTCCAACAGAGAAAGGAGCACGAACAGAACTCCGATCAGAACGATTCTCAACTTCGGTTTCATGGTGCGTCCTCAGAGAAATTCGTGATTACGTAAACCTCCCGCAGGGAAACGAAATCCACGGCGGGTGTCAGCACGGCGCTCAAGGAAAGGCCGTTATCTTCGTATTGCAGATCCGTCACGGTGCCGAGGAGCAACCCCTTGGGATAGACGCCCCCCAGACCGGAGGTATAAACCCGATCCTCCCGATTCACCGAAGAATCCTTATTCAAATAACGGAGCGTGCAGAGCCCACGGCTTTTCAGCTCCAACGTGCCTTCCGTAACGCCCACGTCACCGGTCCGCAGAATCATGGCACCCACGGAAATACGGGGATCAAGGAAGGTGGAAACGGTAGACCAGTTCAGCCCCGCATCCACGACCTTTCCCACGAGACCGCCCGAACAGACAACCACGTCACCCGTTTGGATTCCCGAACTCGTCCCCGCGTTAATCCCGAAGGAAGAGCCCCATCCGTCGGTGGGAACGCTGACCACGTCGGCCACCACAAGATCGAAATGATATTCGGTCTCCATAATCGAAAGCATTTTCTTGTATTCTTCGTTCTGAACCTTATCGTATCGCAGATCGTCCACCTGCTTCTGCAGATCCAGAAGCTGCTGCTTCAGGTTTTCGTTCTCCGCTACCACGTCGTCGTAGGCACTGAAGGCGGCAAAGAAATCCACAACCTGATTTTTACACCAGGTAAATCCCGAACGGAAAGGGGTAATGATGGTGTTGACCATCTGTTCGTGGGGCGTGGTATGCCCGTTTACGGCAACGCTCAACATGAACCCGAGAAGAAAACAAACGATCAGGACCAGAACGACGAAAAACCGTCCCCGAAAAAACCGTTTCACTGCGAACACCGCCCCTTCTTATCAAAAAACCGAATAAAATCAAGCAAGAATATTCTGATGCTGAACACCGGGTTTAATCTGATCCCGATAACGGAAGGCGTTCCCCGCCCCCGTAACCACGCTTTCCAGCGGAGCCGCGGAATGCATACAGGCAACCCCCGTCTCTTTGGACAACAGCTCCTCCCAGCCGGGGATCATGCTTCCGCCTCCCACCAGAGTAATGCCGCTGTCGATGATATCCGCCGCCATTTCGGGGGGAATCTTTTCCAGAGTCTGGCGGATCTGATCCACCAAAAACCGTGCCGATTCCGCCAATACGTCTCGAATATCGTCGGTGGAAAGAGCCACGTTCACGGGAAGACCGCGTACCAGATCCCGCCCGCTGACCGTCATAAAATTCACGTGACCGTCATCAAAAACCGAGCCGATGGACATCTTCACGTCCTCGGCGGTGCGTTCTCCGATGAGAACGCTATGGGTCTTGCGCACGTAAGCAATAATATCCCGATCAAACTTTTTCCCCGCGCAGGTGGTGGAGGTTACGGACACGATACCTCCCAGGGACAGAACCGAAATTTCCGTCGTTCCCCCTCCGATATCCACGACCATGCGTCCGCGAGGTTCAAAAATAGACAAACCCGACCCCAAGGCTGCCGCAATGGGCTTTTCCACCACGATGGGGACCTTTTTCACCCCGGCCGCCCGTACCGCGTCGGCAACGGCCCGCTTTTCCACGGGGGTGGCACGACAGGGGATGGACACCACGGCAGAAACAGAACCGAAGCCGGTCCGACAACGGCGCAGATATTCCCGCAGCATCATTACGGTCTTGTCAAAGTCCGCAATCACGCTGTTTTGCACGGGCTGGGTCACGGTGATGGTGTCGGGAGTCCGTCCCATCATATCGCGGGCTTCCCGTCCCGCACAGATAAATTTTTTCGCACCGTAGGTTTCCGTGGCCACGATGGAGGGTTCGTTGAGAACCACGCCCTTATCCTTTCGATAGATGAGGGTGTTGCAGGTTCCCAGATCAATGCCGAATTCATTGAGTCCCATGGCTGCTCCTTATATCAATTACGTTCGTATGTGTGTGTTCAAAAAATTTCGATTCCCAGTTCCCGCAGCATTTCGTAAAGAAGGCTGACGGGCAGACCCACCACGTTGGAATAATCGCCGTCGATGTGGTCCACCAGCACGGCACCCTTGCCCTGAATCCCGTATCCACCTGCTTTATCGTAGCTTTCACCCGTGCGCAGATACGCCTGGATCTGCTCCTCGGAAAGGGTCTTAAAAAAGACCTCCGTGCGGCAAATGGCAGTTTCGATGCGACCGTCGCAAATGACGGTCACCCCCGTATAGACGAAGTGGGACCGACCGGACAAAAGCCGCAGCATCTCCACGGCTTCCCCGTCTCCCTTGGGCTTGCCGAGAATCCGTTCGTCCACCGTCACCACCGTATCGGCGGCGATCACCACGGAAAGAGGATTGCTCTTTGCCACGGCGGCCGCTTTGCGGGCAGACAACTCCGAAACGATCCCAAAGGGATCCGTGCAATCGGTAGACTCGTCCACTGCGGGAACGATACTCTGAAAGGACAGTCCGATCTGCCGAAGCAGCTCAAACCGTCGGGGGGAAGAGGATGCGAGAATAAAATCGCGGGTCATGACTCAACAGTCTCCTTACATTCACGAAGAGGTAACCGTGCCGTGAAGCAGGTACCTTTTCCGATTTCGCTAACGACGTCCACCCGTCCTCCGTGGAGGCGGGCAATCTGTACCGCCAAAGAAAGGCCGATTCCCGATCCGACCTCCAGCCCTCCCCGTTGCGGGTCGGCTTTATAAAAGCGGTCGAAAACGTGAGGAAGATCCTCGGGGGAAATGCCGTGGCCCGTATCCCGAACGCCTAACAGCACCGTGTCTCCCTCCCGATCCAAGAAAAGGGTCACGGTCCCGCCTTCGGGAGTATGCTTAATGCCGTTGTCCAGAAAAATCACCGCCAGCTGACGGATCCGATCGTAATCCAGCCACAGAACGGGCAGGGAGCAGCGGGATTCAAATGCAACAAAAACACCCTTTTTCTCCCCCACGGGAGCCAGGCTCTCACAGAGGGAAGAAGCCAGGTACGCAAGATCCACGTCGCGGGGCTCGAAGCGAACCTTTCCCGTGCGAAGACGGGACAGATCCAACAGATCTCCCACCAGACGGGACATGGCGTCGGTCTCCCGCAAAATCCGCCGGCAGTACGCAGGGTATTCTTCCGCGGGAACCACGCCGTCCGCAAGGATTTCCGCGTTTCCGCGGATCACCGCAAGGGGGGTCTTCAGCTCGTGGGCAACGTCGGAGAGAAAGCGGTCCTTCTCCCCTTCCTCCGTCTCCTCGTCCAACTGCTTTTTTCGCAAAAATACGCGAAAAAACAAGTCGATTCCCGAAGCGGTCGCCGCCAGGATCCAAGCCGCGCAAGCCCCCAAAGCAAGGGCAAGATTCCCGGGAAACAAAAACAACAAAACCGACAAAACGGCACCGATGGCAAAAAGCATCGGCACCGTCCGCTCTATCAAAAGAAAAATATGTTCGGATCTGCGTCTCATTTGACTTCGAATTTGTAGCCGACGCCCCAAACGGTCTTAATGTCAAACCCGACGGAATCGTCGATGTCGAGCTTGGTACGGATCCGCTTGATGTGGGTATCAACGGTACGGGTGTCTCCGAAATATTCGTAGCCCCAGATATTCTCCAACAGATGGTCGCGGGTGAAGACCCGACCGGGATTGGTCGCAAAGAGCCACAGAATTTCGATTTCCTTCTTGGTGAGGATCACGGGGGTTCCGTTGACGGAGGCCTCGTAGCTGTTCATGTCGATGACGAGACCTGCCACTTCGATCTTCTTGCTCTTTTCATCGGAAGAATCGTCGGCCACGCGGCGCAGAACGGTCTTGACCCGCATCAGAACCTCGCGGGGGCTGAAGGGTTTGATCACGTAGTCGTCCGCACCGATGTCCAGACCGAGAATCCGTTCCTGCTCCTCCGCCTTGGCAGAGATAATAATAATGGGAACGTTGGAGGTCTGACGGATCTGCTTGCAAACGTCAAAGCCGTTGATCTTGGGCATCATAACGTCAAGGAGGATCAAAGAAGGATTGCGCTCCTTAAAATACTTCAACGCCTGTTCCCCGTCGTAGGCACAAATGTATTGGTAGCCTTCCTTCTGCGCGTAAACTTTAAGAATGTCGACGATTTCCTTGTTATCGTCGGCAATAAGAATGGTTTTTTCCATGGATAAACTCCCTCCGGAAAATGATATTTCGTCCGTGTTTGGGTTTAGTATACCATATTTTCACGAGTTTGTCAAGAAGGAGTCAAAATTTCAATAAAAAAAGGACACAATTCCGCATTTCGTAACGGTTTCTTTGCATTTTCACCACAGTTTTTGCCCCAAAATATTGTATTTCGGCGGCTTTTTTTTGTCAAAAAAGAAAAATGAAAAAAAATTGCGTCAGACTTTTTTCAAACTTGTTACGCCGAAAAAACATTGATAAATCCGCATTTTTTCTCCTTTTTCCATCCGGCAAGCAAGAAAAAACGAAGAAAAAAAACGGCATTTCCCCATAGACAACGGAGGAAAACGAGCACTTTTTTGTCACAATTCACCAAAGATTAAAACTTTTTTCGAATTATGGGGGTCTACCTATTGTCATTCCCGCGCTCGTGTGGTATAATACTATATTATTATATAAGCACATTGTGACAAGGATGGAATACAAATATGAAGCGAGTATTTGTCAGCGAACTGTTTGCCGCCCCCGAAGCCTACAAGGACAGCACCGTAAAGGTCTGCGGCTGGGTCCGCACCCTGCGGGACTCCAAGGCCTTCGGATTTATCGAACTCAACGACGGCAGTTATTTCAACAGCGTGCAGATCGTTCTGGAGGAAGAGCGACTGACCAACTATAAGGAGATCGTTAAACTGAACGTGGGCTCCGCCGTAGAGGTGGAGGGAACCTTCGTTCTGACCCCCGACATGAAGCAGGCCTTCGAAATCAAGGCCCTTTCGGTCACCGTAGCGGGAACCTCCACCCCCGACTATCCCCTGCAGAAGAAGCGGCACTCCCCCGAATTTCTGCGTGGCATCGCCCACCTGCGCCCCCGCACGAATCTTTATTCCGCCGCCTTCCGCGTCCGCTCCGTTGCGGCCTACGCCATTCACAAGTTCTTCCAGGATCAGGGCTTCGTTTACGTCAACACCCCCATCATCACGGGAAGCGACGCAGAGGGCGCAGGCGAAATGTTCCGCGTCTCCACCCTGGATCCCGACAACCTGCCCAAGAAGGAAGACGGATCGGTGGATTATTCCCAGGACTTTTTCGGCAAGGCCACCAACCTGACCGTTTCGGGTCAGCTGGAGGGCGAATGCTTTGCCATGGCCTTCGATAAGATCTACACCTTCGGCCCCACCTTCCGCGCCGAAAACTCCAACACCGCCCGTCACGCGGCGGAATTCTGGATGATCGAGCCGGAAATCGCCTTTGCGGATCTGCAGGACGATATGGAATTGGCGGAGAACATGATCAAATACGTCATCCGCTACGTTATGGACAAATGCGCCGCGGATCTGGCCTTCTTCAATCAGCGCGTGGATACGGGCCTCTTGGAGCGCCTCAACGCACTGGTCAACGCAGACTTCAAGCGCGTTACCTATACGCAAGCCGTAGAGTTGCTGGAAAAATCGGGCCATAAGTTTGATTATCCCGTCTCCTGGGGCTGTGACCTGCAGACCGAGCACGAACGGTATCTGACCGAAGAAATCTTCAAGGCCCCCGTGTTCCTCACCGATTACCCCAAGGACATCAAGGCCTTCTACATGCGTCTCAACGACGACGGCAAGACCGTTGCCGCCACCGACCTTCTGGTTCCCGGTGTGGGCGAAATCATCGGAGGAAGCCAGCGTGAGGAACGTCTGGACGTTCTGGTTGCCCGCATGAAAGAGCTGGGGCTGAAGGAAGAGGACTACTGGTGGTATCTGGACCTGCGCCGTTACGGCGGCACCAAGCACGCGGGCTTTGGTCTGGGCTTTGAACGCCTGATCATGTATTTGACGGGCATCTCCAACATCCGCGACGCCATTCCCTTCCCCCGCACCGTCGGTACGGCGGAATTTTAATTCATACACCCTTGAAAGGATTTGTATCCCATGATTTCCGAATTTACCAAAGAAGATTGGTCCGTCATTTATCGGGCGGCGAAAGATGAATTCAGCACCTACTGCAACCGCTGTCTGGATCTGGACATGTCCCGAGGGAAGCCCTCTTCCCTGCAGTTGGACGTGACCGAAGGACTTCTGAAAGCCCTGCAGACCAACGAGGACTGCTACGGCGAGGACGGCACCGACTACCGCAACTACGGGATCCTGGACGGAATTCCCGAAGCCCGCAGGCTCTTTGCGGATATTTTCGAGGTTCCCGCAAAGAACGTGGTGGTGGGCGGAAACTCCAGCCTGAACATGATGTACGATACCATCGTCACCGCCATGCTCTTCGGCGTGCCCGGCTCGGTGCGCCCCTGGTGCCGCGAGGATAAAGTCCGCTGGCTCTGTCCCGCCCCCGGATACGACCGCCATTTCGCCATCTGTGAAAGCCTGGGCATTGAGATGATCCCCATCGAAATGACCCCCGACGGCCCCGATATGGACAAAATCGAAGCCCTCTGCGCGGAACACAACTGCATCAAGGGGATGTGGTGCGTTCCCAAATACAGCAACCCGGAAGGGAAAACCTATTCCGACGAGACCGTGCGCCGTCTGGCGGCCATGAAAGCGGCACCCGACTTCCGTATTTATTGGGACAACGCCTATATCGTCCACGATCTGGGCGACGAGTCGGATAAACTGCTGAATCTCTTCGACGAATGCGTGAAGGCAGGAAATCCCAACCGCATCATGACCTTCACCTCCACCTCCAAGATCTCCTTCCCCGGCGCGGGCGTTGCCGCCATGGCCACCTCTTCCGCCAACATCAAGGCCCTCAACGCCGTGAAGACCTATCAGACCATCGGTCCCGACAAGCTGAATCAGCTGCGTCACGTGCGGTATTTCAAAAACAAACAGGGCATTCTGGAACATATGAAAAAGCACGCAGAACACCTGCGGCCCCAGTTCGAAGTGGCTCTGGAGGAAATGAACAAGCAGCTCAAGCCCGACGGCTACGCCCAATGGACGGTGCCCAACGGCGGCTATTTCCTTTCCGTGGACCTGGCCCACGCCAGCGCAAAGCGGGTGGAAGAGCTGATGAAGCAGGCAGGGGTCAAAATCACCCCCGCAGGCGCCTCCTTCCCCTATCATCACGATCCCAAGGATTGCAACCTGCGCATCGCCCCCACCTATCCGCCCAAGGAAGAGCTGAAGACCTGTATTGAGCTTCTCTGCATCTGCATCAAGCTGGCCACGGCGGAGAATTTCCTGAAATAAGCACGAAAAAATCGGATCGGGGGATTTCTCCTCCGATCCGAATATATGAGTTTTAATCAGAATCTGCCGCGGGTCACGGCGCCTCGGGGAGCCGCTCCCTTGCGGTACGCGGACAGAACCCGCGTAATTTCCTCCTTCGTTTCATCGGTAAAGAGGAAGCGACAAAAGCCCAGATTTTGAATGGGCTTATCCCCCAACCAAAGGCGGTCGGCATTCCACAGCTCGTTGCGACAGCCGAAGGCACAGGTGAGCAAGAATTTCTTTCCCATGCGGTCGGTCAGATATTCCGGCTGACCGTGGGTCTTTTTCAGACAGTTGCGGAATATCATAAAGGGAAGCCGTCCGTAAACGATAGCCCCCGTCCGCTCCGTCGTCAGATCGCGGATCTGTGCCCCTTTTAGTTCAAAGGAAAGAGTCACGTCCTTTGCACCCATGGAAGAGAACACGTCCCGGGCGGCGGAATTGTAAACGTTCAGTCCGTAATCCCCGTGAGGCGTCAGCCCGTGGGAAAAGCAGAAGGGAAAATGTCCCACGTTGCCGCACAGAGCGTCGGTCACGCCCAGGGCCTTCCATTCGCCCACGAGACGTTCCGCGGCCTGTTTTTCCCCTTCCCGCAGGATGCGGGGAAGCACGAAACCCACCTTGCCCGAGCGAGCACGAAGGGCGTCTGCGTATTTGCGGACCGATTCCAACGGAAGCCAGAAGAAATCCAGTTCATCCGCATCGGGCAACGCGTCGGGATTCTGAAAAACGCCTTCCCAACGCCCCCCGTAAGGCACGGCCTTGGGTGCGGCATAAGAAAGATCCTTCCAGGACGCGGTTCCGAGACAACGCATTTCCGTAAGGCGATCCAACAACTCCCGACGAAGCTTTTTCACCTCCGACGCAGGCACGAAGGAGCCTTCGGGCAGGGAAGCGTCAAAGGATTTCAGATAATAAGGCGTATTTCCAAGAGCCCCCCACGCAACGCGGATCTCCTCCGCCTCCGTGGCACGGGTTCGGGCAGGCTGAAGAGGCAAAAGCCCCTCGGCGGAGCAAGCATCGCAAACCGCCGTACACAGAAGCCCGTCCTCCTGCGGACGGAGGGAAACCTCCACCCCGAGACGGGGATACTCCTTGGTGGGAACCTCTACCCGATTCACCGTTTCACTGCGGGTGCCGAACATGGAAGAGCCGATACGGTCGGTATAATACCCGTCGGTGAAGCCCGAGCGGCTGAAGACCCCCGCAAGATAGTTTTCCTTCTCTTCCGTATAAGCCTCCCCCCGTTTTGCGGCGGCGTAGGCGGCGGTGATGGCGGAAACGTATTCGGGCGATTTCATACGTCCCTCGATTTTGAGGGAGGCGATGCCCATCTCCTCCAGCTCGTTATAATATTTCAGCAAGCAAAGATCTTTCAGACTCAGGCGGTAACCGCCCTCGTAAGGAAGGCGACAGGGCTGGGCACATTCGCCCCGATTTCCCGATCTTCCGCCGATGAGAGAACTCATATAGCATTGGCCGCTGTAGCACATACAAAGGGCCCCGTGCACGAAAACCTCCAGCTCTAAAGGAGAGCGGGCGGCAAGAAACTCCAGCTCCTTGCGGGACACCTCCCGGGACAAAACCACCCGAGAAAAGCCCATCTGCTCCGCAAACAGAATTCCGTCCAGATTATGGACCGTCATCTGGGTACTGGCGTGAAGCGGAAGATCGGTGCGTTTTTTCAGTTCCCGACAAAGCCCCACGTCCTGCACGATCAGGGCGTCGATCCCGAACTGCACCAAGGCCTTTGCCGTATCCAGTGCGGCGGGCATTTCCCGATCGGAGACCAGCGTATTCAGAACTCCGTGACACCGAACTCCCCGCTCGTGACAATAACGGATCCCGTCTTTCAGATCCTGCGAAGAGAAATTGACGGCGTTCATGCGGGCGTTAAAGGACGGCGCCCCGAAATACACCGCGTCCGCCCCCGATAAAACGGCGGCACGCAGAGCCTCGGGAGAGCCTGCGGGAGACAAAATCTCCATATCCGATTATTCCTCGCTCTTCGTTTCTTTTTTCAGGGCGGCCAGCTGTGCCTTCAGCGCGGCGTTCTTTTCCTTCTGACTGTCCAGCTTCTCCTTCAGCTGACGGTTTTCGTCGCAAAGAGCCATGCAGGTCAGAAGAATGGCGTTGATCTTCGGAGCACCCTTCATGCCCTGATCGAACTCACGGATTCTGCGGTTGACCGCTTTGACGATGGACGTAGTTTCCGCCTCGGTCTCGCTGGAATACATTTTCAGATCGAATCCGCCGATGTTGACGGTGTAAATGGTTTCTTCCATTTCAAATTCCTCCTTCGGAACAGTACGGATGTTTTTTCTCTTATTATCATAACACATTCCGAGAAAAAAAGCAAGAGGACGGCGAAAAAATCAAAAAAAACATCACAAAGAGGTGTTTTGATGTCCCTCCTCCAAGCGATTTTGCTGGGTCTTTTGCAAGGACTCACCGAATTTCTCCCCGTTTCCTCCTCCGCCCACCTGCTTTTGGCACAAAGGTGGCTCGGGGTGGATTCCGCAGACCTGACCTTCAGCGTGGCGGTCCATCTGGGGACCCTCTTCGCCGTGTTTGTTTCCTTCCGAAAAGAAATCGGAGGCCTTTGCCGCACGGTGTTTACGGGAAGAATTTTTCTCCGTCCGAAGGAAGAACCAAGCCGCCTGTTTTGGCTTTTGATTCTGTCCTTACTCCCGCTGTTTTTGATTTATCCCTTTAAAGATTTTCTCGACCCCCTTCTTCTCTCCCCCACGGTGGCGGGCATCTGTCTTCTGTTCAACGGGCTGATTCTGTTGCTCTGCGACCTTGCCCCCTCGGGAAGAAAGACCGCGGATACCATGCGAAAAAAGGACGCGCTTTTCGTGGGAATCCTACAGGGCTTTGCCCTCTTGCCCGGCCTCTCCCGCTCGGGGACCACCGTCACGGCGGGGGTCTGCCGCGGACTTGACCGCTCTTTTGCCGCCCAGTATTCCTTCCTTCTTTCCATCCCCACGATTCTGGGAGGAGCGTTACTGGAAGGCCTGGATGCATGGAGCGCGGGCTTGAATGCCGCCCTTTTGCTTCCCTGTTTTTGGGGAATGCTGGCCGCCGCCCTTTCGGGCTTCTGCGCCATCACCCTTCTGAAATATCTGTTGCGCTCCAAAAAATTCTTTTATTTTGCTTTATACACCTTTGCCCTCGGGGTCATCACCCTCGTAGGCGAAGTGATCTGACCGACACCCGTAAAGAAAGGACGTTCCAAATGCCGGAAAAGAAAAAAACCACCACCGCCCAAAAGGCGACTCCCCGCAAAAAAGCAGCCCCCAAAGCCCCCGAAAAGAAATCCTGGGACCGTGCCGTAAAGAATACGGTCCTCGGTCTGATCTGGCTTGGTTTGGGCATTATTTCCCTTCTGAGCTTTTTTCCCGACCTTCTCGGCCCCCTGGGGACAGGCTTGAGCACCGCCATGAAATGGTGCATGGGCGCCACTGCCTTGGGGATTCCCGTTCTGTTTCTGATTCTGGCGGGAACGTATATTATGGACCGACACACCGTCATGACCGCCCGCAGCTGGTGCATCGTTGCCCTCTACGGGGTGGTATCGGTCCTTTGGTCGGTGTTTGCCCTTCCGCAAAACGGGATGAGCCTGATTGACTATCTTTCCGCCCTTGCAACGAACGGAACCGAATCCACCGCGGGAGGCGGCGTTCTTACCGGCTCCGTTGCGTGGCTGTTCATGGCCGTCACGGGGCAGGTGGGCGCCGTGATCTTCTGCATCCTGGCCATTCTGATCCTTTTGGTCTTCATCAGCGGCATCACCTTTGCCCGCATCTTCGCTGCCCGCAACCGCCGCAAAACAGCCGCAACAGAGGAAGAAGACGAGATTCCCCTCACCGTCCCCGTAAAACGGAGAAAGACGGAAAACGAACCGATTCCCGAGAAGCCTGCCAAAAAGCGAGACTTCGATATTCCCGACCTTGCACCCGAGGAAACCCTTTCCCCTGCGGACCGCCGCAGACTCGAGAAGGAGCAGTTGAAGCGGGAAGAAGAGCTGAACCTGCCGAACGACGAGGTTTCCGCACCCCGCAAGGACGTGGTTCTTTCGGGCGAAATGCTCAACGAAGTCCGAGGCGCAACGCCCCGCAGAAAAGAACAACCTCTTTCCCCCGAAGAAATCGACGCCCGCGCCGCGGCGTTGATGGAGGAAGAAATCGCCTCCGCAAATCCCGAACCCGAAGCGGTCTCCAAGGAAGAGATCCGTGCCGAGGCAGGACAGGTTGCCGCCCAGATTGCAAAGGAAGCGGAAAAGGAGATTCCCTACGTCTATCCTCCCCTTTCCCTGCTTTCCTATAAACCCGACGAAAACGCCGCAAAATCCAAGGCGGAGCTGCAACAGACCGCCCAGAACCTCATGCAGGCTCTGCAGAATTTCTCCGTAGACACCACTTATCTGGACGCGGTACGCGGTCCTACCGTCACCCGTTACGAGCTGCAACCCAACGCGGGGGTCAAGATCAGCAAAATCACCAATCTTGCCGACGATATCGCCCTGCATCTGGCCGCGTCGGGGGTCCGTATCGAAGCCCCCATTCCCGGTCGGTCCGCCATCGGCATTGAAATTCCCAATAAAATTTCCAGCGTGGTTTATCTGAAGGAAACCATTTCCAGCGACGCCTTCCGCAACCACAAGAGCAACATTGCAGTTGCTCTCGGAAAGGACATCGCAGGGCAAAACGTCTGCATCGATCTTGCCAAGATGCCCCACCTGCTCATCGCCGGGTCTACGGGCTCCGGGAAATCCGTGTGCATCAATACGATTCTGATGAGCATTCTCTACAAGTCCTCCCCCGAGCAGGTCAAACTGATTCTCGTGGACCCGAAAATGGTGGAATTGAGCAGTTATAACGGAATCCCCCATCTGCTGATCCCCGTAGTAACCGAAGCCAAAAAGGCCGCAGGAGCCCTGCAATGGGCGGTTACGGAAATGATGCAGCGGTACAAGCTCTTCGCCGAGAAGAACGTGCGCAATTTCCAGGGCTATAACGAAAAGATCACGGGGGACGAAAAGCCCCTGCCCCAGATCGTGATTATCATCGACGAGTTGGCCGACCTGATGATGGTTGCCCCCGGCGAAGTAGAAGACGCCATCTGCCGTCTGGCCCAGATGGCCCGCGCCGCAGGCATGCACTTAGTCATCGCAACCCAGCGTCCCTCTGCCGACGTTCTGACGGGTCTGATCAAAACCAACGTGCCCTCCCGAATCGCCTTTGCGGTTTCTTCGGGCATCGACTCCCGCATCATCCTCGACCAAACGGGGGCGGAAAAGCTCATCGGCCGCGGGGATATGCTTTACAATCCTCTGGGTGCCCCCAAGCCCCAGCGTATCCAGGGTTGCTACGTTTCCGACGGGGAAATCGAAGCAGTGGTGGACTACATCAAGAATCATTACCAATCCGACGGCAACACCGAAGAGCAGTCCCGCATTTTGGACGCCATTGAAAAGAACGCCAAGGAGACGGTCAAGGGCAAGAAGGGCATTACCGGCTCCATGGGCGGAACCGATGAAGACGGAGATTACGTGGACGACGGGGACGACGTACTGTTGCCCCGCGCCGTAGATCTGGTCATCAAAGCAGGCATGGCCTCCACGTCGGGCCTGCAGCGCTCCCTCGGCGTGGGACACTCCCGTGCGGGACGGTTGATGGATCAAATGGAAAAGAAGGGCTATATCGGGCCTTATCAGGGCAGTAAGCCCCGCGACGTTCTGATCACCCCCGAACAGTGGAACGAAGTCCGCGCAACCCAAGGAGACGAAGAAGAATGAGCCGCCGTTATCCCGGTTTTCTCCCCATTTCCCGAGAAGAAATGACGGAGGAAGGCATTGAGCAATTTGATTTTGTTCTGGTAACGGGGGACGCCTACGTGGACCATCCCTCCTTCGGGACGGCCATCATTTCCCATCTGGTGGAGCATTTGGGGTATACGGTGGGGATTCTGGCCCAACCCCAATGGAAAACCGCCGAGGATTTCACCCGATTCGGACGACCGAAATATGCGTTTTTGGTCAATTCGGGGAACATCGACTCCATGGTGGCCCACTATACCGTGGCCCGCAACCGCCGCAACGACGACGCCTATTCCCCCGGAAAAAAGGCGGGATTGCGCCCCGATCGGGCGTTGATCGTTTATTGCAACAAGATCCGCGAGGTCTATAAGGACGTGCCTATCGTCATCGGCGGATTGGAAGCCTCCCTGCGCCGCTTTGCCCATTACGATTATTGGCAAAACGAGGTGCGTCGCTCCGTATTGGAGGACACCTCGGCCAACATTCTCTCTTACGGCATGGGCGAACGGTCCATGACCGCCATCGTCACCCGTCTGGCCGCAGGGGAATCGGTGGGAAATCTGACGGACATTCCCGGGACCTGCTATATTGCCCACGAATTGCCCGAAAAAGCGGTGGTCTGCCCCTCCTTTGAAGAGGTGCGAAAAAGCAAGGAATCCTACGCAATCGCCACGAAAATTCAATACGAGGAGCAGGATCCCCACCGGGGACGTATCCTTGCCCAGGGACATTCCAAGCGTTGGCTGATTCAGAATCCCCCCGCATCTCCCTTGGAACGGGAGGAGCTGGACGCGGTGTACGACTATCCCTACACCCGCCGCTACCACCCCGTTTACGAGGACCAGGGCGGCGTGCCGGCCATTCTGGAGGTGGAAAATTCCATCATTCAGAATCGGGGTTGCTTCGGCGGATGCAACTTCTGCGCCATCACCTTTCACCAGGGACGGTTCGTCACCTCCCGCAGCAAGGAATCCATCGTAAAAGAAGCGAAAAAAATCACCGAATCCCCCAATTTCAAGGGATATATTCACGACGTAGGAGGGCCCACGGCAAACTTCCGCTTTGCCTCCTGCGGCAAAAAATCCATGTGCAAAGACCGCAAATGTCTGGCCCCCGAGCCCTGCAAGGCGCTGAAGGTCTCCCACGAGGAATATCTGGATATCTTGCGCACCCTACGCAAGCTTCCGAAGGTGAAAAAGGTCTTCGTCCGCTCGGGCATCCGCTACGATTATCTCATGCTGGACAAGGACGATTCCTTCTTCCGCGAATTGGTTCAGCATCATATCAGCGGTCAGCTGAAGGTTGCCCCCGAGCATTGCTCCGATCGGGTCTTAAAGCACATGGGAAAGCCTCCCTTCCGCTATTACAAGGCCTTCACCGACAAATACCATCAATTAAATAAGGAATACGACAAGAAGCAATTTTTGGTTCCTTATCTTATGTCTTCTCACCCCGGTTGCACCCTGAAGGATGCCATCGAGCTGGCTCTGTATCTGAAAAAGATCAATTATCATCCCGAGCAGGTGCAGGACTTCTACCCCACCCCCGGAACCGTCTCCACCTGTATGTTCTATACGGGTCTGGACCCCTTCACCATGAAGGAGGTCTTCGTTCCCAGAACCTCCAAGGATAAGGCCTATCAACGGGCGTTGTTGCAGTACCATATGCCCCAGAACCGCGCTCTGGTACGGGAAGCCCTCCTGAAAGCGGGCCGCCCCGATCTGATTCGCGTGCTGAAATAAAAAAACGAGCACCTTGCCCAATCGGACGAGGTGCTCTCGCATTTTCAATTATTCTTCCACCGTTTCCAGATAATAGCTGACGGGGCGGAAGCCGTCGTTGCAGGAGACCATGGCGGAATGGGGATTTTTCATCCAGCCGTCAAAAAAATTCCCGCCGCCCTGTGCGAGGGTGTTCACGAAAGATTCCATACACTTCCACGCCTCGTTGCACAATCCTTCGGGGCGGGTCCCGTTGCGGGAAATCAAAACCTGTCCGACGGTCATTTCGCAGGCGTGCTCGATGGGATTTTCAAATTGAGCTATCAAGTCGGGGTACTCGGTCCGCCGCATGACGGTGATTTTCACGTCTTTCATAACATCACGCTCCTTGGGGATATTATAACATATCTGCCGACCCTTGTCAACCGCCTCTTGACAAACCCGAAGAAAATGTGTTATACTGAGAAAAACAGAGCAAGGAGATACAACATGGAACCGATTCTGATCGTAGTGGATATCCAAAAAGATTTCGTGGACGGAGCCCTGGGAACCCCCGAGGCGGTGCTCGCCGCGAAAAACGCCGCCGAAAAGATCCGCAATTTTACGGGAACGATCTACGTAACCTACGATACGCACTTTGAAGATTACGCCGAAACGGCGGAAGGAAAAGCCCTTCCCGTCCCCCATTGTATCAAAGACAGCGACGGCTGGCAGCTGCACGGGCTGATCGCCGACGCCTTGAAAGGCAAGGAATACGGCGAGATCGAAAAGCTGACCTTCGGCTCAGTGGACCTGCCCGAGGTTTTGGCGGAAAACCACAACGCGGAGGATATGGAACTGGAAATCATCGGCCTTTGCACCGACATCTGCGTGGTGTCCAACGCCCTGATTCTGAAGGCCCATTATCCCGAAATTCCCATCACCGTGGACGCATCCTGCTGCGCGGGCGTCACCCCCGAAAGCCACAACGCCGCCCTCACCACCCTAAAAATGTGCCAGATCCGCGTAATCAACGGCTAAAAAAGCGGTAAAAATCCGCATTTTTCGATAATTGCGAAATAATTGTGAAATATCGCCTTCAAGGCTTGCAAAATCCAAAAAAGTGTGCTATAATATTTAGGTCTCAAAAAGAGACATCCGGGCGTAGCGCAGTTTGGTAGCGCGCTTGAATGGGGTTCAAGAGGCCGTGGGTTCGACTCCCGCCGCTCGGACCAGAAAACGACAGATTCCGACAGGAATCTGTCGTTTTCAGTTATATTCGCCTTACGGCGAGTTATATTTGCTGCGCCAGTTATATTTGCTTCGCAAGTGATATTGGGCTTCGCCCAGTTTTGGAGGCGAATATAATATCACTGAAACCGCAGGTTTCAATACCACTTTCTCGAAGAGAAAATATCACTCCGTCGTAGACGGAATATCACTTAAAACTAACGGTTATGTAAGAGTTCAAAGTCATACGCAAAAGTGCCGAAAATATCTTTTTTGCAGTCCATTGTCGGCAATCTTCGCAGGAAGGTTGCCGATTTTTTTACTATGTTCTTGATAAAATACAAACAGAGGTGCCTTTATGAAGAAACGGATTCTTTTTCTCATCACCCTTGCACTGATCGGATCCCTGGTCTCCTGTGCTAATCCCTCCGCTCCGACTTATACGGAAACGGAACACGGATCTCTTTCGATCAACAATTCGGACAGCTTCGTATCGGATACAGAAGAGATTCGGACCGATTCCTCCTCCCCGTCGAAAACGGAAAAAGAGATTTCCGTCGACTTTTCCACCCCGGAGGATATTTCAGAGTGGGAAATTGGATCCGAACAAGGGAAAACCTACGTGATAACCCTGGGATCCGACGTCACCGTCTCCAAGAAACTTCGCATCCCGGAAGGGGTAACGGCGATCCTGCAGCTGAACGGAAAAACCCTCTCCGGCGAAACACCCTGCGTAGTTGAAAACAACGGAACCCTTACGGTAGAGGGAGAAGGCAAGATCGTCAACACCACCCCCAAAGGCATCAACGGAGAAATCTTCCACAACAATGGAGAACTCACCCTCAACGGCGGATCGTTTTTTTCCACGGAAAGCCCCATTATCACCGCCTTTGAAGGCTCTGTTTTGATCGAAAACGGCGTCTTTGACAGTGAAGGCATCCTGTTTGTTTCCATGATCGAAGATTTCGTCATCAACAACGCCACGGTGAACTGCGACTTCTGCAGAGGCCTTTTCGGCTCGGAATCCGGCGGAAACATCACGGTGAACGGCGGAACCTATACGGTAGAAAAGGCCTCCTCCGTCCTCTCGGTCATCGACAGCACCTTGACGCTGAACGGCGGCACGGTAACCTGCAACGAGATTGATCGTCTCTTCAATTTCGGCGACGCATCCGGCGTCACCATGTCGGATACCTTCCTGCGGCAAGGAGACGAAGCCTGGGTCAATTTTACAGAGGCCCCCTGAAGGCAATCTTTGTTTTCGAACCTGCCAAGACGGTAGAAAAATCATTCTGAAGGATACGGTTTCGTAATTTGAAGGGAGGGGTTTCATGGAAGAGATCAAGACCTGTCTGCTGTTGGGCGTGTCCGACCGTGAGGATGCGGAGGCGTCCATGGCGGAGCTGGAGCAGTTGTCCCAGACGGCGGGGCTGGAGGTCAAGGGCGTGTTGTTGCAGCAGCGGACCAAGCCCGACAACGCCACCTACATCGGGGCGGGAAAATGCGAAGAAATGAAGGAATTTCTGGAAAATCATGAAATTCCTCTGGCCATCGCCAACGCGGAGCTTTCCGCAAGCCAGATTCGCAATCTGGAAGACCGATTGGACGTGGCGGTCATCGACCGAACCATGCTGATTCTGGATATTTTTGCAGGCCGCGCCCGTTCTGCGGAAGGGCGTCTGCAGGTAGAACTGGCCCAATTAAAATACCGTCTTCCCCGCCTTGCGGGATTGGGGGAAAGCCTCTCCCGTTTAGGAGGCGGCATCGGCACCCGCGGCCCGGGGGAAACGAAGCTGGAAACCGACAAACGGCACATTCGCCGCCGCATCAAGGCCTTGGAACAAGCTCTGGAAGAGGTCAAACAACGGCGGGAAACCTCCCGTCGGGGACGGACCAAGGGCGGTAAAGCCACGGCGGCTCTGGTGGGATACACCAACGCGGGGAAATCCACCCTGCTCAACCGTCTTTGCGGAAGCGAAGTTTACGCGGAAAACCAGTTGTTTGCCACCCTCGACCCCACGGTACGGAAGATGATCGGGCTGAAAGGCATCGAAATTCTTCTGTCCGATACGGTGGGCTTTTTGCGGGACCTTCCCCACACCCTCATCGACGCCTTCCGCTCCACTTTGGAGGAATCCCTTTCTGCGGAATTGCTCCTTTTGGTGGTGGACGTGTCCGACCCGGAGGCAGAACCGCGGCTGGAGGTGGTCCGTCAGCTGCTTCATTCTCTGGAGGCGGATCAAAAGCCCATATTCTTGATTCTGAACAAGATCGACGATGCAAAAGAGGAGGACCTTACCCCCTTTTACGCCTTGGCTTCCCGGGAAAAAATGCGCATCTTCCCCCTTTCCGCCCGCACGGGCGAAGGATGTGAGGCACTGCAACAGGGACTTTTGCGGCATTTTGCGGGAGAACATGAAAAGACCGTTTTGATCCCCTATCACGACGGGGAAACTCTGGCCGCCCTGTATCGGGATCGGGTCATTCTGAATCGGGAAGACACGGAAGAGGGCATCCGCATCACCTATTGCACCACGGAGGAGGAAAACCAATGAAAATCGGCATCAGCTCGGGATGTTATGCGGGAATCTCTTTGAAACGGGAAATTGAATTGTTGCAGAAAAACGGCGTAGACGCCACCTTTTTGGGATGTGACGAAAACACCACCGACGCAGTCAAAAAAATGCGGAAAGCGGGGATTGCCGTAGACAATTTCCACGCCCCCTTTCGCAACGTCAATGCCATATGGCTCCCGGGAGAAGAGGGAGAGCTTGCCCTGAAGCAATTCACCGACGCCGCGGAATTGGCGTCAAAAAACCAAGTACCCACCATCGTGGTGCATATCTCCTCGGGGGTTACTCCGCCCATCATTTCCGACGTGGGAAACGAACGCTTCGCACGGCTGATGAAACGAGCGAAGGAATTGGGCGTCACCGTAGCCTACGAAAATCAGCGCAAGCTGGCCAATCTGGCGCTGATGTTTGAATATTACCCCGAGGCCCGCTTCTGCTGGGACGTGGGGCACGAGGCCTGCTTTGCCGACGGCATGGAATATATGCCCCTGTTCGGGAAGAAGCTGGCGGCGTTACATATCCACGACAACAGCAAGCTCCCCAACGAGGATCTGCACATGATCCCCTACGACGGGGCCATTGATTTTGACCGCACGGCGGAGCTGATCGCAAAATCGGGCTACGAAGGCACCGTCATGCTGGAGATCGGAAACTGGGGCAGCCCTCTGTATCAAAATCTTTCCGACGAGGACTATTACGCCCGCGCAGCCTCCGCCGCCCGCAGATTGGCAGACACCATCGAAAAATGCAAAAATTAAAAACCATAACGGTTTATTTCATTTAATTGAAATTTACACGTTCACCTCGAATAATACGGTAATACCAACGGTTTTTTATTTATTCGCGGTATAAAAACAAAAAAAAGAACGGCTCCCCGATTTGGGGGAGCCGATTTGTTTTTTTAAGATCACTGGGCGCTCTTTTCCATGGCCCGACAGGCATCGCACACCACGTGGACGGTCAGATCGTATCCTTCCACGGGGGCACCGAGCATTTTTTCCAACCGTTCGGTCAAGTCGGGAATGGGAATATCGTAAACCTCGCCGCAACGGACGCAAACGCAATGGTGATGGGGGACCACCGTTTTGTCAAAGCGGTCGGGCCGCCCCGGCATTTCGATACGCAAGACCTCCCCCGCCTCGGTCATCAGGCCCAGATTGCGGTAGACCGTACCCATGGCGATGGAGGGAAGAATCTGCCGTGCCTCCCGATAAATCTGTTCCGCCGTCATGTGGCGTTTGGATTTGCGGATTACGTCGTAAATAATTCTACGTTGCTGGGTCATAATGGCACCTCTTTTCTGATAATAAGAATAATTCTTATTATCATTATAACATATCTTTTCCGATTTGTCAAGAGGGAAATTAAAAACTCAGAATTTTTTGAACCTGCTCGGGATCCAGGGTTGCAAAGGGCACGGGCGACGCGGGAGGCGTTGCATAATCCCCCAACCGCCGTTCAAAAATGGCAACGTCGCACCACTGTCCGTTCTTAAATCCGCACTTCAACTGGACGCCCGCACAACGAAAGCCGAAATGATAATGCAGTTTTTCACTGGCGGGATTGGGCCAGGACAGGACGGAAACGGCGTTCTGATAGCCCTGCAGGCGCAAAAAGTCCAACAGTGCCGCATACAAATGGGTTCCGATTCCCATCTTGCGCAAATCCTGCCGTACGTAAACCGAAAGCTCTGCCGTCCAGCCGAATCCCGCACGGGGACGGTAGGCGGAAGCGTAACTGTAGCCCACGATCTCCCCGTCTGCCTCGGCAACCAGATAGGGGTACTGCTCTAAAATCCCTTCCACCCGACGGCGAAACGCCTCGCGGGAGGGAACGTCCGTTTCAAAGGTGACGGCAGTAGACTCCACGTAGGGGCGGTAGATCTCCAGAATTGCGTCGCTGTCTTCTGCGGTGGCACAGCGGTAACGAATATTTCGTGCCATGAGAAGCCCTCCTGTTTCCTTTTTCTTTTATTATAATATAAAACCGACGAAATGTCAAGCAAAAAAATGCGGTGCCCCCAAAAGGGGCACCGAAAAGATGGATTACTGATATTTCCCGTAGAAAACGCGGGCCTTATAAAATTGCGCTCCATCGGAAACGCATTTTTTCAAATAGAGAAAATTTTCCGATTTCCAATAGCCGAAAACGATGGTGTCGGTAGTATAACCCTCGTTCCCCGCGGAAAGCCACGCAGAATCGTCGTGCTTGGATTGGGTGTAGATATAATTCTCGTTCAGATTGTTTCCAAAGCCCTTGACGCCGTTTTTGTTCAGCTTGGTGTTGCCCTCGTACCGCGTGCTGAAGGTTCCTTCTTCCTTATCAAAACGCAGAACCTTCGTGGAGGTGATCCACAAATAGCGGCTGTCCAACAAATCCGCCGCAAGATCGTGTCCGCCGTGGGCTCCATCGGGAAGTTTTCCGCCCATTCCTCCGATCTTCTGCAAGGACTCCGTTCCGTCCCCGTTGTCGATGACCTTATAGGCGATCAGATCGTAGGCTCCCAACGCCCAGAGGCATTCGTATTCCGGATCCCACAGAACGCCGTGGGCACCGGGGACCTCTTTGTAGTCCACGTATTGCACCTTGTCTCCGTTTTTTACGCCGTTTGCACTGTTGAACATGCGCAAAATTCCGTCGGTGTTGGCGGCGGTGACCACGTTGCCGCTGGGAAGGATTTCAATGGAGTGAACGCCCCATCCCGCCACGCCCGGCGCGGACCAGATCACCTCTTTGGTCTCGTAATCCACGATGGAGGCGTTGTAGTCCGCGGTGTGCAGGATCACGTCGCCGAAAACCGTGTCTTCCCGATATTTCACCGAAGCGGAATAGGCGTTATCCAGAGACCAGACCTCCGCATCGTCCAGATTCCCGTCTTCGCCTACCAAATCAAGATCATAAACGATAATCCGCTTGGCGGCGTAATCGGACACAAGAACTTTATTATCCATCACCTTCAAAGGCTCCCATTCTTCTTTTTCTTCCGAGGTCGTATCGGATGCCGTCTCCGAGTCGGTTTTTTCGGATTCGGAGGAAGAGGTCTCCTCCGTTTCCGTATCGGTTTCCGAGGTCGGAGCCGAGGTCGAAACCGTGTCGGTTTCGGTTTCGGAAATGCTTCCGGCCGATTCCGTGTCGGAAACCGGGGGTGTGGATTCCCCGCAGGCCACGAGGGCAAAGGTCAGGGCAAAGACGAGGATTGCGGCAAGTATTTTTCGCATAATAGCTCCGTTTCTCATCAATATTGAATCTTCAACACGTCTACCGTCGCGTCGGATTCGGAGATGTATTCCATGGATTTCACCTTTTTTTCGGGGTGGGGGTTTTCGTAGGCGGTAGTATAATAGGTAACACCGTTGTGCATGGAAGGAATGGCAGAATAGCATACCTCACTCAACGCAGAGGCGTCCAGGGTGGATTCGGGATTGAAATCGATCTCTTCTCCGCCCCAACTGCAGGGAATCTCCCGATTGGAGATATTCGTGCCGTATTTTACGTCAAGGAACGCTTCCGTGCCGTCTGTGTAGGTGAGTTTGTAGCGCCCAAGATGATAAACCTCGTCTTCGATAAACAACCCGTCCACGAAGGTGAAATACTTGTGCTTGCGGTCGGTGGTGTGGGTGACGAGGACGTAAGATCCGTCCGCAAGGTCCCCGTAATGCAGGCGGAAGGCCTCGTGGAAGGCTTTTTCCATGACCTCGGAACGGCGGGAATCGTCGTAGGTGTCGCTCCAGAAAATAAAGGCCCCGGAAATCATCTGATAATACTGATTGTTCCGTTGCATGTATTCGGGATGATAACTGCCCCAGTTGGAGAAGGATCCGCCGATTGCGCCGAATTTTCGCCGCTCCCGCCAGTATTTCACGTTGGTGGCGGATATGTTGCCGAAGACCATTTCGTACCCGTGGGTGTGGTAAACGAAATCGGTTTGCAGTCCGAAGCTGTAATACCAGTTGAACATAAGAATATCACGGGGAAGCAGGTATTGACAGTAATAAGTTTCGGGGATATAGATGGTCTGGTCGGGCCAATGAAGCGCTGCGTTGCCCGCGCCTCCGTAGGTGCGTCCCGTTGCGGTGACGGTGGGCAGAAGTTTTTCTCCCCACATGGAGGTGCGGATGCCCCGCTCCTTCAGCCATCCGTGGATCTTTTTTACATCGTCTGCAAAAATATCGTGGGGCTTTTTCCCCTTACAGCGGGGGCAAAGGGCCATGGAATAATATTCGTCGTGGCCGATATTCACCAGTTCGGGCTGAAATACGTCGAGAATTTCTTCCATCACGTCGAACACCAGAGGATAGGTGTCGGGATGGTTGGGACAGTAGGTATCGGGGTATTGATCGTCGGCTTCCCGCTCCCGAATTTCGGGATGGGCCATACAGAGATAGTCGCAATGAGAGAGGGTGGGAACCTCGGGATAGACGGTCAACCCGCGGGATTTCGCATATTCAACCAGGGTACGGACTTCCTCCTGCGTGAGAATATCCCCCTCCCCGTTGTCGGTGTGAATGGAATTCTTGCACCATCCGTAGCCGTTCTGAATCTCCTTGGTGCGGCCCGAATAGCGGTGGGTATCCTTGGCGTATTCCTTCCAGACGGCGTTGATTTCGGGATGCCGCTTGTATTCCATGGCGCCACCCACTTCCAGGGAAAGATAATTGTATTTATAATAGGCCAGAAGGTCCACAACGTCATAAAAATGTTGGAAGGATTTCCGTCCGGGCAGATAGGCTCGATAGCCGCGATAGGCACAGTCGGGAGCGTCCTCCAGCCGCCCCGTGCAAAGCTCTCCGAACTCACACAGTTGCTTCAGAGTAACGGCGGCGTAGATCCGTGCCCGCTCCGTGGTTCCGCAGAGAAGGGCCTCGGTCTTCGTGATCACCAAAGCGTAGGTCTCCTCCCCCGCAGGAACGGTCATTCCTTCGGGAAGGGTCTGCAAAAAGCGAATGTTTTGGATCGATCCCGCTTCCGTTCCGAACGTCTGAACAAGGGATTTGGACAGTTCCTTTGCATAGCCTTCCCCGTCCACGGCGGCCGCAGAGTTCAAGAAAACGGGCTTGTTTTTCTCAAAAAATTTCGGTTCAAAAAACATGGTGATTACCTTCCTTTAACCTTTTTCTTCCGTAATTTCCAAATATCCCATTTGCTGGCGGTAGAGCATTACCCCGTCCCGACCCATATGCCCCATGGAGTCGACGGAAATGCAAATTCGATCCCCGCGGGAAACCCGTCGGATTCCCCGAATAAAAATCGGTTGCCGATCGGAAAGGACCAAAGGCCCCTCCGTGGGGAAAATCGGCTCGTCTCCGTGAAAAACGCGCAGGGCGCAAGGATTGCTTCCGTCGTGCAGGTCCGACATCCGCCCCAAAGAAATGAAATATTCCAGAAGACCGCTTTTCGGGCAGATAAAGCTTTTTATCGCGTTGTAACCCTTTCCCGGATGCAACCCGTAGCCGTCGTTGCGGTTTCGGCAATACCAGGCGGGATCTTCCGTGTCCGCCCGCTCGTAGGGAGCCTCAAAATATTCTCCGTTCCAGTTCATCCTTCGGTGGATGTTCGTGAGCGGGTCAAAATAGGAAAACTCCCACAAGCCGTCCGCCGTAGGATTTTTTCCGAGAAACCATTGGGAGGAGGTCATGCGGTATTCGTAAACCTCCCGATACCGCTCCTGCGTCTCTTCTCCGCGGGCATACCGTCCCGGAGAGATTCCGTAAGCGGCGGAAAAGGCCTTCGTAAAGCCCTCGCGGGAAGAAAAACCCACGGACAAGGCAACCTGCCCCACAGAGCCCCCTTCCCGAAGCTCTTTTTTTCCCGCCTCCAGACGGAAGCGAAGCAACCGATGGGAGAGAGATTCTCCCGTATATTGCCGAAAGATCCGTCGGCAATGCCAGGGCGAATAGCCGACCGTTCGCGCCACGTCCTCCACGTTGACGGGAGAACGGAAATTTTGTTCCAAATAAGCGATCATCTTCAGAAGATCGAACAGATAAAGGCGATTCAAAAAACCTCACCTTCCTTTGTTTCAGTATAGCATAAAAAAATGAAAGAAACAAGCATATTTGCAAATTTTAGCAAAATAATTCACAAAAAAAGCCCCGCAATGAAAAAAAGAACCGAAAACGTTTCGTTTCCGGTTCTTGTATGGATTCACAGATCAGGGGAGCTTCGTTTCGGTGATCTTTTCGATCACGTCCTTCCAGAGCGCGTCCCGCTTGATAAAATATACGTACCGCATCAAATTCCGATTGGGGTCGATCTCGTAGCGATTGGCATAAGAAGGCAGAGACGTGGGAATCAGACGGCTCTTCATGAAGCGGTCCTCCTCGTTGAGAAGCCAGGCCACGGCGGTCACGTCCCAAATGACGCGGGTCCAGGGACGGCCCTTTGCGTAGGATTCGGCGGCACGGCAGGTGTTTTCCGCAAGATACGTGCCCAATTCGCTCTTGCCGCGGAACCAGTAATCCAGCTCGGGCTTGGAAATGGTAAAGCTGCTGACCACGCCCATGCAGGGCAACTGCACGAAGGGAACGCCGCATCCCATCACCACGCGGGCGGCGGCCACGTCCTGAAAGAGATTGAACTCGGCACAATCCCCGTATTCCAGACTGTGTCCCCCCAACCAAACCACAACGGTGTTTTCCTTGACGGCGGGGTTCAGAAGCAGGGCGGAAGCCACGTTAGTAATGGCCCCGATAGCCACCACGTACAGGGGATTTTCGGGAGAATAAGCCTCGGCACGGCGGGCAAGATCCTCCGCCGCATCCGAAACGAGAGGCGTTTTTTCATCGGGCAGATATCCGCGGGAGCCACGGAAGGTGGGCACGTCGGTCTCCCCTGCAAGCTTCAGAATTTTCTGCAGCTCGTCGTAGCTTTTTTCCATACCGTCCTCGGGTCCTTCCGAGTTTCGGTTATGGAAGGGGGCGGCGTACATAGCCTTCACGTTGAGCTTTTCCTTGGAGCGAAGCAGATACGCAATGGCAAACTGATCGTCGATTTCGTTATAGGCGTCCGTATCCAGCACCACGTCCACGGGACCTGCGGGTACGGAAAGATTGCGGATTCGTTGTTCGATGGTCATGACAAATCTCCTCTCATTTTTTTCCGATAAGCCAAGGGGGTGACACCGTAGCGTTCCCGAAAAACCTTACGGAAAAAGCTTTCGTTTTGATATCCCACGCGATAGATGATCTCCTCCACGGATTCCGAGGTTTCGGCAAGCAGTTTGGCCGCAACGGAGCACCGCACCTTTTGCAGAAGCTTGGAAAAGGGAAGGGAACAACAGGTTTTTACGTAATTTCCCGTATATGCGGGTGAATAGCCCAGCCGATCGGCAAGGCCTTCCAGGGAGGCATCCTTCAGATTGGACTCCAGGTAATCAAGAATCAGCTTCCGCTTCTCCTCCATGGGATCGGTATGCTCCCGAAGAGGCTTCAGATCGGGCAGAGCCGCCAAAACCTCCTCCTTATAGGGAATGGAGGGGGCTGCGCCCATGCGGGAAACGGCCAATGCAGACGCGGCCGATGCGCGACGCAACCCTTCCGAAGGAGAAAGGCCATCCGCTAAGGCCGCCAGGAAATATCCCGTGAAGGTATCCCCTGCCGCCGTGGTATCCACCGCCGAAACCCGAAAGGCGGGATGATACAGCGATTCGTTCCCGTCCCGATACCGACATCCCCGGGTCCCCAGCGTGAGAACCACCTTCAGGGAGGGATAGCGCTTCCCCAGAATCCCCAGACATTCGTCGGGATCCGAGCCCTCGGAAATTTCTCGGGCCTCCACCTCGTTGAGGATCAGATAGGACAGGCAGGAAAAATCAATCTCGGCTATTTTTTCATTAAAGGGAGAGGGGTTCAGAACGATCTGCATTCCCTTTTCGTGGCCTTTTTTGACAAGGTAGGGAACCAGATTGATCTCGTTTTGCAGCAGGAGAAAATCTCCCTCGGAAAAGTTCTCCAATACGGCGTCCACCTGCGCTTCGGTGACGGCGTTGTTGGAGCCTGCGAACAGGAAAATGGAGTTTTCTCCCTTGCGGCTCACCTGAATGACGGCGTGACCGTTGGGCAGGTCCACGTTCCGCAGGTAAGACAGATCCACACCGCCTTGGGTCATAATTTCCCGCAAGGGTTCTCCGTCCCGACCGAGGCAACCGGCGTGATACACCTTCGCACCCGCCTTTGCCGCCGCAATGGACTGGTTCAGCCCCTTTCCGCCGGGGAATAAATCAAAGGAATCGGTGGATTCCGTCTCTCCGGGGGCCACAATGTGATCCAGAGTATAAACGTAGTCCAGATTGCAGGAACCGAAATTGAGAATTTTCATATTTCCACCCCTTTTCCTACATTATATCATAGTTTCGCCCCGATAAAAACCGCCAAAAGCACGAAAAAACAGACCGATTCCAACATTTTGAAAAAATTATTTGTGATACCCCCGCTCCCGCAAACGGTTCAGCACCACGTCGGGATTGTCGCAGGTGATCAAAGTTGCCCCGTTTTCAATGGCCAGATCCACTCCGCGGGCGTCCTTCACGCAGGCTCCCGCCCAAGGCTGAACCCCGAAGGATTCCATGCGGGCAAATTCCTCTTTCGTGGCCATATTCAGATCGCTGTAAAAAGCCTTGAACATACAGCAGCAATAGGCATATTCGTAGGGATCGCGGGTCAGCGTCCCCAAACACGTCGTGGGATAATAAACGTGCTGACGGTATTTGTCACCGTATTTTCCGTTGATGTATTCGTGCAGCTTTCCGCTGAAGGTGTTGATAACCACCCGATCGGTAAAGCCGTATTCATCCACGATTCTCAGCACCCGATCGCAGACCGAATAAGCGGTTTCCTCCCACCCCTTCGTGGGATATTCCTTCAGCTCCAGATCCAGCGTCACAGTAGGATGATCCTTCACCAACTCCATCAACTCCAAAAAAGTGGGGATCTGTGCTCCGCGGAAATTTTCACCCATATACGAGCCTGCGTCCAGAGCACGCAGTTCCGCAAACAACTTATCACAGACCTTCCCCGTACCGTTGGTGGTACGGTCCACCGTGGCATCGTGGATCAAAACCAGTTCTCCGTCGCGGGTAATGCGGACGTCGGTCTCGATCTGATCCACCCCCAGATCCAGCGCCGCCTGAAAGGCGGGCATGGTGTTTTCGGGATATTCGCTGCGCCAACCCCGATGGGCGGCAACCCAGATATTTTCTTTACTTTGCGTCCAGTAGTTCATATCTTATTCTCCTTTTTCCGCTCCGGCGGAACGCACCTTTTTCATCCATTTTCCGCTTTGCAAACGGAAATAGCACCACACGGTCTTGAGAATCTGATCCACCTTGAGAAAGAAATAGATCCAGAAGGAGGACCATCCCAAAACGGGACCCGCCAAAAATCCAAGGGGAATGGAGGCCACCCAAAGGAAGAGAATATCCCCCAGCATGAGAAATTTCGTATCGCCCCCGGCCCGCAGAACCCCTTTGGTGAGCATATTCCCCACCGTCTGGAAGACCATGATAATGGCAATCGCGTACATCAGCTGATCGGCAATGGCCTTCGCCTCGGGAGTCACCCCGTAGAAGGAAATAACGGCGTCCTTCACAAGGAGGATCACAAGGCCTGCGAGGGTCCCCATAATACCGCTGATGAACAGGAAGGTGTACCCTTGGCGGTAGGCCTTTTTGTAGTCCCCTTCTCCCATGGTGTGTCCCGTAATAATGCCGCTGGCGTTGGAAATACCTTGCGTAAGTACGGAGCTTAATTGCTGCACCACCGTGGTCACGGCGTTGGCCGCCACGAAGGCGCCGCCCATTCGTCCCATGACCATGGAAACCGCCGTGTTTCCGAAGGCGAGAAGGCCGTCGGAAATCAGCACGGGGAAGCTGACGCGGAAATATTCCCCCACCATATCCCGACATTTGAGGAACAGATCCCTGATGCGGTAGCGAATGCGTTTGTCGATAAAGAAGAAATAGCCGCAGATGAAAAGCAATTCAAACACGCGGGCAATCAGCGTGCCCAGAGCCGCCCCTTCGATCTCCATGCGGGGCATTCCCAGACGGCCAAAGATGAAGACCCAGTTAAAAAACACGTTGACGAAAAAGGCGAGAATGGAGCAGATCAACGGAATCTGCACCAACCCTACGCTCCGCAACACGATGGTGCAGACCAGAGATAGTCCCATGCAGAAGAAGGTGGGGACCATCCATTTCAGATAGGCAGCCCCAAGGGTAATGATCTCCGTAGCCTCGTCCTTTGCAAAAAGATGCATGATTCCTTTCGGCGTGATGGCCGTAACCACCGTAAAGACCGCCGCAAAGCAGAGGGCAAAGCGGAGCATGATGGTGACGGTTTTCTTCAGGGAATACAGATCCTTTTTCCCCCAGAAGCGGGAGGTAAGGACCGAGGCACCCATACCGATGCCCATGCAAAAGATCATAAACAGATTGATAAACTGGCCTGCCTGAGAGGACGCCGCCAGAGAATTTTCCGACAGAAGCTCGTTGCCCAGGTCGCTGAGCATCACCGTATCCATCAGATTGATGCCCACGGTGATCATGGACTGCAAGGAGATGGGAATGGCAATCTTCAGCATTTTTTTATACAGCGCTTTGTCTCCGAGGCAGTCCCGAAAACGGAGTTTTTCTACCAAAACGGATCCTCTTTTCTTATACGTTCATGGTTGCGGCTTTTCGTACCGTTTGCTTTTTGCCGACGAAGAGAAGTCGGTAAGAATTGCTCTTTCCCGATGCGGTGGTCACGGTGAGGATCAAGGATGGATCCAAGGCCTCGTCGGGCAACTGAACATGCACCGTGGGGCCCAGCTTGTTCTGATTTTCGCCCACCGTACCCGTGGACCAGCGAAGCAGTTCTTGCGTTTCGCCGTTCACGGTCAGGGAAATCGTAAGCTCCTCCTCGGCGGTTTTGGGCAGGTCGTTAAGATACCAAACCTCGGCCGCAAACATCTCCCCTGCTTTCCAAAGGAATTTTTCCACGCGCGCGGAAGGAACCTGCCCCGCAAGGGAATTCTTCACCGCGTAAAAAGCGGGCTTGGGCAGGTTGGGATAGGCGATCAGACTGTTGTTGCCCGCCGTAATCCAAGGCTCGTTAAGACACCAGTTGAGGGCCATGGAACAATGGGGCCATTGACGGCGAGCCTCTTCAAAAATAGCCTGATAGCCCACGCTTTGCAGCCAGTTCGACTGCTCCACCCGTTCTTCCAGACTTTCGGGCTTGCCGAAATAGCCGTCGTAAATTTCATTGCAAAGCCAGGTATCCCCCACCCAGGCGTGATAGCCGTGATGGGCGGTCCAGGCGTCGGTCTCCCGCATGGGGAACCGTTCTTCTTCGGGAATCACCCGTTTCAGACTCTCCACGGGAGAGATGGAAGGAACGCCGAATTCCGAATAGGCAGTGTTGCGGCAAGCGTTAAACCGCTGGAACACGTCTTTTCCCTCGGAGAAGAAGGTATAGCTTCCGTGGGCCATACCCTCCAGAGGGGCGGTCATCATAAAGGGTCTGGAAGGATCCAGATCATAGCAAAGCTTGTTCAGAAGGCGCAAGGCCATGGACTGCTCGTCCATACCCGACCAGGCGTTGAACAGTTCGTTGCCGCCGCACCAAAAGGCGATGGAGGGATAACGGCGCAGAGACTTGAGAATCGACGTGGCTTCCTGTTCCAAAATCCTCAGATAATGAGGAGTTCCGATATAGTTGTTGCAGGCCAGCATAAATTCCTGCCACACCAGAATCCCTTCCCGATCGCAGATCTCGTAAAAGGATTTTTTACAGACTCCCGCCCCACCCCAAACGCGGAGCAGGTTCATGTTGGCCTCTTTGACCAAAAGAATCTGCTCTTCGTAGCGGGCTTCGGTAATCTCCCCGAAAAAGATCTCGGGATTGACGAAGTTGCTTCCCTTGACAAAGATCCGCCGTCCGTTCAGCTCCACGGTAATGGGAGCGGGATAGCGGGATTTTGGATAGCCGTGCACGTTGTCGGCGCCGACATTGCGCACCAATTTCACGGTGCGGAACCCGATATTCCCCGATTTTTCGTCCGAAGCACTTTTCGCAGTCCAGCGATACAACGCGGGCTCTCCCTGGCCGTTGCACCACCAAAGACGGGGATTTTCCACTGTGAAAGAAGGTTTCGTGCCTTCATAAATCACCATCCCGTCGGGATCGGTCACGGTATAGGTAACGAGCCCTTGACATTCGGTTTCAAAGCGAACCTCAGCACGGGTGCGATCCTCGTTCAAGGTATAAAAGGGCTCACAGGCGTGAATATGCTCCGGCTTACAGGTGAGGATATAAGCATCCTGCCAGATTCCCAGATTCACGAGCCGCGGATTCCAGTCCCAGCCGTAGGTCACGGGCGCCTTACAGCTTTCGTCAGCGGCGGAGCGAGCGGCGTGATCCCCCACCAAAGCACCTTCCCGCCAGGGACGGGGATAGAGATACACCTCCAAAAGATCGCCGGCCTTGGCCCGATCGGTCAGATCCAGTTTGACGGGGGTATACATCCCTTCCTGAGAATAAATTACCGCACCGTTCAGCAGGATATCGAACCGATAGTCGATCCCTTCTGCCACGAAGAAAACCTGCTCTCCGACCTCGGCGGAAAAGTCCAACTTCGTCCGATAGGTCCAATCCCAATCCTCGATTTCGTCAAAACGGTAAACGGTATCAGCATATTGAATGTCGCCCCAATTTCGGGCCTTTGCATAGTCACTCTGTATCGTTCCGGGAACGGATGCGGAAAACTCAAATCCGTCCTTCCCCACGGCAGTCCACGTTTGATCAAAACGCATAATAGCACCTCTTTTTCATTTTTTCAAAGAAAAATCCTCATTTTCAGTCAAAAGGGATGCCGCAGCAACGCGGCATCCGGATCGATTCGTTTTTTACAGTTTGGAAAAACCGTAGCCGTTGACCAGAGCTTCGATCTTTTGCCCCGCTTTGCAGAGAGGGCAATCGTGGGAGGGATAACTGGCGTAGTCCCCCAGATCGTTGGGATTGAACACGGAGAAAACGGGGAATCCCCCGCATTCGCTGACCGTGGAGAACAGAGCGGCAACCCCCGAAACTCGACCGCCGTAATACTGCACGGCCTCTATGGCAGAACGGGCGGTGTTTCCCGTGCTCACCGAAGCGGCAAGAATCAGCACGTTCTTTCCGCGGATCATGGGAACGATATTGTCGCGGAAAAACAACTGGCTACCTGCGTTGAATTCGGGCGTGACGATATAAATCGTCTGATGGGCGTTCATGTTGGCGAAGTCTTCCTTGGTCAATTCCTCCGCCAAACAGGTTCCGATGACCTCCGTGCCGTCCAGACACAAAATCGCATCCACGATGGTGGTGTGGCTGTAAAAGGAGACCAACTCCTCCGCCACGGCCCGCGCCTCGGAAAGACGGGTTTTTTGGGTGGAAACGTCGATATAATAATTCACGTGGTTGCGACCGATGGAGAAATGTCCCTTGGTCACGCGCAGAAATAGATTTTTGTGCTTCGTCTGAATCTTATAAGAATTTTCGTTTGGCATATTCCTTCACCTCTTTTATAGTATATCCATTATATCACAGATCGCAGGCACTGTCAACCCCCGAAGGACGATCCGTACGGGGAGACACGCCGAAATGATTCCGATAGGCCTTGCTGAAGGCGTAGGCGGAAGAATACCCCAACAACTCCGCCACCTCGCCCACCCGACGCCCCTCCTGCAACAGAAGGCGCGCCGCGCCGAGACGCTTGGTGCGGGAATAGTCCGAAAGGGTTCCGCCCGTGGTTTTGCGGAACAGGGCGGAAAGATGGCTGTAATGATACCCCGTCACCCGAGCCAGTTCCTCCAGATTCGAAAGAGAATAGAGATGAGTATCAATATAATTCATCAACTGAAAACAGAGATATTCCCCTTCCCCCACGTGGGTGGGAAGCTTTTCGGAGGACAAAGACGCCAGATCCCGCAGCAAATACGCCGTCAACTGCAGAACGATGGCCTCCATCACCGCAGGGGAATCCTCCTCGGGAGAGCAACGCTCCGCAATGGCGTTGGAAACCAGGTGGGCAATCCGATCGTCCCGAATCACCCGCGCGTCTCCTCCGTGGCGACGGAGGGAAAGCTCCTCCAGACGGCGGATCAACCCTTCCTCCGTGGGACGGAAAGCAAAGAAATCATATTTCAACGGCATTTCTTCGTCGGACACGATGGCGTGGGCGTCCCCGGGATAAGAAACGTAAATATCCCCCGCCGTCATCCGCGTGGGCACGTCCCCCGTATAAACCGTCCCCACCCCTTCGGTGACCACGGTCAGCTCGTACCAGTCCAGATGCAAATGAGGATTGACCACCGTACGCTCAGTGCAGTGCAACCGCCCCATCTGAATGACCGACAGATCCTTCAGAGGAAGAACCTCCCGGATATCAAGATGATAACGCCGTTCCATCAAAAACACGCTCCTATCAAGAATTGCGATGGTTTTTTTCAATTATTATGCAAAAAAGCGGGAAAATAATAAAAAATGATATGTTTTTACTTAAGTGCGGATATTTACAAACACGACAAATTGTTGTACAATGAAAGCAACGAAAATTCTCACAGAGAAAAGGAAGGTATCGGACTATGAAACAGAACGTGATCGCCGTTATCGGATGCGGACGCATCGCACAGGTACACTTGGCTGCTATGGCAGAAATGAAGAATCCTCCCCGTATCAAATACGGATGCGATTTGATTCTGGAAAAGGCAGAAAAGTCCAAGGAAAAATTCCCCTTGATCGAGCAGGTCATTACCGACTATAAGGTTGCTCTGGAGGACGACGAGGTTCAGGCCGTCTGGATTCTGACCCCCAACTACGCCCACTACACCATCACCATGGACGCTTTGAAGGCCGGCAAGCACGTCTTCTGCGAAAAGCCCATCACCGTCAACTACGCCCTCTCCTGCGAAATGGCCGAAGAAGCCAACAAGCGGGGTCTGATGCTGAACATCGGCGTCTGCAACCGTTATCACGCTTCCGTAGAAAAGCTGGAAGAAATGAACCGCAACGGGGAATTCGGCAACGTGTATCACGTATACTGCTCCTTCCGCTCCTCCCGCTCCATTCCCGGTCTGGGCGGCGCCTTCACCACCAAGTCCCAATCGGGCGGCGGCGTTTTGATCGACTGGGGCGTACACTTCCTGGATCTGATTCTCTACATCCTCGGCGGCGCAAAGCTGCAGAACCTCACCTGCGACACCTATTGCGAAATGGCCAAGGATATGAAATCCTATAAATACACCAGTATGTGGGCGGAAGACACCTCCGACGTGGAAAACGGCACCAACGACGTGGACGACTTCATCACCGGCTACGTACGCACCGACAAGGCCAGCATCTCCCTCAACGGCGCCTGGGCCCAGAACCTGCCCAAGGAAAAGAACGAAATGTTCATCGACATTCTCGGCGACAAGGGCGGTGCCCGTTTGACCTACGGCGGTCAGTTTACCTTCTTCGACGGTGCAACCCTGGAATCCAAGGAATCCGACCACGAAATTCCCAATATGTACCGCAAAGAAAACGAAGCCTTCCTGGAATCCATCCACACGGGCGTCAAGACCAAATCCCACATCGACAACATTCTCGAAAGTGCGAAGCTGCTGGATGCCCTCTATCAGTCCGCGGAAAAACGGGAAGAGGTGCGTTTCTAAATGAAAACCATCGGTTTTGTGGATTATTATCTCAGCGAATGGCACGCAAACAATTACGTGGGCTGGATCGACGAATGTAACAAAGAGCTTGGCACCGATTATAAAGTAGCCTACGCTTGGGCGGAAACCCACGTCTCCCCCAAAAACGGCGAAACCACCGCACAATGGTGCGAAAAATACGGCGTCACCCCTTGCGAGACCATCGACGAACTCTGCGAAAAGGCCGACGTGATTCTGATTCTCGCCCCCTCCGATCCCCACAAGCACCTGCCCTACGCCAAAAAAGTGTTCCCCTACGGGAAACGGGTCTACGTGGACAAAACCTTTGCCCCCGATCTGGAAACCGCAAAGGAAATCTTCGCCCTGGCGGCTCAATATAACACGCCCTTCTTCTCCACCTCTGCCCTGCGCTATGCGGAAGAGCTGAAGGATTGCCAAAACGTGCAGAACCTGCTTCTCACCGGTGGCGGCGGCTCGGCGGAGGAATATATCGTCCATCAAGCGGAAAACGCCATCCGACTCCTCGGCACGGGCAACAAACTGGTGGTGGCGTACAATCAAGGAAATCAAATCGTGTTCCAGGTGGATTGCGAAAACGGCAAGAAGGCCACTTTGACCTACGCGCCCCCCCTGCCCTTCACCGCCTGCTGGGCCGCGGAAGGAGAAAAGGACCAATACAAGGCCCTGAAATCCGACTATTTCCACTGCCTGATCTGCGACATTCTCCGCTTCTACGAATCGGGCAAGCCCTCCTTCGACGGCACCGAAACCCTTGCGGTCATGGCCCTGCGGGACGCCCTCCTGGAAGCGGCAAGCAACCCTTGGCTGGAAGTCCCCACCAAATCGATCTGATTTGATTTCGCAAAACAATCACTTCGCAAAAGAAATCCGATCTTTTCCAAGATCCCGTTCGGATCGCACAGAAGCAACCTGTTTTATCACAGAACAATCAGATCTTTCACAAAAACAATCAAGCTCTTCACAAAGGCACCCCAAAAAGGGGTGCCTTTTTCCTATTCATTATAACACGGGACGGAGATTCTGTCAAGAGCACACTTGACAGAAAAGACAAAATGAAGTATAATAAAAAAAAGAAATAATGAATCGGTATAAGAGGAGCATAATCATGGGAAACGGTTTTTTTACCGTATGCGGAATCGTTGAAATCGACGGAAAAGTATTGCTTGTTCGTCACACCTACGGTTCTGCAAAGAATCGCATCTTATGTCCGGGCGGATACGTAGAAGAAAACGAATTGCCAACTACAGCCATTGAACGAGAAGTTTTAGAAGAGACTGGTGTGGTCGTTCGTGCAAGAACTTTGCTTTCCATGCAGTTTAAATCGAATCAATGGTGTGCTATTTATGCGTTAAACTATATTTCCGGTACACCAAAATCGGATCATCACGAAAACAGCGAGGTACTCCTGCTATCTCCCGAAGAGGCAATCGAACGTGGGGATATCACCAATATGAGCCGTGAATTGCTGAAAATCTATCTGAAAAACAAAAACGGCGGAATCCCCCAAAACGATTATATTCCGAAGTCTTCCACGGAACAGGACTATGTTCTTTTCGGATGATCGGAGCTGAGGTGTAATATGAATCAGCGAACGCTAATCAATTTTCTAAATAAAATCGAAAAACTGAAATGCAATACCCGCCATTCTTGGACAACGACGGGCAGGAAAGAAAGTGTAGCTGAGCATTCCTGGAGGCTTGCTGTCATGGCGATGCTGTGCGCAGATGAATTCCCCGAATTGGATACAGAAAAACTTCTGAAAATGTGCTTGGTGCATGATCTTGGTGAAGCGTTGACGGGAGATGTCCCGGCATTCAAGAAAACAGAACAAGACGAAGCCTGCGAGGATGGTGCCATACTGAAACTGTTGGAAGATTTGCCTTCGCCTCATTTTGAGGAGTGGGCAGCCCTGCTTGCAGAACTAAAATCGGGGGTAACTACGGAAGCGAAATTGCTGAAATCTCTCGATAATCTGGAAGCGTTGATATCACACAATGAAGCTGATCTTGCATCTTGGCTTCCGCTTGAATATGAGTTAAATCTTATATATGGTCAGAAGAATTGTGAATGGTCGGCTTGGACAAAGGTTCTTCGGGAAGAAGTTCGTCAGGATAGTTTGAATAAAATTTCCGAGGAAACGCTGATAGGTGATTTTTAATGAACAGAATGAAAAACAAGAGAGCCATCGTCGTAGATCTTGATCGGACCTTGCTTCGTTCAAACAAAACGATTTCTCAATACACCGTTGACGTATTAAACAGATGCAAGAAATGCGGTGTTAAGATTATCGTTGCAACAGCTCGCCCGCAACGTGACGTAATGCAGTTTTGCGATATCGTCGATTTTGATGGACTGGTGGTTTCCAATGGTGCGAGAGTGCTCTGCGGCGATCACAGGACGGAGTTTTTCCTTCGCCCCGATAGCGCAGAACGCTTGTTGAAAACTTTGGGTAACATTCAAAACATTCGGATCACTCTTGAAACCGGTGATTGCGCTTATTCCAATCGATTTATTGAAGATTACCCTACTGTTGTTTGTGATGATTTGATTGAGGTTGCAAAATCGGAAGGAGTCTTGAAATTACTTGTACATATTGATAGTGAAGACGTATTAGAAACCGTAAAAAATGACCTGACGGAAGACTTGTATTATTCGGTAGCGCACGGATATTTAATGCAAATCATGGACAAATCTGCAACAAAGTGGAACGGCATCAAAACGCTGCTGAATCTTTGCGGATGCTCTCCCGAAGAAGCGGCTTATTTCGGGGATGACCATGACGATATTGAACCGATCAAAATGTGCAAGATAGGAATTGCGGTGTCAAACGGAATTGACGAAGTAAAAGAGGCAGCGGATTTTATCGCAGAAAGCAACGACGAAGACGGCGTCGCAAAGTTCATCGAACAAATATTATCAACAGTGTAAAACGGCAAGTTTCAATCGAAACTTGCCGTTTTACGTGAGATTACAGTACAAAAATAAATATTTACAAAATCGCTACGGGTGTTAATTTTTTTATAACTTCCACCATGCGAGGATCGTTTTGCAGATGTGCGAATTTTTCGCTTCGCAAGGATTTTAAGAGCAACCCGGAATCATTTTCCGTGTAATCTTTATACTCGTCCTCTACAGATTGTTTCACCTTATTCACCATAAAAGCGGTGTTCATCCCATCTTTTCTGGTGTCAAATTTGATCGCATGCTCTGCCGCATTCGCCAGGCAAAAGAACATCTGCGCCTCATTACCAAGTTCAAAATAACAATACGCTAATTTCTCATAACAATCCGATACTCTCCCGTGATAAAAGCCATAGTTTCCGTCAGAATACAGTAATTTGAAACAATCAAGAACAAACGTATAGGCTTTTATCCGATCTTCCGATGAATATTTTCCCTTCCGACATATAACATCCGTTTGGATCTTAATCATCTCAAAAAGTTTTTGAATGTTTGTCTGACAATACTCAACAGCCTCATCTCCTTCAAGTATGTGCGGCATAATTTCATCACACGTAACCGCATAGCAGTCTGCCATTCTCGCATATTTCTTTGCAGATTCAGCATCGCCCTTTGCAAAATAATAGGTAAAACTCAGCGACTGGATTGCCCCACCCCTTAGAGAAGTATCGGTGGATTCTGCCAATATTCGCTCTCCGTATTCAATAATTTCGTCGGCGTTTTTCGTTCTGTTTTCAACCTGTAATGCATACATCAAATCATATATCACCGAAAGTTCGTTGGGGTACTCTTTTTTTGCCTCACGGCACAACGCCACGCGCTCCGAATTTTTACCCGCACGAAACAGCTCCATACCTTTATCTCGATATTCTTTAAGCTTTTTCTCTTTCTCAATCCGCCCAACACCGAGAAGTTCATCAACACTTACGTTGTAATAGGATGCAATTGCAGGTAAAAGCGTAATATCCGGATACCCTTCGTCACGCTCCCACTTTGAAACAGCCTGCATCGTGATAGCAAGATGTTCTGCCAAGTCTTCTTGTGTATTACCCTTTTCCCTACGTAATTTTCTTAATTTCTCACTCAAAAAAATCATCAATTCTCCTCCTTCAAATCAACGGGATGCGCAACCTCTGAATCTATTATAACAAAAACCGGTAGAAATTGCAATAACCGCATTGTTTAGTTCGGGTTGTTTTTGTAAACGATCGGTTTAGTTACGTTATCCGTGTTTTATGGCTGACGTAATATGATATAGGGCCTACGCCACCGAATAAGCTTGCCTGCGCGGCCTGGACAAAAAAGAGGAGTTCGTCCGTTCTGCGTATGAATTCAAATCCTCATAAAAATGATATATCGCTTACGCGATATGATATACTTGCTCCGCAAGCATGATATAATATCCGTTCTTTCATATGCCGCAGGCATATATCATCGCTCACAGAGCGATATCATATCGGAGATATATCACCCGTTCCGGGAAGAACGGATATCATGGTAAAACGGCAAGTTTCAATCGAAACTTGCCGTTTTATATGGTGGGCCTTCGGGGACTCGAACCCGGGACCGACCGGTTATGAGCCGGGAGCTCTAACCAACTGAGCTAAAGGCCCGTATATACAATAATAAGAAAAAGACTCCGGGGTTTTGTACCTCGGAGCCTTTGGTGACCCGTAGGAGAATCGAACTCCTGTCTTCGGCGTGAGAGGCCAACGTCTTGACCGCTTGACTAACGGGCCGGATAGATACGAAAAAAAGAGAATGTCGGCATCGCCCTATTTTCCCGGGCCGTCTCCAGCCAAGTATTTTCAGCACCCAAGAGCTTAACTACCGTGTTCGGAATGGGAACGGGTGGAACCTCTTCGTCATTGACAC
>JAGBIM010000014.1 GCA_017934975.1 Clostridia bacterium | reverse complement strand
CCGCTTCGCACCTACGGACTTTCCGTAAAGGAAAACGAGACGGTCCTGAAATATGCCGACGGCATGACCGTAAAGCAGATCGCCGAGGATACCGGCGTTACCGTCAATACGGTGAACTATTATCTCAGAAAGGCGTACAGGAAACTGAACGTCCACAGCCGTGAGGAGCTTGCCGAGCTGCTCGAAAGCATAGGTATTACCCCAAATATGAACTCATAAAAGCCAAACAGCTCGGAGATCGTTGTGACCTCGGAGCTGTTTTCATCTGTATATAAGAAAAATCCGACCATCTTTTCGATGATCGGATTTTCTCTTGTCCCGTACCGGCTTTCACCCATTGGTCAATTTTTGTCCCTTTGAGCGAAAACCGTTGCCGTTTCGGGGCTTTTTCTTTCCCGTTTGCGTTATGTTGCCTTTCGGGATTGACAAAAAACGGGAGAGATGCTATAATATAAGTATATTTTAAACTTCTTGTAAAAAAGAAGGGAAGGAATCCGCATGAAAGAAAAGAAATTCGGCTGGAAGGATTGGATTGCCGTAGTCCTGGCGGCGGTACTTCTGTTCGGGTGCGTGGCAGGGACGATTTTGCTGTCTTTGACGCCCGAATCTTCTGTCCGGGATCAGACGGTACAGGAGGAAGGTCAACAGGCCCCCGGAGAAGAATCGGGGGAAGAGGCGGCCGTTGCCGAGATTAACGACAACGTGAAGGTTCTGACCGCCGAGCAGGCAAAGCAGATCAACGGCTCCATCCGAGAGGTGAAATCCACCAATCAGGGGCTTTATCTGGAGGTTGCCGACGGAACGGCCCTTTCGGAGATCGGAATCGGGGACATTTTCTTCCTCAACGGATCGAAAGAGACGCCCTTGGGCGAACCTTATTTCGGGAAAGTGGTTTCGGTCAGCGATCGAGGAGCCACCGACGTGTTCTGTGTGGAAGCTCCGAAAATCGACGAGGTGTTCGACCGTTTGGCCATCAATCAGTCGGAAACCCTGAAGAAGGAAAATATTTCCGAAATCAAGACCATAGAAGGGGTCACCGTGTCCACCGATGCGAATCTGGACGAGCATTTCGGGCCTGACGGACAAGGGGGTACGTTAAGTGCCGTCAGACCGCAGGGGTACGCGGGGACGCTGGACACGGGAATCGATCAGGCGGAAGGACAGGAATTCCTGTTCGAGTTCAACGTGGATATTCTGAAGGCCTTCGGGCTGAAGAAGGAGGACGAACGGGACCCCGATCGGACCTATTATACCTTGCAGGAGGCGGAACGGATCACGGTCTACGTTTCCGATACGGGGACGCGGTATCACACCGACGATTGCCGTTACGTCAAGCGGAGCAAAAACGAGATGACTCTGGGGGAAGCCAAGCGGCAGGATTACGTTGCCTGTACCCGCTGTGCCTGCCCCATGCTGCAGAGCGACGACGGGGTTGCGGAAACCAACGCCTCCGTGGTTCTGGAAGGGAAATTCGGGGTTGAGGATCTTACTTATCACGTAAATTACGATTGGGACGTTCTTTCCGGAGACGGTCTGAAGAATCTTTCCGTGGACGCCACGGGAAAGGTGGTCGGAAATGCTTCTCTGCGGGCCTTTGCCGAACTGGAAGTCGGCGGCCGTACCACCACCATCACCCTTCCCGGAAACTGTCTGAAGCTGGAAGGGCTGAAGGAGAAAATGTTCCCATTCGCCTTTATCGGCTATAACGGCAGCGTAACCGTTGCCGTGGGCAACGAGGCCATTCGCGCCCAGACCTCTGCGGTGCCTTTGACGGTGGCCTTCATTCTCTACGCCGATCTTTCGGGAAAAATCGAAGTCGGTGCGGAATTTTTCTTTGATTATTCCCGTAAAATCGAATATCACCAAACCTTCGTTAAGGATTACGAATGGGTGTTTGAAGAAGGAACGCTGAAGCCCGAGGATGCGGAAATCGAATACGGATTCAAGGCGGAAGTGAGTGGGGATGCGGATCTCCACGTGGGTGCCTCCATCGGGTTGTACGTGTTTAACCTGAACGTGCTGGATCTGGCGCTGATCAAGGTGGGCGTGGAAGCGGAGGGCTCGGTCTCTCTTGCCGTCACCAACAAGTCCCTCGGGGGAGAGGAACCGATTCTGGATTACGACTATTACGTATGCGGATATCTGAAGCTGCTGGAATTGCGGGTGAACATCAAGGTTCAGTTCGATATCTGGGTAACGGAGGGCTCCTTTAACTATCAGGATTCCTTCCTGCTGTTCCGCCATCCCCTCTTCCAATTCGGGAACAAGAATCCTTCGCGGTACGATTCTTCCACCATGTCTTACGGAAAACTGACGGCAAAGGATCCCGACGCCATTTACTATAAGGATACGAAGGGAAAACTGATCCGGGAGGACGAAGACGGACAGAAGGTTCTGTACGACGAGGATTTCTTCTCCATCTGCGGAATCGACGAAACCTTCCTGTACCTCTGCGTGAAAAACGAAACGAGAAATCTGGACGTTTACCGCGTAAAGAAGGACGGGTCGGGGGAACCGCGTCGCGTTCTGGAAAACGTGGATATCTGCTTTGCCAACGACGAGCAGTATCTGTATTTCCGCGCTTCCTTCGACGATACGGTGGTGCAGCGGCTGGATCGCAAGGAACTGAAAATTTCGGATTTCCTGGATTTGGAACAAAAGGTCCGTTATCTGGCCAATTCGGGGGAAACCTTCTACGTGGTGGAAGGAAACGACGGATTTCTGGATTTCCTCTTCGGCGGTCCCACCTGCTATTACTACGTGGTGGATCGGAACGGAGCGATTCTGGAGAATTACGGAAGCGAGCCTACGGTTTCGCAATACGAGATGTGGGAGTTCGATACCTATTTCAGCGCCCGTCATATGATTGCCGCGGGGCATCTTTACGATTCGGTGCGGGATCTGTACTGGGTTTCGAAGGACAAGTCTTCCCAGGTTTTGGTGGAATGTATTTCCGGTACGGGCTTCAAGCAAAGCGAAGAGGGAATTTTTACCGTGCAGGAAAACAATACGCAACAGCCCGGCTCCTGTAAGATCGTGTTGTACCGTGCCGAGGACGGGGTTCCCGTTTTCGTTACCACCGCAGAGCACAATCGGGCGTTCTTTACCTTCTGTCAGTCCGAAACGGGTGCGTGGTATTTCTTCGATCAGGATTCGGATAGCCTGACCCTTTATACCATGGACGAGAATTTTGAGCATAAAACGGCGGTGAAGACCTTCTTGAACGAGGAATTCCCCTGCAACATGAACGATTGCTCCATGACCATGATGGACAATCGCCTGTACTTCTACACCATGGCGGACAACTTGGAATCTGCGGTGATTTACCGTTACGATCTGGCGTAAGGAGGAATGGACATGAATCTGAAAACGAAAATCACCGCGTTCCTTCTCGCTGTAACGCTCCTGCTTTCCTGCTTCGGTCTGTCGGTTTCGGCTTCTGCCGAAGCGTTCAGCGGAACGCGGAAACTGCTTCTGACGGCGGATCAGTCCGACGTGGAGAATTTTATCGGCGGCGGAAGGGCGGTTCTGGATCTGATGATGCGCAACGCTCTGCCCGCCTGGGCGGATTGTCGCCTTTCCTCCGACGGGCGGGATCTGAAGCTCTCGGTATCCTTTTCCTTCTCGTCTTTGGAGGATTATCGCCAAAAAACCGCGGAATTTCTCGGTGCCGCGCCTTCCGTCGTGTATAGTCGGGAGAATGGATTGCTTTTCCTTGAGGGACACGGTCCGGAGGAGCTGTTCCGCCTGCTGATCGGAGCGTTGGAACGGAAGCAAGCTCTGCGGGAACGGCAATTTTTCGAGATCTTTTCTCTGTCGGAAAATCTTTTGGTGCTGAACGGAGAAGAGTTTTCCTTCGATGGGGCGGTGAAAATTCTGCCCCAAGACCACGAGATTCCCAAATTCGACAGTTTGACCGTGGATACGGTCTGCGACGAAAACGGGCAGTATACCCGAACGATTTCGGCGGTTCCGGAGGATTGGGAGGACCTTGCGTCCCTGCGGGAACGGTTTAAAAAGGTGGGCACGCTGTCCGAAGAGGATTCTTCCTATCGGGCCACCGTTCAGTTTTCCGCCGCAAACGGCGAGGAGCTGGCGGCTCGGACCATGCAATGCCTGCAGGCCGCCGTGGCCCTTTTGGAAGATCAGACCCTGACGGAGGACAAAAAGGTTCTGGTCACGCGCAGCGAATTCTTTGATCTGGAATCGCTGATGGGCTCCTACAGTGATTTCAAGTATTCTTACACCTGTCCCGCTTCTTGGGAAAATATCGCCGTTCAATCGGAAGACGTTTCGGTTTTGGACGGAGTGGTGACCGCTCGCAACGCGGAGCGGATCGCGTTTTCCTATCAGCGCGGATTCTGCTTTGAAGATCTTACGGTTTCGTTGGATCTGTCTTCCGCAATCCGTGCGGAGTGTTCCGTTCGTCTGACGGCAAACCGACAAATCGCCGCGGCCTTCCACGAGGAACTGAAAACCACCCTTTCCGCCTCCCTGCCCGAAGGAGCTTGCTTACAGATTCGGGACGAAGGGAAAAATCGGTATTACGAGTTTTCCTTCTCCTCGCCCTTCCTTGGGGACGTGGAAACCTTTTTGCAGGAGGTTTTCGCGGAGGGAAGCGAGGTTTCACTGGGAGACGGATGGCTTCCCTTCGGCACCAATCTGTTGCGGACGGCGCTGAAGGTCCCCGCCCAATGGGGCGAGATCCCGCCCCGTCAGATCACCCTTTCGGTTCTGGCGTCGGACGCCGTCAAGAAGAGCGTTTTGCTGGATTCTTATACGGCAGAGGACGGTTCTCTTCGGATTTCGGTGCCCGACGGACGGGTATGTCAGGTGGAATACGGACGGTTCGATCTTCTGAAACTGGGCTTCCTTCTGGCAATCGTGTTCTTCCTGCTTTTGATTCTGTGGATCGGAATTCGTTTACGGTTCGTCTTTGCAAAAAAGAGCGGATCCGCAGAAACGCCCCTTGACGCGGCGGAAGCGGAACCCGTACCCGAAAAAGAATAACAAAATTTCCGACCGCTTCGGTCGGAAATTTTTTCATCCGGTTCCGCGTTATTTGTTCCGTGACGTTCGCTCTTTTTGCGTTATGCCCTCAGTGCAGGAAAATAAGACCGAGAAGTCAAGAGCAAATTTATAAAAAAAATTCACAGTTTTTTGAGGGAAAAGGGGTAGACAAGGGAACGAAAATTTTGTATAATAAAGAAAACCCCTTGAATGGGAAAAAGAGAATGGAGAATGTTTATGAAACGAATTTTGGCGGTATTGCTCTGTCTGGTTCTGGCTTTTGCTCTGGTTGCCTGCGGAGATGCCGAAAACACGGATCCCGAAAACACGGATCCCTTTACTGAAACGCAAACCGATGAGACCGAAGGACTCTTTACCGATTCCGCGGAGGAATCGAATCCCCCCGTATCTTCCGAGACGGATTCCGACTCGGATACGGAAGAGAAGACCGATACCAAGTCCGATACCTCCGATGGAGGACAGACTACCAACGCGGTGTTGTTTGATCCCGATATGGAACACAAATTCATCGCTACGGACATTACCAATCACAGCGTGGTGGTTTTCGATCTGAACCTCTGCGACGGGGATTTTCAGCTTTTGAAGGAAGACGACGTTGCCGTGATCTGGGAATGGGACGCCGACGAGGATCCCAACTGCACAGGAAACGTAGGTGCGGGGATTGACTCCGCAAAATACCGTTATTCCCCCTACTATAAGCGTGACGTGGTCATTGCCTGCTCCTCCAGCGGTTGGGCCGGCGTGATTGACTACGAAGCAAAATCCCTTCTGTGGGAATATCAGGTCGGAAACGGCCCCCACTCCATCGAAATGCTGCCCAACGGCGACGTGGTCGTGGCCTGCTCCAGCGATCCCGGAGCTTTGGCTTATATTCCTCTCTCCGCAGGTGCAACCCGTCCCGTTTCTTCCATCCCCAGCCTGTACTGCCACGGGGTCAGCTGGGATCCCGATAACGAATGGCTCTGGGTTCTGGAGGACAACGGCGTTTACGCTGCAACCATTAAGAATATGGGCACGATGGAAGGTGAGATCGGGCGTGTCGGCGGGATGAAATTCACTTTTGAAAACGGGGAAGCCGGCGGTCACGCCTTCTCTCCCGTAGGCGGAGAACCCGGAAAATACTGGGCCTCTTCCGGAAAATATCTCTGGAAGTTTGATGCGGAGAACGAAGAGTTGACCCGTAAGTATGCCCGTGCAGGAAAGCTGACCACGTCCACCAACATCAAGGGCATTGCTTCCTTTGCCGACGGCACCGTGGTGCAGACCGTCAGCCAGATGGGCGGAAAGGATGCCACCACCTACGAATGGTCCTGCGACGGATTCCGCATCGTAACCCGCGAAATGTCTACGGGACAGGTGAAAACCCCCACGGACCGCGTGACGATCGTTCAGTTTGAAAACAGCCACCGCGAGTTCTATAAGGTTCAGCCTTTCACGAAGGACTATCAGTAACGGGATTTTATAAACGACGAGGAGGAGGTTTCCGTGATTAAGAGAAAATTTGCCTTTTTTATTCTTCTGGCCCTTTGTTTTTCCCTGCTTTCCTTGGGGACGTTTGCCGCGGAAACCGAGCTTTCGGAGGTTTCCGTTTCCGTGGAAATTCCGAAGGTCGGAACGGGGTCGTCTCCCGTCGTGTGTTCTTCCTCGGAGCCCGAAAAGTATTCCGTGACGGCCGTAACCGAAAACTGGCAGGATGATTCCCTTGTTGAAGATGCGACGGAGTTTTTGAGCGGAACCGAGTACACGGCACGGATTCGACTTGTTCCCGCCGAGGGGTATACTCTTTCCGAAACGATCCTCGTATCGGTAAACGGATCAACGGATTCGTGCAACTGGCTGAATGACGGAACGTTTGAGTTCAAAACCTTTCCCGCCGTGCTCGGAACGGTGGATGAAGTTCGGGTTTCGGGTCTTCCCTCCGTCGAATGCGGTGCCGAGGCGAAGAACTATTCCAAAACGGAAACGAACTATTCCGTCAAGGGAATCTGGCAGATTTACGATTTTTCCGAAAAGAGCCTTTCGCCCTTTTCCGGAGTGTTCCGCGAGGGAGAAATCTATTGTCTGGAACTGACGGCAAACACTGCGCCCGGTTACGTCTTTTCTCCGGAGTGCGCCTTTTACGTAGACGGAGAAATCGATTATCGGTTCTACGGTTCGGACCTTTCCGGGACTGCGTTATATTATTACGGTACGGGAAAAGAGATTTCGTACGTGAAGATCGACGCGGAAAGTCTTCCCAAGGCGGAGATCGGGAAATCCTATACCGGATCGTCGGTTGAAATCCCAACTTCTGAAGATTATGACTATACGCTTTCCGGTTATTGGTATTGCTCGGACGGGGAAGAGAGTTACGTCTTTGAAAAAGGAAAACGGTATTATTTCCGCGTTGAGATGGCGCCGAAAAAAGGCTTTTACTTCGGAGAGGATTTTGAACTTTCGGTCGGAGACGTAGAGACGTTCTGTCCTGCCGATTCTGCGGTGTACGCCGGATATGACGTGCGCACCTCCTTTGCGGACGTGGTTTCGGAAGTGACGCTTTCGGACCTTCCGCAAGCCGTCGTTGGGGAGACGCTTCCCTTGGAGCCTTTCCCCGTCACCGTCCCGCAGGATGCTCACTGTTCGGCGACGGCAACCTGGTACGTCACGTTGCAAAACGGCGAATACCGCTCGTTGGCAGAGTATTCGCAGGCCGCTATGGTTCGGGAGGGTCTCGTATACACGCTTGAGGTGTTGGTTGAGCCGAAGGAGGGGTATGAGTTTTCCGTTCCCGTGCACGTAAATGCGTATGGAGTCCCCCATCGGATTGAATTCGGGAGCGAGGACGGTTTCCTGTATACGCGGAAATATTTCTTCGGAGAAGAGATTTCGCGGATTGAAATTTCCGGGATCCCCGAGATCGTTGCGGGTGCCGTTCCTTCTCTGGACGGAATTTCCGTTTCCGCAGATGCCGGTTACGTGATTGAATCCTGCACGTTGCGGGATTTGAGCGATGCCACCGTTGCAAATCGCCCGGAGAACGGAAAGGACTATTGGCTTTCCGTCTCTCTGATTGCAAAAGAAGGGTTCGTTTTTTCGGGAGAATATACTTCCGTTGCAGACGGGCATCTTTATGATTTTTCGAATCCCTATAAGCGGACCGTTTTGTACGAGATTTCTTTGAAAGAGACCGTGACGGAAATCCGCGTGGACGGAGTTGCCTCCCAAACCGTAGGGGAGAAGTCCCGCACGGACGCGACGGTTCCGTCGGGTGCAAACTATACGGCAAACGTTGTTTGGTCCGTATGGAATACGGGGAAAAAACGGTGGGAGACCTTTGACGGAGTCTTTGAGGCCGACAAGATCTACTCCCGCTCGGTGCTTGCCGTTCCCGCCGACGGATACCGCTTTGACGAAAACGTCCGTCTGATCCTGAACGGGGAAGAGGTTTCGGTTTCGAACGTTCCCATTGGAGTGGACTATCGCACCTATTATTATGGACAGAAGACCGTCGTGGATCGGATCGATCTTCAGGTTGAGAAGCCCGTTGTGGGCGCGCATCTGGGGTTCCGACCGAATCTTACGGTTGTCAACGGCGTCGGTTTTTCCGTGATTGCGGATTCGGTTGACTGGTTTCTTCCGGACATCGAAACGAACGTATACGTAAGAGACGGTTACGTTCGGGACGGTGTGAATTACGGCGCTCGGTTTGTTCTCGTTGCGGATGACGGTTACGTTTTTTCGGATAATCTGACCGTTACGGTGAACGGGGTTACGCTTCCCGTTGAGATGGTTCGCAACGGGAGAACGGACGTGTCCTGTTTGTACGGTTTTGCGATGAAGAACCCTGAGCAAGACCCCGAAACGGAGGTCACGGATACGGTTGACCCCGACGGATCGGAAAGGGATACGCAAACGAACGAGGACGTGAGCACCGTGCAGACGAGCGGTACCGAGATTGCACCGCAAGAGGATTCCGACAGCGGAGTCCTTCTCTGGATCTGCATCGGCGTGGCAGTTTTGCTCGTCGGCGGCGGGGCGGTTGCGTTCTTCGTTCTTCGGAAAAAACCTTCCAAAGAAACGGAATAAAAAATAAGCTCGGGCATCTTCCGTAAGGGAGATGCCCGAACTGTTTTTATCGGGGTTATTCGACGATCAACGTGCCCTCTTCAATCCCTTCTGAAGAAATGGTTATCTTGTCAAGGGAGAGCTTTTTTTCGTTCAAAAATACGTTTTCTACGCGGATCTCCGCAAATTGGGAGGTTGGGACTGCGTTCAGTAAAAAGATCTTGGCACAACCGTTCCCAAATCGATCCAAAAGGGTTGGGTCACAGTATAGAGAAATGTTTCGCACCGTCACGTTTCGGACGGCGGCGTAAAAGGGGTCTCCGGGCTTTCGTTCGCTGTCCGGCTGCGAAAGTCCCAAGAATGCGTAGATTTCGCGGAAGCGTTTGTTGTGGATGCTCAGGATTCTTGTGATCTGGCACTGATCCTTTTCCTCGTAGGTTTGCGTTTCTTCCCGTTGCATAACCTCGGGGGTATAGAAGGCTTCCAGGTCCACTCGAAGATCTTCGAACAGGATATGGTGGATGTCCGCGTAATCTCCGTTTTGAATGTCACAGACGGTGTTTCCGCCCCGTAACACGTCGCAGTTGCGGAAGGTGATATTTTCGTATTCGAAGGCAGCGGTTTCCAGTCCCAGCTCGCAGGTCTTGCCCCAGTCGCACCACAAAACGCAGCCTTCTACCAGAATGTCCCGACAGTTCTCGTGAGAGTAGAGGTCGGAGCCCTTGACGGTAACTGAGTCGTCGAAGGAATGGACGAAGCAGTTTTTGATATGAATCCGCCGGCAGTTTACCGTATCAATGCCGTCGGTGTTGTATCGCCATTGCCCGAAGATACGAATTCCGTCCAGCGTTGCGTCAAAGCAATGGTACAAACTGACGCACCAAAGGGCGGAGTTGGTAAAGCCCACCCCCTCCAGGCACAGATTTCTGCAATCGTAGAATTTTACATTTCCGTTGACGTAGGAGTCATAACCCGCTTCCGGCATACGCTCTTCGCAACTGTCGTCAAAGATTCCGTTTCCGTAAATACGGATGTTTTCCGCGTTTTCCGCAAACAGACAGCCGTATACGTATGCGTCCTTGTCCAGATAGACCACGTCGTTGGATTTTAAACGGATTTTCCCGGGGAAATGTACGCCTGCGCCGAAAAAATAGGTGACGGAATCGGGATCCTCGCAGGGAAGTGGTTTATTGTTGAATAGATACAGAAGCTCGTGATAATCGTCGATTTGGAACACGTAGCCCCCGTTTTCGGTGAGTTGAAAACGGATTCGATCGCCCACCCGTTCCCATTGGATCGCTTTGGAATAGGGCTTGATCATGATTTTTCCGTCGATGTTTTTGCTTTTTGGCTCAATTTCCACGGTGATCGTTTCGTCCGAGACGATATTGACGAAGGAGGCAATTTCGGTTTGGTCAACGTTGCGTTGAAAGCCCGGCCACACCCGATTGAAGGGGTAGGCAGAAATGCGGCAGGCATAGACCTCTGCTTCCGTGCCGTTGATGAAAACTCGATAATCTGCGGACCTTTCTTTGCTGTGCAAAGACGTATAAAAGGGTGATTTGTGTTGAAAAACGGAAGTGTGGACCATGGTTTTTTCCTCCTTGCGTTCGGATTGTGACGGTGTTTCGTGTATTTCGAATTTATTATAGCACAATCTTTTGGGAAAAGCAACCTTTTTTGGTGATTTGATTGACCTGTTTTTGAGTTTCGTTTTTCCGCAAAAAAACCGCCACCGAAGAACGGCGGCGATTTTTAGACAAGGAAAGTCGTATTTTGTTATTCTTGCTTGTAGCATTCGAAGATTTCGTCCACGCGCTCCGCTTCTTCCTTCTTGTTCTTGGTAAAGAGGCTGACCAGGGGGACGACGATCATGGAGATTGCCATGGCGCAAACGCCCATTTCGGGGGATTTTGCGGCGGCGGCGGAAAATCCGTCCGTGAGGGTGATGAACAGGGTTGCTCCGCCCACGGTGAGAAGACCGGAAAGGATTCCTGCGTAACCCCCGATCTTGGTGATCTTCTTGGAGAACAGACCCCAGATGTAGGGTCCGATGAAGCAGCCGGAAACGAGTCCCCAGGAGAAGGACATGAGGCTGACGATGATGGGAATGTTCTGGGTTGCAAAGACGAAGGAGCAGATTACGAAGGCCAGGCACAGAATTCTGGTCAGAAGCATTTGATGCTCGGGCTTGGTTTCTTTTTTGCGTACGGCGGGGATCAGGTCAACGGCAACGGCGGAAGCAGAGGTCAGAACCACCGCTTCCAGCGTAGACATGGAGGCGGAGAGCAGAAGAACCATGATGATTGCCAGCAGAATGACTCCCAGCGTTCCGTTTCCGAGCACCTCCATCAGAACCGAGGGAATGACGGAGTCAACGCCGCCCTCGGGGAGTTGACCGTTCAGAACCAGTCTTGAGGTCGATCCGATCAGGTATGCGCCGCAACCGATAACGATGCAGAAAATGGTGGAAATGATGGTGCCACGCTTGATGGCTTTCGTGTCTTTTACCGCGTAGAACTTGCCGATCATCTGCGGGAGCCCCCAGGTGCCGAAGCTGGTGAGCATGATGTTAAAGCAAAGGAATTTGAAGGATGAGCCGCCGAAGATCCCGGTCAGTTGACTTCCCGTGGTGGGGTTCGGGTCCCCGGGGAGAGATTCGAAGTTGCCGAGATTTTGAATCAAGCCGTTCAGGCCCCCCACGTTTTCGTGGCTGAGGACGGAAATTACCAGACAAATCACGCCCACCAGCATGATGATGCCTTGAATCAGATCGGTGTAGGAGGTTGCGATATAGCCTCCGGCTACCAGATAGACGGCGGTGAGGGTTGCCATGATCAGCATCCAGACCCAGGTTTCAACGCCGGGAAAGACCGCGCTGAACAAGGCCCCGAGTCCTTTGTATACGGCGGAGGAGTAGGGGACGAGAAAAACGAAAATGATAATTGCCGCAAGGATCTTCATGCCCTTGGAATTGTAGCGCTTTTCAAAATAGTCGGGCATGGTTCGGGCGTTCAGTTTTTTGGTCATCTTTCTGGTTTTGTTCGCAAACAGGAGCCAGGAAAGCAGACAGCCGAGGACGGCGTTTCCGATGCCGATCCAGATGGCGCCGATGCCGATATTCCAGCCGTGTTGTCCCGCGTAACCGACGAAAACCACGGCGGAGAAATAGGTCGTTCCGTATCCGAACGCCGTTGCCCAGGCACCGATGTTTCGGCCTCCGATCAGAAAATGGTCCAGCGTTTTGGACTTGCCTGCGGTAAGCACCCCGATCAACGCCATGAGAATGGCGTACACCGCAAGGGCCACAATGGTATAAAGCTGTGGTTGCGTCATTTTAAGTTACCTCCAAAGTGCAGGGGCGAAAAGAGGGGCTTTTCCTTCCCTTCCGAAGAATCGAAAAATTCAAAAAAAGTTCCTTCCACGCCTCTTGCAATTCTTTCCAGTCTATTATATAATAAAAAGCAGGATTAGTCAAATGAATTGTTTTAATCTTTATTATCAATATTTTCGATCGTGGAGACTTCGGGATGGAATTACGCAATCTGATTACCTTTACCCACGTGGCGGAGTTGGGGAGTTTTACCAAGGCCGCGGAACTGTTGGGATACTCTCAATCCACGGTTTCTTTTCAGATCAAGCAGCTGGAAGAGGAACTGGGATGCCTGCTTTTTGAACGGATCAATCATACCGTTACGCTTACGAAGCGCGGGCACGAGCTGGTGTCCTACGCTCACCGTATCCGTGCAATTACGGAAGAATTCAAGGAAAGCCTGACGAAGGACGAGGATCTTTCGGGACATATTCATATCGTGACCCCCGACTCGGTCTGTGACGAGATGATCAACTCCCATTACCTTGAATTTCACCGCAGATATCCCAACATCTCCGTCAAATTCACCACGGCGGACACCCTTGCCATGTTTGATATGCTGGATCATAACGAGGCGGATCTGATCATCACCCTGGACAGCCATTCCTACAACAAGGATTACGTCATTGCAAAGGAAGAGCGTCTTTCCATGCACTTCGTTGCACGGGCAGGCTCCGAATTTGCCGGGGGCAAGGGCCTTTCGGTTCGGGATATCGTTAACGAGCCCTTTATTCTCACGGAATACGGGCAGGGATACCGACGGGTGTTCGATAAGGAGCTGGCGAAGAAATCTTTGGAGATTACGCCGGTTCTGGAGATCGGACGAACCGATATTATTACGAAAACCGTGGCAAACAGCAATATGATCTCCTATCTGCCCGATTTCGTTACGCAGGATCTGGTGGATGCGGGGGAGCTTTGTTATTTGGACGTTTGCGACCTGGAGACGGAAATTTGGAAGCAGTTGATTTACCACAAAAACAAATGGATCTCCAAAAGCATGAAAACCTTCCTCGAATACGTTAAAGAGCAGGAATTTTCCGATTAAAGGTTCGAACCAAAAACGGGGCGTCGCAAAAATGCGACGCCCCGTTTGAGTTCTACGCGTTTTTTTAATAGATCACGCCACGGAAAGACGGTGGACGATTTTTTTGACGTGTTCCTCCGTCCGGTACCGCCACAGATAGAGAATCATGGTCAGGAACAGGTCTGCTCCCCAGCTGATGATCTGGCTGAGATACACGCCGTCCATTCCCATGGCGGGAACCATGACGAAGGTAGTCACGGCACGGACTACGCTTCCGAAAAGGCTGATGATAAATACGGCACTGACGCCGCCCAGACTCCGCAGATAGGCGTGCAGGATATGATCCGCCATCTGAATGACGAGGAAGGGCATGAAGATTTTTACGTATCGGACGGCGTAGTCCAGGGCCATTCCTTCAAATCCCGTAGGGAAGAAGATGGCCGCGATGGGCTCTGCCAGGAAGAAGAATGTGACCATGATCGGTGCGAGGATGCTGATGTTTAACCCAAAACCAACCCGTAATCCCCGTCGGATTTTTTGATAGCCTCCTTCCCCCACGCACTGGGCCGTGTAGCAGGAGATTGCGGAGGTCAGGTTCCAGATGGTAATGGAGCTGATGGAGTACAGACGGGTCGAAACGGTGTAAGCCGTCGTTGCGGCGGCACCCATGCCGTTGATGGGCGGGGCAATCAACACGCCCACTCCGTGGAAGGCCAACTGTTGGGCGGCGGTGGGGAGGGTATAGCGGAGGGATCGCTTTACGTGGGTAAGGCGGAAACGGTAGGGCGTTTTCTCCATAGGAAGGGTTTTGAAGGTCTTGCGAAGCATGATCAGATAGAACACGGTGACCACGGCGTTGGCAAGGACGGTGGAGAGGGCAAGCCCTGCCACGCCCAGATCAAACACGATTACGGATACCAGATTCCCAATAATATTCAAAATGGCCGAGCCGACGGAAACGTACAGGGTGAAGGAGGTTACCCCCATGGCGGGGAGCACCTGGCCTAAAATGCGGTTTACGTAGTTGAACACGCAACCGATCATCCCGAGGATAAAATAGGTTTCCGCATCTTCGCGCAGAAGGGGGTCTACCTTCAGATAGTCGAGAACCGGGTTGCGCAGAAGAATCAGAAGTCCGCCGAGGAAAAGGCTGACTGCGGCGATGAAGATCACCACGGAATAGGTGTCCCGCTTGATTCTTGCGTAGTCTTTCCGTCCGAAGAGATTTGCAAGATAGATGGCAAAGCCCGCCGCAAAGCCGTTGAAGAGGGCGAAAAGCAGACTTTCAACGGAGGCGGTGGCGCTGACGGCTCCCAAAGCAAGGTCCCCGATGAATTTTCCCGCAATCACCGCGTCGACGGTGCTGTATAATTGAGCCAAAACGGCGGCAAGGATCAGGGGCAGGGCGTATTGCAGATAGTTTCGGCAGAGATTCCCTTCGGTCAGTTTCTTCGTCACTTGCATGACTTGGATCTCCTTGGTTCGTGCGTAGTCTCGGACGAGACGGTATTCCTTAACTGCCTTCATTATAGGAAAATTTTCTGAAAAAGTAAATAGCCCGAATCGTCATAAACATATCCAAATGTGATATGTTTTTAAACATTATGCCCCTTTCCTTGACAAGGGGGCTCCGTCGTTGTATAATGATTTTGCTATGATGATTCAACACGCTTGGAACGCTTCCGAATGTAACACCTATCCCAACTGGGCGTATCGGGGCATCTGCGTTCATTTTTCACGGCTGTATTATATCCTGGACGGTGAGGGCTATTACGAGGAGAATGGCGAAGAAATACGGCTGAAAAAGAACTGTCTTTACCTGATGCCCGCGGAAAAACGGTATTCGCTGCGGGAGAATCCGCAAAACAAACTTTGTCGAACCTATACCCATATCCGCACCTTTCCTCCCGTGGATCGCCTGCTGGAGGTGCCCGTGGAGGAGGGGAGCCCCCTTGGAGATGCGGTGGCGTTGTGGCGGAAGCATATTCATACGATGGACCCCGAGCTTCTGTCGGGGACGGTGCAGCTCGTGCTGACCTGCATGGGCGGCGCGGGGAAACGGGAGCAATCCGTTGCCGAGCAGACGCGGGCATATCTGGACCGCATGGAGCAAACGGCCTTTTGCATGGAAGATCTGTGTGTCGCTTTGGGATACAGTCGGGAGCATATCACCCGCTCCTTTCATACCATGTATCACGTTACGCCCAAGCAATATTTCAATCAACGCATTATGAACGTGGCTCTGGAAGAGCTGATGGGCGGTGCCCGCGTGTACGAGGTGGCGGAAGCCCTGCATTATTCCTCTGCCTACGCCTTCAGCAAGGCCTTCAAAAAGCATTTCGGTCTGTCTCCCGAAAAATATCTTTGCACCTTGGCACCGAAGCCGTAACCCTCTTTATTTTTCTTATATCACACCGGAATTTGAAAAAATATAGACAATTCTCCGTGGATCCTTTACAAAAACACACGATTCTGCTATAATGGTTTTGGGTGATGATATGGAAGGAATCAATCTGAACGCACCGATAAGCTACGCACACTCTTCTCTGCGCTATTTTTACGAGGGGGAGCATCACGTTTCCCGCCGATGCAACGAGGACGTTTTGCTCTTGGTGTTCGAGGGCGTTTTGCGTTTTTCGGAGAACGGCGCGCCCTACGAGCTGCAACCCTGCGAATATTTTATCCAGAAGCACGGCACGGAGCATACGGGGGAGCTGCCCAGCGATTCGCCCAAATATCTTTACGTGCATTTTTTGCGGAGAATGGGGCGACGGTGCGGAGTTTCTGCCCCGTCGGGGACGGTTTGAATACGCTCTTCTGAAGCCTCTGCTGGAGGAGCTGGATTCCCTTGCCCACGGGAAGGCACCGTATGTTTTGCAGGTGGCCAAGTTTTACGAAATTCTCTCCGCCCTTTACCGTCCGAAGGGGGCAGACACTGCCGCCGCGGCTATGGCGGAGTATATTAAAGAGCACTACTCCGAAAAAATTACGCTGGAAACCCTCTGCGCCAAGTTCCATTTCAGCAAAAACCACGTGATCAATCTGTTCAAGAAGGAATTTTCCCTCACCCCCGTGGCTTATGTCAATCGCCTGCGTCTGCTCAACGCCGAGCGCCGCATGGAGGTCACCTCCGATTCGCTGGAATCCATCGCTTTCCGATGCGGATTTCCCAACTATTCCCATTTTTACAAGTTGTTTCTTTCCAAAAATCAATGCTCGCCCGAGCAATGGCGAAAAAAGATTCGCATGGGCCTTTCTCCGCAGCGCACCCCCGATTTTAACTGAAACAACCCCTCCTCACACCGCGGTGTAAGGAGGGGTTTTGTATCATATACGGTTCAGACAAACGCTTCGGGGCAGAGGCCGTCGTTGATAAAATCGTCGTTGCGGATCATTCCGCCGCCGAATCCTGCCGTGCGCATATATTTCCATTTCGGGTCCACCTCTTCGGAGACGGCCCCGACTTCTTTCCCCAGGTCCTTTAATATTGTTCCGCCGGGGGCAAGAATCATGGAGCATCCGCCCTTTTCGTCGCTGTCCATGGAATAGGACGATTTTGCCACGAAGGCGTTGCAACGGAAGGCGATCATTTTCGTCTGCGCGCGGATAATATCCGTAGCCTCGCCGCGCTGATACCCGGGAATCAGGATAATATCGGGCTTTTGGGAGGCCAGATATTCAATCTGCTCGTTGAAATAAACGTCGTAGCAGGTTAAAAAGCCAAAGCGGATCCCGTCCAGGTCGCAGACACAGGTTCCGCTTCCCCGCTCCACGCCCAAAGCGACCTCGGAGGGGGGCAGGTGTATTTTATCGTACACGAAGGCAGGTCTCCCCGTTTTGTCGAACAGATAAGTGCTGTTGCGGAGTTTTCCATCCCGTTCTTCCAAAACGTTTACGGCAACGGTAGCGGACTTTTCTTTTGCCACCGCGGAGGCCTTTTCCAGCATCTCGTTTGCCCGCGGCAGGGCCGCTTTTTCCCGTTCCGCGTCCGAAAGGCCTCCTGCGTTGGAATATTCGGGCAACACGATCAGAGATACTTGTTCGGCTTTTTCCAGTTCGGTCACTAAGAATTCCGCTATTTTTTCATCCGGAGTTTCCCCCGCAAAATAGGGCGGCTGTACCACGGTAATGATCAAAGGAGTCACCTGCTTTTTAACGTAATATCGTTTTCTTCATACATTATACCACGCTCCTGCAAATCTGTCAAGACGAGGCCTTGCACGAAAAACCCCGTTCCGAAGAACGGGGCTGATTTTTATTCTGAGAACCTTACACGTCCGACACGTCAATGGGCGGCATCCCGCAGTTTTTGGCGGTGGCAAGAGGTCCGTGGTCGGGGAGGGTATAACCGGAAGATGGGAGAGGCGTATCGTCCACGATGGGAACGTACCACCGGGGCTTTTCGGCCTGATTGAGGCGTGTTTCTTCTGCCCGTTCCCGTTCAAGCCTTTTTTCGATATGCTCGTCCCTTGCACGGAACAGAACGGCCTTTGCGGATGCGGTCTTTTTTGCACCAATCCAATCGCGGCATCGAATCAGTTTCCGTTCCCGGGATTCGGCTTGGAATTTTTCCAGATTTTCCTTTTCCCGTGCAACGTTTCGTTCGTATTTTGGGATTTCCAATTGGGCTTTTTCCAAATTTTGCAAAATCGTTTGGACCTTCTTCTCCTGTGCTTCCCGTTCCTTCTTTTTGAAAAAGCCCTTCAGGCCGTCCAGGACGTCTCGGGCATCCCAAAGATCCTTGCGCAACGCAGATACCCTTGCGTTTGCTTTTGCCAGCCATCCTTCTGCGGTGGCAAGGTTCTGTTTTTGCTGCGCCGTCTCTGCGGCAATCCAGGTATCCAGCTCCGCAAGGGCTTCCTGCTCTGAGGCAAGAACCGCCACGGACATGTCTTGATAGGGAATGGCGTATTGAATGATGACGGGATTATAAGGGGTTTTGATTTCGCAATAAGAGCGATTGGAGAATCCCGTCTTTTGGAGAATCTCATCGACGCTATCCAATTTATATTCGTATTCCTGCGGGTAGAAAACGTATTTTCCGATCTTTTTCAGAGATGCCGGAAGGGTAAATCTCCGCACCGTGGGCAGTTCTTTCGTCCAAAAGGCGTAATCGTCGATTTCAATGCAACCTTCTTCAACGGTTACGTCCGTCAGCTTTTTGCAATCCCGAAAGGCTTGTTTTCCGATGCTTTTCACGTTTCCCGGAATGATGACGGATGCAACGTTCCGATTATAAAAGGCACCGTCTGCAATCCGCGTCACGTTGTTCGGAATCCGGACGTGTACGGCCTTCCCCACGTATTGGGCCAAAACCCCCGCTCCGGTTATGATGAATCCGTCCGACATGATGACAACTCCTTCCGTATGGCGCAAACTGCCGCAAAACAGGGCGGCTGTACCACGGTAATTTTCAACTTCTTTATGCTCCTCTTTCTTTTTCTCGTTTCTCGCGGAGTTTTTTGATGGCAAAAATAAGGATTTTTGTGACGAGTACTGCCAGAAAAAAGATCAGCACGCAAAGAGCGCCGAAGGCAAAATTCCCGTTTTCAAACCGAGAGGTCTTGACAAACAGAAAATGCAGGAATAAGTAGGTGCAGGAGGGGATCAGAATTCCTGCCTTCCAGGCAGAAATCATCCCGATGAGGGCGGAAAAAACGGGCGTTGCCGCAAGGTACAGCATTTGCGCGTGTGAGACGCTGAAGTTTTCAATGGACTTCCCGTTCAAATTTTGATACAGGAGAAGCAGAAAGAAATATCCCATAAAAACCAGTGAGATTTTCAGGCTTTCCTTTACGTGCAGAACCCCAACGATTTTAGAAAGCCGTGTTTTCACAGACTTTTGCGTCAAGATGTGGTCTCGTTCCATTTCGCACCCCGTCCGCGCTTTCTTTTTTGCAAAGAAAGCGAATCCGTTATTTCCACATATAGATGAAGAACAGTTTCCCCGTCATGCGTTCGTAGTCTTTCCGATTTTGGATCTCGGCATATGCGGAGATTTTTTCCATCAACAGGTTTGCCGCAGGCGCTTTCCATTTTTTGCGGGGCGTGGTAAAGACGAAAGGTTTTCCGTCTACGACGCATTGCAACCAGAGCAATCCGTTTCCGATGCCGAAGCACGCCTGTTGAAAATCGGAAAAGGGAATTTCCTTTTTTACTTCCAGCTTATCGTTGGAGCAGATGATGGACGTATCGGTGATTTCCGTGAAATATACGGTGAAGCTGTGGGAGGGCAAAATGCCGCCGCCTTCGCCCATGATCATTTCAAAGGCCTTGTTGATGTCTACGCCTTTTTCTTCGCAAGCAGTTTGAAAGTTACTCATTGTTTTTCTCCTTTGTTTTCGGTTTTATGATATACGAGGCTCCCCTCAATTTTTTTGAAGTTTATGTCAGGACAGTCAAAATAGTCAAACAGAGAAAATTGCCATTCCTTTGGATAAGTGTCCAGATAACAGAAAATCTTGTGCATGATTTCACTTCGCTTCGCATCGGTGCCTCCGTAAAAATGAATGACGAAGGCGCTGGTGAAGAAGGTTTCGTTGACGGTTTTTCGGACGAGATAGATCTTCTGAATAATATCTTCATCCACGGAACGGATATACGCCAGGATTTCGTTGCGCATCTCTTCGGGCATATCGTCGCAGCTCAGCTTATCTTTGGGTGACAAAAATGCGGTTTCGCTATACTCGTCTTTGTTCTTTTGCGCAAATTGTTGGGCGCGCTTTCGGTATTCAAGCAATTCCGCTTCCATACCCATCATGCAGTAGAACTGACCGATTTGATGCAGGCCGTCTTCCAGGAAGTTGTGGTTCTTTTCGATGGCGTGGAAAAGATATTCCGCACCCTTTTCCTCATATCGGTGAATCAGTGCACAACCTTTGATGTAATAGGCGTAGAGGGCGGCATTCTCGTCAAGCTCCGCCATGGCACGATCGCACAGGGCTTCCGCATCCTCGTTTCTTCCGATTTGCATCAGATCGGAAACCAGATCCGGATACTGCTCGGCACGAAGGGGCATTCCTTCCTCTTCCCACTCCGCAATGCGGCGCAACGGTTCCAGATAGTATTCTTTTCGATCTTGCTCGTAGGTGTTTTGGCATTCCGCAAACTTTTTATCCGCAAAATCGAGGGCGGTCTGAACTTCCCGTTTATAATCTTCGTTGCTCTCGTCTTCCACCATCTCAATCTTCTGCAATCCCAGCGTATTCAAACGCATTGTTAAGGTGGGATGAGACGCGTTGTTTGGCAGAATTTCCTTTTCGATCATCGCATCCCACGCCTCGTGGCGCAGTGCAATGGCGTTTTTGAATTTTTCGACCTCGTTTCTTAAATGACGGGGGTTGGGTGTTTCCGTTACGTAATAGGGCGTTTCGTTCTTCACATTGCTTTCCCACAGATATCGAGTATGGTATCCCGTTTTCAGCAACGAGGAGCCTGCCGTTGCGGGAGAGCAGAATTTTGCCATGTCTCGGTCCGCTTCGGTCTCCTGAAAAACGGAGGTGGCGTAGTGATAGGTCATGTGATGGAACAGATACACCAGATCAAAGGCACTGAAAAGATTTGCGATCCGGAGGAACCACGTTGAATGGTGTTGGTCGGAAGAAATCCATTCTGCGTACCGAGTCTCCCGATTCTCTTTTTGATTTTTCGGAGAGCAGTGGGAAAACTCGTGCAAGAAGATGCTGTATAATTCCTCTTGCGAGAGGACGGCCAAGAGGATGATGCCCAGTTGTATGTAATAGTGGGTTGCGTCTTCCAGAATTCCTGCGTTGCAATCGATATCAATCAGAATTTCAATCTCTTTGCGGCAGCCCGTATTCCGAGCGGCACGGGAGGCAAGATCGTGGATGGTCGGATATTCATCACGGGGTAAAATCGGAGCTCCGTCCTTCAAGACAGATGATTCCTTGCGGGGAATTCTGGTGTAAATTACGTAAAAAATCGTGCCGGCATAAAACAAACAGAAGCAGCAGGCAACCCGGGAGGCCACGGCGTAAAGCATTCCGCCCAAGCAAGCGGCACAGGCCGCAAAAAGCCAAAGAAACACCGTATACAGACCCGTTACACGGCGGATTTTTTGCAGTTTTTTCAGCAATTCGCGGGAGGTCTTTTCCGCCTCATCTCGGTGGCGAAGCATGTACCCCTGCATATCTGCGACAGGCGTATCGTTGATTTTTTTTACGTACAACTTTGAAAAAATAAAATTTGCTCCAAACAACAGGATGGGAATGCAGGCGGGCACACACAGAACGAGCATCGCCAAGGTGCTTTTCGCCGCCGTTTGCCACGCGACGCCCAGCAACATCATGAAAAAAGCACCGCCGTAGGCAATGTAACCGTAAGAAATTACGTGTTTTCCTGCTTTATTCATGGGAAATCCCCCTTCTTCATTCTTGACCTTTGATAACGTTATGACGCGACCCGTAAGACAATATATTTTGTTTTTTATTATAACAAGGTTTTCCCGGTTTGTCAAGCGTCGGTTTTCCTTGTTATCGGCAGAGTTAAGTTAACGTTTGTTTTATTATATCAAGCATTTTTTCAAACGTGCTTGCTTTCTCCAGGTATTGATAACCGCTTTCGCAAATCAACTCGTTATTGTGATAAATCCAACCTTTCGCAGAACGAAAAACATGTACGATATCATTCTGTGTTATTTCGATTTCAAAATCAGCTTCAAAAAGTCTTGGAAAATATTCAAGCGACATCAGACGCGCGTCGTCGGGTAAAACGCCGACAATAATCTGTGTATATTCACGTCTTCGTTTTTCGTGATGCTTTCGAATCATATCCGTGTACTCCTTTTGCGGTGTTGATAATCTTCGGGGGCTGAAGAATATGGTTTTGTTTATTATGACAGATCCAAAGTCGTCCAGCCCTTTTCGTTTAATTGCTTTTGAATGGAATAAAACTGTTGAAAGTGTTTCGTATGGAAATTCAAACCAAATATTTTGGAAATTGCTTTTTGAAAAATATTTGTTTTTAAATTCATGTAAATTTGTATGTGTCCTACCGTATATAGTTCGTAGTATGCATATTCTCCGAAAAAGCGCACGCCGATGCAACGAACCTTGCGATCCGGTTGATTGGCAATTCCGTGTACGGTTTCATAAAGGTTTGCACAAGGCTCCAATTCGATAAAACCAATATCCCCTCTGTCGTCACGGTAATAAATTTTGTCTTTGGTAATTTCAACGATTCGCGTGATAGGGATCCGATCCATTGAATTCGCCTCTTTTTGGACTTCATTATAACACAATTTGTGGGAAATTGCAAGGGCTTCTTCCGATACACGTCATTCCCCCCCCAAAAAAAAGAGGGATTTGTAAGGAGCGAAGCGTCACCCACGACCTTCGATCTCAGAACTCTGCAACTTGAAATTCCCTTACCGCGGTGCAAATAAAAAATTCCTCACATCGATGGTGTAAGGAATTTTTTTGGCAAGTCGCACCGATTTAGATACCGGGGTTTGCATATTTGCTTATCCACGAAAATACGGATTCAATCGCCACTGTGATATTTAGCAACTCGTCGTTATAATAACGGTTTCCGATCGGTTCATTAATATATGTTCCATAATTTTGCGGCTCATGTTTTCCATCCGGCAATGCAATCAACTCTGCTTCAATGCCACGTCGCTTTGCTTGTTCTATATATCGTTTCGTTGTTTCAAAATCAACGATAGGGTCGTTTATGCTATGGCAAAAGAGCAAGGGGCAAGGATGGTCTTTTTTGCTGTTAATGGGATTATATCCTAAAACTTTCGCTTCATCATAAATATATTCGCCATCATTGTCTTTTTCAAAAGAAAAAATAACCGAAAGCGCCGTTTTGGGAAGTCCGTTTGACCAAGGATGCAAAAATATTTCGTTATAAGTATCAAGCACAGGACAAAATCCTGTTTGTACCAACACAGGGATTTTGCCGCTCAGCACCAGATTCGTGCTGCTGATTCCTCCCATCGATGCACCGTGCACACAAACCTCTTTGTGCAGATTAAAATTCTCTATACAGTACCAATACGCCTTGATATAACTTTGAATGGCAATCGGAGAGCCAACGTTGTTTCTTATGTCGATTCCAAATTCATTGGCAAATTCATACGGCAGACCGTTTATATCCATAACAGCATAACCATTCGCTAGCAGGTACTTCGTAAGTGTTTGGGCTTCGATTTGGGAATCATTCGTAGTTACCGTGCCTCCCGCGCCATGGCATGAGATAACCAAGCGGGTAGCGGCACCGTCATCGCTATAGGAATCCGGAAAAAGAATGATTCCGTCATCGTTATAAATTTTTATATTATCAGAATACGGCAAAGCACACTCGACAGGGATTGAAAAATGAACTTTCCTCACAACCATCACCTTGTTCTCTCGTTGTTTTTTATACTTTAATTATATCAAAAAGTCTTAATATTTGCAATATGTCTTCGTTCAAGTCCTTCCCAAAAGCCTTTTAGAGAGGAAGATATCTATAAAATTTAATTGTGAAAATTTGTATGGAAAAAATCCGAAATCGTTATGGTTTTGGATTTTTCTGCTCCGATATCTAAATCGGTTCGCAATGTTGTTTGTAAGGAGCGTAGCGACGGAATAGCGAAGCGTCACCCACGACCTTCGGGTTTTTCTCACAAATGCTTTGCATTTGTTTGCCCTCTTGCGGTGCCCGAAAAAATCATCGGGCGCTCTGCGCTGATCCTCGATTTTTTCGACCGCTGCGCCGAAACAACCTGCGCTTTATCCGCCCCCGGCGGCGCTTGGTTGTTTCGCCCAACGAGCTACGCTCGTCGGTCTCATACCTCTGTAACCTAAAAATTCCCAAATAACGATTATAACAAAAAATTCCTCGTACCGTCGGTACAAGGAATTTTTTTGGCAAGAGGTGCCTAAAAAGATGACTCGCTTATTAACGTCTTTTTCCTGGAACGATACGAAAAAACAAAGCTTTTTTGATTATTTCTTCATTGGTTTCTCTCTTTGAATGCTTCTTATGGTTTCAAAATTCGATTTATAATCGGTTCCTAAAAAGATGACATCTTTTTCAGAACTTCTTTACTCTTTTAGCTCATTTGCATTTCCCCAAAGGCTTGTTCCTCGGTTTCAAAATATCCCGATTCTATTAATTGAAACGGTATGTGCTTTCTTGCAAAGGACGAACCTTCGTGTCCCCAATATTCAAGCACTTCGTTGAGAACCAGTGAGTAGAATCTATCCGTAGGAATTCTTGATATGGCTTCTTGGTGAGAGGAAATTCCAAACTCACTTTGCGCCTGATTGATCATAAAGCGCGGTGGTTGTTCTCGGTAATATTTCAGTTGCTCATAGATGAAATGGACAATTTCTTGATCTGCTTCGCTGAGTCCGTATTCCTCACAAGCTGCCGAGTCAAGAACAACGGGTTCATTTTTTTCTTCTGGTGCAACCTCTATTTCGGGTTCATCTATTTTGATTATCTGAACAATATCTCCGATCTTACATCCGAGTGCAAGGCATATCCTTTCCAAGACATCAGACTGAACATGGCTGCCGTCCTTTCCCATCTTGGTGATGGTCGCTATACTGATGTTTGCCATTTCAGCAAGGTCTTTTTTCTTAATGTCCCTATCGATGAGGAGCTTAAAAAGAGGCTTGAAACTAATTCGTGTATTACCGATCCACTTGTGCTTTCCAGCTTTCGTCTTTTCCGCATCGTCTGTTAGAAGCCATTCATCGACCTCGCTCATTTTAAATCTCCAAAGCCGTCCAATTTTAACGGCAGGTAGATTGTTGTTCTTTACCCAATGCACAACAGAGTCATGGCTTGCGCCGAGATGCTCACAGACTTCTTTCATTGAACACCAACGCTCCACAGTCATTTTGAGCATCTCCTTTCGTTATTTCATTTTTGATCTTCTGTTTTAGTATCCTCAATAATGGCATCAATCAATTTGATTTTTTGCCAAGTCGGACAATTTAGTTTCTGTACAGAGTTCAGCACAGCATCGGCGTGTACTATTGCCATACGCCTTCGAAGTTCACGCCAACCTTTGTCGGTTGTTGGGTAATGAACGATGATGTTGATAGGTGCCGCTTTTCTCATAACTGAATCCTTTTTCTTTATCTCAGCTTCTGTACAGGATAAGACGAACATAGTCGGCAGTCGGGTTTCTTTCGTCCAAATCTGCATCCTTGATTGCGTAGTCTGCCCACCGGCAGAAGTACCCGAGCATTGTATCGACTCGATCCACTATCAGATTATATACTTTGTACCAATCATCAGCTTCGTCCCACTCGTAATAGGAATACTCTTGCTTTGCATTTTCAGACAGCTTTTCGTATTCCTCGGGGGTTAGCCAATGGCCAATAGTGTCATACTCATCTATTTCAAAGGCTGCTATGCTTACCTTGGATGCATATCCACGGTATCGCGTAGGCTTGTCTTTTTTTACTCGGCTCTTTATTGCTTTCCCATAGTTCACCAAGAAGATGGCTTGGTTATAAAAGTCCTTGTATGTATTAATGTGAAGATAGGGGTCGTATGGCTCATCATCTTCATGATAGAACACCGTCCTAACTTCTTGACTCATATCCTCGGGGCGACCGTAGGCATAACAATCTTCTTCTAATTCCTCGTAAGTTTCCCGAAGCCAATTTCGTCCTGAGATCACAGGACACACATCGATCTTTCCGTCCGCGCGTTGGAATAGCGGATTCAGATTGTACCATTTGTTGCCGACACGAACTTCGGCATATATTGCGTAATGAGTTCCCATTGTCGACCTCCTTCATTATTCTTCCGAGTAGAACTCTTTCATATCATCCAGGCGGAGACAAGAAAGCCGACCGTCCTCAAAGCCACCACCGCAGTCAATGCCAATGGCCTCGTCACTTTTCCATATACTCCACGGGTATGCGTTGTGAAAGTAGCAGGTGGGCGTATGACCGAAGATCAACACATAACCCTCGGGGACGGGCTTCATTTCATCCCATCTCTCCCATACTGCAAACTCACGGCTGTCCTTGTAGTCATGGCTGTACCAATATGCCGTCATATAGTTTTCTTCGGGAGAGGCATGGACGAGCTTATATTTGATGCCATTAACTTCGACATCGATGTTGATCGGCAATCTCCATATGAAGTCAAAGATATCTGCTCGGGTGTCCTTGCGATAATGCTTGAGCTGCTCATGGGTAACCATGCCGCCGTTTCGATACCAATGTCTTCTTTGACGCCAATTTGTGTTTTCCTTTTCCTCGGCTGCATCTTTGCAATGACCGATGGCCTTGAGCATCATATACTCGTGATTGCCTATCAGCATCCGGGCGTTGGGCATCTTCATAATTCTTCTTAATATTTTGATTCCATCGGGATACCTGTCGATTACATCCCCCAGGATATATAATGTATCATCCGGTTGGAGATTGATCTGAGCCATAATCGACTCAAATCGTTGCAGGTTGCCGTGGATGTCGGATAATACATAGGTCATCTTTTCATCTCACATCTTTTGCTTCATTTTATTTCGGTTGCAATTTTATACACCTGCTCGAATACCTTCTGATGCAATTCGTTCTTTGCACCTGCTTCGGTAGGTGCATTTTCTATGCCCAAATAGGCCTTGAGAAGGGGCAGGTTCTTGGGGATCACACAGAACCTGATAAATCCCACAGCCATATCTTCGATGGTTGTCCCAAGTTCGGCAAACAGAGCAACTGCCTGATTGTATACCTCCTGGTCGATCTCAAATGTCATCTCCACGAGATTGTCACTCATTCCAGTTCACCCAATACCTTTTTGAACGCCATATAGTTCTGCTCATCTCTCGGGGAGCAGTACACAGCGAACTCAATCACTTTGAAGTAGTTACGGAACTCCTGTACCACTTCTTTCATTGCTTCGGCAACAACCTCGGGTGGATTCTTGAATGCTCCGCAACCGTAAGCACCCAAAATCACAACATCATTTTGTCGTGATGCGGCAATGGTCAGAATTCTACGCATTCTTTTCTTGTGTAGCTCTTTCAGTTCCAAGTTTGTAACCTTGACTCGCTCCGTACCGTCTTTGTCCGGTCGGAGATTAGGAGCTGCACAGGTGATTACATTGACCTGCAACCAGTCCTCTTGATCCATCATCTGCGGAAAGCGTGTGTCGGATTTGAACACCAACACATCGGGAGTGTAGATGCAGTCATCGTTGTATAACTGATTGTGCTGTTGGCGGTGTGGTGCGTAGAAGCGTTCCCAATTTTCCTTGACGATCAGATTGGCATAGAGCGTGGAACACCGGCACAGACATTCTTCTTGTGCAGTAGATCCCCAAGCTACGCCACCTCCAGGGTTTGTCGCAGAGGCAAAGTTCAACACGCAGGTTTCATATCCTGCGTATCTGAATGCTGCTTCGAAGCTTCTCCGCTTGGATACAACAATCTTTGCTTTATCCGCACTTGCCTTGGGTGCAGGTAACACCGGATCGTTCTCGAGGAATACCTCTTGATGATCGTTGGACAGTTTAATTGCATTTGCTATCACAGGGTGGTTCTTGCAATGCTCACGGGTGTCCTCAAAGACGGACACATTTTCTTGTCTTCCCATATTTCTCTCCTGTTTTACTGCCAGAGTTTCTTTCTATTGTTCCAAACATAGTCCACAAAGGCATCCCAATTGTTCATGATCTGCCAGCAGACATCAACCTTTTTGTCTTCGACACCT
>JAGBIM010000013.1 GCA_017934975.1 Clostridia bacterium | reverse complement strand
CCAACGAAAAGCGATTGCGTAACAATCCCTTTCCGTCGGTCCCCCTTCCCCTTCCCTTAGGCAGGGAAGTGGACGGCAAGCTCGGGTGCGCGAGGCATCCGAACCGCACAAACTAAGGGTGGGGCTTGGAAAAAGTTTTTTTTGACCCGAACAACCCTTCCACCGCTTCGCGGTCCCCCTCCCCTTACACAGGGGAGGCTTACGTTAGCGCCTCGCACGCGGATTTCGCATCGAGCGGGAAAGTCTCGTGAGAATGCACAAACGAAAGAACTTGACACCCGAGTTTGCCGTCCACTTTCCCGCCATGGGAAAGGGGAAGGGGGACCGCCGCGCCTGCCGCAGTGCGGCGTGGCGGGGGAAGGGGTTTTTGCACAAAAGACCGAGAGAACATCGTCTCTCGGTCTTGCTTTTTATGTGGAAATTTTTGTCTGAAACTGATCCTTGACATTTCCGCCAATTTATGGTATACTAATTTTGCGACATAACTCAATATTTTTTGTACAAAGTAAGTGTGTATTTTTATTTCGGTAAAAATGCACGCTCTGTCTTCCCATACTTGCTTTGTACTGTATCAGAAGAGTTGTGTCGCAGCAATCGGAGTTGTGCATTTTTCGGTGCGTAGCTTCGGCTGCGCACTTTTTATTTAAGGAGATGTTTTTGTGAAAAACGTAAACAACGCTCTGCGTAGGCTTTTTTCGGGTATTCTGATTGCTTCGTTGCTCTTCGCGCTTCTTTGCGCTGCGGGATGTGCAAAAACCTCAGACGAGTCCTCCCGTAAGGGGCTGTCCTCCGGCGCCATCTCCCTGCAAGACAAAACCTCCGTCTCGCCGGACCCATCCTCTGATTTGGAGGCTACCCAAACAACGGTTTCAGAACCAAACCTTTCCACGGGGGAAGAAAGCATAGAAGACCCGGTCTGGATTCCCACCAGAACGGGAAGGAAATATCACAAAAAGCCAACCTGCAGTGGCATGGAAAACCCTGAAAAGGTTTCGAAAGAAACCGCCCGACAACGGGGCTTTACTCCCTGCCAAAACTGCTATTAACCACAAAAGACCGAGAGAACATCGTCTCTCGGTCTTGTTGCGTATCACTCGTTTTTCCCTCCGACGGATAAAATCCGTCGGAATTCGCTTTTCTTTTTCTTGGTTCTTCTTTTTCTTTTCTCGGGAAAAGAAAAAGAAGAACACCCCTCGCCCGCTTACTTCAAAATCTCCTGGATGACCTTGCCGTCGCAGGGGAGGTTCCAGCCGTTGATGTGGGCCACCGTGGCGGCCATGTCCACCGTGGGACGGCGGTCAATCACAACCCCTTCCTGGAAGGAGGGCCCCACGCAGAGCATACTGGGCTGGGGGCCTCGGTCGGGATGGTATCCGTGGGTGGCCTTCCCCAAACGGTAGTCGGTCAGATCGTAGGGGGTAAAGTAGTCTCCCGTCAAAGCGGGGCCGAAGGAGGTGTATCCGTCGGTCTCCAAAACGAAGGCGAAATCCCCTGCCAAATGCTCTTCCTTTGCGGCTTCTTCGGCGGTATAGCACCGTTCAAAGCCGTACAGATGGGAGGCCGCCGCTTTGGTCAGAAGATTTTTCACCGCCTCGTAGTTTTCTTGGCTCTTGTCGGTCAGAAAAACCTGAGCGGAAGCCCCCACGGGCTTGATATAAGCCTTCATGGCGGTTGCGTTTCCGTTCTCGTCCAGCGTCATAAATCCGTTTTCCACCAGAATGCGGTTGATATTGGCACGGCGGATCATATTCATCTGTCCGTGGTCGGAGGTGAGGATGAAATCGGTATTTTCCCAATCCCCCGTCTCTTTTAAGGCGCGGACGATTTTTTCGATCCAATAATAGGTATAATCCAACTGCTCGGTCACGTATTCGTTGAACAAGCCGCAGGAATGGCGTTTTCCGTCGATGCCCGCAGGGTGCACCAACAGAAGATCGGGGCGGTATTTGAGAATCATGTCCCGTGCGCAGGCGAAGATGAACTCGTCGCAGAAGGGGTGCTGACGCTGATGGCCTTCTATATAATATAGGTTGGGCTTTACGATCTCTTCGATGACTTTGTCGCTCGTCCCCATGCGTTTCAGTGCCTCGGGGAGAGGGTCCTCGGGGGACTGAGACCAATATTCGGGGATATTCCAATCAATGCAGGGATCCTGCCCCAACACGGGCCAGAACACGTTTGCCACGGTTTTGCCCGCTTCCTTCGCCGCGTCCGCAAGGGTCTTGGCGCGGTTCCATTTCCGCTCCCAAACCCAATCCTTGTTGCCGAATTCGTCCACCTCGTTGTTGTAAAGGTGGGTCTTGTCGGGATAGCACCCCGTCACCATGGAGGCGTGGCAGCAATAGGTGATGGAAGGGTAGACGGTTTTCAGGGTCTTGACCCAGCTTCCCTTGGCCATCAGCTCCCGAATCAAGGGCTTTTGGCAGAGATATTCGTAATCCTCCGCCACCAAGGCGTCGTTGGAAATAATTACGGTTTTGCGATTGTTCATAGTTGGTCTCCTGATTGCTTGGTTTTGAATTCGTTTGGAAGGGCAATCCCCTCAGTCGCCTACGGCGCCAGGGTTGTTCAAAAACTTCTGATACGGTACGGTTATTTCACCTGGAACCACAGAAGCATTTCGTTGGCTTGGCGATTGGAGAAGGCGTAATAGGGAATGAGGGTGACCTTGGTTTCCTCCACGGCGCCGCCCCGTTCCCGATAAAGCTCACCCTCCGCAAAAACGCGGCGGAAGGCGCGTCCCGTCAAGGTGGGGACCTTCAGCTCGGGATGAATCCCCTTGACCCAGCGGCTGCGGGCCACCAGAGTCAGATCGCGCAGGTTCTTGCCGTTGTCCATTTCCTCGGCACAGTAAAGGACGGGACCGTACTGAACGGCGCAACGGCCGCAGTTGAAAATGGCGTCGGGACGGGCTTCCAAAAAGCGGACCTTCATGGGGAAGTTTAGGGTAACCGCCCGGCCGTCCTTCAGATTCAGAGTGGTATAGCCCTTGACCGTTTCATATCCGTGGTTCACGCACCAGCCGGGCACCCGGGCCTTCAGGGTGGCGTCGCCGCCGGTGACGGTGAGGGTAATTTTGCCGTTTTCGGGATATTTGGTGTCGATCTTCAGCACCTTGCCGTTGCCCAGATCCACCGTGCCGTTCATATACTGATGCAGGTAGACCGTATCCCCGTCCAGAGAGGCGATATAGTTGCCCAAAGAGGGGATAAGACGGACGATGTTGGGAGGACAGCAGGAGCAATTAAAGACCTCCTGCCGTTGCATCTTGGGCCACTTGATGGCAGATTTTCCGCTGTCGCGGGTGTGCAGATAAGGAACGGTCTCCTGGGGATTTTCATAGAAAAAGGCCTTGCCGTCCAGAGAGGTGGAGGTGAGAACGCTGTTGTACAGAGAACGCTCGATCACGTCGGAATAGCGGGAGTCGGGATCCATGGCCAGCATCTTCTGGGCGAAATAGATCAACCCGATGGAGGCGCAGGTTTCACTGTAAGCCAACAGGTTGCACAGATCGTAATCCACCGTGAAGGCTTCCCCCTGAGAAGAAGAGCCGATGGTGCCGGAAATGAACATTTTCTTTTCGGTGATGTCCCGGAAGAGGGCTTCGCAGGCATCTTTCAGCCCTTGGTCCCCCGTCTTTGCCGCCGCGTCGGCCATGGCGGTGTAAAGATAAACGGCGCGTACCGCGTGTCCCACGGCCACCTTCTGTTCCCGCACGGGAAGATGGTTCTGGCAGTAGGGAGCGGTGATCCAGGTGCGCTCGGGATGCAGACCCTGGGCGTGCTGAAGCCCGCGGGGATTGATGCCCCGTTCGTTGAGGAAGTGCAGGGAGAGGTTCAGATATTTTTCGTCTCCCGTCACGTCGTACATCCGAAGCAGCGCCAGTTCGATTTCCTCGTGACCGGGCACGTCGAAGCCCGTGTCCTTCTTGACCACGAAGCGATCAATGATATAATCGGTATAACGGCTCAGCCCCTCCAAAAAGCGGCGATCCCCCGTGGCTTCGAAATGGGCCACGGCGGCTTCCATCCAGTGTCCCGCGCAGTACAGCTCGTGCTTGTCCATGTCGGTGAAGCGGCGGTCCTGCTCCTGGGTCTGGAAATGGCTGTTGAAATACCCTTCGGGGGTCTGATTTTTCAAAAAGGTGTCAATGGTCTTGTTGATCTTCTTTTCCAGAGACGCGTTGGGCTTTTGGCGGTTGGTATAGATGGCCCCCTCCAGCCACTTGGCCACGTCGGAATCCCAGAACACGTGGGGAGCGTTGGGCTTGCCTTCCTTCCAGTCACAGTTCAGACCGGCAAAGCGCCCCGTATCGGTGAAGCGGTCGAATACCGCCTTGACGGTGGTTTTGCGGGACAGATCCTGACGCTTTTTCCAGAATCCTCCCGTGATGGCAACGTTGGAAAAATCAATGTGCTTCATAAAATTTTTCGTCCTCTCTCGGTGCGATGTTTTTTTGATTGCCTTTATTATATCATATTATTTTTTGGCACAAAACAGACGAAATCCCAAAATATATTTCCAATATCACACTTTTGGGTCAGTTTGCCAGAATCAGCAGGGTGTTGAAGATTTCCCGAATGCCCACCACCCCGGGGGTACGGGCGTCTACGGGGAAGTTGCGGATTTCAAATCCGTCCCCCTCTTTCACTAAGAAGGTGGAGGATCCGCCTCCGTCCAGATTGATGGCGTTCACGGCCCCCAGAGCCTTCAGCTGAACCGCCACGTCGTAGAGGGTCATGCCGTTGGAATGCTCGGGCAGGCGGCCGTCCACGATGAAGACGATCACGTCCTTTTCCGCGGTGATGCCCACGGCGGTGCGGGGATGACGGTCGGAGCAGAAGCGTTCCGAGGGCCACACGTCCCCGAATTCTCCGTTTTTCAGAATTCGCTGAAGGCCTGCCACCGCTTCCTTCATATTGCCCTTCAACCAGGGCTCGTGACGGAAGTCCCCGATGACCGGCTCGCCCAATTTATCTACGCCGAAGAAGGCGCGGTGGCTGTCCCCGTTGGTGATGACCTGCCCGTCCTTAATGACGGGTCCCGAGGGATGATTGTCGGCAAACATATCGAAAAAGTCCGCGTTGGTGGCGCCTACCACGTTGTATCCCTTTGCCACCACCGCTTGGGCCTGCCCCTCCACCGTCTGAATGACCTCGTTGGGGGCGGTGCCGTCGTTTGCGGTGCCGCAACGGAAGGTGCCTTTGCCGTATTTTACGGTAAAATAGAACCATTTCATGGGAAGTCCGCCCTTGTCCTTCCCCGTCACCTCCGTCCAGGTGATGCCCTCGGCCAAAGGATGCTCCACGGAGGATTCGGCAACGATGCCCGTGTCGCAAATTTCGTCGATCAGGGCGTTTTCATCCCGAATTCCCTCCATGCTGCAGAGGAAATCCGTGTAGGCGTACCGTCCCACCTCGGCGCAGAAGCGGGATTTCGTACGGTTGCGGTAGTGCATAGTCAACTTTTTACCTTCAAAAAGCCAGTTTTTCCGCAGATAAAACACGTGCACCGCCGCATCGAAGGGCTCGAAATAGTTGTGAATCTCTTCTACGCAGAAGCCTTCCCCCTCCAACGTGGCGTAACGGACGGCGCCCTTGGAGCGCACCACCAATTTGTACACGTCGGGATGGGCGGGCAGGGTGAAAATCTGATGAGACGGAACGAAATCGGGGCAAAACACTTCTTGCATGATAAACCTCCACGGTCGTTTTTCTTCATTATACAATACCTTAATCAAAATTGCAACGGGAAAACTTTGAACTATTCGGCACAAATGGCGCACAATTCACTTTTTGCCGCCCCATCGTGCCCCTGCCAGGCGAGAGCACAGCCCTCGTGCGGCAAAATCAGCAGCATCTGACCGTACATTCCGCCCTTTCCGTAGGCGCCGCGGCTCCCTACGGGATTGAATTCGTACCCCAACCTCAGCGTCAGGTCGATCCACTCCCGGGATAACAACCGATTCCCCTTCCAAACGCCGCCCGTCAGCCACAAGCCGCCCAGCTTCACCGTGTCCCCCGCCCGCAGGTACAGACCCGTGGCGCCCATGGCGTGCCCCTGAGGACAACGGCTCCACGCCACCTCTCCAAAGCCCATAGGCTCCAGCAGGCGCTCCCGCAAAAAGAGATCCAGAGACATTCCCGCCTTCTTTTCCACTGCGCGCCCGATCAGATAATACGCCCCGTCGGAGTACGACCGTCGCGTGCCGGGAGAGCAAAGGAGGGGCTGAGAGAATGCGTAGGACAGATAGTCCCGTCCAAAAGCAGAGGGCTCTGTCGCGTCAATATCCAGAAACCCCTCGGGCATCCCGCAACGGTGGCGCATGAGATGATCCAGCGTCACGTCGCCCCAACCCGCCGCAGGAGTGCAGTCGGTCTCCTCTCCCAAAATCGAAAGGATCTTTTCGTCGGGAGACCATATCCCCTCGTCGTACAACACGCCCGCCGCCGCCACGCAAAAAGCCTTGGCAATGGAATAGACGTCGGTGCAACGGTTCCCCTTCCGCAAGGTCACCTCCTCCGCATCGCTCTCCACGGAAATGCGGGCAATACGGTAGATATCCCATCCGCGCTCACGAATGATCTGAGATAAGACGGTAAGATCGTTCACGAAAATCCTTCCTTTCGTGTTTTTTTTATTATACCGCACCTGCGGAAAAATGTCAACTGCCACCGAGAATTGTTGCGAAAAAAAACCAACCGTGGAAAAAGTGTGAACAATCAAAAAACTGTAAAGTCTCCTCTTGACAAATGAAAAAATCGTGGTATAATAGAAGCCTACGGGGCCGAAGCGCGGTTCCGCAAAACATCTGAAGAGTAAAAGTGCAGGCGTTCAAGTGCCGACGGGACGGGGAGTTGCCGGTCGGACGAAAGCGGAATGCTGCGGTCTGTGCTTTGCATCCCGCTTCATCAAACAGATAGAGATTTTCTCCTACCTGCGTCGTGAATACGGGGAAGGAGGATTTTTTTATGCAAAAAAACAAGAATCGCGTTCTGTTCGGATCGCTGAAAATCATGATGGCCGTGGCCCTTCTGGCAGGCATCAGCATCGTGTGCGGAAAGGTGCTGGCCATTCCCGGCGGGGACGTGATGCGCTTTTCCTTTGAAAACCTGCCTATTCTGCTGGCAGGCATGGCCTTCGGCCCCGTCGTGGGGTGCGTGACGGGCGTCGTTGCAGACCTTCTGGGGTGTCTGATGGTGGGTTATACCGTCAATCCCCTGGTCACCGCAGGGGCCGCCGCCATCGGCTTGCTGGGGGGATTGCTCTTTTGGCTTTTCAAAAAAGCCCCCTGCTTCCTTCGGGTGGGTCTGACGGTTTTTCTCGCCCATCTGGTGGGCTCCGTGGTCATCAAGACCTTTGGTCTTGCCCAATTTTACGCCATCCCCTTCTTGACGCTCATGGCGTGGCGGGGGCTGAATTATCTCATCGTGGGTGCGCTGGAATTTGTCCTGCTGTTCGTGCTGTTCCGCAGTAAGGCCTTCACCGACCAGCTGAACAAATTAAAACGCTGATTTTGGAGAGAATTATGAATTATTCCGAAGCGTTGCAATATCTTCACGGCACCAACCGGGCCTTCTGCAAGCCGGGCACCGACCGGGTGCGGGCCCTCTGCGCCGCCGTGGGAAATCCCGAAAAAACCCTTCCCGTGGTCCACGTTGCGGGCACCAACGGAAAGGGCTCCTTTTGCGTGATTCTCGCCTCCCTTCTGACCAACGCCGGATTCAAGGTGGGGCGCTTTTCTTCCCCCGCGCTGGTAAAGATCAACGAGTGCGTTTCGGTCAACGGAAGGGAAATTCCCGATGAGGAATTTGCCCGCCTCGTTTCCCTTTTGCAACCCCCGGCCGACCGTCTTCCCGACCGCCCCACGGAGTTCGAAATCCTCACCGTGCTGGCGTTTCTGTATTTTCGGGAGCAAAATTGCGACTACGTCATTCTCGAATGCGGCATGGGTGGGCTGACCGACGCCACCAACGTCATCGACCGCCCCCTTTTGTCGGTCATTACGGGTGTTTCCGTGGATCATACCTCCTTTCTGGGAGCCACCGTGGAAGAAATCGCCGAGCAAAAAGCGGGCATTATCAAGGAAAATTGCCTTGCCCTCTGGTGCGGAGACAATCCCGAGGCCGAGGCCGTATGCCGTAGGGTCGCGACAAAGCATAACGCTCTCCTGTACACGGTCCCCCGGGAGACGGTGCGGATCCAGACGGCCGATCTGAAAAGAACGGTTTTTGATTTCAACGGCATGACCGATCTGCCTTTGTCCCTTTTGGGGTTATATCAAGTACAAAACGCCGCAAACGCCCTGACGGCGCTGGAAATTTTGGGCATCGCCCCCGACCGCAAGCAGTTGGCCGACGGACTGTATGAGGCCCGCTGGCCCGGTCGCTTTGAGATTCTTTCCCGTGATCCGCTGATTCTGGTGGACGGGGGACACAACCCCGAGGGAATCGCACGGGCCATGGAAAGCGTGGAGGCCTATTTCCCCCGCGAAAAAATCACCTTCGTCACGGGCATTTTGGCGGATAAGGATTATCAAACCGTCGCCCGCCGCATCGCCCCTGCCGCCGCTGAAATCTTTACGGTCACGCCCCCCAACCCCCGTGCCCTTTCCGCCGCAGAATACGCGGAGGTCTTCCGCGGACTTTCGGTTCCCGCGATAGCCTGCGATTCCGTGGCCGAGGCCATCGCCCGTGCCGTCAAAGCCGAGCGCCCCGTCCTGAGTCTCGGTTCCCTGTATCTCTACGGCGAAATTTCCGCCGCGGTAACCGCGTTGCGGGGAAGGAAATGAAGAAATGAGCTCCGACGGCTTGTTCCCGTCGGAGTTTTTTTTCTGCACGTGCAAGACGCCCCTTCCGCATTTTCTCCCGAAAATGCTCCGCCCGCCCGCCGCACGGCGGGGGCGGGCGGCCCGCGGCGGAGCCGCGGGGGAAGGGGCCCGCCTGCACCCCGATGCCGTAAAAATCTCCTATTGACAAGAAGAAAAAAATACGATATAATAAAAACGAGGGGATTTATTTCCTACACATTAAAAAAGGAGACGTTCGTATGAAAAAAGCAGTCTTTTGCGGCGCGCTGATTTTTGCCTTGGTTCTGACCTTCGGTTTGCTTGCGGTCACCACCTCGGCTGCAGGGGTAATCAACCGCGTCACCGTTACGGGCATCGACCTTCCCGTGGACAACGCCCGTCCCGACACCACCGCGTCGGTAGAATCCAACCTTCGCGTCCATTCCGTGGAGTGGTACGACGAAACCGAAAAATCCTTTCTGGAAAGCAACGATACCTTCCAGCGGAACCACGTTTATACGGTAATCGTCTGGGTTCAGCCCGTCGAGGGAAAAACCCTCGCCTGTCAGGATGACAACACCCCGTCGGTAACCGCCACCATCCTTGGCCAGGACGCCACCGTTGCGAAGGCCTTTGAATACAAAGCCTGGGCCATGGCGGATATCCGCTTCACCTTCCCCGCACTCCCCGAACGGGGCTGGGTTCGGGAAATTGACATTGCCGTTACCGCCCCCGAAGCGGGCAAGGCGCTCAGTTATGCCGAGTGCCGCCGCACCGGATACCACACCGCCAACATTTTCGGGTCCACCAACGTGGAATATAACGCCATGTACAAGAACGGCATTGCCTGGGGTAACGTGAGTACAGGCTCCCTCCGTCACGAAGACAATCCCGTGGCCGCGGCAGGAACCGTTTATCGCGTCGCTGCAAACGTCATCGCCGATTCGGGTTACACCTTTGCCCCCAACGTGACCTATAAAATCAACGGAAAGACCGCTTACGGCAACTTGGACTACGCAGGGACGGTGGCCGCCCTGACCTACGATTTCCCTCCGACGGTCTATACGGTTTACCGTATCGACCTGGAGCTTACCGCCCCCAAGACGGATGAGTTGCCCCAATATCCCAAGCTTTCGGGCACCGGCTATGCCTCCACCGAAACCGAATCTGCCACCACCGTCAACGGCATTACCTATCTGAAGAACGGCACCGAGCCCCTTTCCAAAAACGGCACCTTTGCCGCCAACACCAACTACACCGTGAAGGCGGAGCTGAAGGCGGCGACCAACTACGTATTCCACGAGCAGGTCAACGTGTATATCAACGGCGCCCCCGCCACCGTGACCGATCTCGGGCAGGGCGTAATTGCCGTTTCCGCCAACTTCTCTACGGGAGATGCTCCCGTCCATAACCATATCCCATCGGGTTGGATTTCCGACGGTAAGGACCATTATAAGGTCTGCACCGATGCTTCCTGCCGCCAGGAAATCGCGGGTACCCGCTCCGCCCATACGGGGGGCACCGCCACCTGCCAGATGTCGGCCAAATGTACCGTCTGCGGCTGTCTTTACGGCGAAAACGCCGATCACGCCTGGGGATCCGACTGGGCTTATACCGATAAAAACGGCCACGCTTATCTTTGCACCGTCTACGGTTGCGGCGTTCACGGCGAAATTCAACCCCATCAGGAAGGGCCTGCCGGCACCCCCGACGCCGCCACGGTCTGTGCCCATTGCGGATATATCATGAAACCTGCCGCCAACCACGTGCACGATTTGAAGAAGATTCCTGCTCGCCCCGCCACCTGTATGGAGCCGGGATGCGTGGAACATTACGCCTGCTCCGGTTGTTCCGACCTGTTCAAGGACGAAGCGGGAACCCAAACCTACGCGTCCTCCGACGAAGTGGCCCTTGCACCCTTGGGGCACAAGGCCGGTGCGTGGAGTGCCGACGGGGAATACCATTGGCGCACCTGCGAAACCTGCGGCGAGGCTCTGGAAGAGACCAAAATGGCCCACGGAACCGAAGCGTCGGGCAAGTGTGATTCCTGCGGATACGATCCCGCCACGGGAACCCTTCCCCCGGAAGGCTCCGATTCCGACGTCAATTCCGATGCAAGCAATTCCGACGGAACCGATTCTGCCGCAACGAACGCGGGCGGCGCGAATTCGGATGCAACGGGCGTTCTCTCCTCCGAGAGCGGCACAAATCCCCAAAACGAAGAGAGCGGAATGCCTCTGTGGGGCTGGATCGCCCTTGCGGTGGGGGTGCTTGCGGTGATTGCGGCCTGCGTTTTCTTCCTCTTGCGGAAGAAAAAATCCGCACCCGAAAACGAAGCCTGATTGAATTTCTTTCTCCCTCCGTCCTTCTCTGGGCGGAGGGGTCTTTTTATAAAAAATGCAAACGCGCCCATCGCCCCCCTTCCGCATTTTCTCCCGAAAATGCTCCGCCCGCCCCGCTCCGCGGGGGCGGGCGGCCCGCGGCTCCGCCGCGGGGGAATGGGCCTACCTGCACCCCTCTTCCGAAAAACCCGTCGCCCCTATTGACAAACCGAAAAAAATGTGCTATAATACAGAAAATTGAATCTTTCAAACCGATGATTGAGAAGAGTACCCCTTTCGGAAGCTCAAAGAGAGTCGCAGGCGGTGGGATTGCGGCAGGGAAAGAATGGGGGAATGGACTCAGGAGGGCGGAGCGAACGGGGAAACCCCAGTAGTGGCCGACGGGTTCCGCACCCGTAAAAGGGCGGCGCATATGTTGGTATGTCAGAAGCGGACGGTTTTTGTCCCTTTGTTTTGCTTTTTGCTTCCAAGTTATGCTTGGAAGTTTTTTTGTTCGGAGGTTTTCGGAATGTCTGTGATTTTTACCCTGCGATGGTGACGGGATTTTGCACACGCTTTTCAACCATCATTTATGAAAAATACGGAGGAACGAATTATGATCTTCAACGGTGTTGATTTTGAAACTTATTTTAAGCATTATCCCGACGAAAAGGGCTATTTCGGCCCCTACGGCGGCGCCTATATTCCCGACAATCTGAAAAAGGCCATGGAAGAAATCGACGAGGCCTATCAGACCATCGCCCAGTCCCGCCAGTTTATCAGCGAACTGCGCCGCATCCGCAAGGAATTTCAGGGCAGACCCACCCCCGTCTCCCATCTTCAGCGCCTGTCCAACAAGCTGGGCAACGTGCAACTGTACGTGAAGCGGGAGGATCTGAACCACACGGGCGCCCACAAGCTCAACCACTGTATGGGGGAAGCCCTTCTGGCCAAATACATGGGCAAGAAAAAGGTCATCGCCGAAACCGGTGCGGGTCAGCACGGGGTTGCCCTTGCCACCGCCGCCGCCTATTTCGGACTGGAATGTGATATTTATATGGGCACGGTGGACATCAAAAAGCAGGCTCCCAACGTGGCCCGCATGAAGATCCTCGGCGCCAACGTGGTGGAGGTCACCCATGGCCTGCAAACCCTGAAGGAAGCGGTAGACGCGGCCTTCGACGCCTACAGCAGGGAATACAAAGACGCCATTTATTGCATCGGCTCCGTGGTGGGCCCCCATCCCTTCCCCATGATGGTCCGCGATTTCCAGAGCATCGTGGGTATTGAGGCGCGGGAACAGTTCGTGGACATGACGGGACATTTGCCCGACGCCGTGGTGGCCTGCGTGGGCGGAGGCTCCAACGCGGCAGGCTTCTTCGCGGGATTTTTGAACGATCCCGTGGATATTTACGGCATTGAGCCTCTCGGCCGCGGCCCCAAGATGGGAGACCACGCCGCCTCCCTGCAATACGGCACGGAGGGCGTCATGCACGGCTTTAATTCCATCATGCTCAAGGACGAAAACGGCGATCCCGCTCCCGTTTATTCCGTAGCAAGCGGCCTGGATTATCCCTCCTCCGGCCCCGAACACGCCTTCCTGCACACCCTCGGCCGCGTGAAATACGACGTGGTCAACGACGAGGACACCATCGACGCCTTCTTTGAGCTTTCCCGCATGGAAGGAATCATCCCCGCCATCGAATCCTCCCACGCCGTGGCCTACGGTATGAAGCTGGCCAAGGAGATGGGACGGGGCTCCGTGCTGATCAACCTTTCGGGTCGCGGAGACAAAGATATGGATTATATTCTGGAAAACTACGGCATCCGTTGAGGACGCAAAAACGTTTGCAGACCGCGCCTTCCCTTTGGGGGAGGCGCTTTGTTTTTTCCGCTCGCTCGTGTACCTTGGTACACGTCGCTCCCGCTCAAAAGCAATCTGCTTTCGTTTTTGCGCCCTCAAGGGTACAGTTTTTTTGGTGGAACCGCGTTTGCAGAACACGCCTTCCCTTTGGGGGAGGCGCTTTGCTTTTCGCGGATTGGTAACCTTTTCCGTGTCAATCCCCTCAGACGCCTGCGGCGCCAGCTCCCCTTACTAAGGGGAGCCATGCCGATGTGCCGTGTTTGTTTTTTTATTTTGTCATCCAAGAGAGGTTCATTCCCTGCGGAAGCAAACCCCTTCCACCAACGAAAAGCGATTGCGTAACAATCCCTTTCCGTCGGTCCCCCTTCCCCTTCCCTTAGGCAGGGAAGGGGAAGGCAGACTCGGGTGTCAAGTTCTTTCGTTTGTACATTCTCACGAGACTTTCCCGCTCGATGCGAAATCCGCGTGCGAGGCGCTAACGTAAGCCTCCCCTGTGTAAGGGGAGGTGGATTGCCGAAGGCAAGACGGAGGGGTTGTCGATTCGCAGAGATTTTTCATTTTGTCGTGCAAGAGTAATTTACTCCTCGCGAAAGCAAACCCCTTCCCCCGACTCCGCTTTGCCCCGCAAAGCCGTCCGTTTTCCCCCTTGACAACCGCCGTTTTTTGGTGTATAATATAAGGTAGATGCGGGAACTGCGGCTTTTGTCTCCCGCCCGCAAACCCTTGTCCTTATGGGGTTTTTTGCGCCTCTACCGTCGGTAGAGTCCCCCTTTTTCGCCTCTACTTGAGGGGGGTTCAACGGGAGGCCTCTTTCAAAGAGAAGTAGGTTGATTTTTTCCAGAAAAAGGGATATAATTCTTTCGTAAGCAAATCTCGGCTCTTGCGAAAGGATGTATTCTTATGACCCGAACCAAACTTTGTGACCGCGTTCTTCCCGACTATACCCGCGGGGAAGAAATTTTCAATATGGTATCCCACATCGTCGGCGCCTCCTTCGGGGTAATTGCCCTGGTGCTGAGCGTCCTTGTGGCTGCGTGGAAGGGCAACGTATGGGGCGTGGTGGGCTGCGCCGTCTACGGGGGCACCATGATCGTTCTGTACACCATGTCCAGCCTTTACCACGGGCTGAAGCGGGAGATGCCAAAAAAGGTGATGCAGGTTCTGGATCATTGCACCATCTATTATCTCATCGCAGGGACTTATACCCCCATTCTCCTTTCCGGCATCCGTCCCGTGTCCCCCGGTTGGGCGTGGACGATTTTCGGCATCGTATGGGGCTTTGCCGCCCTGGGCACGGTCTTTACCGCCATCGACGTGGAGCGCTTCCACAAGTTTGCCATGGTCTGCTACATCGGCATGGGCTGGTGCGTGGTTTTCGCCGTCAAGCCCACCGTTCAGGCCATTGCCCTCCCCGGTCTTCTGTGGCTTCTGGCGGGTGGGGTCGTATATACCGTTGGGGCGGTTTTGTACGGCCTGGGCAGTAAAATCCGCTATATGCACTCGGTCTGGCATCTGTTCGTGGTGGCGGGCAGCGTGCTGCAATTTATCTGTATTCTCTTTTACGTGATTTAAATGCGTGATTAAAAAAGGAGGTTCCCGATGAGGACTCTGATTCTGACCTGCCATACGGGGGACGGACACGATTCCGCCGCCCGTGCCATCGCGCGGGAATACGAGGCGAGAGGCTGGGAATACGTCATCGCAGATCCCATCGGAATCCCCACCAAATACGGGTCCCGTTTCGTCTGCTCCTTTTATAACGGCATGATCCGCCGCACCCCCAAGGCCTTCGGGGTGATCTACAACAGCGGGCACGCCTTCAGCAAGGTGCGTATGGCTTCCCCCGTTTACGCCATGATCCGCACCAATCTGCGGAAGCTGGACCGCTTCGTACGGAAGGGGAACTTCGATTCGGTGATCTGCACCCACGTGTTCGGCATGGAGGCCATGAAGGGGCTTCGGCGGCACAAGGAGATCGACCTTCCCACCTTCGGGGTCTTTACCGACTATATCACCCATCCCTACACCCGCACGGGCATGACGGGGTACTTCCTTCCCCATAAGGGGATCGAGGCCGACGCCCTTCGCAAGGGGCTGGAAAAACAAAAGCTCTTTTATACGGGGATCCCCGTGGATCGGAAATTCGCGGGGGAACTTTCCCGAGAAGACGCACGGAAATATCTGGGCATCAGCCCCAACAAAAAGATCGTTCTGATCATGACGGGGGGCGTGGGATGCCAGACCATGGGAAGTCTGGCGGAAAAGGTGGCCCGCGCCGTGAACCCTGCCGACACGCAGGTTTACGTGCTCTGCGGCCGCAACGAAAAGCTGGCGCAAAAAATCCAAAAGGACTGCGAAGAACTCCCCGTCTTCACCGTGCCCTTTACCAAAGAAGTACATTATTATATGAAAGCCGCCGACGTGATGCTCTCCAAAGCAGGCGGACTCTCCACCACCGAGGCCGCCGTAGCGGGGGTTGCCCTGGTGCATCTGAAAACCATCCCCGGCTGTGAAAGCGCCAACGCGAAATTTTTCGCCGCCATGGGGATGTCCCGTGCCGCCTCCACGGAAAAGCAGGCGGTGCAGGAGGTCTTATCCCTGCTGAACGATCCCGAAGCCTGCCAAAAAATGCGGGAAACCCAGCGTCGGGAGATCAACCCCCACGCCGCCCGTCTGATCGCGGACGCGGTGGCCCGCGCCGTGGAGAAACCGAAGACCCGCAACACGGGAACCGGATAACGTCAAGACCGAGAGGAGTTTTCTTCTCGGTCTTTTTGTATACAAAAACCACGCGATCGTCGCGTGGTTCAATAGAGGCTATTGCCGATGAGTAGAAATTCAAAGCGAAAAGAGTTTTGAGAGGAAACGGTTGCGCAGAACGCATAAATTGAACGTGGCACCTCCGTTGAGGCTCCCCTTAGTAAGGGGAGCTGTCACCGCAGGTGACTGAGGGGATTGACACGGAAAATGTTACCTTCCACAATTCCGTAGGGAAAGAATCTTT
>JAGBIM010000012.1 GCA_017934975.1 Clostridia bacterium | reverse complement strand
TCTCTCTCTCTCTCTCTCTCCCTGCTTCTGATTTTTTCAAGCCTTTTTTCGGTGACCGCCTTTGCGGCAAACACGGTTATTGATACGGTCACCATTACCGGCTTGACCGAGCCTGCGGCAGGGGTGAAGAAGCCCGCAGATTTGGGGCTGCAGGTCCCCGCCGATGCCGGGTACATCATTGAACTTGCCGTTTGGGCCGGAACGCCCGGGCCCGAATTCATTGCCAATGCGGATTATACGCTTGCAATTGTTCTGAAGCCCAAGGCCAATTATGAATTTTCCACCAACACCACCGCCACCGTCAACGGAAAATCCGTAAAGGTCACCTATTCAAATGCAAAACAAGTCGACATTCTTCAAAAATACACCGCTTCCGCTGACGGGTTTCAGGCCGTTGACTCGGTTTCGCTGACGGGTGTTGTGTACCCCGCCGTGGGACAGACCCCCGTGACCGCCCCCGCAACGGTTCCCAACGGCGCAAATTATTACGCTTCTAACGTCTACTGGTATAAAAACGGTACCTCCTTCAGCGGGACCTTTGTCAACGGAGAAACCTATACGGCGAAGATCCCCGTTACCCCCAAGGACGGATATTATTTCCCGGATTCGATGACGGCCACCGTCAACGGAAAAACGGCCCAGATTGAGAACAACGGCCCCGGTCGGTTCATCGTTCTGGAATTCAGCTCTATTTCCACCGGAAAATTGGATTCTGCCGAAATTTCCTGGGTAGTTCCCCCCGTTGCGGGAGAGACCCCCACCGTTACGCCCCCCAAGGTTCCCGACGGCGCGAATTATACCGCCGGCAACGTCTATTGGTACAAGGACGGCCAGGCCTTTGACGGTTCCTTTGAGTCGGGCAAAACCTATCAGGCACGGATTCCCTTGGTTGCCAAGGACGGATATGAATTTTTGTGGGGCGCCACCGCCACCGTCAACGGGCTTCCCGCCACGGTGGAAATACAGGAATCTTCGCATATTGAGGTTCGTATTGATTTTGTCGCCGGGGCAAAGATGGATAAAATTGATATCGTCTGGGTGGTTTCTCCCGTTACGGGCGAAACCCCCACTACCACGCCTCCCAAGGTTCCCGACGACGCAAACTACTTTGCCGGCAACGTCTATTGGTACAAAGACGGTCAGCCCTTTGACGGTTCCTTTGAGGCGGGCAAAACCTATCAGGCACGGATCCCCGTGGTTGCCAAGGAAGGCTGCGAATTTTTGTGGACCGTGACCGCCACGGTCAACGGCAAGGCTGCTACCGTGGAAATGCAGGAAGTCTCTCACGCAGAGGTCCGCATTGATTTTGTTGCCGACGAAAAGATGAATATAATTGATATCATCTGGGTGGTTTCCCCCGTTGCAGGAGAGACCCCCACCGTTACGCCCCCCAAGGTTCCCGACGGAGCAAACTACTTTGCCGGCAACGTTTATTGGTACAAGGACGGCCAGTCCTTTGATGGCGCGTTCGTCTCCGGCGAAACCTATCAGGCACGGATTCCCGTGGTTGCCAAGGATGGCTTTGAATTTTTGTGGACCGTGGCCGCCACGGTCAACGGCAAGGCTGCTACCGTGGAAATGCAGGAAACCTCTCACGTAGAGGTTCGGATTGATTTTATCGCCGGAGCAAAAATGGATAAAATCGATATTACCGGGGTGGTTCCCCCCGTTGCGGGAGAAACCCCCGATTCCACCCCGTCCCGTGTTCCCGAAGGGGCAAACTGTTTCGCCAGCAACGTCTATTGGTTCCATAACGGTCAGCCCTTTGAAGGCACCTTCGTTGCAGGGGAGACCTACAAGGCCCGCATCCCCCTCGTGGCCAAAGAGAACTGCGAGTTTTTGTGGTCTGTAACCGCCACCGTCAACGGACTCCCCGCCACGGTGGAAATGCAGGAATCCACGCACGCGGATGTTTACATTGAATTCGTTGCCACGGAACAGGACGGGAACAACGGAACCGACCTTGGTCCTTCCGGCTCCGACAGCACCGATCTTGGCCCTTCGGACGGAAGCGGAAACGGGACAGCGGGGCTTGGCACCTGGGTCATCGTGGGCATCACCGTAGCCGCTACCCTTGCGGCAGAAATCCTGCTCTTCGTTCTGTTCTGGTTTGTCATCCGAAAGAAAAAATGGGCGGACTTTCTTGCGATTTTCAAGAAATAAGCCCTTTGAAAAAAGGAGGAAACGCGTATGAAAAAAGCGATTGTTTTCTTATGCGTGGCTTGTTTTCTTTGTTTTTGCTCCGTGACGGCCTTTGCCGCTCCCTCGGAGTCGGCGCCGGTGGTTGAGATCCTGCGTCAGCCTCAGGAGGGGACTTTCCCGGAATACGGGGTGGCCTTCTACGAGGTGGAGGCCTATTCCGCGGCGGGGAATCTTACCTATCAGTGGAATCTGATTTTTGAGGGTGAGACCTACGATCTGAGCAAGCCCACGGGCAGTCAGCCCTGGGAGGCCTTTGCGGGAGAAGATTACGGCGGCAGTCCCACGGGCACGGCCTATCACTTCGGCGGTGTTCTGAAGGGGATGGACGGGGCGAAGATCTATTGCACCGTTTCCGACGGAACCAATTCCGTGGACACGGAGCAGATTCGGGTCAACGTTCTCGAAGAAGGGACGGCCATGCCTCCCACTTTCCGCGTTCCCGCCTCGCTGACGGTGGAGCTGGGTGCGGTTGCGGATCTGTACTGCAACGCCACCGACCCCAAGGGCGGCACCGTTTCCTACGAATGGTCTCTGTGCCAAAAGGGGGACCCTTACACGCGGGAGGCGATCGACCATGAATCCGCGAAAACCGACACCTTGCACTGTGACACCGCAGAAGCGGGCACTTATTACGTGGTCTGCAAAATGACCACGCCCTCGGGCGGCACGGCCCTCACCCACGCCATTCCCGTCACCGTGTTGGCTCCGAAGACCTCCGAACCCGATTCGGACACCTCGGACGCTTCGGATGTGACCGTCACGGACACGAAAGAAGAGATTTCTTCCGACACCGAAAGCAACGGTACGGAGTTGACCGATTCCGTGGAGGCTGCGCCCTCTGACTTGAATCCTGCGCCGACCGTGACGGATTCTGCGGAACGGACCGACCTTTCCACCACCGTTTCCTACGAGCAGGAAACGGACGGCATCCCCCTTCTGTGGGTTGCCGTTCCCGCGGCGGTGGTTCTCATCGGCGGCGGCTCGGCAGGATTGATCTTCCTTCGCAAGCGCAAATAAAAGAAGATAAAAAACAAGGCACACCGAACGGAGACACTTCGTAAAGAAGTTGTCTCCGTTTTCAATATAAATAGAAATGACACTTTCCGGAACTGAAAGTGTCATAGTGGGTTACATACTTTGAGAAGAGCAAATACTTGCCGAAAATAAAGAATACCTTTCTCGGCAGGTAAAGTGATATTGCAAACTATTATTTGCAGTGATATTTTTGCCTAACAGCAAAAGTGATATTGAAACCTTGCGGTTTCAGTGATATTATATTCGCCTTTTAACTGTCCGAAGGACCACATCACGATGTGAAACATCATATAACTGCGAAGCAATATAACTCGCCGCAAGGCGAATATAACTGTGGCACCTTCCTTACGGAGGGTGCCACAAAGGTGTGCCTTTTGTCTTGTTTGAAATCAGCTCTTGGTGACGCGCATGAAGGACTGCTTTGCCAGCTCGGGGCAGAAATCGTAGTTGAAGATGATACCCGAATCCTGCAGGGCGGGGGAGAAGTACACGTCGGAGGTTTTCAGATCCATTCCGATGACGGAGGATCCGATGGTCAGATCGAAATAGAGGATCTGATAGGCGGGTCTGTATTCGCCGTATCCCAGAGACGCAAAGGAATCCCGCCAATCCTGCACGGAAAGGTTCAGATCCTGAAAGAGATTGTGGAAGGTGACCACGAAGTAGGAGTTGTTCCCGCCGTGCTTGTCCTGCAGTTCCTTGGAGAGGGGAGCGTATTCGTAGAAGACCGAGCCCGTGGGGTCGGAAACCAGGTCGGAAGCGTAGGTGGCTTTGTAGGAGTCCAGAAACGCGCCCGCGTAGTTGATCGGCTTCTCTCCCGCGTTTTCGCTGATTTGATACTGCTCGTCGGTGTAGGCGTTGACGATGGTCAGCATTTGCTGATACTGTTCTTCGGTCAGCAGCTTCGGAATGGGGTAAAAGTCCGTGTCCGCATAATAGAACCAGAAGAAAATGCGGTAGGTGTCCTCGTCCTTCCGATAAACCTGCATGGAGTGGTGGTAATCGTTGGCGTAGGGGTCGAAAACGCAGTTCGTGTTGTAGACCGCCCCGTGGGATTGACCGTTTCCGTACACGGTGATAAGGGCGCTGTCCCGCGTTTTTACGTTGGAAGGATCGTATTCCACTTCCAGGAAAGGTTTTGCGCTCTGGGAAGAGGTGGCAAGATAGACCAGGAAGCCCTGCGCGTCCTTGCGCAGCCACGTGGCGCCGTTTTCCAGTTTTTCATAGCCCACGGTGCGTTCCTTCAGCCATTTGCGGGCGGCGTCCTCTTCGGGATAGATGACGGGGGCGGAGCAGCTGCAAAAGAGGGTTACCGCAAAAACGGATAAGAGCAACAGAGACAGAATTTTTTTCATAATTTTCTCCTTTAAGGGGCAAGGACGGTGATGCCGTCGGGAATAATTTCAATGGTAACCTCGTTGGTGGGGAAGAGTTCTCCGTCCAGATTGAGGGTCAGCCCTTCTCCGCGGAAGGTAACCTTTCGGGAGAGCCGATGTTTGACGAACCGAAGTTTGGTGTGTGTCCCCGCCATGAGCTTCGGGAGCACCGAAAGAAACCGCATGGAGCTGACCGATTCGATCAGGTATGCGTCCAGCTTTCCGTCGTCAACCTTGGCTTCGGGGGCGATCTTTACCCCGCCGCCGTAGTAGTTTGCGTTGGCGATACAGAGCAGGAGGGACTTTTGCTTGAAGGGTTCGCCGTCGATTTCGCATTCCAAATCCACTCCGTGATAACGGAAGATCGTGTAAAAAATAGCGAGAATGTAACTTAACTTCCGCAGTCCCGGCTTGTTTTCGTACCGCTCGGAATTGCGCACCACCTCCGCGTCAAAGCCTACGGAGGCGATGTTCATGAAAAACCGATCCCCCGCCCGTCCGCAGTCGATTTTTTTGGGACGGAAGGTGTGAATCCGTTCCAGAATCCCTTTCACCGTGCGGTGTTTTTTCTTGATGTCCTTGTACAAGGTCCGCACGAAATCGTTGCCGCTCCCCGCGGGCAGAATGCAGAGGGCGTTGTCCGTGTTCACAAGGCCGCTCATGACCTCGTTGACCGTGCCGTCCCCGCCCACGGCGTAGACGACGGAATTGCGGTATTCTTTTGCGATTTGCGTGGCGTGGCCCGCGTATTCCGTGAGGCGAATCACGGCCTGATCCCCGAATTTTTCGGCAATCAGCCTTTTCCATTCCTCTAATTTACGGAAGCCTGCCTGGGGGTTGAGAATAAAGACGTGCTGCTGCAAGGTCCGATTCCTCCCTACGTAAATTTTACAAAATGCGAACAAAATCAAAAAAAGCCTTTACAAGTCGAAAAAGCCGTGCTATAATAGAGCCGTAAAAATGAATATCCTTGCCGGGGTGCGCTGATTACTGCGCTGAGAGCGGGCAGAAGCCCGAAACCCATTGAACCTGAACAGGAGCAAGAGCCTGCGGAGGGAAGATGCAAACATATCATTGGTGTTAACGTCATCCTCTTACCGTACGGTGGGAGGATTTTTTTGACGCTTTTTTGCGGGAAGACCGGTCCCCGTAAGGAACGTCGGCGAGAGATTCGTTTTTATAATACTATAATAGGAGGTTTTTCTCTGTGAAGAAAAACGATTCGCTGAAAAAACTCGCTCTCTGTTCCATGATGGTGGCTTTGTCCTTCGTTCTGAGCCTCTTTGCCCCCTTCAAATTCTGGCCTCAGGGCGGCTCTGTCACCATTGCGTCCATGGTTCCCATCGTTCTGGTTGCCTTGCTGTTCGGTACGAAATGGGGCTTGGGGTGCGCCTTCGTCAATTCCGTGCTCCAGCTTCTGATGGGCTTTATGGAGGGCATGGGCTCCTGGGGACTGTCCCCCATGGTGCTGATCTGCAGCATCCTGCTGGATTATATCCTTGCCTATACCGTAATCGGCTTGGCGGGCATCTTCCGCGGAAAGGATTCTCTGCGGGCGGTGTTGGGCTCTCTCTTCGTGTGCGTGTTGCGCTTCGGCTTCCACTTCCTGTCGGGCTGGGCCTTTTTCGGAATGTGGGCCGAGGAGGGGTACACGGCCTTGAGCTGGGCGCTGTTCTACAATATGTCCTATATGCTCCCCGAAACGATTATCACCGTGGCCGTGTCTGCGGCTCTGGCGGCGCTGTTGCCCACCTTGCGGAAGAATTTCTCCTTCTGCCGCGCGGAAACGAACTGATCTACGTCTCATTATAACACGATTCCCCCTTTTTTGCAAGGGGGAATTTCGTTTTTTTTACGGAAAAGATAAAAAAGGAATGGAAGTTTTTGCTCTTTGGACGGAATTTGCTTGATTTTCCCCCCAAAATATGATATAATGAAAAAAACAAGTGGAGGAATACGGCATGAAGCTGTCTGTTGAAAACTACGTCCCCCGGGAACGGGTGGGGGAATTGGAAGGGTTGAAAATGATCAAGGACGCAGGATTCGACTGCGTGGACTATTCCTTTTATTGGGCGAAGGACGAATTCCCCATGTATACGGAGGAATATCAATCCTACGCCCGCTCCCTTCGGGCTTATCTGGATTCCATCGGGCTTCGGTGCAATCAGGCCCACGCGCCCTTCCCCGTGACGAGCGACGGGTCCTTGTCCTTGGAGGACCCCGCGTACCGTCGAGTGGTGCAATCCTTGGAGGCTGCGGCTATCTTGGGGGCGGACGCCATTATCGTGCACGCCGCGGGAGTTCCTGCGGGCTGTTCCGATACGGAATTCGATTATAACGTAAAATTCTATCAATCCCTGGAGCCCTACGCGGAGAAATTCGGCATCCGCGTGGCGGTGGAAAATCTCTTTTTCCGGGACAAGAAGCGTAATTGTATCCGCGGTCGCCTCGGCTCTCCCTTCGAATTGAACGCTATGATCAAGGCCTTGAATTCTCCTTGGTTCGTGGCTTGCGTGGATCTGGGACACGCGTCCATTACGGGCTTTGAGCCCGAGGAGTTTATCCGCGGCATGGATTCGAAGATTTTGCAGGCCCTCCACGTGCAGGATACGGATTATCTGGAGGATCGCCATCAGTTGCCTTTTTTGGCAAAGCTGAATTGGCCCGAAATTATGAAGGCCCTGACGGAATACGGCTACGAGGGGGACTTTACCTTTGAACTGACGGGATATCTTCGTTCCCTTCCCGCAGATCTGTTGCCCGAGGGGTTGCACTTTGCCCACAGCGTGGGACAATACCTTTTGAATTTACGGGAGGACGAGACGTGAACCTGTTGCATCTGAAATACGCCGCGGAGGTGGCCCGCACCCGCTCCATTACCCTGGCGGCGGAAAATCTGTACATGGGTCAGCCCCGCTTGTCCCGCGCCATTAAGGAATTGGAAGATTCTCTGGGCATCACCATTTTCAAGCGCACCTCCAAGGGCATTGTGCCCACCCCCGAGGGGGAAATTTTCCTTTCCCACGCGGGACGGATTCTGGAAGAGGTGCGGGAGGTGGAGACCCTCTACAACCCCTCCGCCAAGGACAAGCAACGCATGAACATTTCCATCCCCCGTGCGGGCTATCTGGCCCACGCCCTTAAGCAACTGGTGGGGGAATTGGACCTGACCAAGCAGATCGAGATCAATTATCGGGAGACCAACTCTCTGAAGGCCATTAACAACATTCTGCAGAACAATTACAATCTGGGCATCATTCGCTACGCCAAGGAATACGAGCCCTATTTCGACCGTTTTCTGTCGGAAAAGGGGTTGCGCAGTGAGGTGATCTGGGAATTTGATCCCATCGTCCTCTTTTCCGCGGAGCACATTCTGGCCGACAAGGAGGATCTGACCTTCTCCGACTTAGTGGATTGCGACTGCGTCCGTCTGGGGCACGGGGACCCTTACGTGCCCTCTCTTCCCCTTGCGGAGGTGCGCAAAGGGGAGTTTGACGAGGCCATCGACAAGCATATTTATATCTACGAGCGCGCCAGCGGCTACGAGCTTTTGAGCACCATCCCCACCACCTTCCTGCTCACTTCGCCCATGCCGGAGAACATTCTGAAGCGGTATAATTTCGTTCAGCGCCGCCTGAAGGGCTTTAACCGTCCCTACGTGGATCTGCTGATTTGGCGGGAGAATTACAAGTTTTCCGAGCTGGATCACGCCTTCATCCGGGAGATCAAACGGGTGCGGGACAAGGTTGCCCGTCGGGTGGGCGAGTGACGCAATGCCCAAAAAGGCATACCGATATGCGATTTTGGTATTTTACAAATCGATTTTTCTGTGCTATAATAAGCAGGTAAAAACGAACCGTACCCTTTTTGGCGCCCTGCCGAGGGGAGAAGGAGACTTATTATGGAACAGTTTATCGTAGACAGCGTAGAAAAGCTGGAAGCCCGTCTGGTGCAGATCCGCAAGGCCCAGCAGACCTTTGCTACCTATACCCAGGAGCAGGTGGATCGGATCTTTCTGGCCGCCGCCTCCGCCGCAAACAAGGCCCGCATTCCCCTTGCCAAAATGGCGGTGGAAGAAACGGGCATGGGCGTGGTGGAAGACAAGGTCATCAAGAACAACTACGCCGCCGAATACATTTACAACGCCTACAAGGACACCAAAACCTGCGGCGTGATTGAAGAAGACAAGGCCTTCGGCATTCAAAAGATCGCCGAGCCCATCGGGGTGGTTGCCGCGGTAATCCCCACCACCAACCCCACCTCTACCGCTATTTTCAAGTGTCTTCTGGCCCTCAAGACCCGCAACGGCATGGTGATCTCCCCCCATCCCCGCGCGAAAAAATCCACCATTGCCGCCGCCAAGCTGGTTCTTGACGCGGCGGTAGCAGCAGGAGCCCCCGAAGGGATCATCGGCTGGATCGACGTGCCCTCCCTGGAAATGACCAACCTGGTCATGAAGGAAGCGGATATTATCCTTGCCACGGGGGGACCCGGCATGGTCAAGGCTGCTTATTCCTCGGGCAAGCCCGCCATCGGCGTGGGCGCGGGGAATACCCCTGCCATTATCGACGACAGTGCCGACCTTTTGCTGGCCGTCAACTCCATTATCCATTCCAAAACCTTTGATAACGGCATGATCTGCGCCTCCGAGCAATCGGTCATCGTGCTGGAGAGCGTTTACGACGCGGTGAAGGAGGAATTTGCCCGCCGCGGATGCTATTTCCTCGATGCCGAACAGACCGAAAAGGTCCGCAAGACCATCCTCATCAACGGGGCGTTGAACGCCAAGATCGTGGGCCAGAAGGCCGCCAAGATCGCCGAGCTTTCGGGGGTCACCGTTCCCGCGCAGACCAAAATCCTTATCGGGGAAGTGGAGAGCGTGGAGCTTTCCGAGGAATTCGCCCACGAAAAGCTTTCTCCCGTTTTGGCCATGTACAAGGCCAAGGATTTTGCCGAGGCTCTCGACAAGGCGGATAAGCTGGTGGCCGACGGCGGCTACGGACATACCGCTTCCGTGTATCTGAACGAGATCACCGCACGGGAAAAGCTGGACGCCTTTGCCGCCCGTATGAAGACCTGCCGTATTTTGGTCAATACCCCCTCCTCCCACGGGGGAATCGGCGACCTTTACAACTTCAAGCTTGCCCCCTCCCTTACGTTGGGATGCGGCTCCTGGGGCGGAAACTCCGTCTCGGAAAACGTGGGCGTCAAGCATCTTCTGAACATCAAAACCGTTGCCGAAAGAAGGGAAAACATGCTTTGGTTCCGTGCACCTGAAAAGATTTATATCAAGAAGGGCTGTCTGCCCGTTGCCCTCGACGAGCTTCGTACCGTCCGCGGCGCCAAAAAGGCCTTTATCGTCACCGACAGCTTCCTTTATCAGAACGGCTACACCAAGCCCATCACCGATAAGTTGGACGAAATGGGCATTGCCCACGCTACCTTCTTCAACGTTCAGCCCGACCCCACTCTGGCCAATGCTACGGAGGGTGCGGCACAGATGCGGGCCTTCCAACCCGACACCATCATTGCGCTCGGCGGCGGCTCCGCCATGGACGCGGCCAAGATCATGTGGGTTCTTTACGAGCATCCCGATGCGGACTTTATGGATATGGCCATGCGCTTTATCGACATCCGCAAGCGTGTTTATACCTTCCCCAAGATGGGGGAAAAGGCTTATTTCATCGCCGTTCCCACCTCTGCGGGTACCGGCTCGGAGGTGACGCCCTTTGCCGTCATTACCGACGAGAAGACGGGGGTGAAATATCCCTTGGCCGACTACGAGCTTCTCCCCAATATGGCCGTCATCGACACCGACTTCCACATGTCCGCTCCCAAGGGGCTGACCGCCGCTTCGGGCATCGACGCGGTGACCCACGCGGTGGAAGCCTACGCGGCCATGCTGGCCACCGATTATACCGACGGTCTTGCCCTGCAGGCATTGAAGAATATCTTCCAATACCTGCCCCGTGCTTACGAGAACGGACAGACCGACGTTCTCGCCCGGGAAAAGATGGCCAACGCCGCCACCATGGCAGGGATGGCCTTTGCCAACGCGTTCCTCGGCATCTGCCACTCCATGGCGCACAAGCTGGGGGCCTTCCATCACCTGCCCCACGGGGTCGCTAACGCGTTGATGATCGAGCAGGTCATCCGCTTTAACGCCTCCGAGACCCCCGTGAAGATGGGCACCTTCTCCCAGTACGATCATCCTCATACCCTGGCCCGTTACGCGGAGATTGCCGATTATCTGAACCTGGGCGGCAACACCGACGAAGAAAAGACCGAGAACCTGATTCGGGCCATCAACGACCTGAAGGCTCAGGTGGGAATCAAAGAAACCATCCGCGATTACGTCCCCGACGAGGCGGATTTCCTGGCCCGCCTGGACGAGATGGTGGAGCAGGCCTTCGACGATCAGTGCACCGGCGCTAACCCCCGCTATCCTCTCATGAGCGAACTGAAGCAAATGTATCTCAACGCCTATTACGGCAACCACGACGCGGTCTGATGCGGAAAGGAGATCGAACATGAATCTGAATAACGTACTCGCCGTTCGCCCCGATAAGGTGATTTATCGGGACGGGGACACCATCATTAAGGTCTTCAACGATACCTTCTCCAAGGAGGGCATCCTGCGGGAGGCCATGAACAACGCCATTCTGGAAACCACCTCCCTTCCCGTTCCCAAGGTCATCGAGGTTTGCAAGGCCGAGGGACAGTGGGCCATCGTGGAAGAATTCGTGGAAGGAAAGACCCTGGAACAGTTGATGCTGGAGCATCCCGAAAAGGAAGAGGAATATCTGAATCTCTTCGTGGATCTGCAGATGAAGATCCACGCCACCAAGGCTCCCTCCATGCTCATTCGTCTGCGGGATAAAATGCGCGGAAAGATTTCCCAGGCGGATCTGGACGCCACCACCCGCTACGATCTGCACACCCGTCTGGAGGGCATGAAGCGCCACACCAAGATCTGTCACGGGGATTTCCACCCCTCCAACGTGATCATCACCCCCGCGGGAGAGGCTTATATCATCGACTGGGCCCACGTAACCCAGGGCAACGCCTCCGCCGACGTGGCCCGCACCTATCTTCTCTTCTGGCTGGAAGGGAAGGAAGATCTGGCCAAGAAATATATGCACCTCTTCTGTGAAAAGAGCGACACCGCCTATCAGTACGTGCAGAAATGGCTGCCCATCGTAGCCGCTTCCCAATCCGTAAAGGGTAAGGACGACGAAAAAGAGCTGTTGCTCAAATGGGTCGACGTGGTAGAATACGAATAAAAAAACGCAGGAAGCGGTCTTTCGGTAAGATCGCTTCCTTTTGACGGAGGAAGACGCATGATGAAGTATACCGATATCGGATGGGATTTTGACGGGGCTCTGTACAACTCCTATCCCCATATCAACGAATCCTTCCGCAAGGTTCTGTGGCGTCACGGATGCAAGGCGGATTTAGAGGAGATCAACCGCTGGAACCGCATCACGCAGGGCCACTCCATGCGGCATTTTGCGCCTCTGTGCGACTGTTCCTTTGAGCAGCTGCGGGAGGAAATCCATGTGGAAAAGGACGGGACTTTGGGCCCCCAATGCCTGCCCTACGAAGGGATCCCCGAACTGCTGCGGGATATTGCCGCCGCGGGGATCCGCAATCACATCTGCTCCAACAAACGGGCCCCCGCTACCAAGCAGTATCTGGATCGGGACGGGCTGACCCCATATTTCGACGTGATTTCGGGCATTGATCCCGAACGGGGCATCGAAGGAAAGCCCAAGCCCGATATCCTCAACGACGTGCTGACCCAACGGGGTGTGGACCCTTCCCGCATGCTCATGATCGGCGACCGCCCTCTGGATATTGAGGCAGGGCACGCGGCGGGCTGCGACGGCTGCTTTTTTGATCCCGACGGGTGCAACGTGAAGCCCGAGGATGCGGAATATCAGGCCTTTACCGTGGCGGATCTGCGGAAAATCATTTTGGGCGAATAAGACCCGCGCACCTTTTTTGCATCTTCTGCATAGGATGGGCTGAAACTGCAAAGGGAAGGTGCCGTCTGTGAAGATCGTAACCGTAAAGTCTCCCCGATGCCTGCGCGGTCTGTTCCGCGTGATCTTCGGGATTCGGGACTGAAGGAAGAGGGGAAGATTTCTTCCCCTCTTTTTGTCGAAAAATGGAACCTTTTTCAAACTTTTTCCCGTTTCCCTTGCTTTTTCAAAGAAAAAGGTATATAGTGTTATATAGAGTATAATAATAAGAGAAGTATCTTGTTCAAGGAGGTGTTCGCCGTGCTTTCGGAGAAGAAAAAAGAGCTTTTGCTGATCCCCAATCTGCTCTGCTATCTGCGGTTGCTTTTGCTCCCCGTTTTTGCGGTTCTGTACTGTCGCGGTCAGCATATCTGGGCGACGGTTACGGTTCTTTTCTCCGCCTTTACCGATGTGGCGGACGGATATATTGCCCGTAAGTTCAACATGGTCAGCGAGGCGGGCAAATTCCTCGATCCCTTGGCCGACAAGCTTACCCAGGCGGTGGTTTCGGGTTGCCTTCTGATCCGTTACCCCATGATGTGGATCCTTTTCTCCGTGATTTTGGTCAAGGAAAGTTTTCAGGCCATCGGCGGGCTTTTGCTCTATCGCAAGCTTCGTAAGATGCGGTCCTCCGAATGGTTCGGAAAACTGTCCACCTTCGTCTTCTACACGGTGATGGCTTATCTGGTGCTCTTCAGCCCCGACGCAACCTCCTTCTGGAGCAGTACGTTGCCCATTCTGGTCTCCACGGGCATGATGCTTCTGGCCCTCTCCCTTTACGGATACCGCTTCATTCAGGTGGTGACGGGTCTGAAAAAACTGCCCGAGGAATCCGCCGCAACCGAATAAAATTAACGATATCGATACAGTGCATCGCAGGATGCACTGTTTTTTTGTATACAGAAAACCACGCCATAGTCGCGTGGTTCAATAGAGGCTTTTGCCGATGAGTAGAAATTCAAAGCGAAAAGAGTTTTGAGAGAAAACGGTTGCGCAGAACGCATAAATTGAACGTGGCACCTCCGTTGAGGCTCCCCTTAGTAAGGGGAGCTGTCACCGCAGGTGACTGAGGGGATTGACACGGAAAATGTTACCTTCCACAATTCCGTAGGGAAAGAATCTTT
>JAGBIM010000011.1 GCA_017934975.1 Clostridia bacterium | reverse complement strand
TGCGAAAATCGGTGATGCAACAGGTGAGGATACATTCGACTCTAAAGACTGTGTTTATCAAGTTGGAAACGTTTTCTATTATTACAACGGGCATCACCCGAGTTCGGAACAGGCCTCTTTAAGAGGAATTCGCTGGGTTGATCCCGAACGGGGAATATATTATTCTCTTGCGGCGGATTATGATTGTTGTCTTCAACAATTCAAGGACCCCAAAACTGCAGTAGAGGCCCGAAACCGCTTGTTGAAAGCCTCTGGATGTGCGTTTTCTCCCGAATTTGACCCCTCGAACGTCTTCGACATACCCTCCGCCCCTGCCCCCTTCCCGTGGCTGTGGGTGATCGTGCCTGCAGGCGTCGTCCTCATTGCCGCCGCAACCGCCGCCCTTGTAATCCGCAAGAAGAAATCCAAATAACGGGATTTGCGGAGAATTGTCTTTCAAATCATAAAAAAGTTCCGCGGAGGGCCGTGTGCGTCCTCTGCGGAATTGTTTTTTTGGGGAAAAACGCAAAAAAATGTGCCCATCGGTTGACAATGGGGGCGGAATGTGGTATACTATGACCGTAGAGAAAAATGCGGAGTTCCGCAGGACGGAGAAATCAGCATGGAACTGAAACCCAACGAATCGAAAAATTTAGAGCGTACCGTAGACGGCGTGACCTACGAGCGGTATGCCATCAAGACCCGTTTCGTCAACATCGGGGACGATTACGTGGAGGTGGTCAAGGAGTTTGCCCAACCCCACGTGCAGGAAGGGGATTTTATCTCCATCAGCGAAAAAATCATCGCCCTTTGTCAAAAACGGATTGTGTACCGCAAAGATATCCACCCCGGATTCTGGGCGAAATTGCTCTGTAAATTCGTGCGTGTTACCCCCGCGGGCCCCGGTGCGGGCACGCCTTATAAAATGCAGTTGATCATCATGCTTTGCGGCCTTCCGCGGGTGCTTTTGGCGGCCTTCTGCTCTGCGGTGACCAAGCTCTTCGGCAAGAAGGGCGTGTTCTACAAGGTCTGCGGCCACGAGGTGGAAGGCATCGACGGGCTGATCGACTACGATATTTCTTATAAAGAATACGTGGATTACGGCATCCTGAACCCCGAAAATCCCAACGGGGTCTGCAAGGAGATCGAAGAAAAGCTGGGGATTCCCTGTATGCTGGTGGATGCCTGCGACATTTCCGTGGCGATTCTGGGCAAGTCTCCCTCCGTTACCCTGAAGGACGAAACCTTGGCGGAGATCATTCGGGACAACCCTGCGGGACAGGACGACCAATGTACGCCCATCATCCTCATCCGCAAGAAAAACGAAGCAAAAACCGAAGAATAAACATGATGCCCTCGGAGCGATCCGAGGGCTTTTGTTGTATACGGAAAACCACGCGATCGTCGCGCGGTGCAATCACTTCCACCGCTTCGCGCTTCCTCTCCTCTTACTAAGGGGAGACTCACGATAGCACGTCGTTTAAAAGAAGGATCGGGCCGCAAACGAGGGAGTAAGACGGCGGCTTCGGAGGCGGTCGCGGGGGTAATGTGTCTTTTCCTTAAAAAATTTTTGCAAACTTTAAATTCCTGAAACCTTGATATTACAGGCTTTTTCAGGTTTTTTCTTGGGTTTGAGCATAAAATTTCCCTTAAAATTTCCCTTACGAGAAATTTTAAGGGAAGGTTTTTTGCATAAATGCTGTTGATT
>JAGBIM010000010.1 GCA_017934975.1 Clostridia bacterium | reverse complement strand
GAAAATATTTCAGCATTCGTGTGATGACCTCACGGTGAGAACCAAGGTGGTTGGCAACGGCTTCGTGTGTGATTTTTAGCGTGTCGCTGTCCTCAATCGTGGATTCTTCCAGGAGGAAGGCGGCAACGCGCTTATCAAGACTCTTCCACATGATCTGCTCAATCAGCCACATAACGTCGGAAAATCTTGTGGCCAACAGCTCGTTCGTGTAATTCGCCACCGGTGCGGATTCTGCCATAATACTTTGATATACCTCCACCGGTATGATCCAAAGGTCGGTGTCCTTTTCCGCCTCAATGGTAATATCAAACTGAATGGAGCGCATCATGCAGGACGCGGAAAACAGACACATATCCCGATCAAACAGGCGGTAAATCGTGATTTCCCGTCCCTCGTCGGAAAGGATGTAGGCGCGAAGCTGACCGGACCTTACGAGCAAAAGTCCCGTGCAATCATTGCTGCCGTTATGGATCACCGTTCCTTTTTTTACCGTGCGCGTGATCAGCGTGCCGAGGATCTGTCCTTGATGAACCGTATTTAATTTATTCCATACGGGAAAAAAGTTTTGAAATTCCATATCATCCATCCTACCCTTATCCGCGCAAAAGCAGAGCGCAGACAAGGAACGTGTTTTTTATTATTATACACGGTTTTTGTCAATTTTTCAATACAAATAAGGCAAATGCCTTGAATTATTCACAGTTTTGTGATATCATCACGGAAGTGAAACAAGAATTGCGGTATACTAAGGTCAGAAAAGGAAAAAAGGAGTGCGTGAAAATGGCAAACGAGAATCACGTTTACGATATGATCGTTATAGGCGGCGGCCCTGCAGGCTATACCGCGGCTCTTTATGCCGTAAGAGCAGGCTTTGACACCCTCGTGCTGGAGCGTCTTTCGGCAGGCGGTCAAATGGCTTTGACTCATCAAATCGACAACTATCCCGGGTTTGAGGACGGAATCGATGGATTTTCTCTTGCCGACAAAATGAAAAAACAGGCAGAGCGCTTCGGGGCAAAGAGTAAGACGGCAGAGGTCGTTCATCTTGATCTTACCGCAGAACCAAAACAGATCGAAACTGCAAGCGAAACATTTCTCAGTAGGACTGTGGTACTCGCAACCGGAGCAAATCCCAGAGAACTTGGTGTGGAGAAGGAAGCGGAGCTCGTCGGACGCGGAGTCGCTTACTGCGCTGCCTGCGACGGTATGTTTTACCGCGGTAAAACGGTCGTTGTGGTGGGCGGTGGAAATACCGCAGCCGCGGATGCGATCCTTCTCAGCAGGATCGCCAAAAAGGTGATCTTGGTTCATCGCCGTGATACTCTTCGCGCGACGAAGATCTATCACGAACCGCTGATGCAAGCAGAGAATGTGGAATTTCGATGGAACAGCACGGTAAAGGAACTGCTTCACGAGGCAAAAATTACCGGTGTGCGTCTTTTGGACGTGAATACCGGTGAGGAAAGCATAATTGCTTGCGACGGCGTGTTTGTCAGTGTGGGAAGAAAACCGGCCACCGAGTTTCTCGGAGGTCAGATCACCCTCGACACGAACGGATACGTTGTTGCGGGAGAAGATACAAAAACAAATATCCCCGGAGTATATGCCGTGGGTGATATGAGAACGAAAGAGCTTCGCCAGATCGTAACGGCGGTTGCCGATGGTGCCGTCGCGGTTCACGAGGCGGAGAAATATCTGGCAGGAGGTTTCTGAAAATGAAATCAAAACTTAAAAAGTGGCTGCATCCGCTCTTGTTTACTATCGGCGGTGCTCTTGTGGGACTTGGATATTATTATGTCGTGGGATGTTCGACGGGCAGCTGTGCGATCACGTCAAATCCCATCATTACGATGATCTATATGGGAGTTATAGGACTATTGCTCTCGGGACTTTTCGGAAAGGGGTGTGACGGGAAATGCAGTATGTGATCGCATTTTTAGAGGGCATCATAACCTTTATTTCTCCGTGCCTGCTTCCGATGCTGCCCATCTACGTTTCCTATTTTGCAGGCGGCGGTGAACGGACTACGGGCAAAACGCTGAAAGGTGCGCTCGGATTCGTTACCGGATTTACCGTCGTGTTTGTGATGCTGGGAGCGCTGGCAGGAACGGTGGGAAGCTTTTTAAGAGAGTATCAGACGGCAGTCAATCTCGTCTCTGGCCTTATCGTTGTGTTCTTCGGGTTTAATTTCCTTGGAGTGTTCAAGTTGAATCTGTTCCGAGGTGGCGGCAAATCGGTCAACCCCGATACGATGGGATTCTTCTCGGCCCTGCTTTTCGGTGTGGTGTTCTCCGTCGGTTGGACGCCTTGCGTGGGAGCGTTTCTCGGTTCGGCGTTGATGCTTGCATCCCAACAGGCGCATATCGTAGAGGGACTGCTGATGCTTTTGGCATATTCACTGGGACTTGGCATCCCGTTCGTTCTCAGCGCAGTGCTGATCGATTATCTGAAATCGGCATTCAACTGGATCAAGAAAAACTATAAAGTCATCAATGTCGTCAGCGGCAGTCTGCTTGTTGTAATCGGGATTCTGATGGCAACGGGAATGCTCGGACGGTTTCTGAGTTTTCTCGGATAAGGAGGAATTATGAGCAAGAGGAAAAACATAATTATACTTGTGTTGGTATTTGTTCTTCTGATTGGCGGCGCTTCGGTGCTTTATACGCAACTCGGTAAAAACGGTGCTCCCGATCAACTGCTGATTCAAGGCGATCAAGAAAAAAATGACAACGAAAACCAAAATGATAAATCAGGCACGGACGATACAAATCGGCAACGGACGAAAGCTCCCGATTTCGCTGTTTATGATGGATCGGGAAACAAAGTCAACCTGTCGGATTATGTCGGTAAGCCGATCGTGTTGAATTTCTGGGCAAGCTGGTGTGGTCCTTGTCAAAGCGAGATGCCTGACTTCCACGAAAAATATCTGGAGCTTGGGAACGAGATCCATTTCTTGATGGTCAATATGACCGGCGGACGTGAAACGCTCAGCAGTGCAAAGGCGTTTGTTTCAGAAAAAGGATATACCTTTCCGGTGTTCTATGATACGGACTCCCATGCGGCAAACACTTACCGTGTATATTCCTTGCCTACCACATACTTTATCGATGCAGAGGGATATTTGATTGCACAAGCGACCGGAGCTATTTCTGCGGATACGCTTCAAAAAGGAATTGATATGATAAAATAAAAACACGAAATACGGGGCGGAAACCGATATGGTTTCCGCCCTTTCGCCGGTGGGTATGCGATGCAAATCTCAACCTTGTGTTGTACACAAAACTTGAAATTTGCACGGTTTTTTTTGAAAAAATCAAGAAATGTGTTGAGAAGGAATGCGTTACTGTATGGAGTGTTGAAAATCTGCAATGAGTTTGTTTTATGCCAAAACGGTTTATGGTAAAATGAAAAAATGCTGAATTTTCAATGTTTGCAAAAAACAGATATCTAAAATCCGTTGGTGCAAAAATATACCGAATTATAATGTTGTTTTTTCATGTTTTCATCGCTTAAGGGATGATAAAAACTTCCAAAAATTACATTTGATATTTTTTGCGCGTCGAGTCAAACTATGGGTGCGGTTGACAGACCGCAAAAAAAATCGTGACGGACACGGTAGCGTGTCGGAAACAAGGAGTGGAAAAACAGTTATGGCTAACAAGCACGTAGTTCCCGCAGCCAAAGAGGCTATGGAAAAGTTCAAGATGGAAACCGCCAACGAAGTCGGCGTGAACCTGAAGCAGGGTTACAACGGTGACCTGACCTCCAAGCAGGCCGGTTCCATCGGCGGCCAGATGGTCAAAAAGATGATCGAAAACTACGAAAACAACCTGAAGTAAGTTCGGCTGGATTCGTAAAAAAATGAAAAAGCGGCAATCTTTCGGGGCGTCCGAGAGATTGTCGCTTTTTTCGTAAAGGGTCAGGGTTTCCAGTATTGCTCCACGCACTCTTTTGCGATTTTTACGTAGCGGCGGCCCTTTTCCATGTCGCCGTGCAGGGTCATTACTTCCCGTTGGGCGATTTCAAAGAGGCATCCCGATGCGGCGGTGCAGACCCGTTGGAAATCCTTGCGCAGGGCGTCCTCGTCCAGCGGACCGGGGTGGGTCACCAGGTCGGCGCGGGGCTTGCTGTAATAGACGATCTTGCTTCCCCGCAGATATTCTCCCACCTGATTTTCGTTGTTGAAGGGGGAGACCGAAAGTTTGCGCAAATTCTTCCATTGGGACAGATAATCGGGGAAGATGGCGTCTACCCGTTCGCAACATCCGTAAGAGAGGAGGCCGAAGCGTTTGACCAGGCGGTCCTGATAGGGGAAGACGAACTCGCCGAAGGTTTCGGGGGAGACGGCGGTGGTTTCCTGGGATTCCAAAAAGCCCCAGCATTGGGTGGTTTTGGTCACGTTTTCCGTGGGCAACTCATGGTTGAAGGCAAAGCTTTCCTGGTGCAGGGGGCTGATGCCGCAGGTGGGGGACAGAAGCTGTTCCCGTTCCAGAAAATCGTAATAATTCTCGTATACCTTCGTTGCCATATCCATAATTTTGTGCAGAGCTTCGGGGCAATCGTACATGGCAAGATAATAATTCTCCATGCCGATCAGATGTACCAGGGGGTTGGTCATGGAGCCGCCCAAAGAGGGGGTGACCATGCGGGTGGGGAGAATATCTCCGAAGAGGTCGTCCAGTTGTTCCCGATAGGAGAGGGTGTTCTCCCGGTCTACGCGGAAGCCGCCTCCTTGAAATTTTTCGAATTCTTCCTCAACGTCTTCGATGACCGGCTCGATATGATAGCCGCCCGAAGCGGGGTCCCGTACCCGCTTTGCATCGATGCCGAAGGGTTTTACTTGGATTTTCCAGCCCAGCTCAAAGGTGGGGGAGATTGGGGTGTCGTCGTCGAATAATTCCCGTCCCACGAGGCTGCTTCGCAGGGTCGATTCGATTTGGCGGGCATCCTTGCCTTCGCAAAGCAGGCGGGGCGTAATCGCTTCGTTGCGGAAATTGCTGAACAGAAGACGGGCGGTGGGGGATTCCCTTTTGCCCTCGCCCAACGCGTTCCATTGCCTTAGGATTTCTTCGTTGCGGGGATGCTCGGCGTATTCCCGTTTTTGTGCTGCCAGACGGCGGAGGATCTCCCGATCCCGATTCGAAATTACTTCCATATCGAACCTCTTAAAACATCATGTATTCCATAAACAGGTTGGAGAACTGCGGGTCGGCGGAGAGGTCCACGTATTCCGCGCCTGCGAGGGGAGCGGAGATTTTTTGTGTGCAGGCGAAGCGTACGGTGCCCAGAAGGCTTGCGTTGTTGATGCCGTGGAATTTGTCCTGCAATTCTTCGGGAAAAAGTCCGGTATATACGGCGTTTTTTACCTTTAATCCCGCGGAAAAGCCTCCTGCTACGTAGAAGCCTTCCACATCGGCAAAGGTGATATTTGCCCGTTTGATCAGACATTCCGTGGCGGCGCGGATGGCGGATTTTGCCAGCTGGAATTCCCGAATGTCGGCGGCGGTCAGGGCGACGTTTGGACCGATTTCCAGAGGATCTTCTTCCAGAAATCCCGTTTCGTCGATATCCTCCCGGCGAACCCCCTCCGCGACGGCGTCGATGAGGCCCGTGGCGCAAAGGCCTTTGGGCGCTTCGTTTCCGATGACCGAGAAAGATCCGTCGGCTTCCACGGCGCAGACCGCACCGGGGGAGGCGGGCATCCCGCAGGAAATATTGGCTCCTTCAAAGCAGGGGCCTGCCGCCGCGGCGGTGCAGAGAATTTTTTTACCGTTGAACAGGGCAATTTCCGCATTGGTGCCAAGGTCCAGCAAAATACGGCATTTTCCATCCTTCGGAAGTCCCACGAAGTTCAGTCCTGCCACGATGTCGGCACCCACGAAGGCGGAAATTCCGGGGAGGGCACAGACCGTTTTGACGGCGGGGAGACCGAGGGTTTCCCCCGATTGGGTACGGGATTCCAGGAAGGCGGGGGTGTAGGGCGCCACGCCGAGGGCAGAGCAATCCACCCCGAAAAAGAGGTGCAGCATGGTGGTGTTGCCCGCCACGTACAAGGTGTCGATTTTCTGCAATCCGAACTGCGAAAGCAGGTCGGAAATCATCCCCCGAACCTGTTCCAAAAGAAGGGTCTGTTGTTCTTGCGGACCGTTTTTCATGCAACGGTCGATGCGGGAGATCACGTCCGCTCCGAAGACCCGTTGGGGGTTGGGGGCGGTGAGGGTGCGGATGATTGCTTGGTCGTCCAGCGAGACCAGAGCGAGGGCCAGCGTGGTGGTGCCGATATCCAGACAAAGGCAGACCGATTCGGTGAGCCGTCCGCTTTCTTGGCTTCCCGTAGCCGAGGAGATTGTTTCCCGATCGGGGAGGGTGACTGCGGCGTCTTGGGCAAGCTCCGTACGGCAGGCCAGAACGGGGGTGCCGTTCAGCAGAACCGAGCATTTTTTGCAGGTTCCCCGCCCTCCGCAGGGATGGGGGACGGCGTACCCGAACTCCGCCAGAAGATCGCTCAAAAGGGACGGACCCGCAAAGGTGCGGGTCTCGGTTTTTCCGTTTTGGGTGACGGTCAAAATCGGCATGGCTTACTCCTTGAACAGAACGATTCCGAAATAGGTGACGGTGTTTGCGCCGTTGATGTATTTCATCGACGTATTTTTTACCGTGGCGCTGACGTTGATGCCGTAGGCCTCCAAGGAAGAAAGGGCCTTTTCGGGGAATCGGCAGGGCTCTCCGTGAACCTTTGCGCAGGGGGAACAGACGCCGCAGCCCCCTTTGGAGAGGTGGAGAAAATCCGTATATCCCAGCTTGTTCAGCTCTTCCTGCAGGGCGCGACTGCGCTGATTCTGGGTGCGTCCGCCCTCCTGCATGCCTTCGAAATCAAAGCTGTCTTCCAGTTCAAAGACCGATTGATACAAAAGGCCTTTGGAATAGGATTTCACTTCCGCAATCAAGGCGTCGATTTGGCCCACGTCGGGGGGACACATCCAGCATTTTCCGAAAACTCCGCAGGCGTTGGCCTCGCACTGCTCCCGGAATTTGCGGTCGCATACGATTTGGGAAGCGTCGATCATTTCCGCTCGGTTGAATCCGACGGAAAGAGCCAGTTTGATCAGCTTATTTTCCATAATACTCCTTCACCGCGCCAAAGAAGGCGTCCAGATTGTTCCAGGGGGTCATGGGGGGAACGTCGCATCCCGAGGAGGGGATGAAATTCGCGTATGCGGAACAGTTTTCCAGTAATTCCAAGGTCTTTTCGCGGACGGTTTCGGGGTTGCTCATGCGTAGGATCCCCGCAGGGTCCACGTTGCCCATGACGGGGAGGTCTTGGGGGAACTTTTCCAGCATTTCCTTCAGGTCGATGGAGTTTCCGAAATGGTACCCCGCCGCGCCGATGGAGGAAATGGAGTCGATCATGCGAAGCACATTGTCCCCGCAGTTGTGGTAGATCACGGGATAGAAATCGTCCTGAACCGCGTCTACGATCTTTTTCACATAAGGTGCAGAGAATTCCGCCTCCAACGCGGGGGAGAGAAGTCCTGCAACGGGCTCGGCGATCATGATGCCGTTGGCGCCCGCGTCGCGGAAGGCCCTGGCGTAGTTGATCAAAAATTCCGTCACCTTTTCCAGGACGGTGTGAACCTTTTCGGGCTCGTCGTAGCAGTCCATCATAATTTCCGACACGTCCAGAAGACGGGCGGCCAGAGAGAAGGGCCCGATCATGCCCGCGAAAACGGGACGGTCGGTGATCTGCGGCACCGCCTTGCGGATAGCTTCGATATAAAGACCCGTACGGGCGGAGCCTACGGAGGGGACGGACAGGGCGTTTGCGGCCTCTTCGTCCTCAATTAGACGGCCCGTTACGGTGGGCACTTCGTCGTCGGAGATTCGGATGGAGGCGCCGAAGCACTCGGCCTCCACGGAAAGGTCCATAAATCCGATGGCGGCGGCACTGTCGGTGCGCTTTGCCACCTGCACCATGCCCTCGGCCTGACGGTCACTGTCGGAGATCAGTTCCTTGACGGTGCAACCCAGCAGAGACACGCAGGGGAAGGAGAGAATGGGAAATGCTTTTTTCGATTTGGGAAGGTCGTTCAACCATTCCCGCATATTGATTTTCATATACGGAATTCCTTTCGGGATTATTCGCCGTAGTATTGGTCGAGAACCTGAGAAACGGTCTGCGCCCAGACGATAAGATTTTCGGGGCGGTGGGATACGGTGCTGATGTCCTTGAGCACGAATTCCGCGGGACAACCGTATTTCTGACAGAGTTTTACTGTGGTTTCGGTCTCCTTGCGGATGACCTCGGGATCGGTTTTAATGGCCACGTTGGCGGGATTGGGCTTTCGGGAGTAGACGTATTTCCCACCCATATATTCCGCCATAACATCTTCCTTTGCCCAGGGGGAAACGCCGATCTTGCGGAGATTGGGAATTTTCGTGATTACGTCCAGTTTTCGGTCGAGAGGCTCACAGCATCCATAATAGGTATACGCGAAGCGGTCGGCCACCTTCCGAGTGTAATCCACGTCGAATTCCTCGTGCATATCGGGAGAAACGTCGGAGAAGGGCTGGGCGTTGGTTCTCAGCCACGCGGCCTTCAGTCCGTCCTCGGCAAGGCCGGAAACGTAGGAAGGGGTACAATGCAGACTGGGGTAGTCGGGATCCACCTTCATGTGGGATTCGATAAAATCCGATTCGGCAATAAAAATATCCAGAAAACGCTGACGGATGGCGTGGAGATGCTCCGGACGGTCAAACAGATCGTACAACACCGGTTCCATCCCACGGAAGAAAACGATGTCGTCCCAGGCGTTGTGGTATCGGGTGCCCACACCCCGCAGTTCCACGGGGATGGCGTCCCCCAGGAGGTCGGTATAGAAATTCATGGCCTTCTCGTCCTTGTCGGGACGGGGGGTGAAGGTGGGGATTTTGATCAGCTCAACGCTGTCTTCCTCTTCCAGAACGTCTTCAAAGCTATGGGAAACGATCTGGTTTCCGCTTTCGGTGGCAAGGGTTTCTTCCTGCCGCTTGATGCCGATGCCCGAAGAATCGTAGGCCATGGTGACCCGGAAAAAGGGTTCAAACATGGTGTCGGCCCGAAAATGCTTGCGACGGAACAGGGCGCGGCGGAAGAAGGTTTCCACGTTACGGGCACCCTGATTTTCGCATTGACAGGTCAGCTCCCCGTCCAGATCCATCTGATACCAGGGGATTTCTTCCAGAATTACGGGAGGCCGAACGAGTTTCAGATCGTTGGTGTCCTTCATCCGCTGATTCATATTCCGTTGCTCGTCAGAGTTTGCCAGTTCCATATATTGCTTGGCAAGCTCACGAACGATTTCTTTATCCTTTTGCGAGATCATAATGGTTTTCTCTCCGTTATTTCGACCATTTTTCGATGTTTTCCGCCATTTCCTGCGCCTTTTCCTCGCAGGAGAACACGGCGGAGATGTAGGTCCCCGCAGGGTCGATGGTCTTGATGAGCTTTTCCATGCCCTTGACGTCCTTTTCCGAGGCGCCGCGCCGCAAAATAAGATTTACTTTCTTGTCCTGAATCTTGCGGTAGACGGGGAACCATTTTTCGTCCCATTCGGGAGCCTGCCCCGCACCGGGGGCCCACTGAATGCCCACAAGGCCGGGAAGATCCAGAATCATGTCCAGGTGGGCCAGCTCGCCCACGCCGTCCAGGTGCCAGACGGGGCGTTCAATATGCCGCGCCTGCTCCGTGACGTGGGGAAGGACGAATTCCTCGAAATGCTCGGGGGAGATCATATAACTGAAATCGCACTGCAGAGGATACCAAGGCTTTGCGGAGGGGATCTTCATCCAAGTGTCGAAGGGGAGTCCCGCTTTGCGTACCGTTTCCACCTGCTGATCGTAGGCTTGCAGCCACATACGGTTGATGCGGGCGGTATATTCTTTTACCGCTTCGGGATCGTCGTACAGATCGTAAAGCAGGTTTTCCGAGGAGCGCAACGCCGCCAAAAGATCCAGCGTGCCGCCCAGGTCGGTTATGGTAAAAAATACGCTGGGATCGGTCATGAATTTGTTCTGCAACCGCAGAAGATGTTGCCACATTTCGCTGTTTTCGTCAAATTCGATGGGGGGACAGTCTTCCCAATCCTCGATGACGGGACGACGGTCCAGCCAGACGGTACCTTCGGCCAGATCGTAGTTTCCGCCGATGCAAGCGGAGAGACACCCGGGGCCCAGATTGGTAAACAGGGTGGGGATCGCTTCCGCCACGAAGGCGGTGTTCTCCCGATAATGGCGAAAATGGTCCAGTACGTAAGTTTCATCCAGCCATTTTTCTTCCAGGTTCTTCGGTTTGCGGAAGGGGGTTGCATTCGCCTTGGGTGCGGTAAAATTCAACACGCAACGGTCGGTGTTTTCCCGATTCCAAAAGGCTTCGTATCTTGCAAGCTGTGCTTGGTATTCCTTCATGATCCTACCTCAAATCAATATTTGCCCAATTTGTGTGCCAAGTCGGAAATTTGTTTCATGGTTTCCAGAGAAACGGAGTTGGGGATGGAATGGTCGGAGGCAAAGACGTAGCCTCCTCCCTGCTTCATCATGGGAATGATCCGTTCCATTTCGGGCAACACCAGTTCGGGCTTGTCCCACAACTGGGCATTGATGCCCCCGTGGAAGGCCAGCTTGTCGCCGTAAGTATCTTTCAGTTTTTTGGGGTCCATTCCTGCTTTGATCTCCAAGGGGTTGAGCATATCCAGCCCAATGTCCACCAGGTCGGGAATCAGGGGTTCGATAAACCCGCAGGAGTGCAGTTCCGCAAACATGCCCCGCTCGTGGGCCCAGTCGATGGCCTTTTTGTGGAAGGGTTTCAGCAGTTCCCGATACATATCGGGAGAAAAGAAGGGGGTTCCCTTGTATCCCATATCGTCATACCAGAAAATGCCGTCAAACCGATACCCCGCGTCCAGCATTTTCTGGGCTTGATGCAGGGTGGTGGTCAGATAAGTATCCACCACGTCGGTGAACCATTCGGGCTCTTCGATCATCCCGATGAGGACGTTTTCCGTGCCGATCATGTGGGAATGGGCCACGTCGAAGCCGAACCAGAGCTCCAGGCGGCGGTAGCGCTGTTCCTTTTCCCAGACGGGATAATCCCGTTTTAACGTTTCCCAGTTGACCCGATCGTCTGCGTCCTGCCGCATCTTTGCCTTGGCTTCTTCCCAGCGGTCGGAGTCGCAGTAATAACAATCCAGCACCTCGGGGGTGGAGTCCAGCGCCTTGAACACTTTCTGGGTCTGTCCCCATTTGGTTGTCACGATGCGGTAACGGTCGGTTTCTTCCAATACTTTTTGCTCGTAACGGGGGGAGTTGTCGGGCATATAGGCCCCGATTTTATCGAAGCCGAAATAGTCCTTCCAATCGACGTTTTCGGGCATTCCTTCCCGTTTCCAGCGGGCAACGGTGCCTGCCCAAGCGGAATCGATCATCATCATTCGATCCACTTCTTCGTGGCGGAAGGTGCGGAGCATACGCTCCCGAGAGGTCAGTTCCTTCATCATTTTACTCCCTTGCTAATTTGTAGATCAAGTCAAAGGCGAATTCCAGGTCTTCCATGGTGCAGTGATCCTGCACGAAGTGGGAGGTGCAACAGATCCAGCGCTTGCCCTTCAACGTGGCGAACACGCGGCGGATCTCCTGCTCCAATTTGTCTTGGGGCAGAATCCCCAGGGCAGACTGGACGCAGACTCCGCCCAGGGTGGCGAATTTGTCCTGATATTTTTCCAGATACAGTTCGTAAGGCATATTGGCGTTTTCCTGCCAGGGGTGAATCAGATCAAAGCCCACCTCCGCGATGCCGTCCAGCACCTTGGCCACGCATCCGTCGGAATGGAGGGATGCAAAAACTCCCTTGGAATGAACGTGATCCACCACCTTTTTCAGGTTGGGGAAGATCAACTCCCACCAGATCTCGGGGGAGAACATCAGATCCTTCTGAGAGCCCCAGTCGTCGGAAATATGGATCATATCCGCTCCTGCGGCGATGCTTTGGTCGGCGCATTGGATGACCCAATCCGCGTGGCGGCGATACAACTCCGCCATCTCGTCGGGATACATCAGAAGCCAAGCCAGCTGGTCCTCGATGCCGAATGCGTTGTTAAAGCACTCGAAGAAGCCGGGGGTCTGCACGTAGCAGAACCGACCCCGCTCCTTGTGGTGGGAGATGGATTTTTTGATGTTTTCAAAGGATGCTTCGGTCTGGGGAGGCAGATAATAGTCGTGCTCCAGCAGAACGTCGGGGGCGACCTCGCCGTTTTCTTCCCGAATCTTGCCCAGGATTTTTTGGTTGAAGACCCCGGGGCCGCCGAAGATATGGGCGGCGTCGAACTCGTAATGGTCCTCGAATGCTGCCACCGAGCCCCATTTTTCCGTGATGGGCTCTTCCAGGTTTGCGTAAACCCAGCCGTAAATGGGCTGGCGGTCTACGGGCTTACCCAAAATGGCGTTGCGGACGCGTTCCGTGCTGTTCATAATACAGTCCTCTTATTTTTTCAGCTGATTGCAGAGCTCTACGGCGGCGTCTGCGGCGGAGGCGGCGTCTACGGTGTAGCAGTCCGCACCGATGGCGGCACAGAATTCCTGATTGATGGGGGCTCCACCCACCATGATCTTCACCTGATCGCGGATACCTGCGGCTTCGGCGGCCTTGACCACGTCGGCCATCACGTCCATGGTGGTGGTCAGAAGGGCAGAGCAGCAGATGATCTGGCAGCCCTGTTCCTTTGCGGTCTGAACGAAGGTTTCGGCGGGGACGTCGGTGCCCAGGTCGACTACCTCAAAGCCCTTGCCTTCCAGCATCATCTTGACGATGTTCTTGCCGATGTCGTGCAGGTCTCCCTGAACGGTGCCGATGCAGACCTTGCCTACGGCCTGAACGCCGCTGGCCACCAGATGGGGCTTGAGGACGGTGATGCCCATATTCATGGCGCGGGCGGCCACGAGAACCTCGGGAACGTACACTTCGTTGTTCTTGAATTTTTCGCCAATGACGCTCATTCCGGCCAGAAGACCTTCGTTGAGGATTTCGGAGGGGTTGGCCCCTTCGTCGATGGCGGCCTGAACCATTTCTTTGACGAGCTTTGCTTTGCCCTTCTGCAGGTTTTCGGAAATTTCGCTGAGGATGATCATAAGTTTTTCTCCTTTTTTATCGATAATTTTTTCTTTTTTGTGAAGGTTTCGGTATTGAACGGGGGTAGTCCCCGTGTATTCGTGGAAGGTGCGGTAAAACGAGGGAAGATCCCGCAGTCCGCATGCGGTCAGAATCTCTTCCGCGGAGCGCTCCGTTTCGGTCAGAAGACGGCAGGCCCGATTCATGCGTACCCGGCGCAGATATTCGGAAAAGGGCTGTCCCACGCCCCGCTTGAACAGACGGCTCAGATGGGCCTTGCTGACGAACAGGCTGCGGGCGATGGATTCCAGGGTGAGGGAGGGGGATGCGAATGCTTCGTTGACGGTTCGCAGAGCGGCCTGCACCAGATCCCGTTCCGCCGGGGAGTAGGAGGCGGGGTTTTTGATGGCACTGTCCGTGTAGCGGCTCAGGGTGATGAGCAGCACCGAAAGATAGGCCTTCACCACTTCCTTCCATTCACCCTTTTGCTCCTGCAGTTCTCTGGAAAGGGCGCGGAACTGTCCTTCGATTTCCTCAAAGGTCTTTCGGTTCAGCGTGGCGCAGGCCACGGGGGAAAGATCCCGAAAGATTCCGTAACAGAAGCGGGGATGGTCGGGGGCGGAAAAATCGCCGTCAAACAGGTCTTTTTCCCGCAACAGGATACGGCGCACCGTCATGGGACCGTCGTCGCACCCGTAAGCGTGGGCGGTTTGGGGGCGCAGAACGTAGATGTCTCCCGTTTTGCAGGGGATGGTCTGGTCGAAAATACAGTGGCTTCCCGTGCCTGCGGTGATCAAGTCGATTTCCACGCCGTCACAGGAAGGGAGCGTGCAGGTGGTGCCGGGAAGAATTTCCGTCATGGCACAGCTGCAGGATTCGGTACCGTAGTTCATAATTCACCGTCAAAACTTGATTTTTTTGATTTTTTCCGCGTAGTATTGTACCAATTCAAATTTAGAGCCGGGCATGAGACGATGGTCGGGGCAGGGGATAAATCCGCCCATGGAGGCAAGGCGGGTCATTCGCTCCAACTCCGCGTCCACGGCGGCCTTGTCCTTGCGCAACGCGGTCTTGTCCATGCCGCCTACCCCCAGCATGCCCTTGCCGAATTTGTTGCGGGCGGGTTCGAACTGGTCGCCCCAGACCCCCACCTCAATGGGGAACATGGTGTTGACGCCGTTTTCGAACCAGGTGGGCAGGAGGGCTTCGGTGACGCCGTCGCAGTCCAGAGAAATAATATCAATGCCGTATTCGCGGCACAGATCGTTGCGTTTCTTGTAGTGCTTGGCACACAGCTCGTCAAAGACTCCGGGGGCGATCAGAGGACCGTTTTTGAAGCAGATGTCTTCCCAATAATGGGCAAAATCGAACTTTGCGCCCGTTTCCAATACCGCCTTGGCGCATTGATACTGCATCTCCGCGTAGGCGTCCACGATATCGGCAAAAAGCTCTTCGTCCTCGTCGTACAGAAGATAGCTCATGCCCACCACGGAGGTCATGTTGCGGATGTCGCCCAAAACGCTTCCCAGGGAAAGGCCTACGGGAATGTCCGTGGGTCTGGTTTCGTTGAAATGCTTCCAATATTCCAAATCAATGCGGTCGGGCGTGAATTGCATTTTCGGCAGATACAGCTCTTCAAAGGCCTTGCGGTCCTTCAGCTGATAATCGTCCTCCGAAGGGATGGACTGATTGCCCGGCTTTTGCCGTTCGATGAGCCCCTCGGAGTTCTGAATCCGTTGGGTACCGTCGGGGAAGGTTTCCAGAATTTTGGTCTCGAAGGGCGGGAAAAGGCCGCGTTTCGCGCTGCGGACGTTGTGCCAGCAGAAGTCCCAGCCCAGAATTTTGTCCAGCTCCCGATCGGCCTCGTTGCTGTCGTGAGCCGTTTTGGCCAGTTCCATGGAAATGTGTCCCTGCTCCGCCCATTCGATCAGAAGCTCTCTCCAATATCCGAAATGGACGGCGGGCATTCGGTCTGCGGGTTGATAACGCAGGATGTTCAAGGCGCGTTCTCTGTTTGTCATGGCAAACCTCCAATGATATTCTATCCATATTATAGCAAACCCGCGGCGAAATGTAAATAGGGTTGCCGTCCTTTTTTTGAAAAATTTCCCGGAAACAAAACAAAAGAAGACCATGGGAGGTCTTCTTTTTGTGATCTTGTTATTTTGTTTCATCTTCTCCGCGGTATTTGCTGGGGGCCACACCGAACTGGGCACGGAAGACCCGACTGAAGTAGAGATGGTCGGGATAACCGCAGGCCTCCGCCACCTCCCCCACGGACAGGTCCGCCATGGTCAGAAGCTCGCAGGCGCGACGCATGCGAACGCGGGTCATGTATTCCGAAGGGGCCATTCCCATGCAACGGCGGAACACCGTCCGATAGCGGCTGGGGCTGAAATGCTCGATTTTCGCTAACTGTGCCACGGAAACGGGCTTGTCCACGTTGTTATGAAAATAGGAAAGAGAGCGGAAGATTGAATCTACCGAAGCGGTGTTTTGATGGGCGTTCAGCTCTCGCATCCGCGTCATTTCCGCAAAGATGCTGATCATGCAGGCGTGGCAGGAATCCTCAAAGCAACGGTCCCGCCACAGATATTCCCGAAAGAGGGCGCGGAACAGGGAGGGGATCCGATCGTTGATCCCGATATTATGCGTTTTGTTGCATTTCAGTCCGAACCGATCCAGCAGACTTCCCACCTCGCTGCCCGTAAAATGGATCCAATAATAGCACACCCGCGCGGCGGCGTTTTTGCAGATATACGGGGTGTTGGGCGGCAGAATGATGGCCTGTCCCGGAAGCAGGGAATGGGTGGTTCCGTTGGCTTGAACGGTGATGCCCCCCTCCAGACAGTATTGCAGATAATAGTCCTTCCGTCCGTCGGGAAGATTGGTCAGATAGGGGCGTTCAATAATGTACCAACCCGTTCCGTTGATCTGATAAGGGCGGTCTTCTGCGGAAACGTTATTGGGACTTCCGTCGGGAATCCGATAGTAAGATTGGTGTTCCATGAAATTCCTCCCTTTTTATTGTTAAAAAAAAGCCTCAAAAACGCGTTGACTTTTCCGCATCTATAGTATATAATAAAAGAGTATACGTGTCAAGCCCTTTCGTCGATTTTTTTCGAATATTTAACAAAACGCAGAGGAGAAACGCGTCATGAAGCTGGGATGTATGGTCCATATGGACGGAAGATTGAAAACGGGCGATATCGGAGAACAGTTTGCCCGTCTGAAGGAGATGGGGATCCCCACCTGCCAGTTGAACTGTTGGAAAACCGAACTGTTCACCGATGAGGCCGCGGAGGAGATCTGCCGTGCCCGTGAGCAGTACGGAATCGAAATTTCCGCCCTTTGGTGTGGCTGGGCAGGCCCCTGTTATTGGAATTTTTACGAAGGTCAGTCCACGTTGGGATTGGTTCCCGTGGCTTACCGTTACGATCGTATGAAGGAATTGATGAAGGGTGCGGATTTTGCGCAGAAGCTTGGGGTCACCGACGTGATCACCCATTGCGGATATTTGCCCGAAAATCCCTGCACCGCCGAGTTTGCGGATCTGGTTGCCTGCCTGAAAACTCTGGTGAAATATTTTGCCTCCAAGGGATGTAATTTCCTCTTCGAAACGGGGCAGGAAACCCCCGTCACCCTTCTTCGTACCATTCAGGAAATCGGCATGGAGAACGTGGGCATCAACCTGGACCCCGCCAACCTGATCCTTTACGGCAAGGCCAATCCCGTGGATGCGCTGGACGTATTCGGAAAATACGTGCGCAACGTGCACGGGAAGGACGGTCTGTATCCCACCGACGGCCGTAGTCTGGGCAAGGAAGTTGCCATGGGGGAAGGGAAGGTCAATTACCCCGCCTTTATCAAGCGTCTGGCAGAAATCGGCTACGAGGGGCCCATTACCATTGAGCGGGAAATCGTGGGCGAACAGCAGACCAAGGATATCAAGATGGCTTGCGAATTGTTGTTGAAGCTGTTTGCGGAAAACAACGCACTTTAATTTGACATAAAAACGAAGAAGGAAGGATTTGCTATGCTGAAACCGGTAACCGTCAAACTTCATTTCGGACTGGAAAAGCCCGTCCGTATTTTACATCTTTCCGACGTACACTTCTCCCTGGCCGACGAGGTGGACGGGGAAGATATGATGAAGCACGCCGCCGCCCGTCGCAATACCTTTTTCTGCGAGGCCGGTTATCCCGAACGGGACCCCGTGGGCTTTTTGGAAGACGCCATGGAATATTCCAAGGATTTCGACTGTACCGTAATTACGGGAGACCTGTTTGACTTCATGTCCCACGCCAACGGCGTGATGGCTAAAAAGGTCCTCGGCGGGAAAGACTATATGTTCTGTGCGGGAAATCACGAATTCTGTCCCAAGGTCGGCACCCCCGACTCCTTTGCCCGCAAGGAAGAAAAGATGGACGAAATGCAGTCCTTCTTCCGTGGCAATATGGTATTTGAAAGCCGCATCGTGGGCGGGGTCAACGTCATCGCCATGGACAACAGCTATTACACCTGGACGGAGGAGCAGCTGGATCTTTTGAAGGCCGAGGTTGCCCGGGGCTTGCCCTGCCTGGTCTTTGCCCACAGCCCTCTGACCTGTGCGCATCTGGATCACAATCCTCCCCATAAGGACCTGCACGCCTCGGAAGAAGAAGTTGCAACCACTCGCAAGGTGACCAAATATATCATCGAAGAGCCCGCCATCAAGGCCGTGTTCACGGGGCACTATCACAATACCCTCACCGAACAGCTGGGCGATAAGACCGGTTATATTCTCGGTGGCCTGTTTAAGGGCATCGTGGGCGAGATCGTCATCGACTGAGGCCCTTAGCGAAATGTTGCAATCCAAGCTTTCTCCCTCCCTCATGTGCGCCGATCTGATGCATTTGGGGCGGGAGCTGAAGATTTTAGAGCAAAACGGCATTGAATATCTTCATCTCGACGTGATGGACGGCGTATTCGTTCCGAACTATATGCTGGGAACGGACTTCGTCAAGCGGGTGAAGGACGCCTGCTCCATTCCTCTGGATCTTCATCTTATGGTGACGAATCCGGAGGAGAAGCTTTCCTGGTTTGCCTTTGGGGAAGGGGATTACGTCTCCTTTCATTACGAAGCATCCTCCGATCCCGTTCGAGGAATCCGGACGATTCGGGAGCGGGGCGCCAAGCCCATGCTTGTCATCAAGCCGGAAACGCCGATTTCCGTACTGGAGGAATTCCTTCCGCTTTTGGATGGAGTTCTGGTTATGACCGTCCGTCCGGGGTTCGCGGGGCAAAAAATGATTCCGGAAACGCTGGATAAAATCCACGATCTGCGTCAGTGGTTGGACTCTTTGGGGTTGGATGACGTGGAGATCGAGTGCGACGGAAACGTCAGCTTTGAAAACGCCCGCAAAATGCGGGAAGCGGGGGCGAATATTTTCGTCGTCGGCTCCTCCGGAATTTATGCAAAAGGCAATTCCGTGGAAGAAAACGTAAAAATTCTGCGTCGCAAGATTCTGTGACGGCAGAAAACAAATATTTTGAAACCTGGTGAAATTAAAATGAGTAGAGTAAAAATGCGTCACGCAAAGAAACAACCCGGCTTTTGGGGTGCCGTTTGGGGAAACCGTACGCGGTACGAGCGGGCGGTCGTCGCAATCGCCGCTTTGGCGATTCTGGCCCTTTTGGGTGCGGTGGCGCTCTGGGTCCTGAAAGACGGATTTTTCCTCAGTAAAAAGGGGCTCGTCTTTCTTGCGGGGATCGTGCTGTTGATCTCCGTTCTGGCGGGAATGAGCCTTCCCCTTCTGGTCCGCTTCCGTCGGAAAGGACTTTCCGTATTTCTTTCGATTCTGACGGGCGTGCTCGTCTTTGCTCTGGCGTTGTCTGCGTCGGTTCATATGATTACGGGCGCACCGCTGCACGAATGGGTCAAAACCCTGTTCGCCGTGGCGGATAACGAAAATCTTATCGACAAGGATTTCCAGGAACTTACTCCGGACGATCTGGGCGTTGCGGATAATATTCACTTCCCCGAGGGGATCACGAATATCGCGTTGTTCGGCATTGACTCCCGCAGCGACAATATGAAGGGCCTTTCCGACTCCATGATGATCCTTTCCGTCGACGGAAACAACAATAACATCAAGTTGGTTTCCCTTCAGCGTGACTCCTTGGTTCAAATCGACGGCTACGGCTGGCAGAAACTGACCCACGCCTACAGCTTCGGCGGCGCGTCTTTGGCGGTCAAGACCATCAACAAGGTCTATAAAATGAACATCACCGACTACGCCACCGTGGACTTCGTCGGCATGGCCGCCATCATCGATGCGGTGGGTGGAATCGACACGGTCATGACCAAGGCCGAGGTGAAAAACGCAAATACGCAGATCCTCGAAATGCATCAGAGACGCGGCACGCCCCTTAATTATATCCAAGGCGAAGGAAAAATGCATCTGAACGGCATTCAGGCGGTGGCGTACTCCCGGGTGCGGAAGGCCGACGTGCATAAGGAAATCGCCGGGGACGAATTGTACGATTTCGGGGATTACGGCCGCACCCTGCGTCAGCGTTACGTGATGAGCCAGTTGTTCGACAAAGCGTTGAATCTGCAACTCGGGGAATTTCCCGCGTTGATTCAGTCCATGATTCCTTTGATGCAGACCTCTTTGAGCTATAGCGAAATTTACGATCTTGCCATGATCCTTCTGAAAGACGGTGTGGAAATGGAGCAGGAGCGGATTCCCGCCGACAAGGCCATCATCAAGAAGGGGGCAAGCATCGTGGGGCTCGGCTCCTGCGAATACTACGATCTGGACTTTGCCGCAGAGCTTTTGCACGCGTTCCTCTTTGAAAACATCACCTTTGACGATTATATCGCGGCAAACGGTGTCAAGAAAAACGGAAAAGTTCCCTCTTCCATGTTCGCGTCCAACAACACTTCGTCCTCTACGTCCGGAGATGAGGACGAAGACGGTGACGTGACCGATTCGGAACCGATTACCGACGAAGAGGATTCCAACTGGGGGGACAAGACCTCCGGCAACAAGGGCACCGGCAACAAGGGAACGGGCAATAAGGGCACCGGTTCCGCGGGCGGCGACGAAGACGAAATCACCGATACGCCCGAAAATTCCGATACATCTCTCTCCGGATCGGAATCGGAAGATTCTTCGGATTCCTCCGACAAGTCCGATGCGTCCGAGGATTCCGATACATCCGATTCCTCGGATAAGTCCGATTCCTCCGACAAGCCTCCCGTTTCTTCCTCCGATAAGCCCGATTCGGATGATAAGCCCTCCGACAAAGAGGAAACCTCCGACAAATCGGACACTTCCGATAAAGAATCCTGATTGAACGCGAAAAAGGTCGCAAACTGACACGGTTTGCGACTTTTTTTACATTTTCCCCCTTGAAACCGCGTGTAAAGTATGATATAATAATTTATTATATCATATGCTTATACTGCGCCCCTTTGGGGATTGAAAGGATTTTTTGATATGACGGACGTTGCCATTATCGGATTCGGCGTAGTCGGATCCGGCGCCTACGATACCATTCGGGACGGGCGTACCCCCCTGCGCGTCAAGAAAATATTGGATCTTGCCGTCCGCCCCGGCATGGAGGACGTGATGACCACCGATTACGAGGAGATCCTGCGGGATCCTTCCATCGTCACCGTGGCCGAATCCATCGGCGGACTGCATCCTGCCAAGGAATTTGTTCTTGCCGCGTTGAAGGCCGGGAAGAACGTGGTCACCGCCAACAAGCTTCTCATGTCCACCTGCTACCGGGAACTGATGGAGACCGCCGCCCAAAACGGGGTCTGCATCCGCTTCACGCCCTCTGCGGGAGGCGGGATTCCCTGGCTTTCTTCTCTCCGCCGCACCGCACGGGCAGGGAAGATCAATAAGATCGAAGGGATTCTCAATGGAACCACCAACTTCATTCTGGATAAAATGGATCGGGAGCAGGGCGATTTTGACGCCGTGCTGAAAGAAGCTCAGGACTTGGGTTATGCGGAAAAAGATCCCTCCTCCGACATCGACGGACTGGACGTGCGCTACAAGGTGGCCCTGTCCTGCAACGTGGCTACGGGGCTGACCGCCAATCCCGACGAGATCCCCGCTTACGGGATCCGCTATATCCGCTCCTGCGACTTCGTGTGGATGAAAGAGCGGGGCCTTACCTGCAAATTGCTTGGCAATTATCGCCTGCGGGAGGACGGGTCCGTTGCCCTTTTCGTTCAACCCACCTTCCTTCCTGCCGACAGCCTCTTTGCTTCGGTGCAGAAGAATTTCAATCTGGTCAAGTTGACGGGCGATCGGGTGGGAGACCTTGCCTTCTACGGCCAGGGTGCGGGCAAAAATCCCACGGGCTTTGCGCTGGTGCAGGATATGCTGGATCTGCTGCAGGCTGACGCGGCAGGGGAATACGTGTTCCGTCCCGCGCAGGTGAACAACACCGACACCTGCTTCCGTTATTATCTGCGTACCCCCGACGGAGTCGTGACGGTCACCGAACCCATTTCCGTTTTTGCTATGGGTGAAACAATGCAATCCATGCCCCAAGGAACCTTCGTTGCCGCCATTCAAGAATAATATACCGCATTTTTGCGGAGATTGAGGAATAAATTTTTTATGCTGAAAGTGGTTAAATTCGGGGGCTCCTCCCTTGCCTCCGCCGAGCAGTTTGCTCGGGTAAAAGCCATCGTGGAGAGCGATCCCGACCGCAAGGTGGTGGTGGTTTCCGCTCCCGGAAAACGGTTCAAGGAAGATAACAAGGTCACCGACCTTCTGTATATCTGCCACGCCCACATCAAGTACAACGCCTCCTTTGACGACGTTTTTGAGGATATTGCCGAGCGCTATCGTCAGATTGCCGCAGGCTGTGGGCTGAAGCAGGATCTGGAGGCGGAATTCGCCGCCATGAAGCAGACCATGAACAAGGCCGCTTCGGTGGATTACATCGTGTCCCGCGGGGAATATCTCAACGCCAAGCTGATGGCGGAATATTTGGGTTATACCTTCATCGACTCCAAGGATTGGCTTTTCTTCAACTACGACGGAAAAGTGGATTTTGAGAAGTCCTACGCAACCCTTCACGAACTGTTTGCCCACGCAAAACGGGCGGTCATTCCCGGCTTTTACGGCTCCATGGCCGACGGGGACATCAAGACCTTCTCCCGCGGAGGAAGCGACGTTTCGGGGGCCATTGCCGCCGCCGCTTTGGAGGCGGACGCCTACGAAAACTGGACCGACGTTTCGGGAATTCTCATGGCCGATCCCCGCATCGTGGAAAATCCCCGCCCCATCGAGCAGGTCACCTTCAGCGAATTGCGGGAGCTGTCCTACATGGGTGCCGACGTGCTTCACGAGGAGACCGTGTTCCCCGTCCGTCAGAAGAACATCCCTCTTTATATTAAAAATACCAACGAGCCTGCCGCCCGCGGCACCTTGATTCTGGAAGATTTCGAGACCGAGAGCGAGGAAGATAAAAAGCGCTTCGTTACGGGTATCACCGGCCGCAAGCATTATTCCATCCTGACCCTGACCAAGGCGCGGATGAACAGTGAGCCCGGCTTTATCCGTCACGCCCTGAAGATCGTGGAAAAATACGGCGTTATCGTGGAGCATATTACTTCCAGTATCGACTCCTTCTCCATGGTGGTTTCCACGGCGAAGGTGGAATCCTGCCTGCACGATATGACCGAAGAACTGCAGACCGTTCTGTCCCCCGATCGCATCAAGGTGGACCACGGCATCAGCCTCGTGGCCGTCGTGGGGCGTCGCATGGCCTCCAACGTGGGGGTTTCGGGCCGTCTGTTTGCCACCCTCGGAGCCTGCGACATTAACATCCGCATGATCGAACAGGGTGCGGATGAAATCAACATCATCATCGGCGTGCAGGATCGGGACTTCAAGAAGACCATCCGCGTTCTGTACGATAGCTTTACTTGATTTTACTACCTTTTTTGGAGGAATACAGTATGAAAAAATTTAACGTTGCCATCCTCGGTGCTACCGGTGCCGTGGGCCGCGAAATGCTCAAGGTTCTGGAAGAACGCAATTTCCCCGTCGGGGAGCTTCGTCTTCTGGCCTCTGCCCGCAGCGTCGGCAAAATCATTGAATTCAAGGGCGAAAAGCTCACCGTAGCCGAAGCCTGCCCCACCGCCTTCGAAGGTATGGACATCGTTCTCGGCGCTTCCACCAACGCCGTGGCCAAGGAATTGGCTCCCTACATCGTCAAGGCAGGGGCGGTCCTCGTGGATAACTCCAGCGCCTTCCGTATGGATCCCGACGTTCCCCTCGTCGTTCCCGAAATCAACGGAGACGATGCGAAGAATAACAAGGGCATTATTTCCAACCCCAACTGCTCTACCATCATCACTCTGGTGGCCGTCAACGCCATCAACAAGCTGTCTCCCATTCAGTCTATGGTGGCTTCCACCTATCAGGCCGTCAGCGGTGCGGGTGCCGCAGGCCCCGTGGAACTGGAAGAACAGACCAAGGCTCTGGCCGAAGGCAAGCCCGTGGTTTGCAACACCTTCCCCTACCAGATCGCCGCAAACCTGATCCCTCAGATCGGCGGCTTTAACGACGACGGCTACACCACAGAAGAAATGAAGATGCAGAACGAAGGTCGTAAGATTCTTCATCTGCCCGACCTGACCGTTTCCTGCACCTGCGTCCGCGTTCCCGTGGTTCGCTCTCACTCCATCATGGCCACCGTCAAGACCGCGGAAAAACTCACCGTAGAACAGGTGAAAGAAGCGATTTCCAAGGCTCCCGGATGCGTTCTCGTGGACGATCCCGCCAACAAGAAGTATCCCATGCCTCTTGACACCTCCGATCAGGATCTGGTCTTCGTGGGCCGTATCCGCGAGGATCTGACCGACGATAAGGGCATCGTTTTGTGGTGCTGTGGCGACCAGGTTCGCAAGGGCGCGGCTACGAACGCCATCCAAATTGCTGAACTGCTCACGAAGTAAAAACGTCGGTCTTTGCGGCAGACCGCTCCCCTCGCGTACCCTCTGTACGCGTCGGGTCACCTGCAGCCGCAAATACCTTCCGTTTTGACTCCGTGTGGTGCACAATCGGTCTTTTCCGCTATTCGCAATATTAAAATAAACCGCCGAGATCCTTTCTGATTTCGGCGGTTTTCTAACCCGTTTCGGTTTATTTTTTGAGGTTTCGTTTATGGAGCGTATTTTGATCATCGGTTGCCCCGGTGCGGGGAAGAGCACGCTGGCGCGGCAACTGGCAGAAAAACTGGGTTTGCCCTTGATTCATCTGGATTCTCTCTTCTGGCTTCCCGGCTGGAAGGAGCGGGACAAGGGGGAGTTTGACGCCCTGCTTGCCGCGGAATTGGGGAAACCGCAATGGATTATTGACGGCAATTACGGCCGCACCCTTGCCACACGGTTGGAATTTTGCGATACGGTGATCTTTCTCGACTTTGGACGCTTTGCTTGTCTGCGGGGCGTGCTGACGCGGGTGTGGACCCAACGGGGAAAGGTACGCCCCGATATGGGGGAAGGGTGCCCCGAACGGTTCGATTGGACGTTTTTCAAGTACGTCTGGTCCTTCCGCAAGACCAATCGGGACAAGCTTTACGCCAAGCTTTCCGCAGCTCCCGACTCGGTTCCCCGCATTATCCTCAAAAACCGCCGCCAAGTGAAACGGTTTTTGGCATCCTTATAATATTTTTATATCCTCGCGTCTTATTTTTGCAAACCGGCTCCTCTTACGCAGAGGGGCTTTCTTGTTTTTTAGCAGATGCCATGTGATGAAAAATAATGGTGATGCTCCCGATCAAGCCTCCCCTGTGTAAGGGGAGGGGGACCGCGTAGCGGTGGAAGGGTTGTCGTTTCATAGAGCGAAACACCCCGAAGCAATTCTGCTTCGGGGTGTTTTTTCAGTCTTCAAAGGCCATTTTGATGCCCATGGCTTCCACTTTTTTGCAATAGTCGGTGACTCTTTGGGGGAGATAATCCTCCACCCGATGGCCGTCAAAGCCCACGCTGAGGCGGACCCCCGACTTGCGGACGATTTCCTGCTGGGCCTCGTTTCGGAAAAATTCCAGCATATAGGGATGCTCGTAATATTTATGGATGCTGTCGAAGGACACGTTCATTTCCCAAAAGATGTTTTCTTCTGCCATGCGCTTGAAATAATCCATCGGATCGTAGCCCTTTGCGGCGCAGAAGGAGAACAGATCCGTGTGGGCCACCCCCTTGACGGGACACCCGAACTGTTTTGCGTATCCGAACAGGTCTCCCCCCGTGATGGTGTCGGCATAATCCAGATTTTCGATCAGACAGTAATCGAAAAAGGAAATATCCGTGTTGGGGGGCAGATTGGCACGGGGATGATCCCCTTGGGTGTTCAGCTCGATGCCGCAGAGGATGCGGATCTGATCCTTATATTTCTGCCGCACCAGGTCCATATGGTCGAAATAGCGGGGCAGGGTGCGATCGTAGTTGGCGAAGGTGACGGCGTCGGCGGCCCGATAGACCTCCATGCGTCCGTGCCCCACGCCGTGGGCGTGGTCGGTGATGCCGAACAGTTCGATGCCTCCCGCAATGGCGGTTTTCACCGTTTCCTCGGGGTTGTCTCTTCCGCAGAAGGAATAGTAGGTGTGGGAATGTAGATCCTGAATCATGAGTTCTTTGCCTTTCTGTTTTCAATGGTATAGCGGATGCACTTGGCGTAAATTTTTGCTCGGAAGGCGTCGCCCGCCGCGTAGCAATCGGCGCGGGTGAGCTGTTTTTCCAGTTCGATCAATTCCTCCTCCGTGCAGGTGACCCGGTCGGGGTAAGACCACGCTTCCGTGCGGGGCGGGATCTTGGCTCCGATTCCGCGGAACACGTTCAGCCCCGCGGGGGTGCTTGCCCCCAGAACCGTGCGGGTCAGAGCCCCATCGTATTCCTCGCTATAGGGCAATTCGTCTCCGTTCCAAAGCTTGTCTCCCATCAGAGCGAGGGCGGCGGGGAAGACGCGGTCGTGGAATGCGTATTTCGGATCGGGGTCCCCGTAATTCCAGGCACACAACTCCGAGCCGATGACGTTTTTCTTGTTCCCGTCCGTGCATTTCGGTCGTTCGTCCCAGCGCCAGGTGCGAATCTTTTCATCGTTAATGTAGGGTTCTTCGTCGGTGTAGGTTTCGGGATAGTAGGAATTGACCAGAGTATATCCCAGATTCAACTGCTCGTTGAAGGAGCAGCCGTCGTAGGGGCCTCGGCCGGGGTGGGCAATCCGCCAGAAGTGCATCAGGATATCCTTGGAAAGTCCCGCGGGGCGGGTGCAGTCTATTTGGTCGCTCCACATCATCATCTGCCGTCCGTGCCGTTTCACGATTTCGTTGATGCGGTTTGCAAAATAATAATATTGCTCCGTGCGGTCTTTCAGGCCGTGCTTTTTGCGGAACTCTTTACACTTGGAGCAGACCGTCCAATGGCAGAGACTGTGGGGGCGTTTGTGGGCAAGGTCGGCAAATTCCAACTCGTCGCCGCCCATGTGGAAATACCTCCCCTTGGGGAACAGCTCCAGCACCTCGGCGATGATTTTTTCGTATAATGCGTAGGTTTCTTCCGTCCCCGTGCAAATGGCCCAATGGCTGGGCACCACGTCCTCGGAAGGCGTGCAGGCCAGGTTGGGATATAACTCAATCAGCTTGGTGGCGTGGGCGGGCATGTCGAATTCGGGGATGATTTCCAACCCCAAAATTTCGCAAAGCTCGTTCAACTGCCGAACCTGCTCTTTGGTGTAGCAATTTTCGTGGCGGTAATGGGCGGGCAGACAGTCCATTTCCACGCTCAGACCTACGTTTTCCGCCAGATGGATATGCACCAGGTTCATCTTGCATTTTGCCGCCAAAATCAGCACGTTGCAGAATTCTTCAAAGGGGGGATTCCCTCGGGCAGGGTCCAGCATCACACCCCGATGGGAGCAGGCAGGGCCGTCCTGCGTTTCGGTTTCGGGGAGGAGAAGGGCGTCGTCCTGCACCGCCGCCAGCAGGGCGAGGGTGGAAAGGGCGTTGCGAAGACCCGCGTAGGCCGTATATTCAATTTTGATTCCCTCTTGTGCAACGTTCAGAGCGTATTCTTCGGGCTTCTCGGAAAACCGCTCCGTTTTTCGTCCGATAATAAGGGCCTGCTCCGATACCTTCGCCTTGCATTGGGGCAAAAACAGTTCCAGCAGGCGGCAAGCCTTGGCGGAATCGTCCCCTGCGTTTACCGTGAGGGCGAGGGGCATACGAAGGGTGCGATTCTGCGTTTTTTGATCTTTGATTCGCGGAATAATCATGGCAAAAATCCTTTCAGTCTCTATTGGACGGTTGTTCCATAATCCGTTGCAGTTCTTCGGTCAGAAGATGCAGAAAATCCGATTTTTCTGGGAAAAAGGAAGGGGCCATGCCGTGCCGTGCCAACAGTTCGTTGGCCTTCCGTGCCGCTTCCTGCAGGGGAGAAAGTTCCGCTTCCGTGGCTTCCCGTGCCTCCTTGCGCAGTTTCACGTTCAGGGCAAGGGCGGTGCAAAGGGTGCGGTATTCCCGCCACAAATCCGCCCGATCGGGCTGGGGCACTTGGGACATCTTTTCCGAAAACAGCATAGCGATCCTCCTTTCGCTTTGTTTTATTGTACCACGCAGGCCGTGGTTTGTCAAGGGATTTCCTTCATTTTTCACGGTTTTTTCGATTCGGTAATCTGTACAAATACCTCGTTTTTTCCTTGTGCAACTTGACGAAAAAAGTAAAGTCTATTGACAGAGGTTCGCGGTTTATGTTATACTGTAACTGTAAAAATGGCTCATCCCGAAAAAATTCCGAAAAGGAGGCTTGAAAATGAGAAAAATTCTGTTGTTTTTGTTAGTCGGAGTTTTGCTGTTCAGCGGTTGTGCGGCTTCGCAGGATCCGGATGAGACGAAAAATCCTTCTTACGAAGGAGAGTTTCCTGCGGTGTATGCCCAAATCAAGTCTCTGCCCGACGGAGAATTCCGTCGGACGAAAGAGTACGTTTTGGAGAAAGAAAAGGATTGTTTGTACGTACGGTATCTTGTGCCTTACGTTCCGCCTTTTGGTGACGATCCAAATATTTGTATCCTTTACGAGCCTCCGCACTACGGTTCTTTGGAGGAACTTTTCACGGAACTCCTGGAGGGGGATGCGGCGATTGGTTACCGTAATTACGCTGGGATTCGAAATACGGAAAAACGCTATTTATTGGTGAATTTGCAGGATTTGTTGATTACTTCGCTTTCGTCGGATTCGATCACCATACCCGGACATCAGTATTTTAACGGCGGTGACGGAAGCAGTATTACGACGTTTTCAAGTGATGACGAAAAGGTTCGGAATGCGGAAGGCCGATACGAGCAATTTTTCACCGTGGAGGACGGACAGACCTTCGTGGAGCGCAAAGAGGCGGACGGAGCGGAGACCTTTGTTTTGCAAGACCCCGAACGGGGACGGGTGGAGCGGACACGGTTCCGTTTCTCGCAGGGTGATTATTCCTATTACGTTATGGATTCCGTCTACGAAAAGTCTAAATCCTATCAGGAAAAAGCGACAAGAATGGTGTATTTGGTGAAGGGCGAGAGCTGTTCCCGATTGAGTGGAACCCCGGAAAGCTTGACGGAAGAAGCGATCCGATCCTTCGTCTTCCTCTGGAGTTGTGATTTTTGATTTTTCCGTGCCGAAAGATTGGTAACGGGGCGAAATCCGTTGCGTTACCATACCAGAAAAGTCCCGTAAGAAAGAAAGGAGAATCCGGATGCAAACCTCACGAAAGATTCTTTTAACGTCCTTGATCGGGTTGAAAGCACTCACGTCAATTCTTACGTTTTCCGCCGAAATTCTTTTTTGGATCTTCGGGTCATACGGAATGTATTTGGGTTTTTCTTCGCATTTCTGGATCTTGCTCTTTGCGTATTCCGAGCCCGCGCCTTGGGTAATGTATTTCTTGGTGATTTTGTTGGGGTTGTTTTTCGTGGGCTTGATTCCTTTTTTGATCCTTTTGTTTTTGCGTCCCGCTTGGGTTCGGCACGTTTCGGTTTTGTATCAGATCTATTTTCTCGCAGAAACGGTGATTTTGTGCTTTTTTTCGTTCCATTTCCTGCAGATTTTCGGTGTTTGTCTTAATCTTGCAATCATTCATTTTCTGCATCAGGCAAGACTCCACGGCAAAATGATTCGATATTTGGAGAAAAGTGAAAAAAAGTGTGAGGACACTCGGATGTGAGAAAATAACGGTTCGATAAGAAAAACACCCGTTGCGACGAATCTTGTCGCGGCGGGTGCTTTTTTTTGTCGCTCTGCCTCTTTACAAGCGGGAAAAAATGTGGTACAATATAAGATAGAATTTGACTGCACGGGAGCGAAATCTCTTTATGAAAAAGCGAGGAAAAGAGAAAAAGCAGAAACTCCCCTTTCGAAAAGTGTGGAGTAATAATCTGTTTTTACTGAAAATTATTGGGAAGACGGCGCCGATGCTGCTTCCCTATTTAACGCTGACCATGATTTTTGGTGCGGCTGTGGAGTTCTTTTCCAGTACGTATATGTTGCGCTTTGCTATTAATGGGTTGCAAGAGGGGAAGGAATTTTCCGTAATTTTGATCGGAATTCTGCTCTTGTTCGGGTTACAGACGGTGAACATCGTGATTTCCCGGCTTTATTACGAGCTTTATTCTCCCGTTCGTATGGAGCGAATCACCCGCCGGATGAAGGCTCAGGTTTACGAAAAGGCCGCAAGCATTGAACTTGCGCGGTATGAAAATCCCGAATATTACGATTCTTTTGTCAAGGCCATTGATGAATGTTCAAGTCGCGCATGGTCAATTTTGACGACCTTCGGGGATTTGGTCTGGTTCCTCGTTTCGTATACCGCAAACTTCGCTTTTTTGGTTGCACTGGATCCCGTTTTGCTCCTGTTTGCGTTGGTGCCTCTTTTTGCCGCTCCGCTGAAAAGTAAGGAGAATAAGGCGAAATATCGGCGCAATATGGAACTGAAGGAGGAAGGGCGCCGGGAGAATTATTCCCGTCGTACCTTCTATTTGGCGGATTACGCAAAAGAGATGCGGCTGACTCAAATGCCGGAGTTGATGCTGCGACGCTTTCGGGAATCGGGCGCGCGAGCCCGTGATATTATGCGCAAGTCTGGGGTTCCCGTTGCCGTTTTTTGGTATATTCTTAAGATCCTAAACGACGTGGTGGTTTCTTTGGGTGCGGCGCTGTATTGCGTGTGGCGTACTCTGGGAGTTGGTGCTATGGGATACGGGGATTGCTTGGTTGCGGTCAACGCGGTAGAAACGGTTGGTTGGAGTCTTTCCCGTTCCGTTGGAATTCTGACGGAATTTCAGGAACACGCTCTCTATACGGAAAATCTGCGGAATTTTTTGGAATACGAGCCCACCTTGCAAGGGGGAGAGGACTCTATTCCTCCCACGGGAGATTTGGTTTTGCAGGGGGTAAGTTTTCGCTATGACGGGGCAGAGGACTATGCCCTGCGAGATATTTCTCTGCGGTTCGGCGCTAAGGAAAAAATCGCCATCGTGGGACACAACGGTGCGGGAAAATCCACGCTGATCAAACTGTTGCTCCGCCTTTACGAGGGGGAAGGTACCGTTACTTACGCGGATAAAGAGATTTCCTCTTTTTCCGTAGAGGAATATCGGAATATGTTTTCCGTGGTCTTGCAGGATTTTCACTTGTTTTCCTTTCCCGTGGCCGACAACGTTTTGTTGCGCCTTCGCCGTGAAGGGGACGGGGAATTGGTTGAGGATTCCCTTAAAAAAGCGGGGCTTTGGGAAAAAGTGTCGCAATTTTCGCAAGGAACCGAAACGATAATTACCCGCGAGTTTGATAAGGACGGAGCGGTTCTTTCGGGTGGAGAGGCTCAAAAACTTGCCATTGCTCACGTGTATTCCAAACAGAACCGTTTCGTTATTCTGGACGAGCCCTCGGGGGCGCTGGATCCTTTGGCGGAGCACGAAATGTATTTGCGTATGGCGGATGCCTGTAAGGATTGCGGAATGATCTTTATTTCGCACCGTCTTTCCTCTGCAGTATCTGCCGATCGAATTTATCTGATGGAGCAGGGGCGTGTGGCCGAGGTGGGAACGCACGAGGAATTGATGGCGCAAAACGGACGGTACGCGGAGATGTTCCGTCGTCAGGCCGCCAATTACGGGGAGGTGGAAGCGTGAAAAAATCTGCTGAAAAATCCCGTAAAATCCCTCTTTGGAAAAACACCCGACGCCTCTTCGCTATGGTGTGGAAGTATACCCCCTCCTATGTGATCTGCATGGTATTGGAAGGGGTTCTTTGGGGAATTGCAAATTCTTTGGGGATTATTTATACCCAATATCTCTTTGATGCGATTGGGAACGGAGAGCCCTTTTCTCAAGTTGCGAAGATTATCGTTGCCTACGGGATTTATCTGATTTTCTTCAATCTTCTGCACACTCTGTATTGGAATCTTTACAATTCCTGGATCCGCAAGAAATTGCAGACTTGTCTGCATGAAGAGCTCTTCCGACAGGCGGTTCGGATTGACCCGGAAAAATACGACGATCCGGAGTTTTATAACGATTTTGTCTGGGCCATGGATGAGGCTGCTCCCAACGTGGAGGGTACCGTGGAGGCTACGGGCAAAATCATCAACCGAATTGTTGCGTCGCTGACCCTGACGGCGGTTTTGTTTGGCGTGGACGTTTGGATGGCGGTTTTGATTTTCATTCTTTCCGCTTTGCGGATCGTCCTGTCCTTTTGGGCCAATCGGGTCAGCCTGCGTTATCGGGAGGAAATGAACCCCTTGTGGCGGAAAAGCGACTATATCAACCGTTTGTTCCTTCTTCCCGATTATGCCAAGGATTTGCGGGTTTCTCAAGTGGTGCCCATATTGCACAAGGAGTTCCGGGAAAATTCGGAACAGGCCGAGGTGCTGATCCGAAAACACGAGCGGAAGATCTCCGTAGTGTGGTTTATGATCAATTTTCTCTACGCTTTGGGCGAATGCGGATTGCTGATTCTGATGTTGTATAAGGCCTCCGTTTTGAAGACCATCGGCCTCGGCTCTTTGGCGGTGGCGGTAAACGCCTGCTGGAAGATGGTCTGGCTTTTGCGGGATTTTTCCGACCGTATTACGAAATTTCACAAGCATGGGATTTTTGTGGATAAGATGTTTGTGTTTTTGGATTCCGTTCCCACGTTACGGGAGGGGCCGGAAGAGGCAGGGGCCTTTGAATCTTTGGAATTTTATGACGTTTCATTTTCTTATCCTGCAAAAGACGGGGAGAGGAAGGAGGTTTTGTCTGGGGTTAGCTTCTCTTTTCGTCGAGGTGAGAAAATTGCCGTTGTGGGATACAACGGTGCGGGGAAAACCACGTTGACCAAATTGATTATGCGATTGTATGATCCCGACGGAGGGCAGATTCTTTATAACGGAAGGCCCTTGGCGGACTATACTTTTGATAGTCTGCGCAACCGTATGGGCGCTGTATTTCAGGATTATCGGATTTTCGGTGCAACATTAGCGGAAAACGTGGCAGGCGGTGTGTACCATCCGTCTATGGAGGAGTCGGTTCGGCAAGCTCTTCGACAGAGCACCTTTGACGAAAAAGCGGAAGTCCTTAAGGATGGATTGGATACCTTGCTGACACGGGAATTTGACAAAAACGGAACCCAGCTATCGGGAGGGGAACAGCAGAAGGTCGCCCTTGCACGGGCTTTCTATCGGAATTCGGATCTGATTATTTTGGATGAACCTTCTTCTGCATTGGATCCCGATGCGGAATACGCTTTGAACCGTTCCGTGTACGATTACGCAGACGCCCGTACGGTGGTCTTTATTTCCCATCGCCTTTCCACCACCCGCCACGCAGATCGGATCTATATGTTCGATTCGGGCAAAATCGCAGAGCAGGGAACCCACGAGGAATTGATGGCTCTTGACGGAAAGTATGCGAAAATGTTTCGCGTTCAGGCAGAAAAATATCAACGCGAATCTTGAGAAAAAGGCACCTGCTACGGGTGCCTTTTTCCGTATTTTACGGATTGCCCCTTTACAAGCGGGAAAAAATGTGGTATAATATAATGTAGAATTTTGTGTGAGGTGATCAACGGTGTATATGCCTTTGCCGGCGCGGTTGCGGCCCGAGACTTTGGACGAGATGTTGGGACAACGGCATCTTCTGGGGCCCGGAAAGCCCCTGCGGAATATTATCGAGTCGGGGAACGTGCCCAACATGATTTTTTACGGCTGTGCGGGCATCGGGAAGACTACCCTGGCCCAGATTATCGCCAAGCAGACCGACAAGACGTTGTATAAACTCAACGCCACCACCGCCAACACCGATAACATCAAAGAGGTGATTCAGCAGATCGGGGCTTTGGGCAACGATCGGGGGATCATTCTGTATCTGGACGAGATGCAGTATTTCACTAAAAAGCAGCAGCAGATTTTGCTGGAGTTCATCGAAAACGGCTCCATTACGTTGATTGCGTCCACCTCGGAAAATCCGTATTTTTATATTTACGGGGCGATTTTGTCCCGTTGCACCGTCTTTGAATTTCAGCCCCTGACCCACGCCGATCTGGAGCAGGCCGTCAATCGGGGCTTTGAGGCCATGAAGCAGGACGGCGTTACGCTGACGGTGGAGGAGGGGGTTGCAGCCCATATCGCTTCCACCTGCGGAGGCGACGTGCGCAAGGCCCTGAACACCGTGGAGGTTCTGTGCAGTCGCAAGCCGGGGCAAAAAGAGGTTTGCGTTACGCTGGAGGCCGCCAAGGAAGTGGCAAAACGCAGTTCCTTGCGGTACGATCGGGACGGAGATTCCCATTACGACATTCTTTCCGCCTTTCAGAAGTCCATCCGCGGATCCGACCCCGACGGGGCGGTGCATTATCTGGCGCGGCTGGTTCTGGCGGAGGACCTGCCCTCCATCTGCCGTCGGTTGCTGGTGATTGCCGCAGAGGATATCGGCCTTGCCTATCCCCAGGGAATCTCCATCGTGAAGGCCTGCGTGGATGCGGCCCAGCAGTTGGGTTTTCCCGAAGCTCGGATTCCTTTGGCGGAGGCGACGATTCTGTTGGCCACGGCTCCCAAGTCCAATTCCGCCATCAACGCCATTGACGAGGCGATGGAACGGATCCGTACCCAAGGGGCAGGGGATATTCCCTCCCATCTGAAGGACAGCCATTACGGCGGAGCGGCGAAGCTGGACCACGGCACGGGGTATCGTTATCCCCACGCCTATCCCTCCCATTACGTCAAGCAGCAATATCTGCCCGATTCCTTGAAAAAGGACGTATATTATACTTACGGCGACAATAAGATCGAGCAAGCCGCCAAGCATTATTGGGATCTGATCAAGGAGGAAGGGAAATGAAGCCCGATTATCAAGCCATCTCCTCCCGCCTCTTTGCCGCCTATCCCGTTTTGAAATGTGCCTTGCATTTCCGCAATCCCTACGAGCTTTTGGTGGCCTCCCGCCTTTCCGCCCAATGCACCGATAAGCGGGTGAATATCGTCTGCGAGGATCTCTTCGCCCGTTGGCCCGACGCCCCCTCTTTGGCGCGGGCAGACCTGGCCGAAGTGGAAAACGTGGTGCGTCCCTGCGGGTTGTTCCGCATGAAGGCGCGGGATATCGTGGCCATGGCCGCGGTTTTGGAAAAAGAGGGCATCCCCGAAACGCTGGAGGGCTTTCTCGCCCTGCCCGGGGTGGGGCGGAAGATTGCAAACCTTCTTATGGGGGAACTGTACGACGCTCCCGGCTCCGTGGTGGCGGACACTCATTGTATTCGCCTTTCTAACCGTTTGGGCTTCGTGACCGACACGAAGGACCCGGTGAAGGTGGAATTTGCCCTGCGTAAGGTGGTTCCGCCCGAGGAATGTATGAAATTCTGCCACGCGCTGGTGCATCACGGTCGGGAATGCTGCATGGCGCGCAACCCCAACTGCGAGGGGTGTTTTCTTAAGGATCTTTGCAAAGAATATCAACAAAAGGAAGATGGATCATGGAATATATCGAAGTAACCGTCACCCTCCCCTCTCTTTCCGCCCAGACGGCGGTGGATATTGCGGAAATGACCGAAATCGGCGGCATCTATCTGGAGGACTATTCCGACATGATGGACTGCGAACTGGTGAAGGCCATCAATCTGGTGGACGAGGATCTCTTGAACAAGGACCGCACCACGGCGGTGTTGCATATCTATTTTGAAAAGGACGCCAACCTGAAGGGCTCTATGGAATTCATCGAGGGACGCTTGGGGGCGGAAGGCATTGAGTATACCGTTTCCTACGCGCAGGTGGAGGACACGGATTGGCTTAACGGCTGGAAAAAGTATTATCATCCCCTGCCCTTCGGCCCCATCACCGTGGTCCCTGCCTGGCAGGTGGAGGAATACGAAAAGCGGGAGGACGAAAAGCTGTTGGTCATCGATCCGGGCCTTGCCTTCGGTACCGGCTCCCACGAGACCACCGCCTGTTGCATCGAGGCCCTTTCCCAACGGGTGGCCGAGGGCGACAAGGTTTTGGACGTGGGCTGCGGAAGCGGCATTTTGTCCATCGCTTCTCTGTTGTGCGGAGCAAAGGAAGCCCTGGGGATCGACATTGACCCTGCGGCGGCGCGGGTTTCGGTGGAAAACGCCGCGTTGAATCCCGATATCGGCACCTTTGAGGCCCTTGCGGGAAACATTCTGGACGACACGGACCAAGTTCTTGCGGACAAACTGCGGGGGCAGGTCTATGATTTAGTCGTTGCCAACATCGTGGCCGACGTGATCATCCCTCTTTCGGGAAAAGTCCGCGGGCTTCTGAAGCAGGGGGGATGGTTTATCACTTCGGGAATCCTTGCTCCCCGCAAGGAGGAAGTGCGCGCCGCTTTGGAGAAAAACGGCTTTGAAATTATCGAGGAGAAGCAGAAGAAGGAGTGGATCTGCTTCGTCGCCCGATAAAAAAATCCCCCCGAACAATCGGGGGGGGTGAAGTTTAAGCGTTTTGTTTATGCCTCCTGCGCAGGTTCGGAAGGCTCTTCTTCTGCGGGGGCTTCCTCAACGGGTCTGCGTTTTTTGACGGGCTTGAGAAGCTTTTTCATCTGCCACAGATAGAAGCCCGTCAGCAGAAGATCCGCCACCGTTGCAAACAGGGTTTCGGGCACGGCGTAGGGATTTTCGGGGATCAGCGCCAGAACCGTATCCGCCAGCCGCAGAGCGGCGAAAACCGTCATCATGCAGGTAAAGAAGAAAAAGGCTTTCCGTCCGAAAAGACGGGCCATGATCTTGGAAAAACTCACCGAAGCCGCGGCGGCCATGCCGTAAAAGACGACGTGGTAAATGCCGAAGGCGTGGGAGAAGGCTACGTCGGGATCGAGGAAATTCCGCACCAGCAAAAGCAGGGTGTAGCCCGTCAGGAAAAGGGACATTGCCCGCCAAAGGTTCTGTTTTGCACTTACTTTGGGATAAGTAACGTAGAAAATCAGAAAAACCGCACTGCCCAGGGCAAGAAGAACCAGTAAGAAATCCGGGCTTTTGATGCAGTCCGAAAGGGGCACGGTCTTGTCAAAAAGCAACACCAACCAACGGGACAGGGCGTAAGCCACCGTTGCCATGGCCGCGGCAATGCCCAGAATCAGTTCCGTGCGGGAGGCGCGGCGAAGACGTACGGCGGTGGGCTTCAGCTCCCGCTTGGTCAGAAGGACCGTGGCGAAAAGCAGGGCGACCAACAGCAGAAATACGTTCATTACCGTGGGCAAAACCGACCCGACGGTGAAATATCCGCTGCGGGGATCAATGCAGAGAATCAGTTCCAGCGCCCGAAGCACGAAGGTGACCAGGCACACGGGAATGAGGAGCATGGGATAATGTTTTAATTTCATCAACGGGTTCTCCCTCCGAAAAATTCCGAATCAAACGATTACATTCTAAATATATTATACCATTATTTCCGAAAAAGTCAAGTGCTTTTTCTTTAATCCGTCATTTTTATCCGAAAAGGAGCTTGTTATGAACCCCTTACGAAAACGAATCAATCTGATTTTCGGCGTTCTGTGTATTCCCATCGCGTTTCAGTTTTTCTTGGGTTTTCTTCTTGGAATTCTTACGGTGTTGCGGAAATACGGGATTTTTCTTTCCGATTACACGCTTTCTTTCGTGATTCCGCAGACGGTTTATCCTCTGCTGAACGCTCTGCTTGCCCTGACCGTTCTTCTGTTTCTGCCGCGGCAGAGAGGTGTCAAGGGAATGTTTCAGCCCGTCAAAAAGGATTTTTTTCCCTGGTTCGGGTTCTTCCTTGGGGCGGTCACCGTGGGGAATTTTGCCAATAATTTTCTGATGACGCTCTTTGAACGCCTGACGGGGATCGGCCTGCCTGCGGTTTTTTCCGAATACGATCCTTCCACCGTGGGGCAGGGCGTGCTTTTCTTTTTCGTCATTGCCGTTCTGCCTGCCGTCAGCGAGGAACTGCTCTTCCGCGGTCTCGGAGGCGGTGGGTTGGCTGAATTCCATCCTGCGGGGGCGGTGGCTTTGTCTGCCTTTGCCTTCGGGTTGATGCACGCCACGGTGCAGCAGATCCCCTTTGCCGTTTTTATGGGGCTGGTGTTCGGGTTGATTTACGTGCGCACGGGCAACCTGCTTTATCCCATACTGCTCCACTTTGCAAACAACGCGTGGGCCTGCGCCATCACCTTCCTGCAGATCGCCTTCGGGGAAGAGGTGACCGGAATCGTCTACCTGATCGGTTCGACGGTTTTCTTCGTGGCGGGGATCGTGTCCTTCCGTTGGTTGAAGAAAAACGGAAGGCTGACCTTGAAAGAGGCGCCTGCCCGCGTGGACGGGAAAACCGTCCTGCAGAGCACCCTTACCTCCGTTGGCTTCTGGGGCTTTACGGCGTTGCACCTTTTGTTGACCGTATTGAATCTGATGTCGTAAAAACGCAATTTCAAAGCGCTCTCCTTCGGGAGGGCGTTTTTTTCACCTTTCGACGGATTTTTCATAGAATGAACTGGGAGCAATCCCAACAAGACGAAAGGAAATGATACGATGATTCGGGATTTTTTGAACGTCGAAGACGACGGGCTCGATTGCGCCGTAGAAACCGCGGTCCGCATTCCCGCGCCCGATTGCTGTGATCTGCGTGCGGTGGACGATCTTCCCCTGGGGATGACCTACGCCCCCATGCAGAAGTTTCGAAAACTTTATTCACCGGAAGAAGCCCTGCATCGCGGAACTTTGTTCTGTGAGCTGGATCTTCCGTTTTTGGGAGGGAAAAAAGCATGAGTGAACGGGAAAAACTGCTCAAAACCCTCTCCGCCTATCAGTTTGCCGCTTGGGAAACGGGGCTGTTTTTAGACACCCATCCCACCTGCACCGAGGCGTTAAAAGCCCACAAAGAATACGTGGAGGCCGCCGAAAAGGCGAAAAAAGAATACAACGAAAAATTCGGTATGCTCACCCACAACTGCCCCCACGGGGAAAAATCCTGGCAGTGGATCTACGATCCCTGGCCCTGGGACATGGAGCAAGGAGGATGCTGAAGTATGTTCGTGTATGAAAAGAAATTGCAATATCCCGTCAAGATCAAGAACCCCAACGCCGCCATGGCAAAGTTTATCATCGCCCAGTACGGCGGACCTTCCGGGGAGGCGGGGGCGGCTATGCGGTATCTGTCCCAGCGCTTTACTATGCCCTACCCCGAACTGAAGGCCGTATATTCGGACATCGGCACGGAGGAACTTGGGCATCTTGAGATGATCGGTACCATCGTGTACCAGCTGACCAAGGGGCTCAGCGCCGAGGAATTGAAAAAGCAAGGATTCTCCGATTATTTCGTGGAGCACACCACGGGGGTCTATCCTCAGGATTCTGCAGGCAATCCCTTCACCGCCGCTACGTTGAACGTAAAAGGGGATCTGTTCGGCGATCTGGCCGAATCCCTGGGCGCGGAGCAGAAGGCTCGGGTGACCTACGACAATATCCTGCGCATGGTAGACGATCCCGACGTGCGGGACCCCATCAAATTCCTGCGTGCCCGAGAGGTCGTGCACTATCAACGCTTCGCGGAATGCCAGCGCATCGCCCAGGAAAAGCTGAACTGCAAGAATTATTATATGTATAACCCCTCCTTCGACCGCAAGTAATGAAAAAGAGCAGATGAGTTCTTCTCATCTGCTCTTATCTGTTCGACATATTGGAATTGGTCAATCTGTTTTCATTTCTACAAGCACAGCATCTTCGACCGCAAAATAGTCTGCCATGTTGCTGCTAAGTCCTGCCGCTTTCCATGCTTGTTCAAACGAAATGTTTTCGATGTTGCTCAAATACACGAATGTTGAACTTGCAGCAGAATTGGGCATAGTGCCTTTAATTTCCAATCTATATTTGTATATATGTTCATTGCACTCCCACGTGCCATCACTCAGTTCATAGTATGTTTTCAAATCGCTTTCAATGGTTTTGGTGCGCTCTGGCGTTTGATGGACACAGCCAACTAAGCCCAGCACACAGACCAATGCTAAAACGAATGCTATCAACTTTTTCATACAATCGCACTCCTTTATCAAATTCTTATTTATCAAATAGATTATACCATAAATATGTGGTATTTTCAATACGTGCAGAAAAGTTTGCCAAAAAGTCAAAAACGATATGGGGAAATTTCCTTATAGCATTTTTATCTGTTCGACATATTGGAATTTATCGTTATAACTCAATATTGATTTCGTACTTATCTTCAACGAGTATATAGTTCACATTATACTTTTTTGCAGATTCTAACATCTGTGTATTTTCTGACAATACATTCTCCATGGTACACCATTCATCATCCAAACGATTTTCAATGACGTTTGCATATTTCTTTATGTCGGCAAAGTGATTTCTGATATATTCCTCACTCATTATAAGACAGTAATATTGGATGCTTTCAAGATATTCGGAGTCAAAGTCTTTCTGCCAATCGAATGGAACATAGCAACCTTCGACAATTAAGTTCTGCTTGTTCTCGATAGCGGTTTTAACCATTTCACGGACGAT
>JAGBIM010000009.1 GCA_017934975.1 Clostridia bacterium | reverse complement strand
TTCGCAATCCCTTTCCGTCGGTCCCCCTTCCCCTTTCCCATGGCGGGAAAGTGGACGGCAGACTCGGGTGTCAGGTTCTCCCGGTGGATTTTCTTTCATGTGTTGCCTTTTTGTTGATGTACCTTCAACGGTTCGTGCACCTGCCTTCGCCGTCTCCTTTGCGCCACGCAAAGGGGAAGGGGGACCGCCGCGTCGCCGAAGTGCGGCGTGGGGGTGGAAGGGGCTTTTTTCCGATAAAACACAGACCCCGAAATTCCGCCGCGAGTATTTGCGGCGGTGATAAAAATATTATTTTGAGGTTTATCGACAAACTATGGACCGAAGGTTTTCCTTCGGTCCCTTTTGCGTTTTTGCTTTATTTCGTGGTGATGGTTTCAAATACGCCGTTTTTCAGAGATTCCAGCAGAATGGCGGCGCTGTTTGCGTTGGTGGCAAGGGGGATTTTCTGTACGTCGCCCAGACGAAGAAGTGCCGACACGTCCGGCTCGTGGGGCTGGGCGGTCAGGGGATCCCGCAGGAATAGGATCAGATCCAGTTCCCCGTTGGCCAGCATGGCACCGATCTGTTGATCGCCGCCCAAGGGGCCGCTTTTCATGCGGTGGATGGGCAAACCCGTTTCCCCCATAATCAGGGTTCCGGTCGTTCCCGTGGCGTACAGCTCGTGTTGGGCCAGAATGTCCCGATAGGCTTTTGCCAGTTCAATGATTTCGTTCTTCTTTTTGTCGTGGGCAATCAATGCAATTTTCATGCAAAATACGTCCTTTCTCGATCAAAAGCCGGGTTATTCGGTGATAACGGCGCCCTGACGGTCGATTTCCGGGGCGAGAACCTTCCACCCGTTGCGGGTTTCCTGCTCCAGCCGTTTGGCAAGGCGAGGGGCAAAGGCGTCCTCGTCGGTGAGAACCAGAATGGTGGGGCCTGCACCGCTGATGCAGCAGGAAAGGGCACCTTCCTGTTTTGCGATTTTTTCCACCGTATGGTATTCGTCGATCAGCTCAAAGCGATAGGGCTGATGAATCTTATCGTTCAACGCGCGGGTGATCAGCGGCTTGTTTCCCGTTTCCAACGCCTTGAGAAGCACCGCGCCGTGGGAGAGGTTGTATACTGCGTCCGCACGGGAATAGGTATCGGGGAGGGCCTTGCGGGCCTTGGAGGTGGGCAGCTCGAAATCGGGGATACAGACCACGAATTTCAGATCCTTGGCCATATCGTACAACACCGTGTCGGGCATTCCCTCGTGCATCATGGAGGCGGTCAGTCCGCCGTACAGGGCAGGTGCCAGATTATCGGGATGTCCCTCAATGCGGGTAGCGATCTGCAGAAGCTTGCGTTTATCAAATGGATATCCCGCCTCCGCGTTGGCGGCAACCACGCCCGCCACGATCATGGCGGCGGAGGAGCCCAGCCCACGGGAAAGGGGCACGTCGGTCTGCAGCATTTCCATGCGAAGTCCCGTGAAGGGGACGCCCGCTTCCTCCAAAGTCAGCAGATAGGAACGGACGGCCAGATTGCGAAAATTGCAATACCGTTCCGCGCATCCCGTAATTTCAAGTCCTTTTTCGATGGACTCAAAGGTATACGTATTGTAGATTCCCAGGGCACAGCCGAAGCTGTCGAAGCCGGGGCCTAAATTTGCGGTGGTGGCAGGGACGCGGACGGTGCGTTTCATGCTTCCACCTTCTTCAGAACGTAGTCCAAAATGGCGTCCTTGGGAATCACGTCGGTGTGGAGAACCTTCTTTTCCTTCAGTCCTGCCAAGCCTTCGGGAACGGGCACTTGGGTGGCCTCATTCAACTGTTCCATGACGCGGAATTCGTCCGCATCGGGCTCTTTGCCGATGGCGGAAAGGACCGAAACGGGGAATTTATAGGGGGATGCAGTGGAGAGAATGACGGTTTTGCCTTCGGCCTCGGTTGCTTTGAAATCCTTGGCCACGGCAACGGCCACGGCGGTGTGGGTATCGCAGAGATAGCCGTAGGTCACGTAGGTGTCCCGAATGGTCTGCAGGGTCTTTTCTTCGCTGCAGCACCCCGCAAAGAAGGTGTCCTGCAGGGAGGCCAGAAGGTCTGCGTCCACCGTGTATTCCCCTTCTTCGTTGAGGGCCTTCATGTATCCTGCGATCTTGTCGCAATCGCCCTTGGCCGCCAGATAAAGCATCCGTTCCAGGTTGCTGGAAACGAGAATGTCCATGGAGGGGGAGTTGGTGCGGTAGAATTCGCGGCGACGGTCGTAGCGGCCCGTGTTCAGGAATTCGGTCAACACGTCGTTCTGATTGGAGGCGCAGACCAGTTTATTGACGGGAAGCCCCAGGCATTTGGCGAAATAGCCTGCCAGAATATCCCCGAAATTCCCCGTGGGAACCACGAAGTTGATCTTGTCGCCCATCTTGATTTCCCCTGCGGCTACGAGGTCACAGTAGGATTTGTAATAATACACGATCTGGGGGGCCAGACGGCCGATGTTGATGGAGTTTGCGCTGGAGAGGCGAACGCCGTATTGGGTCAGATCCTTCTTGGCGCAGGCGGCAAAGGTGTTTTTGACCCCCGTCTGGGCGTCGTCAAAGTTTCCTTCGATGGCGCAAACGGTGACGTTATTCCCTTCCTGGGTGACCATCTGAGCCTTCTGCACCGCAGAAACCCCGCCGTTGGGGTAGAACACGATGATGCCCGTTCCTTCCACGTCGTGGAAGCCCTCCAGGGCGGCCTTTCCCGTGTCGCCGCTGGTGGCGGTGAGGATCAGGATCTTTTCGGTGATCCCCAGTTTTTTCTTGGCCTCGGTGATCAGCACGGGGAGCATGGACAGAGCCACGTCCTTGAAGGCGGAAGTGGGACCGCGGAAGAGCTCCAGCACGTAATCGCCGCCTACCTTCACCGTGGGGGTGCAATCCTCCGTTTCGAATTTCCCGCGGTAGGCCCGACGGACCATGTCGGCCATCTCTTCCTCGGTAAATTCGTCAAACAGGGTGCGCAGAATGACGGCCGCCGTCTCCTCAAAGGACTTGTCCGCCACCCGGGCAACGTCCACGTTCAGGGAATCCAGGTCCACGGGCAGATACAGACCGCCGTCGGGGGCGATGCCCTCCAGAATGGCCTGCAGCGAATTGACGGTGTGACGCGAGCGGGTGCTTTGATACAGCATAACGGGTTCCTCCCAGGTCCGCAAAAAACGCGGATGATAATAGATCTGAATAATATATTATTATAGCACCAAAACCGCGATTTGTCAATGTGGACGGGAGGATTGAAGAAGGAAAATTGTTTCAAAATTATGAAATTTGTTTTTTTTGCGAAAAACTCTTGCATTTTGCCCAACAATGTGCTATAATAAAATGCAATGTAATGAATTTGTGCCCCTTCGGCACGAGGGAAAGGACTGAAAACAGATGAAGGACGGAATTCATCCCGTTTACAAAGACACGACCATCACTTGCGTCTGTGGGAACGTAATTCACACCCGTTCCACCAAGGAAGACATCCGCGTTGAAATTTGCTCCGCCTGCCATCCTTACTACACCGGCAAGCAGAAGCTGGTCGACACCGGCGGACGCGTAGATCGCTTCAAGAAGAGATTCAACCTCAAATAAGGAAGAGCTTCTTCTGCAAACAAAAAAACCACGTAAAGACGCTCTTCTTCGGAAGGGCGTCTTTTGGCATAAACGAAAGGGGTATTATCATGAAAAAACGCATTCTTACGATTCTTTGCCTTGCGTTGAGCGTGCTGTTCCTCTTCTCCGCCTGCGGAAATCCCGTTTCCGGCGGCAGTGAAGGGTACACCGGTACGGAGGGCGGAAGCGACGGCACCAATTCTTCGGTCAACGGGGGCGACGTGCAGACCGGCTACAAGACCTACGAAGAGGCCTTCTCTGCAGGGGATCTGAAGTCCGCGTACAGCATGATCTATCAGGCGGCGCAGAAGGAAGGGGCAACCCCCTCTCCCGAACTGGAAAAATATTGCTTCCTGCCCACGGAAATTCTGTACGAGGACGGCAAGGGCAACGCTTATACCAGCAAATTGACCTATAACGAAAAGGGCCTTTTGACCGAGATGTACGCAAAGAACCTCGTGCATGAGTATACGAAAAAGTACACCTATGACGAAAAGGGCAATATGCTGTCCGAGACCAAATACGAAAAGGACGGCGATCTGGAAAACTCCACCGTTTATACCTACGACGACAAGGGCAACATGACCTCCCGCACCTATACCACCGAAGACGGACGGTACAACAAGTTCACCTATACCTACGACGAAAAGGGCAATCTGGTCAAGGAAGAAAAGGAAACCACCGTCATCAGCTCGGGGGATTACGTTTATACCTATACCTACGATGAAAAGGGCAACAAGACCGTCTATGACGACGGATTCGGTCATAAAGTCCTTTACGCCTACGATGATAAGGGCAATCTGATTTCCGAAACCGACGATCGGGGCGAAGACGGCGGCGGACAGACCGTCACCTACACCTACGACGATCAGAATCGACTTTTGAGCCGCAAATGGCAGGAAAACGACGGCGACGACTGGGGCGAATCCACCTATCAGTACGATAACACCGCCACCCGCTATTTCAAGGGAAGCGAGAACGACGAAGGCGAATGGGAGAAATACGAGCCCGAATACAACGAAAAGGGCAACGTCGTCAAACTCACCTATACCACCTCCGAAGGCGCTACCAGAATTTTCACCTACGACGGCGAGGGCCGCGCTCTGGACAGAACCTCCACCTCCGACGGCAAAACCACCGTCATCTCCGTGGGGTACGATGAATTCGGCAACCGCGTCAAGGACGATTATACCAACAACGGCACTCTGTCCTATCGTTACACCGTTACCTACGGTCTTTTCTACTACGCCGACGGGATTCCTCAGATCGCCAAAGACCTGCGGGAAGGCACCAACGGCACCGACAGCATTCACTATTTCTTCTGATTGATAAGACAAAAGGCTCCCCAAACGGGGAGCCTTATTTTTTTAGGTGAGAGTGTTCTTCTCTTTCCTTTCGGGAAAGAAAAGAGAAGAACCAAGAGAAAGGAAAGCGGGATTCGACGCAATGCTTGCGTCGGTGGAAGAGGAATGATGCCGTGCAAGACCGAGAGGTGACGACTTTTATTGGAAGGGGTTCTTTTTTACGGAGTCGAAACATTACACCTTGGTGAGCGATGCGCGAAAAGGAAGGCTCCCCTTAGTAAGGGGAGCTGTCACCGCAGGTGACTGAGGGGATTGACACGGAAACTGTTACTTTCCACAATTCCGTATGGAAAGAATCTCTTCGGCGGTCAATCCCTTCCGTCACGGCGATCGGATACGCCGTGCCACCTCCCCTTACTAAGGGGAGGCTCACGATAGCGCA
>JAGBIM010000008.1 GCA_017934975.1 Clostridia bacterium | reverse complement strand
GATATAAGTTTATAAAGAGCAAAGGCGTTCTTCATTCAAGGAACAACTTTGCTCTTTTCATTTTTAAAAGTCATACTCAAAATTCTCCACGATCCATTTATGGAAAACCTTTACCTTTTCTGCATCGGTCTCACAGTTGGAGCTGAGTTCGTCTGCAAGTTCTTCAGTCTGCGTGTTCCGCATCGTATCTCTGCCGTTGTCAAGATAGGGTTCTTTCGGATTGTACATAAATCTGTATGCGGAGATTGAGTTTACTGCAACGATTCCCATAACAGCCAGTACGAAATTTTTCGTCAAGAACCCGTCTTTTTTCGGTTCTTCTATGTAAGCACCGAAATATATCAGTACTATCACAAGTGATAGAATTGTAGGGAAAAGGAAAATCCTGCGACATCGAAACAAATATGTGAGATCTGCAAGACCGATAAGCAGTAACAAAGTGAAGATCAAAGCTGGCATACTTTTGGAGCGCACATCAGCAAGCAGGAACAATGTGGGTAAAACTGTAAGCAGATAGAACGTCAGCAGTATTGGCGACAGAATAAGAAAGTCCTTCAGATACAATCCAAGAAGCAGATCATACATAACTGCGATAAAAAGAAAACACAACGTTTTTTTGACTGCAAGGTAATTGCAAACAATTTGGATATCTTCACGATAAATCCTCAGTTCATTTGTAAATTCACACTTGCAACAGTTCGTTTTCCAAAATCAAAACATAAGATTTTGATGATTCTTGCCCTTGATTTTGCCCTTATAATCTCTCGGGACAAGGGTAAAACGGTGTAACACCGTATAGTGGGATGAAATGAGTTGTTTGCGGAAAACCCATTATTTAAGGCGGTTTTAGAGCATATTACTGTGTGTTATGAATAAGCAATAACATCTCAGAAAATCTTGCTATTCAAATTCTTATTTATCGAACTGATTATACCATAAAACAGAAAAGAATTAAAGGATTTATTTGTAACTTTATTCAACATCTTTCCTATATGTTTGGTCGGTCGGAAGGAACGATTGCTTTTTTCGTCCTTTTGTGCTATACGATCTACATCAAAGGTTTTTGCATCGAAAAAGGGCAAAAATTGAAAAAATCGGTGAAAATACAAAATGCTCAAAAACCCTTATGTATCAAGGGTTTTTGGGCATCTTTTTGATTTGGTAAGAACGGTGAATGCCAGCGCATCGCCCGGGAAAAACTGAACTGCAAGAATTATTATATGTATAACCCCTCCTTCGACCGCAAGCAATGAAAAAGAGCAGATGAGTTCTTCTCATCTGCTCTTATCTGTTCGACATATTGGAATTGGTCTTACTGTTATGCTCTATCAATATACCATTTTAGAAATTCCTCAATGTATCGTTTATGCGGTGTAATAACATCTATATTTATTGTGGGGTTTTGTCTTGCAAATCCGTTTAACAATATTTCTAAATTGAACTTTGATTTCATATAGTCATTGACAATGTATTCAGGAGACATTCCCAGCTTATATAGCAAAACAGCAGAAACAACACCCGTTCTGTCTTTTCCTGCATTACAGAAATAGAGCACATTGGATTTGGTATTTAACAGGAACTCAATCATCGTGTCAAATTGTGTATCCACCATAGCAATGTAAGACTTCGACACATCATCGGTATGAAGCGGTATTTTATCTCCGTCTGTGATGGTAAAGACATAATAAGTGAAACGACTATCCTCTATTAACGGACATTGTTTTTTTGTCCGTTCTTCGTCTGTTCTGAGGTCAATGATAGTGGTTACATTGTTGGATAACAACCAATTCTTCTCGCTCTCGGAAACCTTGGTCGAAACATCGCTTCGAATATACTTTATGCTATTTTCCAAAATAGGACGGGTATTCAATGTACTTTGAAAAATATACATCTTTCAAACCTCCACCAAATTCTTATTTTCCTAACTGTTCGACCTATTGGAATTTGCACGCTGTTCCTCTTTATGAAAATGGCCTTTTTTGTATATTATTTCTTATTGCCCTTATCCTTAGTCAATAATTCTTTCAGCTCTGCCATTGACATATCCTTTAGTTCTTCCACCGTATAGTTTGGATGCTTTTCTATAACCTGTTCGATCACACGGTACTTACCGGGAGAGATTCCGTATTCATTGGCTTCGGTTCTATCCTCGGCGGTCAATTTGGTCGTATTTACCGAGTAATTCCTATTGCCTTTAATCTTCTCGGCACGCTCGGAGAGCTTTGCAAGAAGTTTGTCGGCATTTTTGTTTTTCTCGGATGCTGCGCTGATATATATTTCCGCATTGCTATTAAAATAACCTTCGTTATCGTAGGCAGTTATCATTTTTTCGAGAGCATCTTCGGCGGATAAGCCTTTGAGCTTGATGCCGTTAAGTGCTTCTTTAGCATCTTCGTTAAGATATTCTACACTGCTTACCTTGCCAAAGCGGTTCACGTTCAGTGCAACCGATGGGTTAACGTCTATATAAACGGTCTGATAATTCTCGTTTTCGAGACCAAGCATGCCTCCAATCAGTATGAATACGAATACGAAGCAAGCCGCAATCGGCATAAGCCTTTTTGCAAGAGGGGATCTGCGAGGAGATTTCCTTTCTTTTCTGATAGCCGAGGTTTCCATCTCTTGCTTTGTCTTAGCAAGAATTTCGTTTTTCAAATCGGCACGAGGTGTTATTTCTTTACTTTCTTTAAATAGCTTTTCAAAATCCTTATCTGTCAACTCGATCCCCTCCTTTCGTAAGTGTTTTTCACTTTCTTGATTGCGTTATTGTATTGCCATCGCACCGTGTTCTCGAGCCCTCCCACAATCTTGGCAATATCCTTGAATTTCACGCCGTTGACGGCGTGTAATACCACGATGCGAAATTCATTTTCGCTTAATATCTTTTCGGATAGTGCGATGATGCCGCTTTCATCGTATATTTGCGGTGCTTTTCCCTCGGAAAGTCCGAGCGTTTTGATTGTTTCCTCATCGTCATAATCAACCGAAACGATGCGAGCGTTCTTCCGCAACATGTTGAGGCAAATGTTCTTTGCTATGGTATAAAGCCAATTAAAACCGTTTTTACCTCGGTATTTTTCTATATTGCGAACGACCGTCAGATAGGTTTCGGATAGCGCATCCTCGCTGTCGTGATGATTGTGCATGTATGTATAACAAAGAGAGTAAAGTGGTTTTGCCGTTTCCTCGTACAACGGGTCTAAGGCAGAACTACGGCCCTGCCTTATCTGAGTCAAATATTCATCTACTTTATAGGATTCTTTTTCGATGATAGTTGCCATTTTCAATACCCGTCGGGCTTATCCGATATTCTCCTTTTTCAGATTTTTCGGATGCACGGGAACACCATCCGTGCTTTCCTCTGCCTTGGGCTGCTTGCTCTTGTTCTCGTTCTTGCGCTTTTCCGCCTCTGCACGATACTCCTTGCGAGCATCTTTGGAGGACTCCTTGTAAGTATCCTTCAGTTCACCGGCTTTTGCCTTGTATTCATCTTGAAGGGGCTTCAACTCTGCTTCCTTTTCTGAGATCTGAGCCTCGATTGCAGATTTTTCCTCATCGGTCAACTCACCCTCAAGCTGTGCTTCAAGTGTCTCAATTTCAGTGCGAAGCTCGAAGAGTCTTGCGTATTCGCCCTTGAGCGTGTCGATCTCCGCACGATAGTCTGCTTTAAGACCTGCGGCCACCTTTTCCTCGTCCTTGTTTCCCTTGAGAAGCTGCATCCAGTCCTTAACGCCAAGTTCAAGAACCTCGGTGTCGGTCAGCTCGGGATGAGCATCGAGAACTCGCATAACGAGCTTTACGTGACCTGCGGAAATGCCCCATTCAGCAGCCTTGTCAGCATATTTGTCAAGTGTTTCGGGCGCGATCTTTCCATTGATTCCCTTGTTGTTGAAGTAATCACGGATGCTCTTGTCCAGTTTTTCCTCAAGCTCTGAATCCTTGATGCCGGTAGTGCTTTCTACGTCAATATATACGGTATCCTTTTTGCCGTCGGGAGTGAAGTAACCGAGGTCATTGGCGGTTTCGGTGAAGATCGCGCCTGCTTCTTCGATGGTCTTGCCTTCAAGGTCGACGGTTGAGAGAACAACCTCGCCGTCCTCATTGACAGCGTTTGCCGCGACAACCTTGTCATCCTCATCGGCAAGTAATTCGATTTCGGGGTTGATGCGAAGGCTGACATAGGTCAGCGCTTCCTTGTTAAGTGCGGCGGTATTACGGTCATCAACATTTGCGCAGGAAGCAAGTGCGCCGATTCCGAGAACCGATACGAGTAACAAACTAATAATTTTTGTAAATTTCATTTTCAATACCTCCTAAAATTTATTTTGTGTGATTGAGGTGTTCTCCGCGGCACTTCGGATCATCCTCTGAGACCTATACACACAAGATCGGCATTTCGTTGGAGGTTTTAGAGTTTTTTTGATTTTTCCCAAATGCAATTACGAATCTCATCAAAATCATATTGATGATGCCGTGCAATCTTGGTGGAAGGGACAGGCTTCCTGTCTGCACTGATTGTTCAAGCCTGCGCGGGTGCAGGCGACGTCGTTCAATTTCATGTGGATATGCAGTTTTTCTCTCGTGAATTTGACGGCTTCGGTGATGGCAAGATAGGAATCTCTTTTACAACAACGGGGACCGCCGTTTTTGCCGATGGCGTCCAACGCGCGTGCCGTCATTTGGTTCGAAAGTCCCCATGCCTCCTTTGCCAAAGGCGTTGCTTTCAACGCGATGGAGAGAAACATCCCCGTGCTGATGCCGGCCCCGCAAGCTCCCCAAAAGCCGCAAGCGCCGCCGGGGACTTGTTTTCCTCTTTTTTGCATTTCACGAAGGGCGGATTCAAGGTCAAGTTCTCCGCCTGCGTTTTTGTAAGCGGTTAAAAGTGCCGACCCGACCATGGTATGATGCTCGGGTCCGTGCATATGGCAAGAGGGTAAATTCATCATTTCTTCCAAAAGCTCAATGGGATTATCGGATTTGCTATGCAGACAAATGGTAAGGATGCTGTCCATTCCGCTTGTATGGCAGTCATCGCAAACGAAATGACCGTTGACACATCTTGTTTTGCTGTACTGTTTTTTACGGCAAAGCACGCATTCCATTTCCTCGTCTGCTTGGAGATATTCAAGCGGGGCTTTACAAATTAAGCATTCTTCCTTCATATACGTTTCTCCTCGTTCGTCATGCGATTCCCACTTAATTCGGACTGTCTTTATAATACAAGCAAATTCTTGATTAGGAATACACCACCATCCCGAGTCCGGCGGAAAGAAGAATCAGCAGGATCGGTGACGTGGGCATTTTTCGTATTTTTTTCAGGATTTCTGCCACGGCGACGATCGTTGCAAACAGAATCAATCCGCTTACGTCGGGGATGATGGGGTCTTCGATGCTTTTGAAGGAAAACGCGGTGCTCAAAAACATCGTAACTGCCGTTGCTAAAATCAATCCGACCACGCAGGGACGGACGCCGCCGAGGAACGCCTGAACGCTCTTGTATTTCAAAAAATTGCGTATCAGGGAAGCAATAAGCAGAATGATAAGAAAAGAGGGAAGCACGACGCCCAACGTGGCGAGAAAGGATCCGAGGACCCCGCCCTGCGTTGAGCCGACGAAGGTCGCCATGTTCACGGCGATGGGGCCGGGGGTGGATTCCGATACGGCAATCATGTTCAGCAATTCTGCTTCCGTAAGCCACCCATGCGACAATACGGTTTCTCGGATGAGCGAGATCATTCCGTAGCCGTCGCCAAAGGACACCGTGCCGATCTGCAAGAAGGTCAGAAACAGTTCAAGATAGATCATTCTCCCACCTCCTTCTTCCCTCGGAGCAGACGGAGCGCGTATACGAACAAGCCGATTCCGCCCGAAATGAGAATATAAAAGATCGTTGAAAAGTTGACCGAAAACACCGAAAACGCCACCATACAAAGAACGACGGCAGAAAGAATCAGGACGTTAAACGCCGTTTTCTTCATTTGCTTCAGCATTTTCAGCCCTGCTGACAAAATGAGGTATATGACGCAGACCTGTATTCCTCTGAACGCGCTTGCTACGAGGGTAAGGGTGAGAAACGCGTCAAAGAACAGGGAGATTGCGTATATCATGACGAAGGACGGAATACAAATTGCGACCGTTGCGAGCAGGGAGCCCATAAAGCCGTATATTTTGTAGCCGATATAAGTGGCGGCGTTGATGGCAATCGGTCCGGGAGTGGATTCCGCAATGGCAACCATATCAAGGAATTCGTCCCGGTCGATCCAGTTCTTTTTCGACACGAATTCATTTTCAAGCAGCGCAATCATTGCATAACCGCCGCCAAAGGTAAACAGACCGATTTTTAGCATGGTAAGGAACAGATTAAGATGTTTTTTCATGGTTGCCGCCTTGTTAAGAAGATGATTCGTCGCGCATTTTGCTCTGACAGTTCTTATTACACTCTTGTTTCCTACACATTATAGCACAAACGGATGAAAAAGTAAAGGGAGGTGAGGATTTTTTGCAGAAAAAAGCAGGACGAAGTTCGGTTCGTCCTGCTTTGGGGTTATTCTTTTGAGATCACTTTTTTCTGCCAAGAGCGTTTTCCGCATTTGGGGCACTTCATATAACGGGTGCGTCCCATATGCATGGCCAGAAAGACCGCCTTGAAGGAGGGTACGTAGCGGTGTCCGCATTCCTGACATTCGTAATATCCTGCCGTTTGCTCAATGCGAAGCATGAAGGGGGTTGCGGCCAGAAGGGGCAGGAAGCCCACGAGAATCAGCACGACGCGCAGCCATTCCTCCATTTGCACCAAGCCCGCCACGAGGATCAAGGGGACGAAGATGGCGATGCAAAGGATGCCGACCACCACTTCCAGCATAAGCAATTTTTGGTCTGCCCGCTCCTTTTCCCGTATGGTTTCCAATAATTTCTTTTCCAGTTCTTCGTTGTACTTTTCCATGGTTACTACCTCTCCGCTTAATAAATCGTTGACGCTGATTTTCAGGATTCCGCAAAGATCCAGCATCAGGGACGAGTCGGGGAGCGTCTTGCCCCGTTCCCATTTGGAGACGGCACGGTCGGTAATGCCCAACCGATCCGCCAGCTGCAGTTGGGTTAAGCCCCGGGCCTTTCTGCGTTCGGCAATGAATTTTCCGATTTTGATCTGATCCATGGGGATCCTCCTTTCGACTTCATTATATCCTGCGGGGAGAAAAAAGTCAACAACCCGTTGGTTGAGTTGGGGCAAAATCAACCCAACTTCGGGTTTTTCGAATCTATTATACCACAAAAAAGGGCAAAAGTAAAGGGGAAGCGGAGGGGGATTGACAAGGTTTTCTTTTTTTGATATAATAAAATCAGAAGGAGTGACTCAAACTTCTGACAATGCCTGCTTTTTCCAAAGGATAACCCGGAAAGGAGACAATGCCATGAAAAAAATGATTCTTTGGACCGTACTGTTTTTGTTTGCGGTCAATCTTGCCCTTCCTGCGGCCGCATGTGGGATAATCCCGACCTGGGAGGAAACGTATGACTTTACGCATACGCTTCGCAAAGGAGAATACGGTACCCACGCCGTGGATGAGAATTACAGCTTGACGGAGGAGCCTTCTTTTGGCGAGGACAAAATGTGGCTCTACGAATGGTATAATACCGAAACCGGAGAGTTCAAGCCCATGGGGGCGTATTTCAACCGTTCTCTGTGGGACTTGGGAGCTGTTTCCGGATGGGCGACCTGTTACGCCCCCTATGCAGAGTATCCCTTCGAGATTGCGGAGGGCGAGGAGACGTGTTTAATCTGCACCTACGGGAAACAACTCCTTCCCGGAGAAGAGGCGGCCCCCGTGATCACCTATCGGGTTCCCGCAGGCGGACACCTTTCCTTGCAAGCGTCCCTCTATCCATACGGTCGCGCGAATACCTCCGATAATTCCGATGGAGGAACCTCCGTTTACGTTTATCGGAACGATACCCGCATCTGGCCCGAAACCGAAGAGCAAGCCAAAATGACCTCCGATCGATATGATGGAGACGATCCTATGCAGGTTTCGGTAGAATTCTTCGACGTGCAGGAGGGGGATTCGATCCGTCTTGTGGTTGCAAACACGCCCGGAACGGCCTGCAAAAGTAAAGGCACAACCTTTGTTTCTTTGCCCGTTGTGACGTTGCGCAGTGACAAGGAGATACCGTCCGAGAATCCGTGCTTGTACTACGTTCTTAATCCTCCGTCGATTCGGATCGAAAAGACAGCGGTGGATGGATTTACGCTTTGTTGGTCCGATCAGATACACGGGGACGGATACAACGTGTACGTAAACGGGGTAAAGGTCAACGAGGAGCTGATCAGTGGTACGAAATATACCCTTACGGGTCTGGAGGCGGATACGATATATGAGGTGGCGGCAACGTCGTATCATTCGGTTTGCGGGAGGGAAAGTGCAAAGAGTACTGAAATTTTGGTCCGTACCCGAAACAAATACGATCCCGTGACCGATTCTTCCGAGGATGCAACGGCGACGGATCCGACGGATCTGCCCGTTACGGATGCGTCTACCGATCCGGCTACCGATCCCGCCCTTCCCTCCGACATTCTTTCGGACACGGATCAAACGGAAGAGGGAGTTACCGTCGACGCACCTTCTGACATTTTCATCACGACGGAAGGAGATTCTTCCCCCGACGGAAGCGTTTTGGCATACGTCCTGATTGCCGCAGGGGTGACACTGCTCCTTGGTGCCACGGCTTTTCTGATTCTGAAAAAGAAGAATAAGCCTCAAGAATAATTGCAGATAAAAAGTTTTCCGCCGCAAGAAATTGCGGCGGATTTGCTTTTCTTTCTTTGGGTTCTTTTCTTTCTTTTCTTCGGAAAAGAAAGAAAAGAATCGGCACCTTCGTCCTTACTCCGTTGCCTTGGTTTCGCAGTAGAGGCAGCGGTAGACGCGGTTTTCCCGATCGGTGAGTTTGAATACGTGCTTCAGCTCCTGTTCGGTGGAGGTGATGCAGCGGGGGTTCTTGCATTGGATCACGTTTGTGAGGGTTTCGGGCAACGTAACGGCCTTCTTTTCCACCAGTTCGCCGTTTTTGATCACGTTGACGGTGATGCCGGGGTCCACGTAGCCCAGGATATCAATATCCACGTCGATTTCCGCGTCGATCTTGATGATGTCCTTTTTGCCCATTTTGCGGCTGCTGGAATTTTTGATGATGGCAACGGTGCAATCCAGCGCGCCCAAACCCAGAAGTTCGTAGATTTTCATGCCCTTGCCTGCGGAAATGTGGTCGATGACAAGGCCGTTGCGAATGGAGTCAATATGCATCTTATTCCACCTCCAACAGTTTCATAATCAAAGCCATACGGACGTATTTTCCGTAGAGAACCTGCTTGAAATAGCAGGCGCGGGGATCGTCGTCGATCTCCACGGAAATTTCGTTGACCCGGGGCAGGGGGTGCATAATGCACAGATCCTGCTTGGCGTTTTTCAGCTTGGCGGGGGTGAGGATATAACTGTCCTTCAGCCGCAGATAATCTTCCTCGTTGAAGAAGCGTTCCCGTTGTACGCGGGTCATGTACAGAATGTCCAGATTGGGGAGGGCTTTTTGCAGATCGGTGGTCTGCTCAAAATCAATGCCGTTCTTTTCCAACACTTCCTGCAACACGTATTCGGGCACCTTCAGCTCCGTGGGGGAGATGAGGACGATTTTCACGTTCTTATAACGGGACAGAGCCCCGATGAGGGAATGGACCGTGCGGCCGAATTTCAGGTCTCCGCAGAAGCCCACGGTCAGCCCGTCGATGCGGCCCTTTTCCCGAGAGATGGTCAAAAGGTCCGTGAGGGTCTGGGTGGGGTGGTTGTGGCCGCCGTCGCCTGCGTTGATGACGGGGATGGATGCCGCGCGGGACGCCACGAAGGGAGCCCCTTCCTTGGGGTGCCGCATGGCGATGATGTCCGCGTAGCAGCTGACGGTCTTGGCCGTGTCGGAGACGCTTTCCCCCTTGGCGGCAGAGGAGGACTGGGCTTCGGAGAAGCCAAGCACGTTTCCGCCCAGCTCGTACATGGCCGCCTCAAAGGAGAGCCGGGTACGGGTGGAGGGCTCGAAAAAGAGGGTGGCGAGCTTTTTGCCCCGGCATTTTTCCGCGTATTTGGCGGGATTTGCGATAATATCGTTGGCGGTGGCGATCAGTTCGTCAATCTCCGCAGGGGAGAGGTCGAGGATATCAATCAGGCTCCGTTTCATGCCTTCGCTCCGTTCACTGCAAGATAATTCTTGATGCGGGTGACGTTTTCTTCGTTGGCGGGATCTTCTTCCAGATATTCGATGATATCATACACGTCCACCACGGAGTAGACGGGGAAGCCGAACTGCTCTTCGATTTCCTGCATGGCGCCCTTGTCGGTCTGGCCTTTTTCCTTGCGGTCTACCATAATGAAGGTGGCGATAACCTTGGTGTTTTCCAGATTCTTCAGGATTTCCATGCTTTCGCGGATGGCGGTGCCTGCGGTGATCACGTCTTCAATGATGACGATTTCTTCCCCTGTCTGGGGTACGTAGCCCACGAAGGTGCCCCCTTCGCCGTGATCCTTCACTTCCTTGCGGTTGAAGAAGAAGGGTACGTCCAGCCCGTTTTTGGAAAGGGCGACGGCGGCGGAGATGGACAGAGGAATTCCCTTATAGGCGGGTCCGTAGAGGACCGACTGCTTCTTTCCCAGCTTGTCGAAGTAGGCTTTTGCGTAGAATTCGCCCATTTTGGTGATCTGGTCGCCGGTCTTGATCATCCCCGCATTGACGAAATAGGGGATCTTGCGGCCGGATTTGGCGGTGAAATCGCCGAACTTCAATACGCCTGCACTTTGCAGGAATTCAATAAATTCTCTCTTGTAAGCTTCCATTTTCGTATCTCCTTTTAATCGCAGAATTCCTTAACGCAACGCTCGTAAGCGGCCACGGGATCTTCGGCGGCGGTGATGGGACGGCCCACTACGATGTAGTCCGAGCCGATCTCTTTGGCCTGGGCGGGGGTCATGACCCGCTTCTGGTCTCCGATATCCCCGTCGGCAAAGCGGACGCCGGGCGTGACGGTGACGAAATCCTTACCGCAGGTGTCGTGAACCTTGCCCGCTTCCAGGGGAGAGCAGACCACGCCGTCCAGCCCTGCAACCTTGGCGTTGTGGGCGTAATGCATCACCACTTCGGCAATGGGCTTTTCGATCCAGAGATCCTTTTCCATGCTTTCCTGATCGGTGGAGGTCAGCTGGGTAACGGCGATGAGCATGGGACGGGTGCCGTCGGGACGGGTCAGTCCCTCAATGGCGGCTTCCATCATGCGGCAGGTGCCTGCGGCGTGGAGGTTGGTCATGTCCACGTCCAGACGGGAGAGAACTGCCATGGACTTTTTCACCGTGTTGGGAATGTCGTGCAGCTTCAGATCCAAAAAGATTTTGTGTCCCCGTTTCTTGATTTCGCGGACGATGGAGGGGCCCTCGGCATAATAAAGCTCCATGCCGATCTTCACGAAGGGCTTGCGTCCCGTGAATTTGTCCAAAAATGCAAAGGTTTTTTCTGCGCTGTCAAAGTCACAGGCAATGATGACGTCTTTTCCCATGATATATCTCCTTTTGCAGTGTTATTACAGATTGTTCGCCCAAGCGGCGGCCATGCCGATCCACTTGGCGATTTCGGGGTTGATGTAAGCGGGATTCCCGTCCCAGGCGGTGATTTCGTTGGCCAAAGCCATGCCGTGGGGGCCTTCGGGGTAGATATGCATCTCAAAGGGCACGCCCGCTTTTGCGTAAGCGCCTGCCAGATCCAGCGCGTTTTTCACAGGGACGATCTCGTCGGTGGTGGTGTGCAGGATGAAGGCGGGGGCGCTGTCCGAATCCACGTGGCGATCCAGCGTGGTCTGATCCAGCTGTTCTTGCGTGGGAGTGTCGGTGCACCACAGGTTTTTGAAAGAGCCCAAATGATCGTTGATAACGGGATAGATGGGCATAATTCCCTTTGGTTTGTTGTAGCCGTAGGGCATATCCACCGCTTCGTAAACGGCGGGATGCTTCCAGAGAATGCCGCAGCTGGCGGTCAGGTGTCCTCCTGCGGAAAAGCCGACGACGAAAATCTCTTCGGGGTCGATGGCGTATTCTTCCGCATGGTCCTTGATGTGCTTGATCGCCAGAGCCGCCTCAATCAGCTGGGCGGGGAAGGGGCGCTTGCGACCTACGGAATATTTCAGCACGAAGGCGTTGTATCCGTAGGGCAGGAAGGCCAACGCAATGGGCTCGCCCTCCCGATCGGAACAAATGCCGCCGTAGCCCCCTCCGGGGATGACCAGAATGGCCTTGCGTTTGTAGGTTTTGTAGGGATCGGCAACGTAGGCATCCAGGGTGATCTTTTCGTCCTCGGGACGGAGTTGAACGGTTTTGAAAATCATATTCTCACGCCTTTCCGATGATCTCGTTCAGATTGCTGACGCCGTATTTTGCCATGACGCGGGGCAGATCTTCGATGATGTTTTTGCAGGCGTAGGGTTCCACCAGATTGGCGGCGCCCACCTGAACGGCGGTAGCCCCTGCCAGCATCATTTCCAGCGCGTCTTCCGCGGTGGTGACTCCGCCCATGCCCACTACGGGGATGTTGACGGCGTGGGCCACCTGATAGACCATGCGAACCGCAACGGGGAAGATGGCGGAGCCGGAAAATCCGCCCATTTTATTGGCAATAACGGGCTTTTTCGTCTTCAGATCAATGCGCATGCCCAACAGAGTGTTGATCAAGCTGATGCCGTCCGCGCCCGCATCTTCGCAGGCCTTGGCGATGGAGACGATGTCGGTCACGTTGGGGGAAAGTTTGATGATGACGGGCTTCGTGGTGACGGCCTTGACGGCACGGGTCACTTCCGCCGCCGCTTCGGGAGAGGTCCCGAAGGACATGCCGCCTCCGTGCACGTTGGGGCAGGAGACGTTGACCTCCAGCCAGCCCACCTGATCGCACTTGTCCAGTTTTTCGCAGGTGGTGGCGTAGTCGGGGACGGAAAATCCGCTGACGTTGGCCATGACGGGCTTGTGAAAGCATTTTGCAAGCTTGGGCAGTTCTTCGGAAATGACTTTATCTACCCCGGGATTCTGCAGACCCACTGCGTTGATCATCCCCGCGGTGCATTCCGCAATGCGGGGGGTGGGGTTTCCGAAACGGGGTTCCAGCGTGGTTCCCTTGAAGGAGAAGGTGCCCAAAAGATTGATGTCGTACAGTTCGGCAAATTCGTAACCGAAGCCAAAGGTTCCGCTGGCAGGGATGATGGGGTTGTCCAGCTCAATGCCGCAGAGGGTGACTTTCGTATTTACCATATGATCTCCTCCTTTTCCAGTACGGGGCCGTCTTTACAGATGCGCTTGTTGCCGTACTTGGTCTTGCAGGAGCAGCCCATGCAGGCGCCGAATCCGCAGCCCATCCGTTCTTCAAAGCTGAACTGACCGGAAATTTCGGTCTTGTTATACAGCGCTTTGAGCATGGGTTCGGGACCGCAGGTGTAGAAATAGGTGGCGTCGATGCCCTGCAACGCGTCGGTGACGAAGCCCTTGATGCCCTTCGATCCGTCCACGGTGGTGACGAATACGGTGCACCCGATGGCCTTGAACTCTTCTTCGTAGAAGACCTCCGAAGCGGTGTTGAAGCCCAGAATAACGGTGACGGACTTCCCCTGCTTGATCAGTTCTTTTGCCAGCAGATACATGGGAGGAACTCCGACGCCGCCGCCCACCAGAAGGGGACGGTCGCCGCTTTTGGACAGATCGTAGCCGTTGCCCAGACCGGTCAGAAGGTCGATCTCGGTGCCCACGGGCATACGGCTCATGTCTTCCGTGCCGCCGCCTACGATTTTATACAGAATGGTCAAAAGATCTCCTTCCCGATCGCAAACCGAAATGGGGCGGCGCAGATAGCGCCCCTCCAGCTTCAGGTTCACGAACTGTCCGGGGACGGTGATGGCGGAGCAATCCCCCTTCAGGGTCATTTTCATGACGTCCCGGGTCAGGTGGATATTCTCCGTAACGGTGAAAATCGATTGAATCATCATGGGTTACCTCAGGCATCAATGGTGGAAATGCAGAGCGTGGTTTCTTCGAGAACGTCCAGCAGAACCTTGACCGTGTCGAGAGCGGTGAAGATGGTGACGTTGTGCTCCGTGGCGATGCGGCGGATCTGACCGCCGTCGTTGTTGTTGGCCCCGTCGGAGCCGGGATCCTTGGTGTTGATCACGTAGGCGATGTGTCCCTGGCGCAGGGCTTCGGGAATTTCGTCGCTTCCGTCGCTGATCTTCTTCAGCACGTGGGTGCGGATGCCGTGGCTCTTCAGGAAGTTTGCGGTACCCTCCGTGGCTTCGATGTTGAAGCCCAGGTTATAGAACCGTTGGATGAGGGGCAGAGCCTCTTCCTTATCCCGATCGGCGATGGTGGCAAAGACGGTGCCGTAATTCTGCAGGTGCATGCCCGATGCCTGCAGGGCTTTGTACAGGGCGCGGTTCAGCTTATCGTCGTAGCCGATGGCTTCTCCCGTGGATTTCATTTCGGGAGAGAGGTAAGCGTCCAGACCGTGGAGCTTGTTGAAGGAGAAAACGGGGGCCTTCACGTACCAACGGTTCTTTTCTTCGGGATAGATATCGAAGATGCCCTGTTCCTTCAGGGATTTGCCCAGAATGACCTCCGTTGCAATGTCCGCAAGGGAATAGCCCGTGGACTTGGAGAGGAAGGGCACGGTGCGGGAGGAGCGGGGGTTGACTTCGATGATGAAGACGTTATCGTCCTTATCTACGATAAACTGGATGTTGTAAAGACCGACGATACCGATGCCCAGGCCCAGCTTCTTGGCGTATTGCAGGATGATTCCCTTGACCTTGTCGGAGATGGAGAAGGTGGGGTAGACCGAGATGGAGTCGCCCGAGTGAACCCCCGTGCGTTCCACCAGTTCCATGATGCCGGGAACGAACACGTTCCGTCCGTCGCAGATGGCGTCCACTTCCACTTCCCGTCCTTCAATATATTTATCCACCAGTACGGGCTTGTCCTCGTCGATTTCCACGGCGGTCTTCAGATAGTGCCGCAGCTGTTCTTCGTTGGCCACGATCTGCATGGCGCGTCCGCCCAGGACGAAGGAGGGACGGACCAGAACGGGATATCCGATCTCCGCGGCGGCCTTGATCCCGTCTTCCATTTTGGTGACGGCCTGCCCCTTGGCACGGGGAATGTTCAGTTCGTTCAGAAGATTTTCAAAGGCGTTGCGGTCTTCCGCCTTGTCGATGGCGGCGCAGTCGGTGCCGATGATCTTCACCCCACGGTCGAAGAGGGGTTGAGCCAGATTGATGGCGGTCTGTCCGCCCAGGGATGCGATGACGCCGTCGGGCTTTTCAAACTCGATGATGTTCATCACGTCTTCGGGGGTCAGAGGCTCGAAATAGAGCTTATCGGCGGTGGTGTAGTCGGTGGAGACCGTTTCGGGGTTGTTGTTGATGATGATGGCTTCGTAGCCTGCGTTCTTGATGGTCATCACCGCGTGGACGGTGGAGTAGTCGAATTCTACCCCCTGGCCGATGCGGATGGGGCCTGCACCCAGTACCACGATCTTCTTACGGTCGGTGAGCACCGAAGCGTTTTCGCCGGTGTAAGAGGAGTAGAAGTAGGGGATATAGGCGCCCGTGTGGCAGGTGTCCACCATCTTGAAGACGGGGAAGAGGTTGTTTTCTTTGCGCATGTTGTAAACGTCCAGTTCGGTGACGTTCCACAGTTTTGCGATATATTTATCGCTGAAGCCCATGACCTTGGCGGCCTTCAGGGTTTCGAAGTCCTTGGACTTTCTCAGGGTTTCTTCCATGTCGATGATCTTCTTGACCGATTCCAGGAAGAAGGGGGTGATTTGGGTGATTTCGTGGACCTTTTCTACGGAAACGCCGTGATAGAACAGCTCGGCGATGGCGAAGATGTTGTCGGAGCGGAACTTGGAGATGTAGTCCAGAAGCTCGTCCACGGACATGTTGTCGAACTTGGACAGATAAATATGGTTTGCGCCGATTTCCAGAGACCGTACGCCCTTCAGCAGACATTCCTCCAGGTTGGAGCCGATGCCCATGATTTCGCCCGTTGCCTTCATCTGGGTGCCCAAAGTGTTGGAGGCGGAGGCAAATTTATCGAAGGGGAAGCGGGGGAATTTTGCGATGACGTAGTCCAGCTGAGGCTCGAATGCGGCGTTGGTGTTGGCAATCTTGATGTCTTCCAGCGCCATGCCCACGGCGATCTTCGCCGTCACGCGGGCGATGGGATAGCCCGACGCCTTGGAGGCCAAGGCGGAGGAGCGGGAAACGCGGGGGTTGACTTCGATGAGATAATATTCGGAAGAATGGGGGTTGAGGGCAAACTGAACGTTGCATCCCCCTTCGATCTTCAGCTCTTTGATGATGCGGATGGCCGAATCGTTGAGCATCTTCAGATCGTGATCGTTCAGGGTCATGATGGGAGCGACCACCAGAGAGTCCCCGGTGTGCACGCCCACGGGATCGATGTTCTCCATGCCGCAGATGGTGATGGCGTGGTCGTTGGAGTCCCGCATAACTTCGAATTCGATTTCTTTATAGCCCTTGACGGATTTTTCCACCAGAACCTGATTGACGGGGGAGAGCTTGAAGGCGTTCAGTCCGATTTCGATCAGTTCCTCTTCGTTGTAGGCAAAGCCGCCGCCGGTGCCGCCCAGTGTGAAGGCGGGACGGAGCACCACGGGATATCCGATGCGCTTGGCCGCTTCTTTGGCCTCGTCAATGGAATAGGTGATCTCCGAGGGAATGACGGGTTCCCCGATGGATTGGCACATTTCCTTGAACAGTTCCCGATCCTCCGCCCGTTCGATGGAGGCGCTGGAGGTCCCCAGAAGCTGTACGCGGCATTCCTTCAGGATACCTTTCTTTTCCAGCTGCATGGCAAGATTCAGCCCCGTCTGTCCGCCGATGCCGGGGACGATGGCGTCGGGACGCTCGTAGCGGATGATCTTGGCCACGTATTCCAGGGTGAGGGGTTCCATATAAACCTTGTCCGCGATGACGGTATCGGTCATAATGGTGGCGGGGTTGGAGTTGCAGAGGACGACCTCGTAGCCTTCTTCCCGCAACGCCAGACAGGCCTGGGTTCCTGCGTAGTCGAATTCCGCGGCCTGACCGATGACGATGGGGCCGGAGCCGATGATGAGGATTTTCTTAATGTCTGTTCTTTTTGGCATAATGTGTGCCTCCTTAATCTATCTTCGAAGTTGTTCACAAAATTAAAGAATTTTTCCGTCGCGGACGGTCAAAACGTGTTTCCCTTGCAGCGTCATTCCTTCAAAGGGGGTTGCCCGACCCTTCGAGGCGAAGGTTTCGGGGTTGACGGTCTGCTCTGCGTTCAGGTCCCACAGACTCCAATCGTTGCCCAACGGAATTCCAAAGCGTCGTCGGGGGGCGTAGGCCATCAGATCGATCACCTTTTCCAGGGTTAGGATGCCCGGCTTGACCAGGTGGGTATACAGGGCGGGGAAGGCGGTTTCCAGACCCACGATTCCGAAAAGGCTTTTTTCCAGCCCGCGGGATTTTTCTTCCGCCGTGTGGGGTGCGTGGTCGGTGGCGATCATATCCACCGTGCCGTCCAGAATCCCTTCGATGAGGGCCTTTCGGTCTTCTTCTCCCCGCAGCGGCGGATTCATTTTCCATTTTCCGTCTTCCTGCAGGTCTTTATCGCTGAAAATCAGATAATGGGGTGCGGTTTCGCAGGTTACGTCCAGCCCTTCCGCCTTGGCTTTGCGGATCAACTCCACGCTTTCTTTTGCGGAAACGTGGCAGACGTGATAGGCACATCCGATTTCCCGCACCAGCTTCAGATCCCGTTCGATCTGCAGATATTCGCAGGCGGAGGGGATTCCCGTATAGCCGTGTTCTTTGGCAAATTCGCCCGCGTGGATGCAGCCGCCCTTCAGGGCGTCCACTTCCGTATGGGCGGCGATGATCTTGCCTAACTTTTTGGCTTTTATCATGGCCTCACGCATCATTTCGTCCGATTGCACGCCCCGTCCGTCGTCGGAGAAGGCGATGACCTTGTCCGCCATGCCCTCCAGATCCGCCAGGGTGTTGCCCAGCTCGTTGACCGTAATCGCCCCGTAGGGATAGACCGCCACGGTGGCTTTTTCGTCGATGGCGTTTAACTGTTCTTGCAAATGGGAAACCGAATCGGGGACGGGATTCAGATTGGGCATGGTGCAGACGGCGGTGTAGCCTCCCCGAACGGCGGCGGCAGAGCCGGTTGCCATATCTTCCTTGCATGAAAAACCCGGCTCACGGAAGTGCACGTGCACGTCACAAAAGCCGGGAATTGCGGTATATTCGGTTTTGTCGAAAGTGCGGAGGTCGGAAACGGAAGAAAAGTCCAAAGTTTCGCCTTTGGGCTGGTTCGGAGTATGGATGATTTGTGCGTTATAAAGCCGATCCATAATCAAAAATTCCTCCTATTATACAGAAAAAAACTGCCGCAGGACGGCAGAACAGGTTGACGGAGCAACGCGCCGTCCGAAAAGAACCCGATCTTGCCGACATCACGGTGCCGAATTAAAGATACGTTCTTGTATTTAATTCTTATATATTATAGCACAAAGCGCCTCGCTTGTCAATGGGGAATGCGTAAACTTTTTTTGAACAGAGAGGCGCTGAGATCTCGATTTAATATACGGCGAAATGGGTAATGCCTTCCTGCCGCAGATCCACTTCCAACTCCGACCGCTCCGCCCAGAGGCAAGCCACGTCGTAAAACCCGTTTTTCGAGGACGTGTAGGGATCGTAGCAGTAGGTTTTTCCGTTTTCGTCCAGCCCCACCATGGTGATGCAATGGGAATTTTCTTTTTTGGAGACGAAATAGCCCTGTCCGTGGCATCCCACGACCACGGCGCCCAGTTTCAGATGCTGATAGAGTTGTGCATAGTTCTCGATGGGGACGACCTCCCGTCCGTAATGCTCCAGGCCGAGGCGCAACCCCGTTCCGGAAATCCCGTGGAAGGCGTGGTTGAATTCGATGGTGTTTTCGTAGAGCCATTCCGCCACGTCAAGAGGCGTGACGTTGATTCCGTAATAACTCATGGCGATGGCGATGGCAGAGGGGCCGCAACCGTTGTTTTTCATGATTCCGCAGCCCATTTCCACGTTGCCCCAGCGGCTGTCCCGTTGGCTGTAGTAGGTGATCGTGGGCGAAACGGGTTGATCGGGAGGCGTTCCTTCGTCGCTCTCTTCGGAGCCGTTTTCTCCCGAGGTTCCGGAAGCGCTTCCGTCGGAAAGGGAGGCGTTTCCCTCTTCCTCGTCGGTCGTCACGTCATCGTCTCCCGTAGGCGGTGTGGGCCAGGGAACCTCGGTGTAGACGGGGACGGTGCGCATGCCCACCTCTCCGCACGCGATGCAGTCGCGGCGGTCCAATCCGCAGTAAACGTCCGGTGCCAGAACCCGACGCCATTCTCCGAAGCTATGCCCCGATTTCTGCCCGCTTTCCCGGGTGTAGTAGTCGCCGCAGGAGCAGGAACTTAGAATATAACCGTTCTCCGTACAGGTTGGTTCGTAAACCGTTTCGGTATAAACGTGAACGTGGAAGACAGGCGGAAGTTTAAGTTTTTCTACGGATTCCTTTTCCGTTGTTCCGCAGACTTCACAGGTGTGGGATTTTACGCCCTCCTGCTGCGTTGTAGGTGCGGAAATCGTGATCCATTCCCCGAAACGGTGTCCGGGTGCTTTGACGATATGGTCCGTAACCGTATCTCCGCAGGGACAGACCTTTTGCGTAAATCCGTCCTCGGTGCAGTCGGGGAGGTATACCGTTTCGGTATAATTATGCACGTGAACGGGGAGGTTTTGGGCTTTTCGGACTTCCGTCTCTCCGCAGAGGGTGCAGACCCGCTCTTCTTCGCCTTCCACCCCTTCCTCTGCCGCGGGTTTCGTCGTCCATTCTCCGAAGACGTGAGAGCAGACCGACTCTTCCGAAGAAAGGTCGGTTTCCGTGTCGGACAGGGAGTCTGAGACCTGGGTCTGCGCGCTCTGCGCTTCGGTTTGCGGGTCCGTCGTGACGGGTTCCCCCGCCGATTCCGCGCAGGAGCAGAGAAGCAGAAGGTACAGAAGAAGCATAAGGAGGCGTGCTTTCATGGATGGATCTCCGTGCGTAAAACGTTTTTCTCATTATAACACAATTCGACGTAAAATGCAAGCCCCGCCCTGAAATAAAACCAAACAATGTGTGACTTTTCTTGACACCGCCCGAAAAAGTTGTTATACTCCTGTTAGAGAGATTCGGTCTGAAAGACCGAGAAGGAGACGAATATGGATTATTTCAAGCTTTATAAAAAGGGCATTCGCTGGACCGTCCGCAAGGGGCAGGTTCATAAGGACGATATTGAAATGGCGGGCTTTTATACTGCCGACGTGGTGAAATACGGGGTCAAAGAAGGGGGAGAGGCGTTTTTTGAGCGTTGTTGCGTGTTCCCCACCCTGCGCACGATTCCCAACAACACCCACGCATCTCTGGTTCGTAAATATAATCCCGAAAGCTTTCCCTCGATCCTTGCCGACGGAGAGGCAGAACCGGAACGGGCGGTTTCCTTTACCCTGGACGGGGTTCTGACCGCCAAAACCCGCACGTCGAAATACGAAATTGTTCGGGAATTTTTCCCTGCGGAGCTGCTTTGTGCCGCCGTGGAACGGACCACGGTGAAAAATATTTCCTCCGCCCCCGTGCACCTGACCCTTTCTACGCCCCCGGTGGTGCTGGACGGCGAGGTGCGGGGCACGAAGGGGCTGTATCAGCTGGAAGTGGTTCACGATGAGGCAGACGAGATCCTGGATCCCGGTCAGTCGGTCACCTTTGACCTGGCCTGCACCGGACGGAAGCCCAACGATCCCTTGATCATCGTGGACGGAGATCGGGAATTGGCCCGCCGTCGCCGCCGTTGCCGCCAGCTGATGAATTCCGTCACGCTGACCACCGACGATAAAGAGTTGGACACCATGTTCCGTTTCGCTTGCTTGCGTGTTGGGGAGAGCATTTTCCGCACCCTGACGGGAGACGTGCACGCCCCCGGCGGAAAGACCTTCTACGCCGCCTCCTGGTGCAACGATCAGATCGAATATTCCGGTCCTTGGTTTGCCCAGACGGGAGATGCGGTGGACCTGAACGCCGCCATGGTGGCCTATAAGCATTATATCCCCTTCATGAGTCCCTCTTACCACGCCATCCCCTCTTCGGTGATTGCCGAAGGGTTGGATATCTGGGAAGGAGTGGGCGACCGCGGAGACGCTGCCATGTATCTTTTCGGAGGCTCCTTCTTCGCTCTGACCTGCAACAAACAGGAATATATTGACGTTCTTTGGCCCGCCTTGAAATGGTGTGCGGAATATTGCCGCCGCCGCATCGCCCCCGAAGGGGTGGTCTGCTCCGATACGGACGAGCTGGAAGGACGCTTCCCCACCGACGGATATGCAAACCTTTCCACCTCCAGCCTGGCTTACGGCGGATACCGTTTGGCCGCAAATCTGGCGGATCAGTTGGGTGAGACCGATCTTGCAACGGAATACCGCTCCCTTGCCGACGGGCTGAAAAATGCTATTGAGACCTATTTTGGGGAGGATATGCACGGATTTCGGACCTATCGCTACACCAAGGGCCACGATACCCTCCGCGCCTGGATCTGCCTGCCTCTCTGTATGCGGATCTTCGATCGGAAGGAGGACACCCTCAACGCCATGTTCTCTCCCTATTTGTGGACGAAGAACGGGATGCTGACCTGCGAGCGGGGGGAGGAAAACAAGAACGATACCATCTGGGACCGTTCCACCCTCTTCGGCTTCAAGGGCGCCTTTATCGGCGATCGGGTGGATCCCTATTGGAATACCTTCAAGGACTTTATTCATACCCGTCTTCTGGGCGAGCGCGTTCCCTACGTGGTGGAGGCTTATCCCGAAGGGAATATGCGCCATCTGAGCGGAGAAAGCGGGTTGTTCTGCCGTATCGTGACGGAAGGTCTGCTCAAACTCTGGCCCGAAGGAAACAAGAAATTCCGCATCACCCCCACTCTTCCCGGTCAGCTGACCCATCTGAAGCTGGACGGCTGGTGTCTGGCGGGCCATCGGGTCTGCGTGGAACTGGAACGGGGCCACCTCTGCAAGATCTACAAGGACGGCACCCTTCTCACCGAATGTGAATTGGGCAAGGAAATCGTCATTCAACTGTAATCGAATATAAAAAATCGGACTCGTTTGAGTCCGATTTTTCTATTTTTATGCAGGGATTAAGCGTTTACGGCAATTACGATAAGTGCGATCGTCAGAAGCGCCAGACCAATGATTCCCATAATTACTCCGGAAGCGCTGACACCGGTCTTGTATCCCTTGTAACGGCCTGCGCCGGCCAACGAAACGGCCAGAATCGGAAACACGGAATAGACTATGAATGGGCTAAAGACAATGGAAGGTATGTTCCCATAGAAGGTTGTATTCTCTGCAAAATTTGCAGCAAGCGACAAAGCTGCGAAACAATAGACCAGTCCGATGATGCCCAGTACCATACCGGCAATTCCCAAGCCGCGGCCGGGGACTTTGGGTTTTACGTATCCATATTGTACGGGTTGTACGGGAGTAGCTTGAACGATTACATTTGTCGCTTTTCCGCAAGCGGGGCAAAATGCACTTCCGTCCGCAATTTGATTTCCACAGTTAGGACAAAACATGGTACATTCTCCTTTTTACAAAGACTTGTGGCCTTATTATACACCGAAAGGCGGATTTTGTCAACCGATGGGAGGACAAATTAACTTAAATGTTGAATTTATCCGTTGTTTTCGTTGTTTTGTGCGGCGCGGCGGGGTTCCGTGCCCTCCGATTCCCGATAGACGCGGTTGAAATTCCGTACCGACTGAAAGCCGCTGGCGAAGGCAATATCAATGACCGAAAGACGGTTGTTTCCGTCGGAAAGAAGCCGTCGGGCGTGCTGGATGCGGTATTCGTTGACCAGTTGCTTGAAATTTTTTTGGAAGCATCGGTGAAAACAGCGGGAAAGGTAGTGGGGCTCGTATCCCAGCGCTTCCGCCATGGCGGTGAGGGAAACATCCTCCGTGTAATGATCGGAGATAAAAGATAAGATTTTGTGCAGGATATCCTCGCTTTTTCGGTTGCGGGGCAGAAGACCTTCCTCGGTTTTTTGCCGCAGATAACTTCCGCAGGCAAGGGAAAGGCAGGCACAGAGGTCCATGCGGTCGGGCGTGTCCGGCTCGGTCTTGCGCAGGAAAAATTTGCGGTCCTCCTCGTCCATGGAAAAGGCAGAGGTCATCCCTTCCCGATCTCCCAGCAGATTGCGGAATTCCGGTGCGTATTCCGGGGCGAACACGATGACTTTTGCCTTGGAAGAATGCGGGGTTTCGAAGCTGTGCACCTGATTGGGCAGAATCAGGGCAAAGTCCCCCTCCCGCAGAATTTCCTTGCGGGTCTCCACGTGGGCCACCACTTCTCCCTCCAGCACGCAGACCAACTCCGGGTCCCGATGGAGGTGGGGAATATATTCAAAATCGTGATAAATCAACGCCTCGTAGTGATAGGGAACGGAGGAGTTGTGTTGTTGATACAGGATCATCGGAGAGTCCTCCTCAAAAAAAAGATAACTTTTGTCTTGTATTATACAACAATTTGCGAGAAAAGTCAAGGGGTTTGTTTTATAATAAAATCAGAAACCGACCGAAAGGGGATTTTTATGCGCGATTTGAGAGAACTTCTTCTGAACCGGGAGCACCGTTCCATGCGGCACGCCGTTCCCGATAATCTTGCGGAAACCTATTCCGCCCTGGGGCTGGACCCTCGGGAGCGGATGACCCGCCGTTTTGAATATCTGGCCGCCGAGGAAACGCCCGTCTTTTTGCCCGGCGAAAAAATCGTGTTTGCCCGTACGGTTTCCAATATCCCCGACTGCTTTACCGTGGAAGAGTGGGCAAAATTCAAGAAAGAAAATTACATTCACGAACTGGGGTATCTGTCCAACATCTGCCCCGGCTACGATACGGTCATCCGAGACGGGCTTCTGGCTCATCGGGAACGGGGTGACGAATACGTAAAACGGGAGATCGACGCCCTTCTGAATCTGTGCGACCGTTATCAGGCCGCTGCAAAAGAGCAGGGACTGGAGGAGGTTGCGGATATTCTGACCCGCATTCCCCGTCAGGGCGCCAAAACCTTCCGCGAGGCGTTGCAGTTGTTCCGCATTCTGCATTTCTCCCTGTGGCTGGAAGGAAACTACCACGTGACCGTGGGGCGCTTCGATCAGTATATGTGGCCCTATCTGGAGGCCGACCTGGCCGAAGGGCGGCTCACCGAAGAAGAAGCATACGATCTGGTAAAGGACTTTTTCCTCACCTTCAACAAGGATAACGATCTGTACGTAGGCGTTCAGCAGGGGGACAATGGGCAAAGCATGGTTTTGGGCGGCATGACCCGCGACGGCAAGCCCGCCTTCAATCTTCTGTCCCGTCTCTGTCTGCGGGCCAGTTGTGAGAATAAGATGATTGACCCCAAGATCAATCTCCGCGTTTCTGCCGAAACTCCCGATGAAATTTACGAACTGGGCACCCAGCTGACCAAAGCGGGGCTGGGATTCCCTCAATACTCCAACGACGACGTGGTCATCGACGCGCTGGTTCGTCTCGGTTATGAATTGGAGGATGCCCGTGATTACGTGGTTGCCGCCTGTTGGGAGTTCATCATTCCCAAATACGGCATGGAGGTCGTGAACATCAACGCCCTCTGCTTCCCCAAGGTTCTTGATACCACTCTGCGTCAAGGAGTGGAATACGCTTCTTACGAAGAATTCTGCGACGCGGTGGCTCAGCAGATCGATCAGGAATGTGATCGGATCGTCTCCCTTCGAAACGAACAGTATGAGAAGAGCAGCGAAACCGCGCATCACGTCTGGTTTGTACCCTCTCCGCTGATGGAATCGCTGATGAGCCCCAAGTATCATAATTTCGGCGCTCACGGTACGGGGGTTGCAACCGCCGCCGACTCCATGGCCGCCATCCGCAAATACGTATTCGAAGAAAAACTTTTGACCTTTGCCCAGCTTTTGGAGGCCGTGGACAGCGATTTTGCCAACAATCCCGAGTTGTTGCATCGGTTGCGGTACGAGGCTCCCAAAATGGGGCAGAATCATCCCTATCCCGACGAGGCTTCCTGCTTCCTGCTGGAGCGGTACGCCGATTCCCTGGACGGGCGTCCCAACTGCATGGGCGGAAAATGGCGTGCAGGCACGGGCTCTGCCATGTTCTATCTGCGGCACGCGGCAGAATTGCCCGCCTCCCCCGACGGACGGCGGAAGAACGAACCCTTCGGGGCCAACTTCTCACCCTCCCTCTTTGCACGGATCGGAGGCCCCTTCTCGGTGATTCAGTCCTTCTCCAAGCAGAATTTCCGTCGCGCCTGCAACGGCGGACCTCTGACCATGGAATTTTCTGCTTCGGTCTTCGATACGGAGGAGGGAATCCGCAAAACCGCCAAACTGGTTCAGGCTTATATCCGCAACGGCGGCCATCAGCTGCAGCTGAACGCGGTGAATCCCAATACTCTGCGGGACGCGCAGAAAAATCCCGAAGCCTATCGGGGGCTGATCGTCCGCATCTGGGGCTGGAGTGCCTATTTCACCGAGTTGGATAAGGAATATCAGGATCACGTTCTGGCGCGGCAGGAGTATTCTCTGTGATCGGTCGGATCTTCGATATCAAGGAATTCGCCGTCCACGACGGGCCGGGGGCGCGCACTACCTTCTTTCTGAAGGGATGCCCGTTGCGTTGCCGCTGGTGTCACAATCCCGAAGGACAATCCTTTGATCGGGAGCTGATGATTCGCTCCGCTTTGTGCGAAGGGTGCGGGCGTTGTCGCCGCCCTGCGGAAAACGAGATCTTCCGTACCTACGGCCGCAATCCCTCCGCCTGCCCCAAAGGGCTGATTTCTCTCTGCGGAGAGGATCTTACTCCCGCGCAGGTGCTGGAAAAAGTTCTTCCCATGAAGGATCTTCTGGCATCCATGGAGGGGGGCGTCACCTTCAGCGGAGGAGAGCCTTTAATGCAAGGGCAGTTTGTCTCGGAATGTGCCGATCTTCTTCATGAGCATGGCGTACACGTGGCCATGGAGACCTGCGGATATGCTTCCTCCGAGGTTTTTCGGCAGGTGGCTTCCCGCATGGATTATATTCTGTTCGATCTGAAAATTATGGATCCCAAACGGCATCTTGCCGCCATCGATGCCGACAACGGGCCGATTTTGGAAAATGCCCGCTGGCTTATGGAAAATCATCCTGCCTTCGTCTTTCGTACCCCCTTGATTCCGGGGTATACGGACGATGGGGAGAATCTGGCGGAAATCAAATCCTTCGTGGGAGATGCCCCGTGGGAGAAATTGCCTTACAACAATCTGGCCGGCGCGAAATATTCCATGCTCGGCCGTACCTATCCCTTGGAAGGACAAGAAAGGACTTGAGGTTATGAAAAAAGTTACGATCGTATTCCCCGAAAAAATCGGCACCGTTGCCCCCGAAATCTACGGTCACTTCACCGAACATATCGGCGGCGTGTTTTACGACGGTCTGTGGGTTGGTAAGGATTCCGAGATTCCCAACATCCGCGGATTCCGCAAGGATCTGGTGGAAAAACTGAAGGCCATTCATCCTCCCGTTCTCCGCTGGCCCGGCGGATGCTTTGCCGAAGCCTATAACTGGCGGGACGGCATCGGGGAAAATCGCCCCGTGCGTACCAACTGGTGGCAGCATCGGGACGGCCGCACCGAATCCAACGCAGTGGGGACCCATGAATTTATTGATCTGTGCGAAATGGTGGGAGCCAAGCCCTATTTTGCCGTAAACGTCACCTCCATCACCCCTCTGGAAGCTCTGAACTGGATGGATTACTGCCTCTCTCCCAAGGGTTCCACCACGCTGGCTCTGGAACGGGAAAAGAACGGCCATCCCGAGCCCTTTGACATTCCCTACTGGGGCATCGGAAACGAAAACTGGGGCGGCGGCGGAAACATGACCCCCGATTATTACGCCCTGGAATATCGCCGTTTTGCCACGGTTCTGAAGAATTTCTGCGGCGACCGGGGACAGGTCATCGCCGGGGGAGCCGACAACGCGGACTACGCCTGGACCGAGGGCTTGACCTCCAATCTGGCCCACGCCAAGGGCAAAATCCCCGTGGACGGCATGTCCTTCCATTACTATTGCGGCAAGTCGGGCGACTGTGTGGACTATACCGAGGACGATTGGTATATTCTCATGGAAAAGGCCGAGGGAATGGAAGAGCGCATCAACCGCCATTACGCCTTTACCGTGGGACACGGTCTGAAGGATAAGATGAAGCTGGTCGTCGACGAATGGGGATGCTGGCATCCCGATGGATCCGGTCCCTCCAAGGGGTACAACCTGTTCGAGCAGCAGTCCACCATGCGTGACGCGGTGATTACGGCTTTGACCCTGAATATTTTCAACAATCATTGCGATTGCGTCAAAATGGCCAACGTGGCTCAGCTTTGCAACAATCTGCACTGTCTGTTCCTGGCAGGCGGCGAAAATTGCATCGTGACCCCCGCTTATCATGTCTTTGATATGTACAAAAACCATCAGGGAGGCGAAGGCTTGCGGACCCTCGTTTCGGACAACGAGGAGCTGAAAACCCGCGTTTCCGCCTCCGCTTCGGTGAAGGACAACGTGGTGACCGTTACCCTTGCAAACCTTTCCTGCACGGAGGATGCGGAGATTTCTCTGGATCTGCTCGGTCTGGAGGGCAAGGTTGCGTCGGCCTCTGCGGTGGTGCTCGCCTCCGACGATATGCGCAACCACAACACCTTCGAAAATCCCAACGCCGTCACGCCCGTCACCGTGGACGCAGACGTGACCAAGACGGTGGTGATCCCCAAGGCCGGTGTGGTGGCGTTGACTTTGAATCTTGCGTAATTTTCCGAAAAAAAGAAGAAACGGGGCAGAGAGTTTTCCTCTCTGCCTCTTGCTTTTTTGAAAATAGTATGGTATAATAAAAGCATCTTTTCAAAGGAAGTGTTTTTCATGATTCTCACCGACGGTCGCCCCGAATCCCTTGCGGGACGTTTGGAGAAGGAGATCCGCACCTACGATCTGTTGGATTCTCTGCAGATTCCCTATCAGCGCATCGACCACGAGCCCGCCATGACCATGGAGGTCTGTGCGGAGATTGACAAGGTTCTCGACGCGACGATCTGTAAGAATCTGTTTCTCTGCAACCGTCAGAAAACCGCCTTTTATCTTCTGATGATGCCGGGAGATAAGCCCTTTAAGACCAAGGATCTGTCGGCACAGATCGGCTCTTCCCGTTTGTCCTTTGCCGCTCCCGAGGACATGGAGCGCCTGTTGGACATTACCCCCGGTGCGGTGAGTGTCATGGGGCTGATGAACGATTCGGAAGGGGAGGTCACGCTCCTCATTGACGGGGACGTGCTGAAGGGGGATCGGTTCGGATGTCACCCCTGCGTCAACACCGCCTCTCTTCGTCTGAAGACCTCGGATCTGCTGGAAAAGTTCCTTCCTGCGGTGAAGCACGGCTATACGGTCGTCAATCTTTAAAATATAGACCAATTTGGTATAAGAAATAAGGAGGGGATGAGTTGAAACGGATCATGTTCGTTTGCCACGGAAACATTTGCCGCAGCCCGATGGCGGAGTTCGTCTTTCGGGATCTTGCAGAAAAATGCGGTGTTTCTGCGGAATTTTCGGTTTCCTCCTCTGCCACCAGCGACGAGGAAATTTGGGACGGAGTTGGAAATCCCGTTTATCCTCCCGCGCGGGAAGAATTAAACCGCAACGGTATCATTTGTGACGGAAAACGGGCGGTTCAACTGCGAAAAAGCGACTATAGTCGCTACGATCTTTTTCTGTGTATGGATCAAAACAATCTCCGCAACGCCCTGCGGATTTTCGGCTCCGACCCGGCGGGAAAGGTGCGAAAATTTTTGGATTGCGTGGGCGGCGGTGACGTTTCCGATCCCTGGTATACCCGCCGCTTTGACGTGACCTACGGGGATGTTTTGCGGGGATGCGAAGGGTGGCTGAAGATCCTTTCGGAGGAGAATTCATGAAATATAATAAAGTAGTCCCCGCCCGCTTCTTACAGCGGATCAATCGCTTTGTGGCTCGGGTGGAGTTGGACGGACGGGAAGAAACCGTCCACGTAAAAAACACGGGGCGCTGCAAAGAGCTTCTGGTGGAAGGGGCCACGGTGTATCTCGCCTGCTCCGACAGTCCCTCCCGCAAGACGAAATACGATCTGGTCACCGTGGAAAAGGTGCGGAAGGACGGTTCGGTTTTGTCGGTGAACATCGACTCCCAGATCGTCAACGACGTGGCGGAGGAGTGGCTTTCGGAGGGGAATTTGTTTTCCCCTCATGCGAAAATCCGTCGGGAGGTGCGGTACGGCAATTCCCGCTTCGATTTTTACGTGGAGGACGGATCCCGCAAGGCCTTTTTGGAGGTCAAGGGGGTTACTCTGGAGCAGGACGGCTTTGCCCGCTTCCCCGATGCGCCCACCGAGCGGGGCGTGAAGCATCTTAACGAATTGATTTCTTGTATGGGGGACGGCTACGAGGCTTACGTTTTGTTCGTCCTCGCCATGGAGGGGATGCATTCTTTTGCCCCCAACGACGAAACCCATAAGGCCTTTGGGGACACCCTGCGCCTTGCGGCGAAACAAGGTGTAAAGATTCTGGCTGTGGAGTGCTCCGTTACCGACGATTCGGTGAGGGCAACGAAAGCCGTTTCCATTGATTTGAAGGAGGAATAAGTTATGACGATGGTTCTTTTGACCGCCCTCGGTGTGGGCGGGGCTACGGTCATCGGCGCGGTGATCGGGTTTGTTTTCAAGAAGGTTTCCCATCGCTTTGAGGATATCGTTCTGGCTTTTGCCGCAGGGGTTATGATGGCCGCCGCGGTGTTGGGGCTGATTCTGCCCTCCCTGGAATACGGCGGGGATTACGGAATCCTCATCACGATAGCAGGAATTTTCGTCGGGGCGATTTGTCTGAATCTGATGGACAAGCTGGTGCCTCATCTGCACCGCCTTGCGGGCACGGATTTGGAAAATCACGGAAACAACGAAAAATTGGGCAAAGTGCTTCTGTTCGTTGCCGCTATCGCCATTCACAACCTGCCCGAAGGCATTGCCGCAGGGGTCGGATTCGGGGCGGGCAATACGGAGCAGGCTTTGATGATTGCGGGGGGGATTGCCCTGCAGAATATCCCCGAAGGCATGGTGGTCGTAGGCCCCATGCTGGCGGCGGGCGTGCCCAAGGGACGGGCGTTGATGCTGGCCTTTGCTACGGGGCTTGTGGAGGTCATCGGAACCTTGATCGGGTATCTTGGGGTGACCGTTTCCACGGCCATTCTTCCCTTTGCTCTGGCCTTTGCGGGGGGAACCATGCTCTACGTCATCAGCGATGAAATGATTCCCGAAACCCACGCCCACGGCAGTCAGCGGGGCGCCACCTACGCTCTGTTGGTCGGTTTTTGCGTGATGCTGATTTCCGATTATTTCCTGGGATAACTTGAACTGAAAAGCGTCCCCCGACGGAAAAAACCGTCGGGGGATTTTGCTTATAACAGTTCAAATTCGCTTTTGGTACAACGCAGGATTCCTTCCCTGCGGAGCTTGGAAATTTCGGCGGAAAGACCGCTGCGGTCCACCTCCAGATAATCGGCCAGCGCCTGGCGGTCGAAGGGGACGGTGAAGCGGTTTTTGCCTGCCTCCTTGGCCTGCCGCTCCAGATAAGCCAGAAGCTTGTCCCGCGTGGTGCGATGGGAGATAATCTCCGCCCGCTGGTGCAGACGCAGACTCTTTTGGGCGGTGATCTTCAATAAATTATAGATCATCTGCTGATGAAAGGCGCAGGCGTTGCAACAGGATTGGGTGATGCGGCGGCAATCGAAGAGCAAGGCGTCGGTGTCCTCCGTGGCAATGACCGACACGGGCAGCTGCTCGATCCCCGCGCAGGCAAAGGTCTCTCCGAACAGATCTCCGCGGGAAGCTCGGGACACGATGGTGCGGTTGCCGTAATAGTCCATCCGTTCGATCTGCACCTCTCCCTTGCATACGATGCCGATCTGCGTGGCGGGTTCCCCCTCCGCAAAGACCGTTTCGCCCTTTTGGTAGTGTTTTTCGCGGGTGTTCAGGCATCCCAGCATGGCCGTCAGATTTTCCTGCCCGATTTGGGCGAAAAGGGGAGACTGTTTCAAAGTGTCGTAATATAAATTCACGGAAATCACCTTTTTGTCGAAAATTCAACATACATTCTGTTCCAATTATACTATAATATGCTTGTAAAGTCAAGGAATTATTTTTGACATGCGAGGAGGTTGGATTATGATCCGTAAAATTATAAAAATCAACGCGGACCTTTGCAACGGATGCGGTGCCTGCGCCGCCGCCTGCCACGAGGGAGCGATTCAAATGGTGGACGGAAAGGCCAAACTGGTGCGGGAGGATTATTGCGACGGCTTGGGCGATTGCCTGCCCGCCTGCCCCACGGGTGCCATTACCTTTGAGCATCGGGAAGCCCCCGCTTATGACGAAAAGGCGGTTTTGGCGGCGAAAGAGGCGGCAAAGGAGCCGAAATTGCCCTGTGGTTGCCCCGGTACCAACGTGAAGACCTTTGCCCGTCCTGCCGTGGCATCTTCGTTCTGCTCCGATTGCAACACGCCCGTCAGCCAACTGTCTCAATGGCCCGTTCAGATCAAGCTGGCTCCCGTCAACGCGCCTTGGTTCGAGGGAGCAAATCTGCTGATTGCCGCCGATTGCACCGCCTACGCTTACGGAAATTTCCACAACGAATTTATCCGCAACCGCGTCACCCTCATCGGATGTCCCAAACTGGATTCGGTGGATTATACCGAAAAGCTGACGCAGATTTTGCTGCATAACGATATTAAATCCGTTACGGTGGTCCGCATGGAAGTGCCCTGCTGCGGCGGAATCGAGCAGGCGGTAAAGCAGGCCCTGATGGCTTCCGGCAAATTCATCCCATGGCAGGTGGTGACCATCTCCACCGACGGCCGGAAATTGGATTAAGGACGAGAAAAGCACCCAAAAGGTGCTTTTTTTGTTTTTTGCACTTGCAATCGGGGGAGAAATGTGCTATAATGAAGAAAAGCGGGAAGGAGGGGGTTTTGTGACCGATTACGGGGAATTGAACCGAAGGCTGAAGTCTCTGGTTTGCGGGGTGGAGCATCCCGTTGCCAATCTGGCCAACGCGTCGGCTTTGTTGTACGATACGTTGTCCGATCTGAATTGGGCGGGATTCTATCTGTTGGAAGGGGAGACTCTGGTTCTCGGGCCCTTTCAGGGCAAGCCCGCCTGTATTGAAATCCCTTGGGGAAAGGGCGTCTGCGGAACTGCCGTGGCGGAGGGACGCACCCTGCGGGTGGAGGACGTGCACGCGTTTCCGGGGCACATCGCCTGCGACGCCGCATCTCGTTCCGAAATCGTGATTCCTCTTCGTCAAGACGGGGCGATCGTGGGTGTTTTGGATATCGACAGCCCTCTTTTGAATCGATTCTCGGAAACAGACCAAATCGGTTTAGAGGAATTTGCAAGAATCTTGGAAAATTGCACAATTCTGTGATAAATTTTCTTTTTGACTTGTGCTTTTTGTATAAACCAAAACGGTTTAAGAAACGAGGAAAACATGAAGATTGCCGTAAGTGCCTGCCTTTTGGGGGAGAACTGCAAATACAACGGCGGCAACAATTTCAGCGCCGCCCTTGCGGAGCGTTTGCGGGGGTACGAGGTGATTCCCGTCTGTCCCGAAAAATCGGTTTTCCCCACGCCGCGCCCGCGGGTGGAGCGACGGGGAGACAAAGTCTTCAACGAATTCGGAGAGGACGTCACCGCCCTCTGTTCCCAAGGGGTTGCCCAATGTCTGGACTCTTTGCGCACGCAAGCCGTTGATCTGGTGATTTTGCAATCCCGCAGTCCCACCTGCGGTGTGGGTACGGTTTACGACGGCACCTTTTCGGGCACCCTCACGGCGGGAAACGGCCTTTTGGCAGAAGCGCTGATCCGTGCGGGCTACGCCGTTCTGGACGTGGCGGATTTTTTAGCGAAATAATTACGTATATAATTCAGGAGGATATATCCATGTTTCTTTCTTCGCAGATTGACAGTATGTTTCGTTTTTCACAGATCTTTATGATCGTGATGTTCGTTCTGGTCTTTTCCGTTTTCATTTTTGTGTTTGTTCGCATCTTTAAAACCTGGCGGAAAAACGAAAAATCTCCCCGTCTGACCGTGCCCGCCACGGTGGTGACCAAGCGGACCCATTATTCCACCCACCGTCACCATCACGGACACGCCCATTACAGTTCAAGCAGTTCTTATTACGCCACCTTTGAGGTGGAAAGCGGCGATCGGATGGAGTTGCTGATTCCCGTTACCGAATTCGGTCTTCTCGTGGAAGGGGATCGGGGCAACCTGACCTTTCAGGGAACGCGGTTTCTTTCTTTTGAACGGATTTGATTGAGAAGGATGTTTTTATGCAACTGACGAAAATCGTCATCACGGGAGGCCCTTGTGGGGGGAAATCTTCCGCCATGAAGGCTATTCGGGAGGAATTTTCCCGCAAAGGCTATCGGGTCCTCTTCGTCCCCGAGACCGCCACGGAGTTGATCAACGGAGGCGTTGCCCCCTGGACCTGTGGGACGCACGCGGAATATCAGACCTGTCTGCTGAAGCTGCAACGGAAAAAGGAAGCGATTTTTGAAGAGGCGGCACGGACCATGGGGGTCGAAAAGGTTCTTTTGGTCTGCGACCGCGGGGCGTTGGACGGCAAGGCCTACGTGACCGAGGCGGAATTTGCCGCGATGTTGAAGGAAATCCATTCCAACGAAGGGGATTTACGCAACGGATACGACGGAATCTTTCATCTGATGAGTGCCGCGAAGGGGGCGACGGAAAGCTACAGCATCGCCAACAACGCCGCCCGTACCGAAACGGCGGAGCAGGCCGCAGCGTTGGACGATAAGGTCATCGAGGCGTGGCGGTCCCATCCCCATTTCCGTATCATCGACAATTCCACGGATTTTGAAGAAAAATTGCACCGTCTGATTGCGGAAATCTCCGCTTTTTTGGAAGAAACCGAGGCTTAAAACTCTATAAAAACGCCACCCGAAGGGAAAACCCTCGGGTGGTTTGTTTTTATGGTGAGTCAATCCGTTTGCATTTGTGCAGGTTGTAGCAAAAGTTCAAAGGCAATATTAATTTAATTCCCAATCCGGGAAATAGGCGAAGATACCGCATTCCTGTTTGTACAACCGGACGTATAAATTATGTGCGGCGGAGATTTCTTTCCCCAGGGCGGTGTGGAAAAGATCTTCCATCGTGTCGGTCATTAAGTAGGTAGATCTCCAGCGTGCGGTTTGATAAGAAAAATCTAAAGCGTTGTTTTTTGCCGCATTATAAAAATTCTTGATTTCCTTTTCTACGCACTCCAATTCTCCGAGATTCCATTTGCTTTCTTGTTTTTCGCACCGTTTGCGTTCTTCTTCCAATAACGTCAGAATCCTTTCCAAGGAATCCCGAAATTGATGAAAAAGAAGATCGTTTCTCTTTTTCATGAAATCTGCCCTTTCTTTTGTGTTTTCAGTTCGTCAAGGATGCGGGATAATGATTCTTTTGTTAAATCAGGATACAAATCCGAATCGCAAATAATAGACGTTTCGTTTTCTTTGTAGTTCAAATAAAAGGTATAGTTGTCCGGTGTTGTATTTTTTCGGAAGGGGAAGAAGGGGGCTGGTTTCTCAAAATCCTGAATGTGTTGTTCCCAGTTTGTGTCGCAACTCCAAATAGTAAAGTCCTCAAAGTCGGAAACCCGAAGGAAATTCAAAAAAACCGGAATGTTTTCCGTGGGGATTTTCAGCGTAACGTCTTTGAGGTCTGCAGAATCGTTACGGATGTGCAACGCCTCAAGCAGACTGCCTTTCAGTGATGCAAGACGGTTGTTTTTGTCCGATAAAAAATACAGATCCCAATACACGTAAGGAAGATTGCACAGTTGAAGAATCTCGCTCAACGCATCGATTTTTTCGAGGTCAAGAGGAAAATCGAAAGATTTTGTGTTGGTCTTTCTATTCTGCTGATGCGTGATTTTCACGTGAAGTTCCCTTCCTTTCCGTAAAACACGATTTGCGGGGCGTGTTTACGTATATCTGCCCGCTACTTTTTTGTTTGTCCTCGTCTTTTTACAATCCAGCGTTCATAGGGGCGCCTTCCTTTTGGACTCCAAAAAAGTAATTCCAAAATTAAAATCCAAATTCCGTCATAAGAGAAAATTACCCTTGCAATCATATCTCCTACGGAAAACGTGAGACCTATTATATCAAAAAAGATACAGGCTAAAAGGGATATGGCGTGAATGAACATGTTTGAAAAGTATAATATTCTCAAAATTTTTGGGATTTCTTCGGTGTATCGGCTATACAGAAACCATTCCTTAAAAGTTTCTCCCTTTTTTCTTTTTTTGTAAGCACTGTTATTTAGTTGATACAATTTAATTCCGTAAAAAAAGTGGCGGAGATAAAAGAAGGAGAGAACGAAAATAGAAAAAATGATAAATACTTGTTCGGCCAAGTCCATTTTTATACCTCAAACGCAGGGTTTTATTTTTCTTTGTTGACGACAACGAGAATATCTTTGAATAATGTTTCAAACTCTTCCAAGCTGCCTTTGGTCAGCAGGTCCTTTTGGCAAATGAATTTTTCGCTCACTTTTCCCATGGGGAAGACGATTTCGTAAAATTCTCCAAAGTCCCGTACCATTTTGGCATCGCGGATCAAGCGGGATTCCGTATAAGCATTTGCAATGCAAATAATATACTCGTCTTCGGTGAAGATTTTTCTTGGAATCATCTTTTCTTTGTCTTTTTGGCTTTGCGGAATTCGGGCAAAAAGCAGGATTGCGACGGCGACCGCCAACAGACCAATGATAATCCCCCAATATCCCCTCATAATGGAAAACACGGTGATGGGGGGTGAGAGGAATAAGAGGGAAATCAGCAACATATTTTGCCCTGAAGCCCTTGCGCGGTCAAAAAATCTTTTTTCTGCGGCGCCCGTAAGACGTCCGTTGAATTCGATCATGGGTACGCTCCTTTTTTTGAATTGTTATTTTATTATATCACAATTTGGAGAATCTGTCAATCGCGGTAAAAAAGCCCGCCCCACGGAGAATCCGAAGGGCGGGTTGGTGTTATTTTTTGAGGGTTGCTTTTGCGATGCGGATGCAGGTGTTGGTGCCGTAGGGGAATTTGGTGGCGTCCAGAGAGAAGGCCTTGTCGGTTTGTTGGAAGGCCAGTTCTTCGCCGTTGTCCATCCATTGGACCGATTCCACCGTTTCGCAAATGCCGCGGAAGGTGAAGTCTCCGTCACCCTCTGCGTCGATGGTGGCGTTGACGTTCCCCGAAGAGCCGGGATTTTCGATGAAGAAGTAGAGACAACCGTCTCCCTTCAGCACGAAGTTTTTCGGGTTTGCGCAGGTGGCGGGGTGGGGGCGGCCTTCATAGATGGCCTCGCCGTGAATCTGCATCCAGCGTCCAATGAGAGCCATCAGCTCCCGCTGGAAGGGGTCTACTCCCCCTTGGGCGGTGGGGCCGATGTTCAGCAGCAGATTTGCACCCACGCGGCGGCAGGCACAGAGGGCTTCGATGAGCTCGCGGGGGGATTTGTAGTCAAAATCCCGATGGCCGATTCCCCAGTGATGGTTCAGGGTATAGCACATTTCCGCCGCCAGATATTTGGGCATTCCTTCCCGATTCATGGGGGTGGGGTGCCCCTGCTCGAAGGTGACCGAGTCCAGCTCGGGGTGTCCTGCGGCGCCGCGGGCGTTCAGACCCGTGTTGTTGATGATCATGGCGTCGGGCTGATGCTTGCGGATGGTGGCGTAAAGTGCGTCTTCCTTCCAGTCCGCGTCCTTTTTGCTCCAGTTGCCGTCAAACCAAAGGCCGCCGATCTTTCCGTAATTGGTGCAGAGCACCTCTACGCTTTTGCGCAGATATTCCAGATAGGCGTCGAAGTTTTCGTTGAAATCGGGCTGGTACCAGTCCAGCGTGGTATGATAGAAGAAGGGGAGGATGCCGTGCTTGTTGCAAGCGTCCACGAATTCGCGGATCAGATCCCGCTTTGCAGGGGAGTGGGGTGCGTCGAAATCGCACAGTCCCTTGGTGTCGTAGAGGGAGAAGCCCTCGTGATGGCGGGTGGTGAGGGTGATATATTTGCACCCTGCGTTTTTCGCCGTGAGCACCAGTTCTTCCGCGTTGAAATCCTCGGCGGTAAAGGTGTCGAAGAGCTTCTTATAGTCCTTCATATCCCGCTTGTGGATGTGATAGGTCCATTCGCCCATGCCAAGCTGGGAATACAACCCCCAATGGACGAACATACCGAAGCCCAGAGCTTCAAAATCGGCAATTCTTTTTTCGGGTACGGGAATCATAACAATATCCTTTCTCGGTCCGATTCCAAAAGGGCGACCGCGTTTTTTTGTTTCGGTCGCTCTTTTGACGGTATTTAAATTAAAGCTTTGCCACGTCGGCGTCGGTGATGATATGGAATCCTGCCGCTTCCAGTGCGGCTTCCGCATGGGCGTTGTCCGCTACGCGCAGAACCACGTAGGCGTGCTTCTCCGTGCGGGTCATGAAGGCGTAAAGGTATTCCATATTGATGTCGTTTTCGTCCAGCACCTGCAGAGCCTTGGAGAGCTTGCCGGGCTGATCGCCGATCTTCACGCCCACCACTTCGGTGATGTTGAGCAGATATCCTTCCTCGGTGAGGGTCTTCTGCGCGGTTTCGTTGTCGTTGACGATGAGCCGCAGAATGCCGAAATCACGGGTGTCGGCAATGGAAAGAGCGCGGATGTTCACGTTGTGGGCGGCAAGGGTTTCGGTGATGGCCACCAGAGCACCCTGTCTGTTTTCCACAAAAACGGTTAATTGCTTCAAAGACATAAATCGTTCCTCCCTCAGATCAGTTTACGTTTATCAATAACGCGGACGGCTTTCCCTTCGCTGCGGGTGATGCTCTTGGGTGCCACCAGATGGACGCGGGGATTGATACCCAGCATGGTCTTCATGGCGTTTGCCAGAGATTTTTCCAGTTCGGTGATGCCGCTGACCGTGTCGGTGAACTGCTCGGGGTTCATTTCCACGTTCACGTCAAAGGTATCGTTGTTGTTGACCCGATCCACCACGATCTGATAGTTGGGCTGATAGCCCTCGTTGAGCAGCACCGTTTCGATCTGGCTGGGGAAGACGTTGACCCCGCGGATGATGAGCATATCGTCGGTTCTGCCCATGGGCTTTGCCATCTTGATGAGGGTGCGGCCGCAGGAGCACTTTTTGCGGGAGAGAACGCAGATGTCGCGGGTGCGGTAGCGCAGGAGGGGGAAGGCTTCCTTATCCAAAGAGGTGAAGACCAATTCGCCCTTGCTTCCTTCGGGGAGAACTTCGCCCGTTTCGGGATCGATGATTTCGGCAAGGAAGTGGTCCTCGTTGATGTGCATCCCCGTCTGTTCGTTGCATTCGAAGGCGACCCCGGGGCCGGAGGTCTCGGTAAGCCCGTAGATGTCGTAGGCCTTGATGCCCAGGGTTTCTTCAATGCCGCGGCGCATTTCTTCGGTCCAGGGTTCTGCGCCGAAAATGCCCGCCTTCAGGGAAAGATCTTCGGGCTTGTAGCCCATTTCCTTCAGGGTTTCGCCGATATAAGCGGCGTAGGAGGGGGTGCAGCAGAGAATCGTTGCCTTCAAGTCGGTCATGAACTGAATTTGCCGTTCCGTATTGCCCGAGGACATGGGAAGGGTCAGACATCCCACTTTATGGGAGCCGCCGTTCAGACCGGGGCCGCCGGTGAACAGGCCGTAGCCGTACGCTACCTGACAAACGTCCTCGTTGGTGCCGCCTGCCGCAACGATGGCGCGGGCACAGCAATCTTCCCAAAGCTCAATATCCTTCTGGGTGTAGAAAGCTACTACGCGGCGACCGGTGGTGCCGGAGGTGGACTGGATGCGTACGCAATCCTGCAGGGGTTTGGCCAGAAGACCGTAGGGATAGGCGTCCCGCAGGTCCGCCTTGGTCAGGAAGGGGAGCTTGTGCAGGTCCTCAATGCCGTGGATGTCTTCGGGTTTGACGCCCTTTTTGTCCATCAGATCACGGTAGTAAGCCACGTTTTCGTAAACGTGCTTGACCTGCTTGACCAGTTTTTCGGATTGGAGTTTTTTCATCTCCTCTACGGGCATGGTCTCGATTTCTTTTTGGTAGTAACGTTCCAAAGTTTATCGCCTCTTTTTTATAGAATGTCAGATTAAGAATGATAGCCCAGATCAAAGGCTTTTTTATTCATTTCCACGAACTTGGGAGCCACGGTCTTTTCGATGGCGGCGATCCAGCGCTCGTAGGGAATGTCAAACTGCTTGGCGGCGCGGCCCATCAGAACGATGTTCACCGCGCGGGAGGAGCCTGCCTGTTCCGCAAGGGAGAGGGCGTCGAGGGCTTCCACCTGAAGACCCTTTGCCGACAATTCGTCGAGAACGGCGTTGGGATATTCCGCGGCTCCGATGATGACGGGCATGGGATCGATCTGCTGGGTGTTGACCACGATGCGGCCGTCCTTTTTCAGAAAACGGGCGTAGCGGGCCGCTTCCAGCTTTTCAAAGGAGATGATCAGATCCGCTTCTCCGTCGGTGACGATGGGAGAATAGACCTTTTCGCCGAAGCGGACGTAGGTGACCACCGATCCGCCCCGCTGGCTCATGCCGTGGACCTCGCTCACCTTTACGTCGTAGCCCTCGTCTACCAACAGCCTGCCAAGAAGTTTGGAGGCAAGCAGACTTCCCTGTCCGCCTACGCCCACGATCATTACGCTTGTGGTTTTCATGTCCATTCTCCTTTCTCAACCGATGGCGTCAAAGGCACAGAGTTGTTTGCAGACTCCGCAACCCACGCACAGGGTGTTGTCGATTCTTGCTTTGCCGTCCTTCATGCTGATGGCGGGGCATCCCAGACCCATGCAACGCTTGCAGGATTTGCACTTGTCTGCGTCGACGGTGAGGGGCGCCTCGTGCTTGACGCTCTTCAGCAGAACGCAGGGACGGCGGGAGATGATGACCGAGGGCTCTTCTGCGGCCAGTTCTTCCGTGACGGCGGTTTTGCAGGCGGCGAGATCGTAGGGATCCACTACGCGGACCCGATTGATGCCCAACGCCTTGCAGAGAGCTTCCAGATCCACCTTGGCGGCGGGATCGCCCTTGATGTTATAGCCGGTGGTGGGGTTCTGTTGATGCCCCGTCATACCGGTGATGGAGTTGTCGAGAATGATGGTGGTGGAGTTGGTTCCGTTGTAGGCCACGTTCACAAGTCCCGTCATGCCCGAATGCATGAAGGTGGAGTCTCCGATGACCGCCACGGATTTCTTCTCCGCGTCGGGACGGGCGGCGTTAAAGCCGTGAAGGCCCGAAACCGAAGCACCCATGCACAGGGTGGAATCGAGAGCGGAAAGGGGAGGAACGGCACCGAGGGTGTAGCATCCGATATCGCCGAGAACCGTGATCTTGTTCTTTGCAAGGGTGTAGAACATGCCGCGGTGGGGGCATCCCGCACACATCATGGGCGGACGGTTGGGAATGACCGCGTCGGCGGTGACGTATTCCTTTGCATCCATTCCGAAGGCTTCGGCGATGGTTTTCTGGGAAAATTCGCCCAAGGGGGAGAAGAGGTCCTTGCCGATCACGTCAATGCCCAGAGCACGGACGTGGGTCTCAATGACGGGATCCAATTCTTCGATGACGTAGAGCTTTTTCACCTTGGCGGCAAAGTCCCGGATCATCTTGACGGGCAGGGGATTGGGCATTCCGATCTTCAGAATGCTTGCCTTGTCTCCCAGAACCTCTTTTACGTAGAGATAAGAACAACCCGAGGTGATGATACCGATTTCGTCCCCGTTCATTTCTACGGTGTTGTAGATGCAGTCTTCTGCAAACTCCTGCAGGGCCTTGGTGCGGTCTTCCACGAAGGGATGACGCTTGATGGCGTTGCCGGGCATCATAATGTACTTGGCGGGGTTCTTTTCATAGTCCTTCAGCACCGCGGGAATTGCTTCTTCCGTGGTGACGATGGACTGGCTGTGGGCGATGCGGGTGCACATCCGCAGCAGCACGGGGGTATCGAATTTTTCGGAAAGCGCAAAGGCGGATTTTGCGAAGGTATAGGCCTCCTGGGAATCTGCGGGCTCCAGCATGGGAACCTTGGAGGCGACGGCGTAATGGCGGGAGTCCTGCTCGTTCTGAGAGGAGTGCATGGCGGGATCGTCGGCCACGCAAATGACCATACCCCCGTTGACTCCCGTATAAGAAAGGGTAAACAGCGGATCTGCCGCCACGTTCAGTCCCACGTGCTTCATGGCGCAGGCGGAGCGGGCACCTGCAAGGCTTGCTCCGAAGGCTACCTCACAGGCCACCTTTTCGTTGGGAGCCCATTCACTGTGCAGATCGTCGTATTTTGCCAAAAATTCCGTAATTTCCGTGGAGGGGGTTCCGGGGTAGCTGGAGACTACGCCCAATCCTCCGTCGTGCAGGCCCGCCGCAACGGCGCGGTTGCCGATCATCAATTCTTTCATGGTTTTCGGTCCTTTCCTTAGGATTTGTTTTGGGAATCGACCAGGCCTTCCGCTCCGTACATCTTACGCAGGCGGGGCTTTTCGATTTTACCCGTGGGATTGCGGGGAACGTCGGCGAAAATGATTTTCCGCGGACGCTTATAGCGGGGCAGGGAGAGGCAGAATTCGTTGATTTCCTCTTCCGTGCAGGTCACGTCGGGTTTGAGTTCGATAATGGCGGCGGCGATTTCACCCAAACGGGCGTCGGGAAGACCGATGACCGCCACGTCCTTGATCTTGTTGTGGGCCGCAAGGAAGTTTTCGATCTGGACGGGGTAGAGGTTTTCTCCCCCGGTGATGATCACGTCCTTTTTGCGGTCTACGAGATAAATAAAACCTTCTTCATCCTGCATGGCCATATCCCCCGAATAGAGCCAGCCGTCCTTCAGGGTTTCCGCGGTGGCCTTTTCGTCCCGATAATAGCAGGTCATGACGCCGGGGCCCTTCAGACAAAGCTCACCCACGGAGCCCTGCTCCACGGGATTGCCCTCGGGATCCACGATCTTCACCTCCCAGCCGTAGCCGGGAATTCCGATGGCACCCACCTTGCGGACGTTTTCGATGCCCAGGTGAACGGCGCCGGGGCCGATGGACTCGGAAAGACCGTAGTTGGTATCGTATTGTTGGTCGGGGAAATATTCCAGCCAGCGGCGGATGAGGGACTGGGGAACGGGTTGAGCACCGATGTGCATCAGCCGCCATTGGGACAGCTCGAATTCCTTCAGGTCGATCTCTCCCCGATCCAGGGCGTTGAGAATATCCTGCGCCCAGGGAACCAGAAGCCAGACGATGGTGCATTTTTCCCGATGAGCCGCTTCCAGAATGGTGCGGGCGCGGGTGCCCTTGAGGATGACGGCCTTGGAGCCGGTCAGAAGGCTTCCGAACCAATGCATTTTGGCCCCCGTATGATAAAGAGGCGGGATGCAGAGGAAGCAGTCCTCCTTGGTCTGCCCGTGGTGATTCTGTTCCACGCGGCAGGAATGGATCAGACTTTCGTGATTATGTAAAATGGCTTTGGGAAAGCCCGTGGTGCCCGAAGAGAAATAAATGGCGGCATCGTCGGATTCCTCCAAAGAGCAGGGGGGGAAGGTGCCGGAGCATTCGGAGATCAGATCGTTGAAATCGTCTGCAAAGGCGGGGCAGCCTGCGCCGAAATAGATCAGGGTGCAGGTTTTGGACAACTTTTCCGCCACCGCTTCCACGCGGCCGATGAATTCCGTGCCGAAAATCAGAACGTCCGCTTCGGCCAGATTGACGCAGTAGTCGATCTCGTCGGCGGAATAACGGAAATTGAGGGGAACGGCCAGAGCGCCCGTTTTCAGAATCCCGAAATAGATGGGAAGCCAGTCGATGCAGTTCATCAGAAGGATGGCAACCTTTTTCCCTTTTCCGATGTTGTTTTGCTTCAGCATATTGGCAAGGCGGTTGGCCTTTTCGTTGAACACTGCCCAGGTGATCTCCCGACGGTAGTGGCGGGATTTTGCGGGCTCCACCAGCTCGTATTCGTGCCAGGTGAGCTTCCGCGTTTCGGGTTGTTCGGGATTGATTTCCACCAGCGCCGTATCGTTGGCAAACTCTGCGGCGTTGCGTTCCAGAAGATGTACGATGGTCATGTTTGATACCCTCTATATAATGATATACCCTATATCATACCACTTCCTGCCGTATCTGTCAACCTCTTTCCCGAAAAAAACGCAAAAATTTTCGTTTTTCCCTTGAAAGTTGCATAAAAACGGCAAAGGAACCGTGTCTTTTGAAACCACTTTTTCGTTTCGTTTTTGATTTTTGTCCGAAATTATAAACGGTTTATCTGTTTTCGTATTGATTTATAAAAAAAAGTATGCTATAATGGTATCATAGTAAAAAGGTTCTCTTCGGAGAATTTCATATCAGGAGGTATACGTTATGTACACGGTTCTTGCCATTTCCGCACATCCCGACGACGTTGAGATCGCTTGTGCGGGGACCCTTCTCAAGTGTAAAGAACGGGGCGATCGGGTGGTGGTCTGTCATCTGAGCGACGGAGACCACGGCCACGTGATCATTCCCCGGGAGGAGCTTTCGGTCATGCGTCAGGGCGAAGCCAAGCGCGCAGGCGCTTTGGGCGGCTTTGACGAGGTGATCTGGGGCGGATTCCACGATCTGCACATCTACGACAACAACAAAGAGGCCCGCGACAAGGTTGTGGACGTGATCAAACGGGTGAATCCCGATTTCATCATCACCCATAATCCCGACGATTATATGCCCGACCACACCGCCACCTCCCGTCTCGTCTTCGACGCCTGCTTTACCGCAACCTTGCCCAACTACGTTTCCGGTGTCAGCGGTCACGCCAAGATGGTTCCCGTTTATTACATGGACACGCTGGCAGGGGTCAACTTCAACCCCACGGAATTCGTGGACGTTTCTTCCTGCATCGACAAGAAGCTGGAAATGCTGGAATGTCACGAATCCCAGATCGTCTGGATGCGGGATCACGACGGCATCGACTTCCCCGACATGGTCAAGACCTGCAGCCGCTACCGCGGTTATCAGTGCGGCGCCGACTACGCGGAAGGCTTCCGTCAGTGCCAGGTCTATCTGAAGGGCACCACCAAACGCTATCTTCCCTGAAGAACAACTGAATTTACATAAAGGAGAATTATCATGAACTTTAACGATACCGTGAAGGGCTCTGCCCTGGAAGGATTTTACCCCGAAGGATGGGATTTTGCCAAGATCGACGCCTGCATCGGCGATCCCGCCACCATTACCGACCGTCAGGCTCATTGGAATCCCAACTTCAATCCCATTCCCTGCAAAACCCTGGGGGAATTTGAAACCTATATGGGGCACGAGATCGCCATGCAGATCAAGCTGGCCAAGGAACGGGGCGAAAAGCTGGCAATGATCCTGCCCGTAGGTCCCATGGGTATGTACAAATGGGTGGTTTACTTCCTCACCGAATGGAAGATTGCCTGCGATCACGTTTACACCTTCAACATGGACGAATGGGCGGACGGCGACGGAAATACCCTGTCTCCCGAAGATTCCGGCTCCTTCAAATACGCCATGGAAAACGCTTTGTTCAATCCCCTGGGTGCGCTGACCGTTCCCGAAAATCAGCGGAACTTTGCCACCAAGGAAAATCTGCCCACCTATCCCGGCAAGATCGCCGCTCTGAAGGCAGAGGGTGCAAAGCTGGTTCTGGTATACGGCATTGGCAGAATGTGCCACATCGCCTTCTGGGAACCCACCTTTGCCGCCGATTACGCCACCGCCGCCGAATGGGAAAAGGCTCCCTATCGCCTCGGTGCCAAGATCCATCCCCTCACCGTGGAACAGAACGCTCTGACCAGCTTTAAGTCCCGTACCACCCTCGTTCCCTGCCGTGCCAACACCATCGGCCCCGGCCTGTTCCTGCAGGCGGATTACGCCATCGGCGGTGCGGACGGAACTCTGGGCCGCGGCATGCAGTGGCAGGGAATGTCTCTGTGGATGACCCTCCGTCACGAAACCACGCCCTGGATCACTTCTACCTATATTCCCACCCTTGCGGGACGCCTCTTCTTCCTGGACGAGCTGGCCGGTCCCCTGGTGGCAGAATGCAACTGATATGAACAAACGTGAAGGAATCGCCGTGGTCGGAACCCTTTTGGTGGATCACATCTACGAAATTTCCGCCTACCCCCACGTGGGAGAGCTGACGCAGATCCGCTCGGTCTCCCACTCCTGCGGAGGACTGGTTCCCAACAACGGCATCGGCTTGAAAAAGATCGCCCCTCACCTGCCCGTCTACGCGGTGGGCAAGGTGGGACAGGATGATACGGGAGCGTTCGCGCTCCGCACCATGGAGGATGCGGGTCTGGACGTTTCGGGGGTAAAAATTTCTCCCGACGAGCAGACCAGCTTTACCGCCGTGATGAGCATTGCGGGCGGTCAGCGAACCTTCTTCTCCTATCCCGGCTGTTGTGCCACCTTCGGTGCGGCGGATATGGATTGGGATAACCTTCCTTGCAAAATGCTCCATCTGGGCTACTTCCTTCTGCTGGATAAAGTGGACGGGGGAGACGGCCTTGAGATTCTCAAGCAGGCCAAGGCACGGGGCATTACCACCTCCATCGATCTGGTCAGCGAAAACAGCGACCGCTATTCTTTGGTGATCCCCTGCCTTCCCTACGTGGACAATCTCATCATCAATGAGACCGAAGCGGGGAAGATCTGCGGCATGGAGCCGACGGACGAAAACCTGCCCGCCATTGCGGAAAAGCTGTTGGAAATGGGAGTTCGGGAACGGGTGATTATTCATCAGCCCTCTCTCGGTCTCTGCAAAACGCGGGATTCCCTCACCCTCCTTCCTTCCGTGGCCCTGCCGAAGGGATACGTGAAGGGAAAGACCGGCGCGGGAGACGCTTTCTGCTCGGGGGCTTTGATTGCCATTGAGCGCAACGCCTCTCCCCGGGAGATTCTGGAGCTTGCGGAAGCGGCCGCCGTGGCTTCCCTGCGGGAAGCCGATGCTACGAGCGGAATCGAAGAAGAATCGGTTATTTTGGAAAATATCAGAAGATTTGGTAGGTAATTGAATATGCTGGTAAATTTGAAAGAAATTCTGGAAATCGCAAAGAAAAACAACGTGGCTGTGGGGATGTTCAACGGCACGGGCTTTGATACCATTCAGGCCATCATCGCCGCCGCCGAGGAGCTGAATCAGCCCGTCATTCTCGCCCACGCGGAAGTGCATAACGTATATAACGATATTTCCCTCGTGGGTCCCGCTCTCATCGCCGCCGCGAAGAACGCCAAGGTTCCCGTCTGCGTCCATCTGGACCATGGGGTGACCATGGAAATGATCTACCGCGCTCTGCGCATCGGCTTTACCTCCGTCATGATCGACGCTTCCGCCCTTCCTTACGAAGAAAACCTGGCTATGACCAAGCAGGTGGTGGAAATGGCCCACGCCATGAACGTGAGCGTGGAAGCGGAGTTGGGCCGTCTTGTGACGGGAGAAGCGGGCAGCAAGGAAGAAGGGCCTGCCCTGAAGGCGGAAGATTTCTATACCGATCCCGAAGAGGCAAAGGCCTTCTGCAAGGAAACGGGTGTGGACGCTCTTGCCATCGCCTTCGGTACCGCCCACGGCTTCTACAACGCCCAGCCCAAGCTGGACTTTGACGTGATCAAGAACGTGGCGGAAGCAACGGGCCTGCCTTTGGTTATGCACGGGGGCAGCGGCGTATCCGCAGAAGGATTCAAGAAATCCATCGCCAACGGCATCCGTAAGGTCAACTATTATTCTTATATGTCCAAGGCCGGCTACGAAGCGGCCAAGACCGAAATCGAATCGGGCAACAGTAAATATCTCCACGACGTGGAGTTCGCGGCCATGAAGGCGATGAAGGAAGACGTGAAAAAAGCCATCGCCGTCTTTGCCAATCTTGCATAATCCGAAAGGAGCGTTACGGGTATGAAAAAAGGTATCAGCATCTGGTCTTTCCCCGCGCAGAGCCTGGAAAAGAACTTTGCCCTGGCAAAGGACGCAGGCTTTGACGGCGTTGAAGTTGCCTTCCACGAGGAGGGCGAGGTCAGCGTCAACAGCACCGAAAAGGATCTTCTGGCCGTCAAAAAAGCGGCGGAGAATAACGGCATCGAGCTTTACAGCGTGGCCGGGGGTGTGTACTGGGATCATTGGCTCACCGACGACGACAAGAAGGAACGGGAGTTTGCCAAGGATCTGGTCCGCAAGCATCTGAACGCCGCCAAGATTCTGGGATGCGATTCCATTCTGGTGGTTCCCGGCTCGGTGAACGCGGAATTTGCCGCGCCCGGGAAGGTTGTGGACTATCAGGACGCCTACGATCGCAGCTTGGAAGCCTTCCTGGAGCTGAAGGAAGAAGCGGAAAAGCTGCAGGTCAACATCGGCATTGAAAACGTGTGGAACCGTTTCCTCGTTTCCCCCATCGAAATGAAGGAATTCATCGATAAGATCGACAGCCCCTACGTGGGAAGTTACTTCGACGTGGGCAACGTTCTGTTCAACGGGTTCCCCGAGCATTGGATCAAGATTCTCGGCAACCGCATCAAGAAGGTTCACTTCAAGGATTATCGCGTGGCCGCAGGCGGTTTGCACGGATTCGTGGATCTGCTGGCAGGGGACGTGAATTATCCCGCCGTTATGGAGGCTTTCAAGGCCATCGGATACGACGGCTGGGTCTCTGCAGAAATGATTCCTCCGTATCATCACTACACCGAAACCATCATCTACAATACGTCCAACGCCATGGACAGAATTTTGGGGAGAAAATAATTATGCTGAAAGTCGGATTGATCGGCTGCGGCTTCATGGGAAGCATGCACGCCAACTGCTATAACAACATCGAAGGGGTTCAGGTAACTGCCGTTGCCGATTTGCGCCCCGAAAAGGCGGAAGAATTGGCAAAAATCTCCAACGCCGCCATCTACACCACGGGCAAGGAACTTATCGAAAAGGCCGACGTGGACGTGATCGACATCTGCCTGCCCACCTATCTGCACGCAGAACACGCTCTGCTGGCCATGGATAAGGTGAAATACGTGTTCGTGGAAAAACCCGTCACCCTCACTCTGGAAGAAGGCAAGGCGCTGATCGCCAAGTCTAAAGAAACCGGTGCTCAGGTTCAGGTGGGGCAGGTCATCCGTTTCTGGGATGAATACGTGGAACTGAAGAAGATCGTGGAAAGCGGCAAGTACGGCAAGATTATCAACGCCAACTTCCGCCGCATCAGCCCCATTCCCACTTGGGGTTGGGAGGATTGGCTTCTGGATCTTTCCAAGTCGGGCGGCGCGGGACAGGACCTGCACATCCACGACGTGGACTACGTTCTTTCCCTCTTCGGTGAACCCAAGAATTACTATTCCGTCAAAACGCCCAACAACGGCTACGTCAACACCGTCATGAATTACGACGGTTTCGTCGTGGGCGTAGAGGGTACCTGGGATCTTCCCGCATCCCATCCCTTCCAGGCAACCTTCCGCGTGGTCTTTGAAAAGGCCGTGGTGGAAAACGCCGAAGGCAAATTCCTCTGCTACACCGACGCCGGTGCGGAAGAGATCAAGATCGATAAGGTAGAAGTCAAGGGCGACGGCTACAAGGGCGGAAACGTCTCCGATCTGGGCGGATATTATAACGAATTGGTTTATTTCTGCGACAAGGCCGCCAAGGGCGAGGCCATCGAAAAAGCCACGGTTTGCGACGCTGTTGCTTCCCTCAAGTTCGTGCTGGAAGAGCTGAATTTCAAGGGTTAATTTCAACAATAAGAAGCAGGGGCTCCGACGAAAAGTCGGAGCCCCTGCGCGTGCGGACGGGGTTCCTTTTATTCTATCATGTTTTTTCGGTACTGATTCGGGGATTCTCCCAAGGCCTTGTGAAAGACCTGGATGAAATAACTCGTGCCGGAAAACCCGCATTGTTCGGCAATTTCCGTCACGGAGAGATTTCCCGATTCCAGCATATTTTTCGCGGATTCGATCCGCAGCGTCCTCAGGTATGCGATAGGGGAGATTTTGTATGCCCGGAAAAATTCCCGCCGCAGGTAAGACGGGCTTACTTTGAACTTAAACGCAATTCCGTCAACGCTGATTGCGGGGTTTTGATAATTTTGCTTCATAAACTCTTTTGCTATGCGAATTTTTTCGGGGATACGGTTTTGTTGCTCCTGCCCGGAGCGTTCTTCGAGAATCGCAAGCAGTTCGTAAAAACAGGCCATGCAGCGAAAGTCTGCCGAGGTGTCCGACTGTAAGTTGCGGAGGATTTTTTCGAATAACAAGCGGATATTTTCATTGTTTACGGGGATTACCGCTACGTCCTGAGGGGGCACGTCTCTGTCTAATTTAAAGTGAATGACCGCCGCGTAGGCTTCTTCCGGGACCTCGGTTTTGTAACAGAGACCCTTCGGCACGAAGGTGACGCTCCCTTTTTCGGAGATCTTCGGCTCTCCCGTTCCTTCAACGATCACTTTGCCGCGGTAGCGATAAGTCAAACTGTAAAAATTTCTTCCTTCGATTTCCTGCTTTTCTTTTTTTTTGGTCAAAGCGTAAAAGGCGCTTAATTCTGTGACTGCCGATTTTTTTGTGCAATTCATGTTTATCCCCTCCTGGATCAGTATACCACGGTTTTTTGTTAAAGTCAAGTTGCGAAAATCTAAACTTTGTTGAAAATTATTATTGACAACCCTCTGCGGGGGATGTATAATGAAATCACAAAAACAACAAGGAGGCGTAGCCATGAATACGCAGGAGTTTAAGCAAACGATAGAAAACGCAGCGAAAAAAATCGGGATCGACCTGATCGGATTTGCCTCAAAGGAACGCTTTGACGGAGTTTCGGCTCAGCACAATCCTTTTTCGATTTTCCCGGAAGGGAAGACCGTTATCCTCGTTGGAAAGCGAATCTGCAGAGGTTCCTTGCGGGGCGTGGAAGAGGGCACGAACTTTGAGGATTATGATAAATTCGGTCGCCGGTGGTTGGAGGATGAATTTTTGGCTCTGGCTTGCTACGACCTCGTTCGCGTGATCGAAGATCACGGCTGGGAAGCCTGTCCCGTTTTCCCCAATCCCTCCGAGCTGGGGCCTCAGGGCGTTTCGGTGGCTGACGGCCGTCCCGCACCCAACGTGTATCCCGATTTTGACTACGCCGCCGTTGCCTGCGGATTGGGCGAAATCGGTCGGAGCGGACTGTTCCTTTCCCCGCAATTCGGATCCCGTCAACGGTTCCATATGATCATCACCGACGCGCAGATCGAGGCGTCCCCCTTATTCGAGGGATCGGTTTGCGATTCCTGCGGACAGTGTGCGAAGGCCTGCCCCCTTGGTGCCATTGACGTGGATCATCCGAAGGAAATTGAGATCTGCGGCAAAAAAATGAAGGTTGCCGAAATCAATTACGCGATCTGCCGTTCCTGCAAAAACGGCGCCTGCAAGAATCGGCTTGCCCCCTCCGCAAAGCCCGACCGCATCCCCGCCCTTTGCAATCGGACCTGTATGTGCCACCTGGAAGAAACATCTCTGCTTGAAAATCGGTTTGAAAATCCCTTCCGTCGCAGAGAGGCCTGGAGCGTGGGAGGGAATCAAACATGAAGCTGACTTCCCAAATGATCAAAGACAAAGCTGCGGAGCTTGGAATCGACTGTGTTGCTATCGGAAACATCGAACGGTTCAAAAATGCGCCGAAGCTCATGTCCCCCATCACGTATTTCCCCCATGCAAAATCGGTCATCGCCATTGCCATGCGGATTCCGCGGGGGACCTACCGCGGAATTGAGGAAGGTACCCACTGGCACAATTATACGTTCTATGCCTACAATAAGTTGAATACCCTTTTTCGACCCCGACTGACCTACGAGCTGTCCTGCTTCATTGAGGACCACGGGTGGGAGGCCGTTGCCCATTACCCCGGCTTACCGGAGGGAAACGGGACGAAGGAACCCCTTCGGGACGGAATTCCGCCCAACGTGGTCTGCAGCGTTCGTTTGATTGCCGCCGGATGCGGGCTGGGAGAGATCGGCTTTTCCAAAGTGTTTCTCACCAAAAAGTTCGGACCTCGGGTTCGCCTCGGTCTGATTTTTACCGACTGCGAACTGGAGCCCGATCCCATTTTGGACACGGGAGAGATTTGTATTCATTGTGGGGCTTGTGCCAAGGAATGTCCCGGAAACGCCGTCCCGTCGGTGAAGGATGAAACGAAACGGCTGACGGTGGATTTCGGGGAAAAGCAGGTCTGGTACGGTGACGTGCGAATGGGACGCTGCACTTTGACGCACCACGGAATGAATAACGAGTGTTCCCCCTTCCTGAAGAAGGAATTTCCCAATATGGCCTTTGACGTGCGCAACAGCGAAATGACCGAGGAGGAAGCCTATATTCTGTGCTATACTATGGCCCAGGGAAAGTGGGGGCGGAAACCCGAGTCTCCTTCGGTGCTCGGCTATTACGATTACGTCCTGTCTCATACGGGTTATTTTGCTATTTGCGGTGCAAAGGGATGTATCCGCGCCTGCATGAACGCTCTGGAAAAAACCAACCGAATCGAAAACAAATTCCGGAATCCTTTTTACAAAAAAGGAGGTTGGACCCTCCCCAACAAACCCGAATCGGTTTCGAACGGGGTCAATCCGTATCGTGAAGCGTATCTTGATGAACGGTTCCCCGGAATCCGTAAGAACGAATACGAGAAAACCGAGGATTGATCCGATTTTGCCCCGCAAAACAGATCTTTTCGTAAAGAATAATCCATCTACCATCGAAAGCGAACTGCCCTCCCCTGTATCAGGGAGGGCAGTTCGTCGTGAAGCATAAATGCAAATCCTTCCATGAGGGAATGCAAATTCCCGAAAGGATTGCAACGTTTTCTACGATAAAAAAAGAGGTTTTTATATACCGTTTTGGTTTATTTTTTACAGCTCTGCCAAAATTTCAGCCGCGTTGGTGTCGGGCTTGACCTTCGGCATGATTTTTGCCACGTTTCCTTCCTCGTCGATGAGGAAGGTGGTGCGGACCACGCCCATGCTCACCTTGCCGCATTGCTTTTTCTCCTGCCATACGCCGTAGGCTTCAATGGCAACCCGATCGGGGTCGGACAGAAGGCGGAAGGGCAGGTTATATTTTTCCGCAAACTTCACGTGGGAGGAAACGCTGTCCTTGCTGACGCCGATGACCGCTACGTTTTTCGCGCGAAATCCTTCGTAGGCGGCGGCAAAGGCACAGGCCTGGCGGGAGCAACCGGGGGTGTTGTCCTTGGGGTAAAAATATAGAACTACTTTTTTCCCGCGGAAATCCGAAAGGGATACGGGGGTTCCGTTCTGGTCGGGCAGGGTAAAATCGGGGGCTTTCATTCCAATATTCAGCATAGCAAACTCCTTTGTTTTGATAAGAACAGTATAACCGATTTTGCGCATTTTGTCAACGGGGTTGAAAAAAATTTTTATTTGTGGTATAATAAAAGAAAGAAACGAAAAAGGAGCGCCTATGGATTTTTTTGAACTGGCTCAAACACGGCAATCCTGCCGCAAATACGATCCCACCCGCCCCGTGGAGCGGGAAAAACTGGACCGCATCCTTCAGGTGGGGCGTCTTGCCCCCTCCGCCTGCAACGGACAGCCCTATCATATCACCCTTTGCCAAGGGAAGTTTGCGAAGAAAATCGCCCCCTGCGTTCAAGGGCTTGGCATGAACAAATTTGCCGACGACGTGCCCGTTTTTCTGGTCTTGTCGGAAAAGCCCTACGTGAAATCCGCCGCTCTGGGGGCAAAATTCAAGGGCAACGATTACCGCTCTTTGGATATCGGCATTCTGTCCGCCTATCTGACCGCCCAGGCCACGGAAGAGGGACTGGGTTCCTGTATTCTGGGCTGGTTTGACAACGAAAAGATCTGCAAGCTCTGTAATCTGGACGGTGCCGTGCGGCTGGTCATCGCCTTGGGCTATGCCCGGGAAGGGGACCCCTTGCGTCCCAAAAAACGCAAAGACCTGACCGAACTGGTCCACGAGGAAAAGGGTGAATGAGATGAAAGATATTTGCGTGATTACGGGGGCTTCCGGCGGCATCGGCAAGGAGTTTTTTACCCAAATCGTTCGGGATCCCCAATGGAAATTCGACGAAATTTGGGTCATCGCCCGTAACGAAGGGCGGCTGAAAGCCTTGGAGGAGGAAAGTCCCGTCCCGTTAAAGGTGATCCCCCTGGATCTTTCTGCGGAAGAATCTTTTGGGACCTACCGTTCTCTGCTGGAAGAAGAACGCCCCACGATTACTCTTTTGGTCCATTGTTCGGGCTACGGAAAGTTCGAGTCTGCAGAAAAGGTGGGGTACGACGCCAATCTGAATATGATCGACCTGAACGTGCGCAGCACCGTGGCATTGAATCTGATTTCGCTGGAATTTATGGGGAAGGGCAGCGGCATCGTCAACGTGGCCTCCGTGGCGGCCTATCAGCCCATTCCTTATATCGCTACCTACGGCGCCACCAAGTCCTTCGTGCTGAATTTCACCCGCGCCCTGTCCGTGGAGCAAAAGCCCAAGGGAATCCGCGTGATGGCGGTTTGTCCCTTCTGGACCAAGACGGAATTTTTTGATCGGGCCATCCAAAAGGAGGCCGACCCCGTGGTGAAAAAATACGTGGCCATGTACGACCCGAAGGACATCGTCCGCCGCGCCTTGCGGGATTACAGGAAGGGGAGAGGCGTTTCCCTCTTCGGGTTCAAGACGAAAATGCAGCTCCTGGCCGTCAAATTCCTCCCCGCGTCTCTGGTGATGAAGGTCTGGTGCGCCCAACAAAAACTGAAAAACCGCATATAAAACAAAGCCGATAAGGAAGTTCCCTTATCGGCTTTTTTATCGTTATTTTACTTCGGTGAGGTGGACCTTGAAGGTGGTGTAGTCCTTCATGACCTGGGCCTTGTTGACGCCGGCCTTCATCCACACGCTGCCTGCACGGACGGTGCCGTCCTGATCGGCGTAGAGCTTGTTGGGGTCCAGACCGCGGAAATGGACCGTTCTGCGACGGACGCGGGGGCGGTTGCGGACGCACACGAAGGTCAGCAGTGCCTCGCTCTTGTCCTCGGAAACGTACACCCAGGCACATTCTTCCCGATTGGGAGGAATCACGCGGAACAGTTCCCCAAAATGGATCAGATCGTAATATTTATGATATTCGGCGATCTGCCCCTTCACCGCTTCCTTGTCCTCGTCGGACATCTTCGTCACGTCCAACTCATACCCGAAGGAGCCCGCCAAGGCCACGTCGGCGCGGGTCTGCAGGGGAGTGGTGCGTCCCGTCTGATGGTTGGGGCAGGCGGAAACGTGGGAGGAGACGGTGGAGGTGGGGTAGCACATGGAGGTGCCGTACTGAATATCCAACCGCTCGATGGCGTCGGTGTCGTCGCTGGTCCAGTATTGGGGGGAGTAGTAGAGCATGGCTGGGTCAAAACGCCCGCCGCCGCTGGCACAGCCCTCCAACAAAATGTCGGGATAGGCGGTGACCAAACGGTCCAGAAGGGCGTAAAGTCCCAATACGTACCGATGGAAGATTTCTTTCTGCCGCTCGGGGGCCAGAAGCAGGCTTCCCGCCTCGGAAAGATAACGGTTGAAGTCCCATTTGATGTATTCGATCCGTGCGTTTTTCAGAATATTGTCCATGCAGTTGAACAGATAATCCCGCACGTCCCGGCGGGTCATGTCCAGCACGTACTGGTTGCGGCTGGTGCAGAGCTGACGGCCGTCTACCTGCAGGCACCAATCGGGATGGGCGCGATAGAGGTCACTGTCGGGGTTCACCATTTCCGGCTCAAACCAAAGACCGAACTTCATGCCCAAGCCGTGGATGCGCTCGGACAGTTTTCCCAGACCGCCCTTCAGCTTTTCTTCGTTGACGAACCAGTCTCCCAGACCTGCCTTGTCGCTGTTGCGGGCGCCGAACCAGCCGTCGTCGAGGACCAGCATTTCCACGCCCAGTTCCCCCGCCTGCTTGGCGATATTGAAGATCTTTTCTTCGTCGAAATCAAAGTACGTCCCTTCCCAGTTGTTGATCAACAAGGGGCGTTTTGCGGTTTTCCAGGGGCCGCGGCAAAGGTTGTTGCGATACAGTTTATGGAAGGTTCGGCTCATGCCGCCCAAGCCTTCCGCCGAGTAGACCGATACGGCTTCGGGGGTGGCAAAGGATTCTCCGGGCTCCAGCTTCCAGCCGAAATCGTTGGGGTTGATGCCCATAATCAGGCGCAGATCCCCGTCCACGATCTGTTCGGTCTGAACGGAGAAATTGCCGCTGTAAACCAGATTAAAGCCGTAGGCGTCTCCCACGTCCTCCGTGGTGTATTCGTCCACGATGGCAACGAAGGGATTGTGCTGATGGCTGGAGGCACCTTGGGTGCTTTCCACGGAGGTAATGCCGTGGATCAGATTGGACCGTTCAAAGGTGCGTTCCCGTCCCCATTCCCCGTACAGATGGCAGATCTGCCAGTTTCCGAAGGGAATTTCGCAGCAGAGGGAATAGACCCGTTCCAGATCCATATCGTAATCCGAGCCGTTTTCCACCACCGCACGACGGGTGATGGCGTCGTAGTTTTCAAAGGCAGAGTAGAACAGAGTTACCTTCGCCCCCGTGACGGCGTCTTGGGTGAGGATTTCCAGGGTGGAAACCTCCTCTTCCGTGCCGTAGGTGGAGGGCTGACCGGGGATGGCGGGCTTGCCTGCGTAGATTTTATGGGAAACGTAGCGGATATCCGTGGATGCGTTTCCTGCGGCGTTGCGGATCTGCAGGGCGCTGACGCGGAAATCCCCCGTTCCGTTGCAGGAATATTCCATGGGAGTCCCGCAGGGGACGGTGGTTCCGTCCGCGCTCTTGGGTCCGCGGGCCAGACGGGCCGCGTATTCCCGCAGATCGCATACGGGCAGGGTACTGCCGTAATAATCGTGGACCAAAAAGCCGCCTTCGTTGATATGGAACACGTAAGACGTGTTGGGCGTGTTCAGATAGAAGGACTTAAATTCCTCCGAATAGCAGATAGACATAGGTAAGATCTCCTGTCAATTCCGTATTTTTTCTTTATTATACCATTTTCTTCTCCCTTTGTCAACGGCGGAGGGCAAAAAAACAGCCCCCCGAAAAAAATCCGAGGGGCGGAAGGGCGTTGTGATTACGGGTTCGTTGCGTAGGAAATTTCAAGGGTCAGTTCCACGGTGGTTTCTGTTTTCCGGTAGCCCGTTTCCGCGTAATCGTTGATTTCCAGGGTGAGGGGGACGGTGACGGAGGGATTTTCCGCCGCGGTGGCGGGGGCGGAAACGAGGGCTGCGGCGCCCAGGGTCAGTGCAAGGCACAGAATCAGGGACAGAGCGGTGCCGCGGATCTTTTTGCGGAAGACCATCAGCACCACGCCTCCTGCAAGGGCGAGAATCCCAATGCCTGCCACGAGGAAGACGATCCACGTGCCCCCGTTATCCTCTTCCGTGGGAAGGATTTGGAGGGTGGAGGAGGTCTGCGCGTGGGTGTCGGGATCCGTGGGGGTGGTAGAATCTGCCGAAGAAAGATCGGTGGCAGAGTCGGTGACGGGCGCGGTGGTCGATTCGGAATCGGAATCCCCGTCGGTGGTGGGATCGGTGGTCGAATCGGTGATGGAATCGGTGGTCGAATCGGTGGCAGACTCCGGATCCGAAATCTCCGTATCCGACGCTTCGGAATCGGATACGTCGGTGTCGGAATCGACGATATCGGAGTCCTCGGAGGAAACGGGAGGCAACTGGGCGGAGGTCTTGATCAAATCCATTTCTGCCTTTGCGGCGGCAACGGTTTCCTCCAATTCCGCAACGGTTTTTGCGGCGTCAACGGCGGCGTTTCCCTTTTGAAGGACGGCCCGCAGTTCCGCTTGCTGGGCTTCCCGATAGTCGGCGGGGTTTTTATAATTCGCCAGGGCCTGTTTGGCCAGAGATTTTGTCGCGCTGCCCGCAGGGAGGGGTTCGATGGCCGTAAAAGAATTCACGAGCACCGTAAAGTACGGGACGTTGTCGATGGTTTCCGTTCCGGCTTCAAACTGAGCAAGGGGATTCGGGCAGAAAATACGCGCCTGAACCTCTTCCGTCGACATCCCCGTGGGAATCTGTATGTAGATTTTTGCGTACTTTCCGTCGGGAATGGTGTGCTTCTCGGTTCGCGTGTTATCCTTGAAAAGGTTGATGTCAAAAAGTTTTTCTACCGATTCGCCCTGCCCTGAATCCAAGGTCATCGCCTCTACCGTAAAAATCGCGGAGGGGGAGACGGTCTGATAGCTTGCTCTTATGCCGACCTTCAGTTTCTCTTTCCGAAAATTGACGTCTTTGAAGTCGGAATAGCCTTCCGTGGCCACGGTGGCTTTCACGGTGACGGTCTGTCCTGCGCCGATTATGTCGGGGAGGGTGCCCACCGTCCGAATCGGATATCCGTCCTGATTGGTCAGCATAAGCTTCTCCACGACGGCGTCCTTCGTGCCTTGGGTATTGTCGAAGGTGATGGTGAGATTTGCCGTATCTTTGCCCGTGGTATAAAGGGCTTTGTCCGCCGTGACGGTGATTTTCAGGTCACCCAGCGTTCCCGTCGCAACGGGCAGGGTCTCCGCCTTGGCCCCGCTCGGGATCAGCACGAACAGGACCGCTCCCAGCAAAAGGGTCAGACAAATTTGCAAAAGACGATTGGGGTTTTTCATAAATCCGTCCTCCTTGACCGTGGTTCTATAAAAACATTATAGCACAGATCTTCGGGGAATGCAAGATTTTCATTCTTTCAATCTGCATTTTTTGCAAAAAATTGTATTTTTCCGCCCTTATCGGATCAATTCGTCGGTGAGACGGATGATTTCGGGGGCGATTTTCTTCCGCTCCTTGGTCAGAATTCGGTTGTAGACGGGATAGGCAAGGCAGACCAGAAGGATGCCGACGATGCCGAGGCCCATGCCCAGAGCGGCGGCAAATGCGGTCCCGAGGGCTTGGCCCACGTCGGTGAGGATCAGACTCATGCCCGTGCCCAGAATCAACGCACCCAGAATGCCGAAAATCAGCGACACTGTGGTGGCTTTTTGGGTCACTGCACCGTCCAGACGGCGAAGCGTCTCCATCTTGTCCTCGTTCTGCTCGGGAGCGGTGTATTTTTTGCGAATGGCCTTGATTTCTTCCTGCGTCTTGGCCGAATAGGTGTACTGAAAGGGTTCTTTACGTTCCATGGGATTCCTCCGTGGTTTGGATCAATTTGATTTTTTTCGTTCCTTGAATAATCATAAAAAGTGCCATGACGATAATGAACGCAGAAATCACGCCTCCCGAAAGACCCAGAAAAATCCGCCGCGCCGTCAGGGAAAGGGTGGCTTTGCCGAAGGTGGTAAGCATGGTGGATTCCAGGGTCAGCATGGATACGCAGGCCGAGGCCAGGCTGATGGCCTTGGAGGCGGAGTAAACGGGGCTGTCGTATTTACGGTATCGGATCACGTTGAGAATGGCCACCGTCATGGCGGAGAAGGTGTAGGCCGCAAGGGCGATGGTGGTGATTTCGTGATGGTGGAAGGTGCGATTCCAATACACCATGAAAAATACCATTAAGGTGAGGGCTATATTCATTAAAAGAAAGACCACGCCACAGGCACGGTATTTTCGCAATTCTCCGAGTTTCCGTTCTCCCGGGCGATGCTTGCGGGTGTGTCTCAGAAGAAAGAACCGCATCCCCGCAAGGAAGAGATAATATCCCGCGAGGGAATAAAACCAGAAGGAGTGATGCCGGATCCCCATGCAAAGCTGCATGACGGCGTAGGCCCCGTTCCCCATCAACGAGCCGTAAAGGGCGACCTTCACCCGTAGGTTTGCGTCCTGCTGCCACCGTTGCACGTAAGGGTTTTGGGTTTTGAATTGACGGAAAAACCGAATCAGACGGGGAATCTGAAGGCACCAGACGGTCAGGGTGTAAGCGGCAAGGACGTAGGAGAGAATGGCCACGAGGGATTTCGTGCCCAAGAAGAGCATGGATAAGACCGTAAAAGCCCCCGCGACGGGCAGGAGCAGAATGCGCAGGGTGAGGGGAGGAAAGAGCAGGGCTTTCCCGACTTTTTTCCAATCCATGTCAGCGCCGCCTTACGGTTACGGTAAAGGAGGAGCCTTCTCCCGGGACGCTTTGCACGCGGATTTCTCCCTGCAGAATATCCACCACCCGCTTGACCAGGGCAAGGCCGAGCCCGTTTCCCTGAATGGAATGGGAGGCGTCGCCCTGATAGAATTTTTCAAAAATATGGGCTCCCACCTCGGGCGTCATGCCGCATCCCGTGTCGGTAACGGTCACCGTGGCGTGATGCTCCGTGGCGGTCAGGCGGACCGAGACCTTGCCGCCCTTCGGCGTAAATTTGAAGGCATTGGAAAAGAGGTTGTTCCACACGTGGCTCAACAGCTCTGCGTCCGCATGGACGGTGACGTTTTCCGCAAGCTCGGTTTCGATTTCAATCTCCGATTTTTCCCAGACGCTTTCGTATTGCAACAGACATTCGCAAAGCTGTTCCCCCAGATCGAATTCCGTAGCCTTCGGATAAATCTGCTGGTTCTCCAGTCGGTTCAGCTTCAGCACGTTTGTCATCATGTCGGCCATGCGACGGGATGCGTCGGTGACGCCCTTCGCGTATTCCATCCGCTTTTCGTCGCTCAGCTGGGGGTCTTGCAGGAGGGTTCCGTAGTTCTGCATGACCGCCAGGGGCGTTTTCATCTCGTGGGACACGTTTGCAATGAAATCGGTGCGCAGGGTTTCCACGCCGCCCAATTCCTCCGCCATTTCGTTGATTGCTTGGGCGATTTGATTGAATCCCTCCATACCGGAGCTTTCCATAGGCTTGATGCGGACGGAAAAGTCCCCGGAGGTGATTCGTTCGGTGGCGGCGATGATAGTTTTCGTGGGCTTGTCTACCATGATTTTGCGACGGATCCAATCTGCAAATTTAAACAGAAGGGTGATCAGAACCACGTTCCAGAAGGTGATTTTTGCGGCGGCGGCAACGTTTTCGGAGGTGAGAGTGAGATCCATGGTCTCCGCAAGAACGCTCACAAACAGCATCATACAGCAGGACACGATGAAGCCCACAGTGAGGAAAAACAACAGAAAACTGCTGACCGAACCCAGGACCTTTTTCATCGGATCACCGCCTTGTATCCCAGTCCGTGGACCGTTTTGATCTCAAAATCGTCACAGTCTGCCAGCTTAGCCCGCAGTTTGGTCATATAAACGTCCACCGCCCGGGGCGCCGTATCCGTGTCCGCATCCCAGAATTCGTCCATCAACTGGGCGCGCGTAAAGGTTTTTTTGGGATAGCTGAGCAGTTTATAAAGAATGTTGAACTCCCGACCGGTCAGGAAGATTTCCTCTCCGTCCAGATAGGCGGTGTGTTCGTCCGCGTCCATGGTGAATTTTCCGATTTCCAGCTTGCGGGAGGCTGCAATTTTGGCACGGCGTAAAAGGGCTCCGATCCGCAAAAACAACTCGTCCAGATCAATGGGTTTGACCATGTAATCGTCCACGCCGATGCGGAATCCACGCTGTTTGGAGGCAAGATCGTCCCGCGCCGTCATGAAAAGAATGGGAATCTCCCGATTCAGCTCCCGCACGTTTTTGGCAAATTCAAAGCCATCCACCCCGGGCATCATAATGTCCGACACGATCAGATCAAAGAGATTCTCATATAAGGCGTCGTAGGCTTCGGTTGCGTTCAAGCATCCCGTGGCCTCGTATCCGCTTTGGCTCAGAAAAGAGCAGACCGTTTTATTCAGTTCTTTGTCGTCTTCGACTACCAGAATCTTAAACATGGCGTTTCCTCCGAAAAGCTTCTTTACTCCAGTATACCACCCAAATGTTAATATTTTGTTTACGTTTGGGAATTTTTTTTTGTAACGTTGTATTATTTTGCAGAAAAATGCAAGCGGATTCAATCCCGCTTGCATCACGTGGTCAGTCTTCCGTTACGCAAACCGTGTATTTGCCGTCCAGACCTTTGGACTTCAAAAAGGCGTTGAATTCCTCTTCCAGCGTTGCGGCGTTGATCTCCGTTTGTTGGGGCTTGCCCAAAGCGTTTGCGCGGGCGACGGCCGCCTTCGTTTCGGCCTGAACCTTGGCGATCTGCGCGGCGGTGTTTGCGGGAGCCGTTTTTGCTCCGTTCTTGAGGTTTTTCACCACCAGCCTGTATTTCGCCTTGATCCCCTTGGTGCGGAGGAATTCGGCAAATTCCTTGTTGTCCTCGGCGGATTTTGCCTTTACGGCCTCAAATTCCGCCACGTCGGCGGCGTGCTGCTTGGTCGATTCGCTCATGTTGTGGAAGGCCAGCTTGAACTTTGCGGCAATGCCTTTGGTGTGCAGAAATGCGGAAAACTGTTCGTTCAGCTCCAGCATTTCGTTTTCAATTTCCTGTTGGGTTTTGGTCTTGTTTTCCACTTTCATATACCCCTTTTCTTATTTGTTCATGATTTTGTCGCTCAGGGCGATGATTTCGTCTGCGTATTTTTTGCGACGGGATCCGAGGATTCCTTTATAAATGGGATAGTTGACGAGGACCATCACCATTCCGATCACGCCGATGGCGATGCCGCTGGTCATGGGGGCGGTCAACCCTAACGTTGCGGCAAGATCGGTCATCACCAGGCTCATGCCGCTTCCCATGACGATGGCGCCGAGAATGCCGAAGACGTAGGCGAAAACCGTTGCGGGGCGCTTCACCTTTTTGTCCAGCTTTTTCAGCTCGTCCAGATCGGTATGTTCTTTTTCGGTATACTGGGTACGGATTTTCTGAATCAGGAAATTTTGATCGTTTTTGTTCATGGTAAAAACCTCTTTCTTTCGTTTTTGTGAGTCCATTATACCTCCCGTATGTTTGGAAATGTTTCCCGAAATGTTTCGGAATTATTAAAAAACGGAAATTTGCAAGAAGCACAAAAAAATAGGGCCGACCTGTGCGGTCAGCCCGTTTCGTTCTGTTTTAAAGGGGTTAAGTGCCTTCAATCTGCAGGCGTATTTTCAAAAAAACAAAAATGGAAAGGATTCTCTTTCTCAAAAATAGAAAAGGAGACTTCTTTTCCCGTTAACCGTGAAGGCAAAATCCTTTCAGTAAAATGAGAGATTCCTTTATTCAGTAGTTTCAGAAAGAAACTCTTGTTTTTTTACTTGGTTAAAATTCACAAAAAGACTCTTGAAAAATTGTGAAACGATACAAAACTAAACAAAACACGTTGACAGTTAAGGAAAAAACTGCTATAATGAAACTGCAAGAACTGTAATTTGCAGAAGGGCGGTGAATCCGATGGTTATTCTTAGTGACCCCGAAGAAATAGAAAATAGTTTTTTTGCTATGTATGAAAAGGAGAATCACTATGAAAAAATTATTGGCCCTTCTTCTTGCCCTGGCGTTGGTGGTCTCCTACGCCGCGGTCTTCTCCGCATCGGAGGTTCCCGCCGATCCGACCCCCGTTGATTCGGCTCCCGAATCTCCCGTTGAAACCGAATCTCTGCTGACGGAAGATCTGAAAAAACAGATCGTCCCCGAAGCCGAGGTTCCCGACCTCATCGACTATTCCGTTGCCGTGGCGGAAAAATACGTCTGCCGCGCCTATTGGGAAGAAAACGACCTGAACGAGGTGGTCTTCCTCAAATCCGACGGCACCTTGGCACGGTACTATTTCGCCATCCCCGTGAAATACGAGGAAAACGGCGAGATCTTCGACAAGAAGCCCGCCCTCGTGGAGCGGGAAACCTTGTTAAACAACCTTTACCGCTATGAACTGACGGCCCAGAACGATACGGCCTTTTATTGCCCCGACAACCTGACCCACGGCTTCCTCTATCAGGGAGGCGGCATGGAGGTTGCCCTGCGGCCCATTACCCAATCCGAATACGATTTCCTCCGCGGGCATGCAAATGCGGGGGATTTGGTGCTACCCGGAAATATCCTCCCCGAAGGCTACGATTCCCAAGCCGTCACGGGCGTGGCTCAAAGCGCTCTTTCCGTCACTGACGAAGAGACCACCGCCGCCCGCTACGTCCTTTCCACCGAGGGGGAACAGGTCAATTCCGTCGTGGCAGGGCAGGATATTCTCTCCGCCGTGCCTTCTTACAACGGCTTCCAACTGCAGCTGGATCTGGCGGAAGGCGCCCTGACTCAAACGGTCTATTTTGAGCTGGATTCCGAGCTTCTCCCCATCCCCACGGAAGGGGGCCTGCTCCTTTGCGACCAAAAGGGCAATCCAGTAGGCATCCTGGGGGACCTTCTCTCCGAAAGCGGCGTGCAGAACGATATCCCCTGGACCGTCACCGAATCCCTCTCCGGCACCTATCTCTTGTCCGCCACCCTCCCCCGCAACGGGCAGACCTACACCCTCTCCACCACGAATCTTTTTGACTATCTGTTGGATGCTTCCATCTATAGCGCAGATCAGGAAAATTACGGTCAATCCGCCAACTTGTGGGTGGGATATCATCAATCTTATTCGGGAATAGAGCGGGTCTTGATTCGCCCCAACAACTGGTATTTTACGGAAAGTGCAGCACCCAATCAGGTGGTGCAATCTGCAACTTTAACTATTCGGGACATCACCGTCACTTCTTACGAGGCAAATATTGAAGCCCGGCCATTCACCGGAAACGTTTGGACCGAAAACGAAGTGTGCTGGAATCAAGCTTCCGGGAATTCTTACGGCCCCGTTCTCGACTCCAACCCCGTTTCTTCTGCCATCGGCTGGAACGAGGGATACTACTATTCTTACGATATTACATTCTTGGTGCGAAACTGGTACAAGGGCCTTTCTAATTGGCAAAAGGGTCTAATGATCTGCTGGGACATCGACCATCTGGCAACGTCCACCATGGAAAAATGCTTCGCCTCCTCCCAATATTCCAACGAGAACTACCGTCCCCGACTGGAGGCTACGACGGCGTATACCTCTCCCATTGCGGATGGAGTATATGCCATTCATAAAGGAGTCCATTACCTTTCGAATATGAATTATACACAAGCGGTAGCGGTACAGGCTTTCCCTGATGAGGCGGAGTCTCGGCAGGGGCATCTTTGGCGCGTGAAAAGCATTGGAGGCGGATTTTATACAATTCGACCTCTTGAATGCACGTTGCGAGGATTGGGATATGCTACGGAACTCCATGTAGAGAACATTGACGTTTACGATAATTTTAGTGTTCCGGAAAATTGCTTGTGGCGTATTATTGAAGTAAACGGACAATATATGCTTTCTCCACGTTCGGATCTGACGAGAACTTTGTCCAATCCGGGAACTCCCGGTTCAGTATTGCTTTCGACGTTGAACACCACGGATTCTTCGCAGCAGTGGACCTTTACAAAACATGAGCGAATTGCTTACGACGAAGAAACGCCGACTTATAATGAGGCAATATACGTTTATGACAAACATACAGGAGACAAAATAACGGGTTCCAATGCAATCGTATCTCTTTTTGCGGCAGAAAAGGTTTATTTGTCTGATTTGGACTATGCGTTTGCTGTGGCAACGGAGGGGCCCTTGACCGGTATTTATCCCTTATGGTCTTCGTCGCAAAGCTCTGTTACGTTTGGTTACGATGCAGACGGCGGGTACTATATCGAAGCGTTAAATCCTCTTGTGTCAGAAACGACGGATAGCACGCAGATAGAGTTGGAATACTCCGGTCAAGTCGGCTATCTTAATTGCTCTTTGTATGTTAAAGTTCTTTTACATGACCAAACGCAATACTTGAAGAATTTGGGACTTTCCGATCATTTCTTGAACGTAGAAAATTCGGAATCACAAACGGACAGCAACGTGAAGGTGAATGGCTCCTTCGGAGACTCTCCCGCCCTCTGGGATTTCCAATTTGTCGGGGATGGATATTATACCGTCCGTGCCGTTGGGGAGCCTCAAAATGCATT
>JAGBIM010000007.1 GCA_017934975.1 Clostridia bacterium | reverse complement strand
AGAAAAACAGCCGAAAACAAGTCAAAATAGCTTGTTTTCGGCTGCTTTTTGGTCGAAGTGACAGGACTCGAACCTGCGATCTCATCGTCCCGAACGATGCGCGATACCACCTTCGCTACACCTCGAAATGGTAAAATTATTAGATTTTTTGTAAGTGGTCAAACATGTGGTCAGACCGAGGAATTGATGATTTTTCGACATTCGGGAGAGCCGAAAAAGTCAGTGTTTGTGGGGGCTTTCGGCTCTTCTCGAAAATTCTACGCCGAGAACGGTGATTGAGTCCCGAACGTCGCGCGCTACCACCTGCGCTACACCCCGATACACGGATACTGAATTATTATAGCACAGTTTTCCCAAAAATGCAAGGGGTAAAACGAAAAACTTTTCGAACAAAAACGCGAGGAGACTTTGGTATTACAGGTTCTCCATCGTCTTGTAGTAATCCGAGAAGTTGAGGAAAAAAATCTCCCGCTCCAGAAGATTTGTTTCGTTATCCCCTTCGACGAAGGAGATATGTCCTCTTGTTTTCCTTAAATAGCCGACGGGAACGCGTTCAATTTGATCTTTTAGAATTTCCAATTCCTCTTTTCTTACTAAGGAGCAGGTTCCCTCTTTCGTTTTCTGTGAAAATACAAATTTTATCGTTGGAAAAAGTTTTGTCAGCGAATCGTCCTCCTTTGTGAAGGATTCCATCGTCAGTTTTATGCAAAACTGCAAAAGTATTTGGATCGAGCTTTCTATCTTACTTCCATGATTTTCCACTTTCTTTTCAACGATGACGGTCAACGGTTGTTTGTCTGATTTCGTTTTCTCGATTTTTGAAAAGAGATCATCCAGATATTTTTTTGATATTGTAGTTGCTTTTTGCACCAAAGGATAAGCAAATCTCTCTTCTTTTGTATTTTTTTGATAATAGTTTAGGGAGGTGTTTTCCATATGATTCCTTCTCTTCAAAAAAAAGTGCGCCCACGGAGGGCGCACTGCAAAAGTGACCCTCTCATTGTTGTCACACAAGCTTTTATCCGCAAAACAGGAAATAAGCAAAGAGAGAAACCACCGTTTGCCTTGGTAGTTTCCTGCTTTGCGTAAACGATATTCACTTGTGTGACAACCATATTATACCATGCTTTTTTCCGTTTGTCAAGTGGAAGCGCGACACGAAAAACCGTGTCGCGCAGTTTGTTATTTTAAGAGCAATTTTTCCAGATCGGTCAACGCCTGTTCCATTTCCTTCATGGCGTCGTTGACCACGGCGGGGTCGGTCAGGTCCACGCCGGCCACCTTCAACTCGTTGAGGGGGTAGTCGCTGCCGCCCAGGGAGAGGAATTCCAGATATCCCGAAGCGTCTCCCGTTTCCAGAATATTGCGGACGATGGAGACCGATGCACAGAATGCCGTTGCGTATTGGTACACGTAAAACGCCCGATAAAAATGCGGAATTCGCGCCCATTCGATGTCCTGCAATTCGTCTACCACCGCACCTTCGTAATACAACTCGTTCAGTTCCCGATAAATTCGGTTCATGGTCTCTGCGGTGAGGGGGACGCCCTGCTGATTCAGATCGTGGGCCTTCCGCTCAAATTCCGCGAAAAGAGTCTGGCGGAATACGGTGGTGCGGAATCCTTCCAGAAAATGGTTCAGCAGATAGGCCCGTTTTGCCGGATCGGTTTCGGTGGCCAGAAGATGGCGGGTCATCAGCACCTCGTTGACGGTGGAGGCCACTTCCGCCGCCATGATGCGGTAATCGTGATTGGCGTAATCCTGCTTTTCCGCGGAAAAATAGGAGTGCATGGCGTGTCCCAGCTCGTGGGCGAGCGTGAAGGCGTCGTCAAAGGTTTCCGAGAAATTGAGCAGCACGTAGGGATGCACGTCGTATACGCCGCAGGAATAGGCCCCCGTGGTTTTCCCTTTCGTCTCGTAAACGTCGATCCACCGCTCTTCGTAGGCTCGATCCAGCAGCTCCAGATACCGTTCGCCTAAGGGCGCGCAGGCCTTTTTGACCATGCTCTTTGCCTCTTCGTATGTGATTTTTGCATCACATTCCGCCACGATGGGGCAATAGAGGTCGTACATGTGCAGTTCGTCCAGCTTCAGCACCTTTTTCCGCAATTCCAGATACCGTTTCAGCACGGGAAGGGCTTCGTGGAGAGAATTGACCAGATTATCGTACACAGAAATTGGTACATTGGAAGAGCAGAGGGCTTTGTGGCAGGCACTTTCGTAATTGCGGACCTTGGTGTAATAGTTATCGAACTTCACCGAGTTGGCGTAAACGGCGGCCAGCGTGTTGATATATTTTTTGAATTCCCCGAAATACGCCTCGAAAGCCTCTTTTCGCACCCGACGGTCGGCGCTTTCGCGGAATGCCCCGAAGGAACCGTGGGTCAGGGGTTCTTCTTCGCCCTTTTCGTTGCGGACGGGCGGGAAGGACATATCCACGCTTTCAAACATTTCAAAGGGTTCGTCTGCCGATCCCGAAATATCTCCCAGAAGGGCCAGCATCTTTTCCTTTTCCTCGTCCAGCGTATGGGGGCGGGCACGGTTAATATCTTCCAGAATATGGCGGTATCCCGCAAGTTCTTCTTCCTTCCTATATTGATCCAGCAGGGCAGAGTCCATGGCCAAAATTTCGGGCTCCAGGAAGGCGGATGCGGCGGACAGATCGGTGAACAGCATGGCGGCTCGCCCGCTCATTTCCTGGGCCTTTCCGTCCCCGTTGTCCAGGCTTTTCTTTAGCATCGTATAAAGGTAGACTAATTCCGCATCGTGCAGGGTATCATACAGTACGTCCAACCCTTCCTTCAGTTTTTCGGGGGATTGGCTCAAGGTTCCGCGGACGTTTTCCACGGTCTTGACCTTTTCGGCGGCCTTTTGATAAGCTTCTTCCCAGGCGTTATCGTCCTGATAAATCTGTGAAAGATCCCAAGTGAGCTTCGGATCCAATTTGGCTCTGTTTTTCATGGTGAGACTCCCTTACCTATAATTGTATTGGTCGTACGGTATTATCTTATCACACCCCCGCCTCCTTGTCAAGTATTCTTAAAAATAGTTCGCATCTTCGTCGGAATATGGGGGCACATAGGGGGCAAATTGTTACGGTTTTGCAACATAACAATCGTTATTTTTTCCCTCTTTTGCGAAAAAATCCCATGATTTCGGGAAAAATTGGAGTTTTGCGGAAAATACAACATCTTGTGTTGAATTCAAAAGAAAGACACAATATATTGAGAAAAACATCTTGACAGATAAACCAAAATGTGCTATACTGTACGTGCCCCGAAAGAAAGGACGTGATCGGCATGGATTTTTGCGGGTTGCAAAAACTGACCCTCTTGGATTTCCCCGGTCATATGGCCTGCACCGTCTTCACCGGCGGATGCAATCTCCGCTGTCCCTTCTGTCATAACGGCGGGCTGGTTCTTTCCCCCGAAGACCTTTTTTCCGAAGAAGAGGTTCTTGCCTTTCTGAAAAGCCGCAAGGGAATTCTGGAAGGAATCTGCGTCACGGGTGGGGAGCCCCTGCTTCATCCCGAGCTGGAGTCTTTCCTCCTTTCGGTGAAGGATTTGGGGTATCCTATTAAATTGGATACGAACGGCACCTTCCCCCAACGATTGAAAGAATTTGTCGAAAAGGGCCTCGTGGATTACGTGGCCATGGACGTGAAGAATTGTCGGGAAAAATACGGGATGACCGTAGGATTGTCCGATTTCGACCTCGCCCCCGTGGAGGAAAGTATTTCCTTCCTATTAAAAGGAACGGTTCCCTACGAATTTCGCACCACCGTCGTCCGTCAGTTGCATACGGAGTCGGATATCGAAGCCCTTTCCCAATGGATCGCAGGCGCGCAAAAATACGCCTTGCAGTCCTTCGTGGATTCCGGTGCGGTTCTTTCCTCGGGCTTAAGTGCCTGGGACAAAGAGACCCTCTGCCGCATGGCAGAAATTGCCCGTAAGCATCTTCCCAACGTGGAGTTGCGGGGCGTTTAAGCAGAAAAAGAAAAAAAATTGCGATATAAAAAAAGGAGAAACGAGTATGTATCAAGTAGCGAAACGCGGCGGCGGAGTCGTGGAGTTTGACGTCCGTAAGATTTGCGACGCCATCCAGAAGGCTTTTGACGCCACCGAAAAGAATTATCATCCCTCTACCATCGACTTCCTCGGACTGAAGGTTACCGCGGATTTCGAACCCAAAATCAAAGACGGCGTGATTGCCGTGGAAGACATTCAGGACAGCGTGGAATCGGTTCTGATTCAGGCCGGCTATTCCGACGTGGCCAAGGCCTACATTCTGTATCGCCGTCAGCGGGAAAAGCTCCGTGCCATCAACGCTACCGCTCTGGACTATAAGGAAACGGTCAACGGCTATCTGGGCGGTTCCGACTGGCGCGTGAAGGAAAACTCCACCGTCACCTATTCCGTGGGCGGTCTGATTCTGTCCAACTCCGGTGCCATCACCGCCAACTACTGGCTTTCCGAAATTTACGACGACGAAATCGCCAACGCACACCGCAACGGGGATCTGCACCTGCACGATCTTTCCATGCTTACCGGTTACTGTGCCGGATGGAGCCTTCGTCAGCTGATTCAGGAAGGCTTGGGCGGCGTTCCCGGGAAGATCACCTCCGCTCCCGCCAGCCACCTTTCCACCCTCTGCAACCAGATGGTCAACTTCCTCGGTATTATGCAGAACGAATGGGCCGGCGCGCAGGCCTTCTCTTCCTTCGACACCTATCTTGCCCCCTTCGTCAAGGTTGACAATCTTTCTCAGAAGGAAGTCAAGCAGTGCATTCAGTCCTTCGTTTACGGCGTAAATACCCCCAGCCGCTGGGGTACCCAGGCTCCCTTCTCCAACATCACCCTCGACTGGACCTGCCCCGCAGACCTTGCGGAACAGCCGGCCATCGTGGGCGGTAAGGAAATGGACTTCACCTACGGCGACTGCAAGAAGGAAATGGATATGGTCAACAAGGCCTTCATCGAAATCATGGTAGAAGGCGACGCCAACGGCCGCGGATTCCAGTATCCCATTCCCACCTACTCCATCACCCGTGACTTCGACTGGAGCGAAACCGAAAATAACAAGCTCCTTTTCGAAATGACCGCCAAATACGGCACGCCCTACTTCTCCAACTACATCAACTCCGATATGGAACCCAGCGACGTTCGTTCCATGTGCTGCCGTCTGCGTCTCGACCTGCGTGAACTGCGCAAGAAGTCGGGCGGCTTCTTCGGTAGCGGCGAATCCACCGGCTCCATCGGCGTTGTCACCATCAACCTGCCCCGCATTGCCTATCTTGCCAAGGACGAGGCTGATTTCTACGCCCGCCTCAACAAGCTGATGGACATTGCCGCCCGCAGCTTGAAGACCAAGCGCGACGTTATCACCAAGCTTCTGGAATCCGGTCTGTATCCCTACACCCGCCGTTATCTGCTCAAGCCCGGTCAGCCCGTCAGCGAGACCTTCTCCAACCACTTCTCCACCATCGGTCTGATCGGTATGAACGAAGTGGGTCTCAACGCCAACTGGCTCCGCGAGGATCTGACTCACGAGAAGACCCGGCAGTTTGCCAAGGACGTGCTGAACCACATGCGGGAACGCCTCTCCGACTATCAGGAAAAGTACGGCGATCTGTACAACCTGGAAGCCACTCCCGCCGAATCCACCACCTACCGCTTCGCCAAGCACGATAAGAAGCACTATCCCGAAATTATCACTGCCAACGAAAACGGTACTCCCTACTACACCAACTCTTCCCACCTGCCCGTAGGCTATACCGAGGACGTGTTCACCGCTCTGTCCATGCAGGACGAACTGCACACCCTCTACACCTCCGGCACCGTGTTCCACGCTTACCTGGGTGAAAAGCTGCCCGACTGGAAGGCCGCCGCTTCTCTCGTTCGCAAGATTGCAGAGAACTTCCGTCTGCCTTACTACTCCATCAGCCCCACCTATTCCGTTTGCCCCACCCACGGCTACATCACCGGCGAACACTTCTCCTGCCCCGAATGTGGACACGAGACCGAGGTTTACAGCCGTATCACCGGTTACTACCGTCCCGTCAAGCACTGGAACGACGGTAAGAGCCAGGAATACAAGGACCGCAAGGTGTACAACGTGGAGAGATCGGTTCTGAAGACCGAAGGAACCGCCGCCTGCTGCTGCGACTGTTCCGCAGAAGACGCCAAGCCCGCGACCGGCCGCGTGATGCTCTTCAGCCGCGTTACCTGCCCCAACTGCCGCGTTGCGGAAGCTCAGCTGGAAAAGGCCGGTGTGGCTTACGAAAAGCTGATCGCCGACGATAACCTGGATCTCTGCCGCAAATACGGCGTGAAGGGTTCTCCCACGCTGGTTGTGGACGACGGCGAAAACTTCGTCACCTACTACTCCGTTCAGGAGATCAAGAAATTCATCGCTTCCCTGTAATCGGAAGTGTTCGGAGACGTTATGATGCACGATATCATCATTGTCGGCGGGGGCCCTGCGGGGCTCACCGCCGCCGTCTACGCTTTGCGGGGCGGAAAAACGGCCCTCGTCATTGAGAAAAACGGCTTTGGCGGTCAGATCGCCTATTCTCCCAAGGTGGAGAATATTCCCGGCACCCGGACCATCAGCGGTGCGGAATTTGCCGAGAAGCTCACCGAGCAGGCCATGGCCCTCGGCGCGGACGTGGAGCTGGAAACCGTGGTCCGCGTGGAAGCAGACGGGGAGATCAAGCGAGTTTATACGGAAGAGGGGAGCGTCTTTGAAGGGCGGGCCCTGATTCTTGCTACCGGCGTCAAACACCGTATGCTGGGGCTGGAAGGGGAGACCGACCTGATCGGGAACGGAATTTCCTTCTGTGCCGTTTGCGACGGCGCCTTTTATACCGACCGTGACGTGATCATGGTGGGCGGCGGGAACTCCGCTCTGCAGGAGGCTCTTTTGTTGAGCGAGGTCTGCAAATCCGTGACGGTCGTGCAGAATTTGCCCTTCTTTACGGGGGAAAAGACCTTGGCAGACGCCCTTGTGGCGAAGGAAAACGTCAAGGTCCTTTTCTCAACCCTCCTCGTGGGATACTTACAGCAGGACGGCCAGCTGACGGGCGTCCGCGTTCGCACGGAATCGGGGGAAGAAGAGGAAATTTCCGCCGACGGCGTATTCCTTGCCGTGGGCCTCGTCCCCGAAAACGAGGCCTTCGCCGAAGTGGTCGCTTTGGACGAGCGGGGCTATTTTGACGCGGACGAAACCTGCAAAACCGCCGTTCCCGGAGTGTTCGTTGCGGGCGATTGCCGCCGCAAGTCGGTCCGTCAGGTGACCACCGCCGCCTGCGACGGAACCATTGCCGCCACCGCCGCCGCCGATTATCTCAATTCTTTGCAAAAGTAAAAAATAAATTATAAAAGGAGAGTATTTCTATGAATCGTTTCATTCTCAACGAAACCTCTTATCACGGCGCAGGCGCCATCGAAGCCGTTGCTACCGAAGCCATCGGACACGGTTTCAAAAAAGCCTTCGTTTGCTCTGACCCCGATCTGATCAAGTTCGGCGTTACCCAGAAGGTTCTCGACGTTCTCGATAAGAACGGCTTGGCTTATGAAGTTTATTCCGACATTAAGCCCAACCCCACCATCGAAAACGTGCAGAACGGCGTTGCCGCCTTCAAGGCCGCAGGCACCGATTATATCGTAGCCATCGGCGGCGGTTCTTCCATGGACACTGCAAAGGCCATCGGTATCATCATCACCAATCCCGAATTCGCTGACGTCCGTTCTCTGGAAGGCGTTGCCGACACCAAGAACAAGTGCGTTCCCATCATTGCCGTTCCCACCACCGCGGGTACTGCTGCCGAAGTTACCATCAACTACGTCATCACCGACGTGGAAAAGAACCGCAAGATGGTTTGCGTGGATCCCCACGATATTCCCATCGTTGCCGTGGTCGATCCCGATATGATGGCTTCTATGCCCAAGGGCCTCACCGCCGCTACCGGTATGGACGCTCTGACCCACGCCATCGAAGGTTACATCACCGGCGGTGCTTGGGAGCTGTCCGATATGTTCCACATTAAGGCCATCGAAATCATCGCCCGTTCTCTGCGCGGTGCCGTTGCCAACACTGCGGAAGGCCGTGCCGATATGGCCCTCGGTCAGTACGTTGCCGGTATGGGCTTCTCCAACGTAGGTCTGGGGATCGTTCACTCCATGGCGCACCCCCTCGGTGCTCTGTATGACACCCCCCACGGCGTTGCCAACGCCATCATCCTGCCCACCGTTATGGAATACAACGCAGAAGCCACCGGCGACAAGTACCGCGACATTGCCCGTGCTATGGGCGTTGCAGGCACCGATGCTATGACCATCGAAGAAGCCCGCAAGGCCGCCGTTGACGCCGTCCGTCAGCTTTCCGCCGACGTGGGAATTCCCGCCGACCTGAAGGACATCGTCAAGAAGGAAGACCTGGACTTCCTGGCCCAGTCCGCCTTCGACGATGCTTGCCGTCCCGGCAACCCCAGAGCAACTTCCGTGGAAGAAATCAAAGCCCTCTACGAATCTCTCCTTTAATTCTTCCATCCAATCAAAGGACCCACGGGAAACCCGTGGGTCCTTTTGTAAGTTGGTGGTGGGCGTGCTTTTCTTTCTTTTCGGGAAAAGAAAGAAAAGCACCAAAAGAAAGAAAAGCGAGATCCGACGGATTTCATCCGTCGGGGAAAAGATAAATTACGAAGTGCAAGACCGAGAGGAGTTTTCTTCTCGGTCTTTTCTCTTGAACGGTGGGCAATCGGCAAGCGATGCACAAGCGCAAGCCTCCCCTGTGTAAGGGGAGGGGGACCGCGAAGCGGTGGAAGGGTTGTTCGGGTCACAAAGTAACATTTACAGTGTCAACCTCATCCGTCACGGCGGCCGAACACGCCGTGCCACCTTCCCCTACTATGGGAAGGCTTGTGAAGTGCCGCGCCTCTCGTTTGTTTTCCGTTTTGTGCGTTTTCTCATGAACGATGCGAAAAAGAAATGCGATGCGCAAAAGTAAGGCTCCCCTTAGCAAGGGGAGCTGGATTGCCGAAGGCAAGACAGAGGGGATTGTCCCTTCAGAGAAACAGAGGTTTGATTATTCTTCATAGAGTTCCAAGGCTTCTTTCAGGTGGGTTACGTACTGTTCCCGCACCTCTTGAGGCCGTTCAATGGCCAGTTCCTTCCCGAAGGATGCCACCCAGCCGAAAAATTGGGGGGACACGTCGATGTCCGCGTGGAAACGAAAGGTTCCGTCTTGTTCGGGGACCATAATCACGTCCCGTCCGAATCGGTCCAGCACCACCTCCGCCAAGCGGTTTGCACAACGGAAGGACACGTGGGTTTTGTTGCCGTTGAACATCCCGAAAACGCCGCTGGAATACTTCGTCACGTCAATGGCTTCGTAGGCTTCCCGCCCTTCCCGCTTCTCTTCCGTGACGGTCACGCTCCGCATCCGATCTACCCGATAATGGCGGATTTCTTCCCTCTCGCCGTCGTAGGCGATCAGATAGTAATATTCGTCGTCCCACAGAAGCATCCAGGGGGATACCACGTATTTTTTGCCCCCGTGTCGGGCTTTTTGCTCCTTGGAAGGGGTCCAACTCCAATACTGAAAGGAGATCTTCCGATTGTTCAAAATGGCGGTGTGCACCGTGTCGATGGAATAAAGGGTGGTCTTGTTGTCCGATTTGATGCGATGCTTCACCGTCACCTGCCGTTGCAGTTCCTTTCCCTTGTGTTCGCTGGTCAAGCCCTTCAATTTGCGGATCAGCTCGTTGCTGTTGTCTGCGGAAATAAAGCGGCTCGACTGTACCGCATCCACCAAAAGCTTCAGCTCCGTCAGATCAAATTCCTGCTCCACCAGGCGGTAGCCCAGACTTTTGTCGTGCTCAATGGCCATGCCAAAGCGGTCGGAGAGCAGGGCAATATCGTCGTAAATGCTCTTCCGCTCTGCGGAAATATCGTACCGCTCCAGCTCACGGATCAGCTCGTCGGCCTTCAATCCGTGCTCTTCGTCGGTCTTTTCCCGCAGAATCTTGATCAGATAGGGAATTTTCAGTTTTTGATTGCTCGATTTCGGCATAACGGTTCCTCTTTGTAAAGTTCCCCCGCCCAAAGCAGGCGGGGGAGACGGTTTTTATCCAATGACCTGAACGCCGAGGGTAACGGTTTCCCCATTGATATTCCAGGATTTTGCGTGCTGTTCGGCGGCGGGTTCCTCGTAGCGGACGGCGTCGGCCAGCACTTCGCCCTTGATGAAGGCTTCGTTGTTCTTCAGAATTTCTTCGATCTTCGCGTTTCCAAAGGCGTAGAGGGCGATGTGGTCGGTGACTTCAAAGCCCGAATCCTTGCGCATGGTCTGAATCTTGCTGATCAGTTCCCGTGCAAAGCCCTCTTCGATGAGTTCGGGGGTCAGGGTGGTGTCCAGAACCACCGTAACGCCACTGTCGGAGCAGGATTCGTAGCCCTCCACCTTGGCGGAATCAATCAACAGATCCTCACGGGACAGAATAATTTCCGCATCCTGCAGGTTCAGCTTCAGACATTCGTTGGCTTCCAACTCATCCATGGCGGCGCTGCCGTCAATTTCCGCCAGAGCGGTGCGGATGGCGTTGAGATATTTGCCGTACTTGGGTCCAACGGTCTTCAACTGAGGCTTGAAGGAATAGGAAAGGAACTGCTTCACGTTCTCCGCGTTGCGTACTTCCCGTACGTTCAATTCGTCGGCCACGATGGCCTTGCAATCGTCGCTCAAAGGACGGTCGGACTTGACGAACATTTTGGCAATGGGCTGACGGTTCTTGATGTTGGCGGTGTTGCGGCAGTTGCGGCCCAGGGTGACCACCTGCAGAACCTCTTCCATTTCCGCTTCCAGCTCGGCGTTGATCCATGCGGCGTTGGCCACGGGGAAGTCGCAAAGATGGACGCTGACGGGAGCGTTCTTGTCGATGCTGCAAACCAGATTGCGGTAAATATCTTCGGTCATGAAGGGGATCATGGGAGCCGCCAGCTTGCAGAAGGTGACCAGAACGGTGTACAGGGTCATATAAGCGTTGATCTTATCCTGTTCCATGCCCTTGGCCCAGAAGCGTTCGCGGGAGCGACGGACGTACCAGTTGCTCATTTCGTCCACGAAGGTCTGCATGACGCGGGCGGTTTCGGTGATCTTGTAGTTGGCCATACAATCGTCAACGTTTTGGATCAGCGTGTTGAGCTTGGAGATCATCCACTTGTCCATGATGCTCAATTTGTCGTAATCCAGCGTATATTTCGTGGCGTCAAAGCCGTCGATGTTGGCGTAGAGCACGAAGAAGGCGTAGGTATTCCAAAGAGTACCCATGAATTTCCGTTCGCCCTCGGTTACCGCCCCGTCGTGATAGCGGTTGGGCAGCCAGGGTGCGGAGTTGGAGTAGAAATACCAACGGATGGCGTCGGCACCGTGCTTGGCCAAGGCGTCGAAGGGATCTACGGCGTTTCCCTTGGATTTGGACATCTTCTGTCCGTTTGCGTCCTGCACGTGGCCCAGAACGATGACGTTCTTATAAGGCGCTTTGTTGAAGAGCAGAGTAGAGATGGCCAAGAGAGAATAGAACCAACCGCGGGTCTGGTCAACCCCTTCGCTGATGAAGTCGGCGGGGAAGGTCTTTTCGAAAACGTCTTTGTTTTCAAAGGGATAATGCCACTGGGCGAAGGGCATGGCTCCCGAGTCGAACCAGCAGTCGATGACCTCGGGGACCCGGTGCATCTTCTTGCCGCAATGGGGGCAGTTGATGGTGACGGCGTCGATCTGAGGACGGTGCAATTCCACCGCCTCGGGACAATCGTCGGACATGGAACGCAGTTCCTCCACGGAGCCGATGGCGTGCTGATGTCCGCATTCGCATTGCCATACGTTCAGAGGCGTGCCCCAATAACGGTTTCGGCTGATGCCCCAGTCCTGTACGTTCTTCAGCCAGTCGCCGAAGCGGCCCGTGCCGATGTTTTCGGGCATCCAGTTGATGGTGGCGTTGTTGCGCAGAAGGTCGTCCTTCACGGCGGTCATCTTGATGAACCAGGATTCCCGTGCGTAGTAGATCAACGGCGTGTCGCAACGCCAGCAGAAGGGATATTCGTGTTCAAATTTGGGTGCGTCGAAGAGCTTGCCCTCTTTATCCAGATCCACCAGAATGTCGGGATCTGCGTCCTTGACGAACTTGCCTGCATAGGGGGTCTCTTCGGTCATGTGGCCCGAGCCGTCCACGAACTGAACGAAGGGCAGATCGTAATTGCGGCCCACCTTTGCGTCGTCTTCCCCGAATGCGGGGGCGATGTGAACGATGCCCGTACCGTCGGCCATGGTAACGTAGCCGTCGCAGGTGATATAATGGCCCTTCTTGTTCTGCTTTTTCGCCACGTCTGCGGCACAGGGGAAGAGGGGCTCGTATTCCCGATATTCCAGATCCTTACCCGTATAGGTTTCCAGCACCTCGTAAGCGGGCTTGTCTTCGGTGGCAAGCTTGCCCAGAACCGTGTCCAGAAGGGCTTGTGCCATATAATAGGTGTATCCGTCCGCCGCCTTGACCTTGCAGTAGGTGTCCTCGGGGTTCACGCAGAGAGCCACGTTGGAGGGAAGGGTCCAGGGGGTGGTGGTCCATGCCAGGAAATAAGCGTCCTCGCCCACGGCCTTGAAACGGACCACGGCAGAGCGTTCCTTGACGGTTTTATACCCCTGCGCCACTTCGTGGCTGGACAGAGGCGTTCCGCAACGGGGGCAATAGGGCACGATCTTAAAGCCCTTGTACAACAGACCCTTTTCCCAGATCTGCTTCAAGGCCCACCATTCGGATTCGATGAAGTTGTTATCGTAGGTGACGTAAGGATCCTTCATATCCGCCCAGTAGCCCACGGTAGAGGAGAACTCCTCCCACATTCCCTGGTATTTCCAGACGCTTTCCTTACATTCCTTGATAAAGGGCTCCAGACCGTATTCCTCGATCTGTTCCTTCCCGTCCAATCCCAGCTTCTTTTCCACTTCCAGCTCAACGGGCAGACCGTGGGTGTCCCAGCCCGCCTTGCGGACGGTAAAATTCCCCTTCATGGCGCGATAACGGGGAATCATGTCCTTGATCACGCGGGTCAGCACGTGACCGATATGGGGCTTTCCGTTGGCGGTGGGGGGACCGTCGTAAAAGGTGAAATATTCCCCACCCTTGCGCTGATCGATGGACTGTTCAAAAATCTGATTTTTCGCCCAGAATTCTTCGATCTTCTTTTCCCGATCGACGAAATTCAGATCGCCTGCGACTTTTTCGTACATAGCAAATCCTCCATGTTCAAAACTGCCGAAAAACAAAAATCCTTCGTCCGCAGCAACGGGACGAAGGCAATCTTCGCTAACCACCCGATCAACATACGTACATATGTCTCCCACGTAACGTCGGGGACGGACGGCGGAACCTACTGGGAAAAAATCCGTTGGGCACGCAGCTCGGAAGGGATCTTCATCTGCCGCTACTCCGCATCGGGCTCACACCGCCCCCGACTCGCTTTCCGTTTCCTTGGCAGACTACTGTCTTCGTCATCGCTTTTCGGTTCAGTTTAATTTATAATATATTATATTATATCACTCTTTTTCCCTTTTGTCAAGGGGGTGTTGCTCATTTGTTAAGGGTTTATGCGTCGGATGCTTGCTCTCGGCGGGTTTTGAGGCAGGTTACGTACCCGCAGGGGAGAAGCAAAAGGGCGTATACGTTTGAATATTGGGAGAAGTTGAACGCATTCGCAAGAAAAAGCAACGCATCAAAAATTTCATCCGAAATCGGATAGCCGGGGCAAAGGGCCGCAATGCAAGCGCCTTCTCCCACCGCACGGACGGGATAAAAAGCAGCGTTTTCCTTTCTCTCACTCTGTGCGGGGTTTTCGTAACGGTAGCCGTTGAAAACTTCTCGGCACAGCGGCTCAATCCGATCCCATCTTCGGAAGGGATAATAAAGTGTGTCCCAAAAGGCTCCGCTTCGGAATTTTTCCGCGGAAGCAAGGGATTTCTGTTCTCCGATTTCGGCAAGGGTTTGTATTCTTGCAAGCAGTTTTCCCTTGAAGATTGGATCTTCTTCGCAATCGTATGCGGCACGTAGCGAATATTGCATTTGAAGGATTGCGTAGCATTTATAGTGCTCGGGAATGGGTGCAAGGGACTTGGAAAAAGCCTCGTCCCGATAACGGAGATAAAGGGCTTTCCAGTGGGGATTTTTTGTTACGTGATAGGCCGCCAGATAAAACATGGGCAGGCGAAACCATTCGTGAACGGAAACTGCTCCCCAAAGTTTTCCGACTTTTCCCACCGAACCGTCTTCCCGACGCAGGAAACAGTCTCCGTTTTCGTCCGTATTGCCTTCGCAACGGACTGCAATTTCGGTGAGAACTCGTTTGATTTCTTCTTTTTGTTTGGTGTCGCACAAGGGGGAGTCGTATAACCGCAGTGCCCCGAAAACCCAATGGGTATACTGGTCCCGTGAACTTTCCGCATAGTGCGATTTGCCGTCCGTCGGAGAAACGCTGCGGGCGATGAAGCCGTGGGGCATGGCGCAACGGAGCAATCCGCGGAAAAGCTTGTCCGCAATGGGTTTCAGTTTTGGATCTTTGGTTATTTCATACGCACAGATTACCGCATCCAGCGCACTGCCGCCGTTCAGGGTGGAATCTTCCATTCCCGTTCCCCATCCGCAGGGATTCGGAACGTTTTTTCGGATGTCGTCCACGGAGGGCACGTGGGACCAGGCAGAGGGCTCTCCTTCGGGAATGAATTCATAAAACAGTTCCGTTTCCGGACAGAAAAAGCGGGAAAAAGCGGTATCCCATGCCTGATAAAGAGCTTTCATGCGGCTTGTTGCCTCCTCGCTTTATTTTTCTGCTGTCAAATCGCAAACCGTGGCCTGAACGCAGGAAACGATCTGCTCACTGTTCACCAGAAGCTGGCATCCCTTGATTCCTGCGCTGACGGTGATCTTTTCGTATTTGCGGCAGGCGGCGTCTATGTAGGTGGGGAATTTTTTCTTCATGCCCAGGGGGGAGCAGGCTCCCCGCACGTATCCCGTAAGTCCCGGAAGATCCTTCACCGCAAGGGGCTCGATCTTCTTGTTTCCCGTAATTTTTGCCGCCTTTTTCAGGTCGATTTCCTCGTCGGCGGGAATGCAGAACACCACGGGTCCCGTCTTGTCGCCCCGTGTGACGATGGTCTTGAAGCACTGTCCCGCGGGAAGGCCAATCTGCTCGGCAATATGTACGCCCCGCAGATCCTTCTCGTCGGGGATATATTCTTTCGCCTCGTAAGGGATTTTTGCCTTGTCCAGCATCCGCATGGCGTTGGTTTTGTTCATCGGTCTCGCCTCCGTTTTTCAGTATACCACAGAAAGAGAAAAAAATCAAGAGGCAATCGGATGACTGCCTCTTGATCGTACGGTTTTTGATTGATTATTCGGATTTTTTCTTTTTCAGCAGAAGGACTGCGGCTACGGCTCCCGCAACCACCACTGCTCCAACGACCGTAAGAACGATCCACAGGGTGGAAGAGCCCTCTTCTTCGTTGATCGGCAGGTCCGTGGAGAGTTCGGTCCCGTCCTGCGTGGTTACGGAATCCACCGTTTCCGAGGAAACGGCAGAAGCGTCGGATTCGGCGTCCGTTGCGGAGTTCGTGTCCAAAGTAAGGTCGCTTCCGTCCGTGGTTTGGGTCGTGTCGGTTACGGTGTCGGAGGTCTTATTGGAAGATACGTTGGAAGAAGTGTTCGTCACCGTGTTGGTGTTTTCAACGTCTGCCGCGGGCACGTCCTGGTAGGAAATGGCGTAAGTAGAAAATGCGTCGGTTTTGAAGGTGATTCTGCCGGTGTTTTTATCAAAGTTTGCCTGCAGAATGTCCGTCTTTCCGTCGTGAATACGCACGATGCGGTAGTTTCGGTGGAATTCCCCGTTGCTGTTCCAAAATTCTTCCGGCAGCTCCAGCGAGAAGATAACTTCTTTTTCCGTTTCGGTGATCCGCTCGTAAAGTCCGAAGCGTTTTTCGTTGATCAGGTTGATGTCCAGATAGTGGGTGATTTGTCCGTTGTCGCCCACCACTTCCGTGATGAGGTCCTTGTGTTCATTCAGAATGGATTTGGAAATATCCTTGATTTCAAGCAGGATATGACCGCCTTTGCCGTTCAGAATGTCATTGTCTACGTTTGTGTTGTCGATGGTTGCGTCCAGAATTGCGAATTCCGGAACGGCGGTTTTTTCAATGGCTTCTACGGAGAAGGTTCTGATGAGACCGTTTGTGTTGGAAATCGTGTATTTATAGTGATTCATAATCGGCGTATAGGAAGGAGTTCTGCCGGAATATTCAATGATATAGTCCTGGTTTACAACCAAATTTTTGATCTGTGCTTTCGTATAAGTCTTACTGAAATCAATAAATGCGGTATAGCAATCAACCGTGCCGTCCTCGTTTTCTACGGTTCCCAAAAAGGCGTAGGGCGCTTCGTATCCCATGCCGAGGTATTCCGTCCATTCATAGGCCTGTGTCGTTTCGTTAAAAATAGACCGTTTCACATGGTCTGCATGGTCTTCTTCGACGTAATATCTTTGATCTCTCCGAAGAATGGTTACGTCATCGGTCTTTAATTCGTGGTCATATAGCTTAAAACGATCGGTAATTTCTTTTTCCATAATTTCGGCAGGGACACTGTACTTTCTTACTGCCATACCGTCCTCGGTACCTTCTTTTCCGTAATCCTTAAAAACATTGGTTCGTTCCCTTAAAAAGCGTTGGGCAAAAAAAGGAGAGAAGCCATCCATTTTTTGTCCTGTTGTGAATTTACTGTATGCATCTACGAAGCAAGATTGAAAAATGCAGACGTAATTCATGTTCGTCATTTGAACATCTTGCGGTTCTTCTTCTGCCGCTGCGGGAAAAGCGAAAACTCCCGCCAAAAGAACGAGTGTGAGTAAAAGCGATAACAGTTTTTTCATGTTTTCCTCCTGAATCGGGGCGTCCCCGTTTTTACAGGAGTATTATAGCACAATGGAACTTTTATTGCAATAGTTCGTTTTTTTTTTTGTTTTGTCAAAAAAAGTTTGCAAACAAGGGCGTGAAAAGGTGGATTTTGTCTAAAGCTTCAATTTTTCCGCCAATTCCCGCATCCGTTCGGGGGAGACCTTCAAGACCTTCCGATCGTAGGAAACAAGTCCGTTGGTTTCGTCTTCCACGTCGGACACCTGGGTATAGATCGCGCCGCAAAGCCCCTTGGGGATGGCGGGAACGATCTGGGTTTCGTAGAGATCCACGAGGGCGTCCTCGAAGGTCTTTTGATCTTCGAAAAACTTATAGCCGTAGGGCTTTCCGTCGGGATGGAAGATATGCCCTTCGGGACGGAAGGAATAGCCTCCGAATTCCGACAGGACCACGGGTCTTGGGCTTGGTTTTATCTTGAATTCCTTGAAATAAACGTGCAGGCTTTCCACGTCGCTCTTCTTCCGTTGGAACCAGCCCGACGTGGCGTCGATGAAGCGGGAATCGTCCCAAGTTTTCAGAAGATCGTACGTTTTATCCGCTTCAAATTGCCCCCATCCCTCGTTGAAAATCGTCCAGTAGCAGACGCAGGGATGATTCTGCAACTGTCGGACGGTGGCGCTCATCCCTTCTTCAAACCGCTTTCGCGTTTCTTTGTTCCGATGCAGAAGGGAATCGGGGAACTTTTTCATCCCCACCGTGGGCAGGGCGGTGTCCCGCAGGAAGGAATAGCTTCCGTTGTTGACCATATCCTGAAACACGATCATGCCCAGGCGGTCGCATTCGTAATAAAAATGCTCCGGCTCCACCTTGATGTGCTTGCGCAGGGTGTTGAAGCCCAGTTCTTTCATCTCCCGGATATCCCGCGTGTAATTGTCGGGGCTTGCGGGGGTGAAGATTCCGTCGCTGTAATAGCCCTGATCCAGAAGTCCGTGGAAGAAATAGGGCTTGCCGTTCAGACAGAGGCGGGAGATTCCGTCAAATTTCTTGATTTCCAGGGTGCGCAGAGCGAAATAGGATTCTACCCGATCCTCCCCCGATTCCAGGGAAAAACGGTATAAATAGGGATCTTCGGGGGACCAAAGGCGGGGAGTTTCGATTTCGATACGCACCTTCCCGTCGGTCAGCGTTTCGTGGATTTCCCCGTTGGGAGTTTGCACGGTAACGGTTCCTTCCCGTACGCCTTCCGCGGTAATCTCGGCAAAGTTTGCCCCCACGTGGATTTTCAGCGATTGGATATAGTTTTCGGGCACGCACTCCAGCCACACCGTTTGCCAGATTCCCGTGACGGGGGTGTACCACATGCCGCCCCGCTTTTCCCGTTGCTTTCCGTAGGGAAAGACGTGATCGGAAAGATTGTCTTTTGCGGTCACTTCAAGAATATTTTCGGATTGTAAAAAATCGGTAATGTCAAGGAAAAAGGCCTCGTATCCGCCCTCGTGCCGCCCCACGGATTTTCCGTTGAGGGCCACCTCTGCGACTTGATCCACGGCGCCGAAGTGGAGCAGAACCCGTCCCTTGGAAAACTCTGCGGGCAGAGAGAAGGTTTTCCGATAAAAGACCGTCGGATCCTTCTCCAATCTTCGCCCAAAGCCCGACAAGGTCGATTCGGGCGGAAAGGGCACCGTGATGCTCTCCCAAGCTTCGCCGTTTGCGGAAAAATCCCATGCTCCGTTCAGACAGAAAAAGGAATCCCGTTTCATCTGCGGGCGGGGATAAAGATTCCAGGGTTGCCCCGTCAGGGTTTCTCCCTCGGAGGTGTAGAGCGTTGCGAAATTTTTTGCCATATCAGTTCTTCTTTCTTCCAAGTCGGAATTGGATCAAAAGCCAAAGGGAAAGCGCCGTCGCCACCGCAAGCGCGGCAAAAAAGATATTTTCGTTTGGAATAAAAGAGGTTGTGCCGTCGTCGTTGACCACCGTTGCGGCGTTCTGCAGAACCGCCGAGCCGATGACGGGGCCGATGAGCCCGGGGATCAGCACCTGCCCCACGATACGCAATCCCTGGAACATGCCCGAACGGTTTTCGGGGGTCTCGTCACGGATTGCCGCCCCAAAGACCGCCATGCCTGCCAGATATCCGCACATCATCAACAGCGAGCCGAGGAACACCGGCACCGTGTGGGTGAACCAGATCAACACTGCGTATCCGACGCCCAAAAGGAGCAAGGGGAGTGCGATTCCGCGACGGAAGCCGATTTTATCGTATACCCGCCCCCAGATCAACGTGAAAATCGCCGCAAGGATCACCGCGGGTGCCATGATCAGCACGTAATTGTCCAGATGCAGCGTTTCGGTGTAATACAAAATCAGATAGGGCATGAAAATCTGAATGGAAATGCCGAAAATCGCAAAGGAAATCAGGTGCAGATAAAGTTTTTTATGGGCACGGATGACGGAGGGACGAAATCCGTAGAGAATGTTTTTAAAATAATTTTGGTTCGCCTCGGTCTGAATTTTCGGATCGCGGATGAGGAAGAAGCCCAAAATACCGAGCAGGATCATCACGCCGCCGATAATCAGGAAGATCAGCGTCCAGCTGTTTTCCCGGTTCAGATCAAAGCCCATAAAGCCACCGAACACCGCCAGGATGGCCAACAGGGGCATCATGGCGTTGATTCCTTCCGCTTTCCCCCGATTGGAATGATCGGTGGAGTCTGTGAGCCATGCGTTAAAGGCCGCGTCGTTTGCCGAGGAGCCGAAAAAGGTCATCACGCAGTCCAGTACCACGGTGAGGGTTACGCCCAGGGAGGAAAGGGACAGAACGGAGGGGAAGAGCTTGCCCAAAATATCCGTTCGCAGCAGACAGAAGGCCAAAATGGAGATGCCCCACAGAATATAACCTGCGCAGATGAAAATTTTCCGTTTCCCCAGCTTGTCCGCAAGGGCTCCGATCAAAAGCGTCGTCACCGTTGCGGTAACGGCGGAGGCGGAGACCATCAGGGAGATTTCCGAAGGGGAGGCGTGGAACATTTTGTAAATGAATACGTTGAAATACATATTTTCCACGACCCATGCAATTTGCCCCGCAAGGCTGAAGAGGGTAAGGGCAAGATAGAAAGATTTTTTCGTTTTCACGGATTTTCGGTTCCTTTCTTGAAAAATCGACTTGACAGGCGTCAAAAAATGTAGTATAATGGATGCAATAATAAAAACGGAGGTTTGTTATGGGCTTCAAACTGAATCAAAGTGCAATTGAAGAGCGTGAAGAACGGGTCCTTCCCGGGATTCTGGGCTCCCTTCTGTTCTCCCTCGCGGGCGGTATCGTGTGGTTTATTCTTTGGCAGATCGATATCGTTGCGGGCTTGAGCGGAATCGTCGGCGTGTTCTGCGCCATGAAGGGGTACGAGATCTTTGCCAAAAAGAAAAGCGTCAAGGGCGTGGTGATTTCCTTCGTATTCGCGTTGGCGATTATCGTGCTGACCTGGTATCTGTGCATCGGTTACGATTATTACTCGATTTTCGTTCAGGATGCAGGCATCGGCGGAGAATCCCTTTTCGAATGTCTGTTCAACGGATTTGAAATTCTTGATTTCTACGATTACATCGGTGCCACCGAAATCCGCGGCGAATATATGTCCAACCTGATCTTCGGTATCGTCTTTACCGTGATCGGCGGGATCGGTTACGTGGTGGACGCCGTTCGCAAAGCGAAGGCAGAAGTTGCGGCACCCGCTCCCGCACAGCCCGTGCTGAACGGAGAAGAGGATTCTTCCGATCTGTCCGAATAAGATCCGTTTGCGGGAACGCGTTCCTTCCGATTGATATTATACCACAATGCGGAGGGAAAAGCAAGATGTTTTTGCATCGAATTCGTAAAATTTCCGATTTGCCCTGCGCATCGGCGTGCGCAAAAGAGCCTCCTCACGCGGAGGCTCTTTTTTCTGCGCTCCGCGCAGCCCCGCGGATCCGTCCGCGGGCGCACGCACCCCGGTTTTGTCCGCAATTGACCGAAAACGCACATTTTTCGGCCGAAAAGTTTGACAAAGGCTCCTTTTTTTGTGCTATAATAAGGTGCGATTACGGGAAAGGAACCGATTTGTATGAAACGACCCAATTATCAATTCAGTCGCGTGATGTATCTTCTGGAGGCGGCCCTTGAATATTTTATTTCCCTTTTGGTTACCGGGGCTTATTTGGCGAAGATTGCGGGGCCGGAGGGGGTAGGTCTCTCCGACGGGACGGTGGGAATTCTTTCCGCCTTTATCTCCCTCGGTTGCGGCTTTCAGATCTTTGCACTGCTTTTGCGGAATAAAACGCCGGTGAAGCGCTGGGTCACGGTTCTTCATATCCTGAATCAGGGATTTTTTGCCCTGGTTTGGTTTACTCCGCTGTTTTCCTTGTCGGCTACGGCAAAATCTGCGTTGTTTATCGCCTTTTTGCTCTTGGGACACGTGGTGAATAATCTGGTCAATCCCGCAAAGACCAACTGGTTTATGTCTCTTGTGGACGATCACAAGCGAGGCGTCTTTACCGCAAATAAAGAAATCATTTCCCTGCTCTCCGGGTTCGTTGTTACCTTCCTTCTTGCTCTGGTATACGACGGGCTGGAATCTGCGGGAAAGACCACGGAAGCGCTGATCGTCGGCGGGGTCTCTCTGACGGTTCTGATGATCTTACATACCCTTACCCTGGTGTTGTCCGATGAAAAGCCCGTGGAAAAAACCGAGGGAAGTTCGCTGAAGGCTCTTCTTGCAGACCGAAAGCAGACCAAGGTTCTTTTCTCTGTCATCGGAATCAACGTGTTCTGGAATATGGCGCACTTCATTTCCACACCCTTTTTCGGTTCTTATCAGGTTAATGAGCTGGGCTTTTCCATGACCTTCGTCATGACCGTTCTCGGCTTGCTCTACGCCCTTGTCCGTGCCGCCTTTTCGCGGTTTTTCGGAAAATTTGCGGATCGCTATTCCTTCGTTTCCATGCTCAATATCTGTTTCGCTGTAGCGGCGGTGGCCTTCTTCGTCAATGCTTTCACCGTCCCCGAAAACGGCAAGGTGTTTTTCACCGTTTATTATACCCTTTACGCCGTGTCTATGGCGGGAATCAACAGCGCGGCTATCAATCTGATTTACGATTACGTGGAGGAGGAGCATCGCACCGTCGCTCTGGCCTTCAGTCAGAGTATTTCGGGCATCGTCGGCTTTTTGACGGCAACCTGCGGCGGAGTCCTCGTTTCGTGGATCCAATCCGAAGGGTTCGTTTTGTTCGGACGGAATCTTTACGCTCAGCAGGTAATGTCCTTCCTCGGGTTCCTCGGCGTTTTGCTTACTATCCTGTACATGAATCTTGTCGTACGGAAGTTGCCGAAGCGTAATAAATAACATTTGTTATGCATAGATCAAAAAAAGAATCGGGCTTGCGAAAAAGCCCGATTCTTTCAGTTTTATAACACGCGTTATGTTTGATTCTTCCGATATTGTCCCGGGGTCGTTCCAAAGCGGTTACGGAAGAGTCGGATATATCCCGACACGTCGCCGAAGCCGGCCTCCATGCAGGCCTCTGCCACGGATTTTCCCTCCCGAAGAAGGATGCGGGAATAGGCAAGCTTTTTCGTTTCCAGATACCGTTTCGGTGAGGTGTGCAGATTCTCCCGAAAGATTCTTCCCAACGTGGAAGGGCTGATAAAATATCGCTCCGTAAGAGAATTGACCGATTCGATGTGTGCAAAGTTTTCGTTGATGTCCCGCAGGATTTCCGTCAGTAGCTTGGGCGGGGCGTGCTCCTGCAGGATTTGCGCACCCGTTCCCTCTTCCAGCTCGCAAAGCAGACGGCAGAGCAACGCGTATTCCAGTCGATGTTTCTTTTCTTCCGTGGCACGGCTCAATTCTTCACACAGAGACAGAATTCTTTTTCCGGATTCCTCCGAAGGAGAAATTTGGTTCCCGTTGGTCCGACAGTGTTCCAGAAGGGGTTCCAACAGGGCGAAGGAGGGCTCGAACCATAGGCAGAGGTGCTTGTGTACCGTCTTTTCGGTCAGAACGCAGTTGTGCATTTCGTTGGGCCGGGTCACGATCACGTCTCCGGGGGAGAGGCGATAGAAACGGTTTTCCACGGCAAAGCAGGCGTTTCCCTCCGCCAGGATATAGAGCTCGGGCACGTCGTGGATATGGGGCGGGAAGGTGCGCGCTTCCAGGGAGTCTTCCTCGCGGCTGTAGTAATATTTCATCTCAAAGGCGTCCATGGCAGGAACGCGCAGGGTGTGCTTTGCGTTGATCACGGTTTGTCACCGCCTTTTTTCGTTTTTTTTATCATAACACAATTTTTTTCTCCTGTCAAGAAGAATTTTTTCGCGTGGGACTTGTATTTTTTTCGTATCTGTGTTATAATGGTTCTGCCGATGGGAGGTAATGATATGAAAATTGCAATTTTGGATGCGGCAACCTTGGGTACGGACGTGGATCTGTCCCCCCTGCGCCGCCTTGGAGAAACCGCAGAATATCCCACTACTGCGCCCGAAGATATTACGGATCGTTTACGGGATGCAGACGTGGCTGTGGTGAATAAAATCAAGCTGAACGGAACGAATTTGCCCGGAACGGCCGTGAGGCTTATTTGCGTTGCGGCGACGGGATACGATAATATCGACACGGAATATTGCCGTGCCAATGGGATCGCACTTTGCAACGTGCCCGGCTATTCCACCGACAGCGTGGCTCAGCTGACCCTTTCCATGGTCTTGTCTTTGGCTACGCATTTGCCCGAATACACCCGTTACGTGGCTGACGGATCCTATTCCGCGTCGGGCGTTGCCAATAAACTGACCCCGATTTATCATGAGATTTCTTCCCTCACCTGGGGTGTTGTGGGGGGCGGCGGAATCGGCGGAAAGGTTGCGCAGATTGCAGAAGCCTTCGGATGTAAGGTGCTGATGTGCCGCAGAAAGCAGGATCCCCGTTACGAAACCGTTCCCGTTGACGAGCTTTGCGCCCGATGCGATATTATTTCCCTTCACGTCCCTCTTTCCGACGAGACGCGGGGCATGATCAGCGCGGATCGCATCGCTTCCATGAAGGACGGGGTGATTCTCGTCAACGTGGCCCGCGGAGCCGTCACCGACGAGGAAGCCCTGACCAAGGCCGTGGAATCGGGAAAAATCGGAGGCCTCGGCGTGGACGTTTATTCCGTAGAACCTTTTGGGAAAGATCATCCCTTTACGCGGATTCTGGATCGGGATAACGTGTGCCTGACCCCGCACATGGCCTGGGGAAGTGCAGAGGCCCGCAACCGCGTGGTGGCCGAAATGGCGAAAAACGCGGCGGCATTTTACGCAGGGGAGACCCGAAATCGCATCGTTTGACATAAGTTTTTCATATTTTGTCTAAATTTGTTGCCTTTGGGCTCTTGACGAATTAAAAAAATCGTGCTATAATAGGTTGTAATGAGTATCAATCCCGATACCCGAACTTTGACAGGAGGTACATACCATGGCTTACCAGATTTCCGATGAATGCATCGCTTGCGGCGCTTGCGCAGATGAATGCCCCGTTAGCGCTATTTCCGAAAAGGACGGCAAGTTCGTCATCAACGCTGACGACTGCATCGACTGCGGTGCTTGCGCTTCTGCTTGCCCCGTTGGCGCTCCCAATCCCGCTGAATAAGTTGCGCAGAAATGCGTAATGAGGCTCTTCGGGGCTCTCATTACGCATTTTTTATACCCTTCGGAGGTTTTTATGATCCGTTTGGATGATTTGTTTGTCCACGGCTGGAAAATATATCAGGATACGGAATCCTTCTGTTTCGGTACCGACGCCATTCTTCTCGGCGCCTTTGCCGCAGAGAAGCGCTTTGCAAAAGCGGTCGATCTTGGATGCGGAACGGGAATCCTTCCTCTTCTTTTGGCGTCCTATCCCTGCGCGGAAACCGTATGCGGGGTGGAGATTTCGCCTCACAGCGCGGAGCTTGCCCAAAAATCCGTCGATCTCAACGGAATCGAGGATCGGGTGAAAATTCTGTGTGAGGATCTGCGCAACACCACCCTTTCTGCGGGGAAAGCCGATCTCGTCACCTGCAATCCGCCCTATTTTCTCCCCGGAACGGGGAAGGTTTCTTCGGAAAAGAAGGAATCGGCCCGTCGGGAAGAAACCTGCACCTTTGAGGATATTGCCGCCTGCGCCGCAAGACTGCTGAAGTTCGGCGGACGGTTTTGTTTCGTTCATAAGCCCGAGCGCCTTTGTCACGTGTCGGCCGTTGCCTCTTCTTTGGGATTGGAGCCGAAGGTTTTGCGTTTTATTTATCCCAAAGCAGACCGCTCTCCGGAATTGTTTTTGATGGAATGTAAAAAGGGTGCCGCGGCGGGGCTGAAGGTGGATCCGCCCTTCGTTCTGTACGATGAATTGGGGAACGAAACCCCGACGTTTCAAGCAATACACCGTTTTTGAAAGGAGTTTGTATGGAGAAAATTTCGCTGTATTTAGTGGCGACTCCCATCGGCAATCGGGGGGATCTGTCTCCCCGTGCGGTGGAGATCCTCTCTTCGGTGGATTTTATTGCAGCCGAAGATACTCGCACCTCGGGTATCCTTCTGACTTCTTTCGGAATTCATAAGCCGATGATCAGTTATCACGATCACAATCGTCGTGCCCACGGGGAAAAGATTTTGGCTCGGTTGCAGGCAGGAGAGACCTGCGCTCTCGTTTCCGACGCGGGAATGCCCGCCGTGTCCGATCCGGGCGAGGATCTGGTGGCGGAATGCCTTGACGCGGGCCTTCGGGTCAGCACAATCCCCGGACCCTGTGCCTTTGTGACTGCCCTTGCCATGTCGGGACTTCCCACCCGCCGCTTCGCTTTTGAAGGTTTTTTGCCCACGGGAAAAAAGGATCGGCGCCAACTGCTGGATTCGCTGAAGACCGACCCCCGTACCCTTCTGTTTTACGAAGCCCCCCATCGTCTGTTGGATACTCTGACGGAATTTTCTTCCGTGTTCGGTTCGGATCGCCGTATTTCCTGCGTGCGGGAGATTACGAAAATTTACGAAGAATGTCGCCGATCCACCCTGGGAGAGGCGGTGGAGTATTTCACCGAAACCGTTCCCCGCGGCGAGTTCGTCCTCGTTCTGGAGGGCTATGCTCCATCCGTTTCCGAAGCCCTCGATGAAGAGCAGATTTTGGCTCTGTGGCGGGAAAAATCCGCGGAAGGGATGGGAAAATCCGCCGCCGCAAAGGCTATTGCCAAAGAGTTTTCTCTGTCCAAACAGGAAGTTTACGATCTGATCAAAGATTTATAAGGAGCGATTTATGGAAACCATTGCCAGTTTTGAAGTCGACCACACCGTCCTGCAGCCGGGAATTTATCTTTCCCGCGTGGATCACGGCGTTACCACCTACGACATTCGCGTCACCGTTCCCAATCGGGATTTTCTGCCCAATCCCGCCATGCATACCATCGAGCATCTTTTTGCCGTTCACGCCCGCAACGGGGAACTGGGGGACAAAATTATTTATTTTGGTCCCATGGGGTGCCGCACGGGATTTTATCTGCTCACGGTCAACGCCTCCCACGAAGAGGTTCTCGGTCTGATTCGTGAGACCTTTTCCTTTATCGCTTCTTACGAGGGACAGATTCCCGGGACGTCGGAAAAGGAATGTGGGAATTATCGGGAACACGATCTTGCTTCCGCCAAGGAAATCGCTTCCCGCTACGGAGCCGTGATTCGCAACTGGACCCCGGAGCAGCTCCGTTATTGACAAGTTTGTAAAATTAATCGTACGATTTGGGGAATTTTCCGCGCTTTTTGAGGAAAGTGGAAAATTCCCCTTGCTTTTTTTTGCGAATTTAATATATAATAACAGAATATAATAATTGTCTATTTCGCGTGCGTCCCGCGCGCGTTGAGTTCATCTCTTTCGGAAAGGAGGATTTTATGGCAACGTCGGAATCTTCCGAAGAGAAGCGCCCTCGCCGTAGGTTTTTTCTCTTTCGGTTTCGGTTCTTCCGTCGGTTGCGCAAGCGCTATTACGTCTTGCGACGGCGGAAGTTGAGGGCTCATTATGAAAAATTCCGTCATATGACGGTACGGAGCACCTCGCCCTTTTATCGCTTCGTGTTGCTCTTTCGCCGCAGCTCCCACTACGTGCGTACGCTGATTTCCTCCGTAACCTCCTTTTTGGCACCGCTCTTCTTTCCTTTGATGGCCGTCGCCTTGTTGGGCGGGTGCTTTTGGTTTTTTTCCAATTATTCCGTGGGACTCGCCGTCAGCGTGGACGGGAACGTGATCGGATACGTGGAGAATTCCGCGGAATACGATCGCATTAACGATCTTGTGGAAACCCGCGTGAAAAACGAAAGCGTGGCACAGACGGGGGAAGAGCTGTATCTGGTGGGGGATTTTCCCACCTTGCAATACGCCATCGTTGCCAAGGATCGCTTCACCTCCGAAGACGCCCTTTTCTCTTCGCTTTACACCATGGCGTCCGATTACACCCTCCGTTCCTACGGTTTGTTTTTGGACGGGGTTCTGGTCGCCACAGACAAAGATCGTACGGAGCTGGACCGTCTGATTGACGAGGTGATGAAGTTCTACGTCACGGGCAACGGAGACAGCCTTGAAATTATCAACCGTATCGAGATCATCCGAGGGGAGTACGAGCCCTCTTACAACCTGGGCTTTGCGCGGATGATGGATCTGTTTACCTCGGGGCCCGAGCTTAAGACCTATACGGTGCAATCGGGAGATACGCTGGACTCTATTTCTCAGCGCTCGGGGATCAGCGTCCCCGTTCTGCGGTTGCTCAACGATATTCCCGTAGGTCAGCAGGTTCAGGCGGGGCAAATCCTCTTTTACGGAAAACCGTATTGTCAGCTGACGGTGAAAAACACCCTCACCCTTACCGATACCGAAACCGAGGAATATAAGACCGAATACGTGTATTCCGACGATTATTGGGAAGGCACCCGCATCGTGTTGCGCAACGGGTCCAACGGCGTTTACGAGCTTGTGTATCACAACGTTTACGTCAACGGACAGACCTCCTCCGTTTCTTTGGTCTCCCGTACGAAGATTAAAGAGCCCGTCTCCCGCCAGATTTTGGTGGGAACCAAGCCCATTGCTCCCTCGGGACGGTTTATTTTCCCCTTGCAATCTCACCAGTTCGTTTCTTCGGAATACGGTTGGCGCTGGTTGCGCGGTTCCCGTAATTTTCACCGCGGGTTGGATTTGGCTGCATCGCACGGAACGTCCATTTACGCGGCCGACGCAGGTACCGTCGTGGAAGCGGGTTGGGATCGGTCTCTGGGCTGGTGCGTTCGTATCGACCACGGAAACGGAATCCAGACCGTGTACGGACATTGCAGCTCTCTCGCGGTTTCCTCCGGAGAAAAGGTCTATCAGGGTAAGGTGATTGCCTACGTGGGCAGTACGGGGAACAGTACGGGAAACCATCTCCATTTTGCCGTGTACAACAAATCTACGGGTTCTTATATGAATCCGAGAAATTATCTCAGAATCCCTTAAACAACGAACATTTGAGGTGTTAATTTTGGAAAAGTATATCATTCGCGGAGGACGTCCTCTGGAAGGCTCCGTAACCATCAGCGGAAGCAAAAACTCTGCCGTCGGGATCATTCCCGCAACGGTACTCGTGAAGGGACCTTGTATTTTGGACAACGTCCCGGAGATCAGCGACGTTTTTCTTCTGTTTGAGATCCTTCGATCCTTCGGGGCAGAGGTGACGCGGTTGGAGAAATCCACCTATCGTATCGATTGCTCCCACCTGAAGGAGCCTATCGTTGCCGATCAGCCTGCCGTGCGGAAAATGCGCGCGTCTTATTATCTTATCGGTGCGTTGTTGGGCCGCTTCGGGAGTGCAAAGGTCGGTCTTCCCGGAGGGTGTGATTTCGGCTCCCGCCCCATCGATCAGCATATCAAGGGCTTTGAGTCCATGGGTGCCAAGGTGACGGTGGATCTGGACGAATGCAACGTCATTGCCGAATCCAACGGGTTGAATCCCGCTTCCGTTTATTTTGATATCGTCAGCGTGGGCGCTACGGTGAACGTGATGCTGGCCGCCGTGGGCGTCCCCGGTCGCGTTACCATCGAAAACGCCGCGAAAGAACCCCATATCGTGGATATTGCCAACTTCCTCAACGCCATGGGTGCCGACATTAAGGGCGCAGGTACCAACGTGATCCGTATCAACGGCGGACGGGAACTGAAGGGCGGACGCTACGAGGTTTTGCCCGATCAGATCGAAGCAGGCACCTATATGGTGGCCGCTGCCATTGCAGGGGGCCGCGTGGAGGTTCGTAACGTGATTCCCAAGCATATGGAATCCATTTCCGCAAAACTGGAAGAGGCCGGGATCGGCATTGAGGAACTGGATGATTCCATTATTGTGACCCGCTACGATCGTCCCACACGCATCAACATCAAAACCCAGCCTTATCCCGGATTTCCGACGGACATGCAGCCCCAGTTTTCTACCATGCTGACTTTGGCGTCGGGCACCTCCGTGATTACGGAAGGCATCTACAGTCAGCGGTTCCGTTATACCTCCGAGTTGCGTAAAATGGGCGCGAAGATTGAGGTGGACGGAAACGTCTGCGTCATTGACGGTGTGGAAAAATTGACGGGAACCCGCGTACACGCCTGCGACCTGCGCGCGGGAGTCTCCATGGTTCTTGCAGGGCTCGTGGCGGAAGGCGTTACCGAGGTGGTGGATATCCGTCACATTGAACGGGGTTACGAGGGGCTCGTGGACAAGCTGCGTTCTTTGGGAGCCGACATTGAAAAGGTGAACGACGAGCAGCCCGAATCCACCTCTCCGGAGATTTTGCGGTGAGTTCTGTAAAGCTTTGTACGCTGGTCAGCGGCAGCAGTGCCAACTGTACTTACGTGGAGGCCGACGGGTGCGGCCTTCTGATCGACGCGGGTGCGGGGATCCGCCGTACCGAGGCTCTTCTGCAATCGGTGGGATCTTCTTTGTCCCGTATCCAAGGTGTCTTTATTACCCACGAGCATTCCGATCATATCAACGGTCTGAAGACCATTTTGAAAAAATATCCCATCCCCGTTCTCGGGAACGAAGAGACCCTGCACGGAATCTCCCTTGCCTTGCCCGAGGTGGATACCCATCGTTTTTGCGTGCTTCCCACCGGCGGAAACGCCAAAAACGGAGCCTTTTCCGTTACGTCCTTTCCCTGTATGCACGATTCCGCCTCTTGCGTGGGGTACGTGCTTGAAACGTCGGCAGGGAAGATCGGCATCGCCACCGACCTGGGGCAGGTCACCGACGAGGTCCGTTCTGCTTTAACGGGTTGTCGAGGGCTGGTTTTTGAAGCGAATCACGATGCGGACATGCTGCATAACGGACCCTATCCATACCATCTCAAGCAACGGATTGCGGGCCCCTGCGGACATCTTTCCAATCAGCAGAGTGCCGAGGCGTTGATCGAGTTTGTCCAAAAGGGTGCCGAACGGGTCTATCTTGCCCATCTGAGCCGGGAAAACAATACGGAATCCCTTTGCCGTTGCACGGTGGAAAACGTTTTGCGTCGCGGCGGAATCGATACGGAGCGGGACGTAAAAATCTTCGTGGCTCCCCGCGGAGAACGGTCCGAGGTGTTTGAGTTATGATGACCGTAAAGCTCGTCTGCGTGGGCTCTCTGAAGGAAGCCTATTGGCGACAGGCCTGCGCGGAATACGAAAAGCGTCTTTCCGCTTTTTGTAAATTGCAGATCGTCGCCCTCCCCGAATCTACGCTCCCCAAGGAAAAGGATGCAATTTTAAAGGAATGTGAAGGCTATACCGTGGCTCTCTGCGTGGAAGGATCGTCCATGTCCTCGGAGGATCTTGCCAAAAAGATCGCTTCCGTTTCCCATACCGCATCCAAAATCACCTTTGTCATCGGCAGCTCCTGCGGCCTGGACGATGCGGTGAAAAAACGGGCGGATCTGCGCCTTTCCTTTTCTTCCTTTACTTTCCCCCATCAAATGATGCGGGTGATTCTTCTGGAGCAGATTTATCGCGCATTTACCATCGACCGAAATATGACTTATCACAAATAATTTTGCATATACTATACGCAAAGGAGCGTTTTATGAAGAGCTTTGATTACAAGACCAGGGGCGTTTGTTCCCGTGCCATTCATATTGAAGTGGACGACAATAACGTGATTTCTGCCGTTCGCTTTACCGGCGGCTGCATGGGCAATACCCAGGGAGTTGCCCGTCTTGCCGAAGGGCGTACCCCCGAAGAGGTTATTTCCCTGGTGAAGGGGATTCGTTGCGGCTCCAAAGGCACCTCCTGCCCCGATCAGTTGGCCGAGGCTCTGGAAGAGATGAAACGCACCCTTTGATTTGCATTTTCCCGAAAGGTGGATTTATAGGAAATATGAACGAAATGTTGAAACGGTGGATGGAATCTCCCGTGGTGGACGCCACCACCAAAAACGAGCTTTCTGCGGTCGCCGAAAACGAAGAAGAAATCCGCGGACGCTTCGGCGCTTGCCTGACCTTCGGTACGGGCGGCTTGCGGGGCGTTTTGGGTGCCGGAACCAACCGCATGAATATCTACGTGGTTCGTCAGGCCACCCAGGGGCTTGCGGATCTGATCCGTTCCTGCGGGGAAGACTCCTGCAAGCGCGGTGTTGTCGTCGGGCACGATTGCCGTAATTTTTCCCGCGTTTTTGCGGAGGAATCCTGCCGCGTGCTGGTTGCAAACGGCATTAAAGCGTATTTGTTTGACGAACTGCGCCCCACCCCCGAGGTTTCCTTTGCGGTTCGGGAACTGAATTGCATTGCGGGCATCAATATCACCGCATCCCACAATCCCAAGGAATACAACGGATATAAGGCCTATTGGGAAGACGGAGCACAGTTGTCCCTTGAGCAGGCCGACGTGGTTTACGCCTCCATCTGCGCCACCGATATCTTCGACGGCGTGAAGGTGGCTTCTGCCGAAGAAATGCGGGAAAAAACCGTGATTCTGGGCAAGGATTTCGACGAAAAATTTCTCGCCTGCGTGCTGGATTGCGTCATCGATCCCAACGTAATTGCCCGCCAGAAGGATCTGACCATCGTTTATACTCCTTTCCACGGAACGGGGTACCGTCTCGTTCCCGAGGCTTTGAAGCGGGCGGGATTTGAGAATATCACCTGCGTTCCCGAGCAGATGGTTCTGGACGGCAATTTCCCCACGGTGAAGTCTCCCAACCCCGAAAATAAAGAGGGCTTTACCATCGCCATGAAGCTGGCGGATCAGCTGGGTGCGGATTTTATCATCGGAACCGATCCGGATGCGGACCGCGTGGGTGTCGTGGTGCGTGACGCAACGGGAGAATTTATTGCCCTTACGGGAAATCAGACGGGGGCTCTGTTGCTGGATTACGTCCTGTCCTCCCGCAAGGCAACGGGAAATCTTCCCGCCAACGCCGCCGTGGTCAAGTCCATCGTTTCCACGGAGCTTGCCACCGCCATCTGTGAATCCTACGGCGTTACCATGTTCAACGTGTTGACGGGATTTAAGTTTATCGGAGAAAAGATCAAGGATTTTGAAGCCGACGGAAGTCACACCTACGTCTTCGGCTTTGAGGAGTCCTACGGCTATCTTACGGGCACCTACGCACGGGATAAGGATGCGGTCGCCGCCTCTCTTTTGATCGCGGAAATGGCCGCTTTCTATCGGGAAAAGGGCATGAGCCTTGCGGATGCGTTGAACGCTCTTTATCAGCGTTTCGGTGTCTATTTTGAAAAGACCCATTCCCTGACTATGACCGGTGTGGACGCGCCCGAAAAAATGAAGGCTCTTATGGCAAAACTGCGTGCAAGCCGTCCCGAAAGTTTAGGCGGACTCTCTCTTTCCAAAATGTACGATCTGTCGGAAGGGGCTATGAATTTGCCCAAATCCGACGTGCTGTATTACGTGTTCGACGACGGCTCCGTTCTCATCGTCCGTCCCTCCGGTACCGAGCCGAAGGTGAAGATCTATCTGCTGGTCAGCGGCGAGACCTCTGCCGCGGCGCAGGGAAAAGCAGACGCTCTTTACCGTGCCTTCGCCGATGCCTACGTGTCGGAATGATCTGACGTTCCGTTTATGAAGAATATCGCCGCCGAGTTTTTTTGGCGGCTTTGTCTTTTTTGTGATTTTTTGGAAAAAACCATTGACAAATCAATCGTTTTTATCTATAATGAAACCAGAAAAACGGGGTAGAACCCCGAATAACGGAGGTATACGTTATGACTGATCGTAAACAGTGGAAAACCGGTCTTTCCATCGGCCGCCTTTCCGAAGAATCCCTGCAGCGCGCCGCGGATGCGGGTCTGGATCTGGTAGAGATCTCCTGCATCAAAGACGACGATCCCGCCAACTGGGCTCTGGTTCCCGAATGGGAAAAGAAGACCGGTGTCAAGGCCTGGTCCTGCCATCTTCCTTTCGGCTGGTGGGGCGATAATTGGGCGGATCCTACCGCCGACGATCCGGAAAAATGGCAGATTACGTTGGATCGGGATATTCCCCTTATTGAAGGTTGCGGACGCGCGGGTATCAAATACATGGTTATCCATCCCAGCCGCGAGCCCTTCAAGGATGAAGACCGGGAAAAGTATATGCAGCTGGCCATCGAACGTCTGAAGATCCTTTCTGATATCTGCAAGGAGAACGGTTGCGTTCTTTGTATCGAAGACCTGCCCCGTACCTGCCTGGGTCGTGATTCCGACGAAATGCTCCGCTTTATGGAGACCAACCCCGACCTTCGCATCTGCTTCGACGTGAACCACCTGCTCCGCGAAAATCACGTGGACTTCGTCAAGAAGGTTGGCAAGTGGATCGTCACCACCCACATTTCCGACTACGACTTCACCGATGAAAAGCACTGGTTCCCCATGGACGGCAAGATCGACTGGAAGGAACTGCAGGCCGCTTTGGAAGAGGCTGACTACACCGGTCCCTTCCTCTATGAAACCATGCCCAAAGAATACACCTGGGCTGACGTGAAGAAGAACCATAATAAATTGAAAGAACTGTAAAAACGGTTCGGCGTCGGCGTCTGTCGGCGCCGACCTTGTTTTTTATTGTGAGGTAACCGTATGATTTATTATGAAAAGGACGGAATCCGGATTCGGGATCTTCGGGAAAGTGATGCGCAGATCATCACCGACGAGGAGATCGCTCAGGGATGGCACCAGTCGGTTGAAAAATACCTTATGCGTCTTCAGCATCAGGCGGAAGGACGGTGCACCTCCTTCGTTGCGGAGTACAACGGTTGCGTTGCAGGCTACGTGAACGTCTATCCCTATTCCATCGCAGGGCCCTTCGTGGATTGCGGATACCCCGAAATCGTTGATCTGGGCGTGCTGGAGAAGTATCGCAACCACGGCATCGGAAATGTTCTTTTGGACGTTGCGGAGGAATTTGCGTCCCGCACGTCGGATACGGTCCAGCTCAACGTGGGTCTGCACAGCGGTTACGGAAACGCACAGCGTATTTACGTGAAGCGGGGATATCTGCCCGACGGAAGCGGTGCGTGGTACAGAAAGGCCGTTTGCGAGCCCTATTCCCCCTGTTGCAACGACGACGATCTGGTTCTGTATCTGTCTAAAAAATTGCGTTAAAATCGGGAAAAGGAACGGCACCCCGACATTTCTGTGACGTTTCCCCGCAAAGCATTGACAAAACCGTATTAAATTTTTATAATGAAAGCAAACAAAACCGAGACATCGGTTGTGGAGGTATTAGTTATGACAGACCGTAAACAGTGGAAGACGGGGCTTTCCATCGGCCGCGCTTCCGAAGAATCCCTTCAGCACGCCGCAGACGCGGGGTTGGACTTGGTGGAAATTTCCTGTATTCAAGACGACGATCCCGCAAACTGGGCTCTGGTTCCCGAATGGGAAAAGAAGACCGGTGTGAAGGTCTGGTCCATCCACCTGCCCTTCGGCCGCGGTGCATACCGTCCCGACGATACGGACGAAAACTGGGAATCCTTCCTGCCCGTCCACAAAGCACTCATTGACGGCGGCGGCGTTGCGGGAATCAAGCACATGGTTATCCATGCCAGCGGAGAAGACGTGGAGCTTCGTTCCCCCGAAACCCGTGAAGTCCGCTTTCAGCGCGCACTGCGTCATCTGTCCGATCTTTCCGATTACTGCAAAGCCCACGGAAGCACTCTTTGCGTGGAAGTGCTGCCCCGTTTCTGCATCGGAAACTGTTCCGATGAAATTCAGCGGATTATGGAATATAATCCCGACATCCGCCTCTGCTTTGACGTCAACCATCTGTTGAAGGAAAGTCATACGGAATTCGTGAAGAAGGTGGGCAAATACGCCGTCACCACCCACATCTCCGACTACGATTTCGTGGATGAAAAGCACTGGTTCCCCATGGAAGGGAATATTGACTGGAATGAGGTTCAGACCGCTCTGGAACAGGCCGATTATACGGGCCCCTTCCTTTATGAGGTCGCCTTCACGGGTCACGTCTGGGAAGACGTAAAGCCCAACCACGAAAAGCTCAAGACTCTGTAATTTCAGACAAAAGTCGCACCCCGAAGAGTTTCTTCGGGGTGCTTTTCCGTTATTTTACTTCGGTCAGATGAATCTTGAAGGAGGTGCCGTCCTGCATGGACTTTACGTTGTTGACGCCGCCGTTCATCCAGGCGCTTCCGGGAAGGACTTTCCCTTCCTCGTCGGCGTAGATCTTTTCCGGATCCAGTCCGCGGAAACAGACCGCGCGGCGGGATTGAACGCGGAACCGAACGCAAACGAAGGTCAGAAGGGCCTCGCTCTTGTCCTCGGAAACGTATACCCAGGCGCATTCCGATTCGTTGGGAGGAATGACCCGATACAGGTCTCCGAAATGGATCAGCTCGTAATATTTATGATATTCCGCAATCTGTCCTTTCACCTCTTCCTTTTCCTCGTCGGACATCTTCGTCACGTCCAGCTCGTACCCGAAGGAGCCTGCCAGGGCCACGTCCCCACGTGTTTTGAGGGGTGTGGTGCGCTTGGTCTGATGGTTGGGGCAGACCGAAACGTGGGAGGAGATAGAGGAGGTGGGATAGCACAGGGAGGTGCCGTATTGGATGGTCAACCGCTCCATGGCGTCCGTATCGTCGCTGGTCCAGATCTGGGGCGAATAGTAGAGCATGGCGGGGTCAAACCGTCCGCCGCCTCCTGAACATCCTTCCAGCAAAAGGTCCGGATATGCGGTCAACAGGCGATCCAGAAGCTCGTACAGACCCAAAACGTAACGGTGGAAAATCTCCTTCTGACGGCAGGGCTCCAGCAGGAAGCTTGCTACCTCCGTCAGATTGCGGTTGAAATCCCATTTGATATATTCGATTTGGGTGGTTTTCAGAATTTTATCCATGCAGTCGAAAAGGTAATCCCGCACGTCCTTGCGGGACATATCCAGCACGTACTGAGTCCGCCCTATGGACAGGGGACGGTTTTCCACCTGCAGGCACCAATCGGGATGGGCGCGGTAGAGATCGCTGTCGGGGTTGATCATTTCGGGTTCAAACCAAAGGCCGAACTTCATGCCCAGATCGTGAATGCGTTGCGAGAGGAGGGGCAGACCGCCCTTGATCTTTTCTTCGTTGACGAACCAGTCGCCTAAACCCGCCTTATCGTGGTTGCGGGCTCCGAACCAGCCGTCGTCGAGAACCAGCATTTCCACGCCCAGTTCGCCCGCCTGCTTGGCGATGTTGTAGATCTTTTCTTCGTTGAAGTTGAAATAGGTTCCTTCCCAGTTGTTGATCAGAAGGGGACGTTTCGCGTTTTTCCAGGGTCCTCGGCAGAGATTGTTGCGGTAAAGCTTATGGAAGGTGCGGCTCATTCCGCCCAAGCCCTCGGCCGAATAGACCGATACTGCTTCAGGGGTCTCAAAGCTTTCCCCCGGTTCCAGCTTCCAGCCGAAATCCGTGGGGTTGATGCCCATCAGAAGGCGCAGGTCTCCGTCGTAGTCTTGCTCCACCTGAATGGAGAAGTTTCCGCTGTAGACCAAATTGAAGCCGTAGGCGTCCCCCGCATCTTCCGTGGTGTTTTTCTTTACCAACGCCGCAAAGGGATTGTGGTGATGGCTGGAGGAACCTCGCTTACTTTCCACGGCGGTGATGCCGTGGGGCAACTCTTTGCGTTCAAATTGCCGTTCTTTGGCCCAGCTTCCGTAAAGATGGCACAGCTCCCAATCTCCGAAGGGAAGCTCGCAGCAAAGGGAATAAACCCGCTCCAGATTCATTTCGTAATCGGAGGTGTTGGTCACCGTCGCGTGACGGGCAATCGCGTCGTATTGCTCAAAAACCGTGTAATACAAGGTCACTTCCGCTCCCGTCACGTCATCCCGCGTCAGAACCTCCAGGGTGGTGGTCTCGTCCTCGGTTCCGTAGGTGGCGGGCTGTCCCTTCAGGGCAGGTTTTCCGGGATAGATTTTATGAGAAACGTAACGGATATCCGTCGATGCGTTGCCCCGAACCTCGCGGATCTGCAGGGCACTGATGCGATAATCCCCCGTTCCGTTGCAGGAATATTCTACGGGGGCCGTTTCGGGCGTGGTGGTCAAATCTGCGCTTTGGGGGCTGAAAGAGGCCTTGTGCGCACGGGCGGAAAGATAGCGCAGGTCGCAGATGGGCAGGGTTTTTCCGTAATAATCGTGGACGAGAAATCCACCTTCGTTTACGTGGAAGAAATAGGCGGTGTTCGGCGTAGCAAGGCGGAACAGCCGCAATTCTTCGGAATATTGGATGGGCATGGTAAAATCTCCCTTCGGCATGCGTTTTTTTTATTGTAGCATGGAATTATGGCAAAATCTTGTTTTTTTGTAAATGGAGCGGATTGTAAAAAAAATGACACAGGATTGACTTATAATGAAAAAAACGAAGGGAGGGATCCGGATGGAACGCAAACTTTATGCAAAGGTGCCCGCAAGCGCCGAAGGATGTTCTGTGAAGGATTTTTTGCGGAAAACCTGGGGCCTTTCCGCCTCTCTTTTGATTGACCTGAAAAAATGGGAGGACGGCATTACCGTCAACGGAAACCGTGTCATTGTCACAGATCGCCTTTCGGAAGGGGACCGGGTCTGCATTTCCGTGGGGGATCACGGAGCGGATTCGGGCTTCGTCGCAACGAACATGCCCCTGGATATTTTGTATGAGGATTCCGATCTGATTTTGCTTAACAAGCCTCCCTTTTTGCCCTGCCATCCTTCCAAAGGGCACGTGGACGATACCCTGGCAAATGGGCTTACCGCCTATTTTCACGAAAAAGGGGAGACCTTCGTTTCCCGTTGCGTACTGCGTCTGGACGCAAACACCTCAGGCGCCGTTCTTTTTGCCAAAAATGCTTACGCTCACGATCAACTGCGCCGTCAGTTGGCGGAAGGTGCGGTCAAAAAAGAATATCACGCTCTGGTCCACGGTCAGCCGCCCTTGCGGGGGGGAATCAACGCCCCCATTTATCGTCCCGAAGCGGCCACGGTGCAACGGATCGTGGATCCGCGGGGAAAGGATGCTCTGACCGAGTACGAAACCGAAAAAACCGACGGGAATCTGTCCCTTTTGCGGGTTTTCCCCCGCACGGGACGCACTCATCAGATCCGCCTCCATCTGTCCCATATCGGTCATCCTCTCGTTTCGGATTTTCTTTACGGAGACGAGGGGGACGGAATCCTCTCCCGCCACGGTTTACACTGTTCTTCTCTCGCTTTTGTGCATCCCGTTACGGGAAAAAGTCTGCAGATCAAAGCCCCTCTCGCCCCCGATATGCAGGAGGTGGCGCAAGGGCTTTTTCGGGCAGAGCGGTATCGTTCTCTCGATCACCATCTGCGGGAAACCTACGGAGAAAAACTGGTTAAAATTCCCCTGAACGGCGGCTTTTCCTGTCCCAATCGGGAGAACGGAAAAAGAGGATGCTCCTTCTGCTCTGCGGGAGGAAGCGGGGAGTTTGCCCCCTCGCCTCTTTTATCGGTTCAAGAACAGCTTCGGGTCGGAAAGGAAGCTCTCTCCTCCAAATGGTCCGGATACCGTTATATTGCCTATTTTCAGGCCTATACCAATACTTACGCGCCGGTTTCGGTGTTGCGGGAACGGTTCTCGGCGGCGATCACGGATCCCGAGGTGGCCGTTCTGTCCGTTGCAACCCGCCCCGACTGTCTTTCCGAAGAAATTTTGGAGTTGCTGGCGGATTTGAACCGTCAAAAGCCTCTTTGGGTAGAATTGGGTCTGCAGACCGCTTGGGATAAAACGGCGGAATCCTTCGGCCGCGGGTATCCCCGTTCGGTGTATGAGTCTGCGGTTTCTGCCCTGCATGAACGCGGAATTTCGGTCATTACCCATTTGATTTTCGGTCTTCCCGGGGAGACGGAGGAGCAGATGCTGGAATCGGTTCGTTACGTTTCTTCCCACACCGACGGAATCAAAATTCAGATGTTACAAATTTTAAAGGGCTCTCTTTGGGGCGAGCAATGCGAAACGCATCCTTTTCCGCTCCTGTCCGAATCGGAATACGTTTCCCTGGTGGCGCGGGCCATTGCCTTGCTTCCCGCCCATATTGCGGTACACCGTCTGACGGGAGACCCGCCTGCCGACCTTCTGATTGCGCCGAAATGGACGGCAGACAAGAAAAAAGTCCTTGCCCACATTGACGCGGAGCTTTCGGCGAACAACGTGGTGCAAGGTTGCGATTTGTAAGAAAAAACTCCTTCTTGAGGCACACTTCGTAAGGAAGTGTGCCTCAATTATATTCGCCTTGCGGCGGGTTGTGTTGCTTCGCAGTGGTATTATGCTACGCATCGTGATATTGTCCTTCGGACAGTGAAAAGGCGAATATAATAATCACGGAAACCGCAAGGCTTCAAGATTACTTTTGCTGTAAAACAAAAGTATCACTGCAAACGACAGTTTGCAATATCACGTTACCTGCAGAGAAAGATATTCTTTATTTTCAGCAAGTATTTACCTTTCTCAAAGTATGGAACCTACATGATACTTTCACAATTCTTGTGTAAGGTGTCATTTGTTTCGTATGAATAAAAGCCGAGCGAGACAGCTTCTTTATGAAGTGTCTCGCTCGGAAGGAGTTTTTTGCTTTATTGCTGCTGCTTTTTATAGAAGTTTTCTTCGTAAAAAAGGGAAACCTTGTTGAACTCAATGCGCAGATATTCAAACCCGTAGATTTCACTGAGGGTGGGTTTTCCCGAAAAGAGATTGACCCCAAGCCCCAGTTGATCCCCCTCAATGGTACAACCGAGGGCTGCCAGGGTGGTGGGGAACATATCCAGGGTGGTGAATTCGCGGTTTTTCGCTTGCTTCGGCGTCGTGGCAGGGTTGATAAAGCAGTTGTAGACGCGCCGATCGTATTCGTCGGAAACGTACTCGTTGAAATACGAGGTGTTCATGCTGCAATGGTCACCCGTGATTATTACGGTGGTGTTTTCGTAGAAATCCTGCTCCTGAAGCCAAAGAATAAACTCGTTGATCTGTCGGTCCGCACAACGGAGAACCGTCTCAAACTGCAGATTTTCCGCTTCCGTCCAATCCAGCTCCGTCAGTTCCGTGGGGTCGCATTTTTCGCAGAGATTCCCCGCAGGATGGTGGGTGTCGATGGTAAACATGGTGAAGGCAAAGGGTTGATCTCCCTCCGCCAGATCCAGAATTTTTTCCTTTGCGTATTCGTAAAGATAAAAATCCTCGCAGCCCCAGAAGCCGTCGTCGTAGGTTTTGGAAGGGAGAAGCTCTTCCCGCGCGGTTTTTACGTCGTAAATCCGATTGATCTTGTGTTGTTTATAGTACATTTCCTGTCCCGCGAAGGAAATGTCCGAGCCGATCATCAGCGCTTGCTGATATCCTTGATCATGGAGAATATCGCCCAGAGAGGTGAGGCCGGGCAGGGCTTGGTGTTGTTCTCCCAGACCGCTGATCCAGATGTCTTCGGGAAGACACATGGGAACCCCCGACGTCTGGGTGATTCCCGCGGCGGTGGTCCACGTGGAGCCTGTGGTCACCTTTGCGCCACCGATCCCATGGGTCTGGGAAAAATTGACGTTGCTTTTTGCCAGCTCGGTCAGGGCGGGAAGGGTGTTTTTCTCCAGCGCGCCGCCGTTTTCCGTGTCCATGAAGGTGTTCTCCATGGATTCCAGATAAATATAAATCAGATTTCGCTTTTCTTCGGGAAAGGTCACCGTTACCGTTTTCGGATTCTTGTACTGCTCGTCAAAGAGGGGCGTGGTGTCCGTTCGGGCGGAAATGTATTCGAGAAAGCCCAGATGGTACAGACAAATCCCGAAAATGGTCAGACAGAAGAATATGGTGGAGGAGAGGGTTACGGTCTTGTAGATGCGGGATACGGGCTTTTTCTCGCTTTTTTTGTACTTGAAAATCAGTTTCGGAACCAGAATGATCCCCGTAATGCAGGCCGCCGCGCAAAGGACGGTGGGCAGCGCCGCCGTGTAGAGATACTGATCCACGATGTTGGTGTTGACGCCGTGCATATCCGAAAACATGGTAAAGATAATGGCGTCGATGTCAACTACGGCGTTAAAGTTGTTGACGAACCAGATGGCCGAAAAGAGCGCCAGAAAGCCTAAAGTGATCAACAGTCCGCTGACCGAATAGATGACGACGGTGGAGAGATTGCGTTTTTTCATGCTGAAATCCTTTCTCCGCGTGGAGGTGGATTATTGTTCTTCCTGCTTCGTTCCGTAAAGGAAGTTGTTTTGATAATAGGGGGAAACCTTGGTGATCTCCGCGTTCAGGTAGTTCATTCCCAACTCTTCCGCCAAGGTCGGCCGATCGGAAAAGAGATTGACGCCCAACCCCAGCTGATCCCCTTCGATGGTGCAACCGAGGGCCGCCAGGGTGGTGGGGAACATATCCAGAGTGGTGAATTCGCGGTTCTTCGCTTCCACGGGTTCGATCGGCGTGTTCAAAAAGCAGTTGTACACTCTGCGGGTGTAGTCTTCCGCCACGTGTCCCGCAAAATATTGTTTGTTCATGCTGGTGTGGTCCCCCGTAATGATAACGGTGGTATTTTCGTAAAAATCCTGCTTCTGAATCCATTCCACAAATTGGGTAACCTGGCGGCTGGAGCAGTTGAGAACGTCCTCAAATTGGGTATCTTTTGCTTCCTGCAGCTCCATTCCCTCAATGCTTCGTCTTTGGCAGGCGATGCAGGGATGCCCCGCGGGATGGTGGGTGTCTACGGTGAGCAGGGTAAAGGCGAAGGGCTCTCCGCTCTGTGCCTGCTCGGTGATCTTCGCCTGTGCGTAGTGGAACAGATAATAATCCTCGTAGCCCCAGAATTTGTCGTGGTAATCCGGCGAGGGCAAAAAGCCGTCCTCCCGCGCGGTGAACAGGTCGTATACGTTATCCATATCGTGCTGGGTGAAAAATTCCTTCCGCCCGCCGAAGGATCCGTCGGATCCCACCATCAGAGATTGGGTGTATCCGTTTTCGTGCAGGATGTTCGTCAGATTCGTAAGGCCCGGAAGAACCTTTGCGTATCGGTTGAGACTGTTGCGGTTGACCTTTGCGGGGAGGCACAGAGGCACCCCGGAGGTCTGGGTGATCATAGCGGCAATGGTCCAGGTGGATCCTACCGTCGTCTGGGCTCCGCCGACCCCCTCGTTGTGGGAGAAGTTCAGATTATTTTGGGCCAATTCGGTCAGCTCCGGGATCAGGTTGGTTTCCAATGCACCGCTGTTTTCTTCGTCCATATAGGAGATCTCCATGGACTCCAGATATATGTAAATCAGATTGCGTTTTTCTTCGGGGAAAGAAATCTCTACGTCGTTGGGGTGTACGTACCGTTCGTCAAAAAGGACCGACGTGTCCAGACGGGCGGCAATAAAGGAGAACAGATCAACGTGGATGCCCGAAAAGAGGAACAGAGAAAGGAACAGCACTGCGGCAAGACCGAGGGCCGAAAGCTTGTGCACCTTTGCCGTAAAGCGGGTGCGGAATTTTTCGTTTTGAATCAGCTTCGGAATAACGAGGATGGCCGCAATCAGCACCGCGGAGCACAGGACCGTGGTAACGGCCGCATCCAGGATATAAGAATTGATCAGCTCCGGGTCTGCTTCCTCTACCCCTGCAAGCAGGGTGAAGATTACCGCGTCCAGTCCCACGGCGGTATTGAAGTTCGTGGTGAACCAGATCGCGGAAAAGAGCATCAGAAACCCGAGGGTGATCAGTAATCCGCTGACGGTGAAAACGATAATCGCGGAGGCCTTTCCGGATTTTTTGCGGGTGTTTTCGTTGTTCATAGTTCTGTCCTTTTCTTCGGTAAATTATTCGAATCGGGATTCGCAATAATCCATATGGTTTTGACATTTTTCCAAAAGGGTCAACGCTCTGGCGTTCCCTTGGTCCGCCTCGTCGCAGACCAGTTCCGCCACTGCCTGAAAATATTCGTAAGCGTCCTGCAGATTTTGTTCGGTACCGAGACCGTCCTTCTTGCAGAAGCCCAAACGGTAGCAAAGCTCTGCCGTGAGCATGATGTCGGGCTCCGATGCGTTTGCTGCAATTTCATATCCGCGCAAATAGCACCCGAAGGCGTGGCTGCGGTTGCGGGGAAGTCCCCCTTTTCCGTTGTAATGGAAGTCCCCTACCTTCATCAGACAGCCCGCATCGTCCTGCTCCGCCGCCCGTTCAAAGCAATAGAGCGCAAGCCGTTCGTCCGCCTTTACGCCTCGCCCCGTCTGGTAGCAGTAGCCTAAATTTCCCATCGCCACGGCGTTTCCCAGCTTGCAGGCGGCGCGGTAGTAAGAGAATGCGACCGCTTCCTCTCCGTCACGGAATTTTTCGGTGCCGATTCGAAGCAACTCATCTGCGTTTCCCGCGTCAAACAGTTCTTGCAATTCACTCATCGGATGAACTCCTCGCAAAAGTAAATACACTGTTATTATACTACTCATTACTTAAAATGTCAATTAGAAAAGAAAAACTTTAGGATTTTGAAAGAAAAATGTCTGTTTTCTGCCAAAAAGAGGAATTCTTCGCCTTTTCGGCCGGAAAGGAAAAGCGGGATTCTCCGCATTTTTGTTGGAATTACAACACAAAATCGTGTCATTTCCGTATTATAATTGATGATAAGAAAGTATGCCTCTTTGCGGGGTAAAATAATACGGTTGTTTTTTTCGTTTTCTGAAAAGGAGAAATTTATGAAAAAGGCTTTGCCCATCGTGGCGCGCGTTCTGGTCAGCGCTCTGCTGGTTTTCCTGTATTTTTGGTTTTCCCTTCCCCCCATCAACGTGTTCAGCCCCCAATTCTGGACCTTCGTCTTCTGGTCCGTGGTGTTGGTCCTGCTGGTCAATTCCGTGGGGAAGGCCTTTGCGTTTTTCCGCAATCTGTGGAGCCCCGATTCCTTTCAGGTTTCACCTCCCGCAAAACGGTCTTTGAAAAATTTGGGAAAGCCTCTGCTGATTTCCCTTGCAACCCTTGTCGCCATCCTCGTTTTTTCTCTGATTTTCAATATCGCCGGATGGGAGATCTTTAACGCTTCCGCCTATCGGGATTTGATCACCATTCAGGACGGCAGCTTTGCCGAAGACGTGGCGGAGCTGAATATGTCCCAGATCCCCGTGGTGGATCGGGAAACCTCCCGTACCCTCGGAAAGCGGAAGCTGGGGGAGATGAGCGATCTTGTTTCCCAGTTTGAAATCGCCGACGATTATACCCAGATCAACTATAACGGCGTTCCCGTCCGCGTGACGCCTCTCCGGTACGGGGATATTATCAAATGGCTGAACAATCAGTCTGAAGGGATCCCCGGATATCTTCGGGTTGATATGACCACTCAGGAGGTGACGCTGGAGCGCCTGGAAGAAGGTATCCGCTATTCCGAGAGCGAATATTTTATGCGGAATATTCACCGTTATCTTCGTTTCTCTTATCCCACCAAGATTTTTGCCGACGTTTCCTTTGAGATCGACGACAACGGCGCTCCTTACTGGGTTGCCTCCACGGTGGACTACGAAATTGCTTTCTGGAGCGGCCGCGATATTGACGGCGTGGTGCTGGTCAATGCGGTGACGGGGGAGAGCGAATATTACGACGTGGAAAACGCCCCCACCTGGATCGATCAGGTCTACGATGCGGATCTTATTCTTCAGCAACTGACCTACAACGGAAAATACCGTTCGGGTTACTGGAATTCCATTTTCGGCCAGAAGGGGGTTCTTCAGCCTACGGAAGGTTACAACTATATTGCGCTGGACGATGACGTGTGGCTCTATACGGGCATGACCTCCGTGGTCAGCGACGAATCTAACGTGGGCTTCGTGCTGGTCAATATGCGTACCAAAGAAACCCGTTATTACGCCGTTCCCGGTGCGGAGGAATATTCCGCCATGGATTCCGCCCAGGGGCAGGTTCAGCATTTGAATTATACCGCCACCTTCCCCCTGCTGATGAACGTGGGCGACCGCCCCACCTATTTCATGTCCTTGAAGGACGCGGCGGGTCTGGTGAAAATGTACGCCTTCGTGGACGTTCAGCAGTATCAGATCGTCGGCACGGGTGAATCGGTTTCCGATGCCCGCACGGATTATCTGAAAAAGCTCAGCGACGAAGGAAAGCTGGAAATTCCCGAAGCGGAGACGCAAACCGAAACGGTGCAAGGAACCGTCTCTGCTATTGCCACCGCTGTGGTGGACGGAAACAGTATGTATTATATTCTCCTCACCCACGGAGAAACCCAACGGACCGTTACCGCCCCCATTTCCCTCTCCGTTCTGTTGCCTTTCCTGCAGGAGGGGGACGAAATTCAGGTCACCGTCAAGGAAGACGGCACGGTTTTGGAGATCAACCGAGTGGAGTCTTCCGAAGAACCGTCTCCTGCCGAATAAAATTTGCTTTCAAATAAAGGGAGGATTTGTTTATGAACGAACCCATCTATTTCGGTGCGGCCTATTATCCCGAAGCCTGGCCCGAATCGGAACGCGCCCACGATATTAAAATGATGAAAGAAGCGGGCATGAACGTCATGCGCTTTGCGGAATTCGCCTGGCACAAAATGGAGCCCCGCCCCGGTGAGTACGATTTCAAATGGCTTCACGAGGTCATCGACGATCTGGCCGCCAACGGCATCAAATCCGTGTTGGGAACCCCCACCGCAACCCCGCCCCGTTGGTTCCTCAAAGCCCATCCCGATGCGGCAAAGCTGTATGCAGACGGTTGGCGGCACCCTCATGGCGGACGGCGCCACTGCTGCTCCAACAATCCTGCCTATCTGGAGGAATGTGATCGCATCGTGGAGGCGATGGCCAAGGAGTTCGGGGATGATCCCAACGTCATCGCGTGGCAGTTGGATAACGAAATCTATTCCTTCTCTCCCTGCACCTGCCCCGTTTGCGAAGAGAAATTTCATCGCTATCTGGAAGAAAAATACGGCACCATCGACGCTCTGAACGAAGCCTGGAATCTGGAACTGTTCAGCCAGGCCTACGATTCCTTCGACGATATTCCCATGCCCGTCAAGGGTTGGCAGTCCCCCCATCTGAAGCAGGAATGGAAAGCCTTCCATTATCGGTCCGACATTCGTTTTATTCACCGTCAAAAAGAGATTCTTGCGAAATACGTAAACGTCCCCATCGGAACCGATCAGATGCCTCTGAACGGGATGGGCTATGAAGAAATGACCGAAAAACTGGATCTGGTTATGTTCAACCACTACAATACGGAAGAAAATCTCCCCGGATTGCCCTTCTGGTTTGACCATCTGCGTACCCTGAAGGCCCACCCCTTCTGGAACACGGAAACCTCCACCGGCTGGAACGGCTCGGAATCCTGCGTGCAGGTCATGAAGCCCGAAGGCTTCTGTCGCGTCAACTCCTGGCTGCCCGTGGCTCTGGGCGGCGAGGCGAATCTCTATTGGCTCTGGCGTCAGCACTGGGCAGGGCACGAGTTGATCCACGGCTCGGTGATCAACGCCGCGGGACGCCCCTTGCCCATGTTTGACGAGGTTCAGCAGGTTTCCCGTGAGTTTGCCGCCGCAACGGATTTCCTGCGGGAAACCAAGGTGGACACTCCCGTTGCTCTCCATTTTACCTCCCTCGGTTGGCAGATGATGGGGATTCAGCCCGTGGTCAAAGACGTGAAATACGAAACGGAATTGCGGGAGCGGTTCTATCTGCCCCTTTCCGATCTGGGATTGCGTCCCGATCTGATCGGCGCCCGCAAGGATTTGTCTCAATATAAAGTCCTCTTTACGCCTATGCTGATGACTTTGGAGGACGGCGATCTTGCCGACCGCATCGAGGAATGGGTCATTCACGGCGGTACCTGGGTGGTGGGTCCCAATACGGACATCCGCACCGCCATCGGCACCCATTATCGGGACCGTGCCATGGGTCGTCTGGAGCATATGACGGGCAGTAAACTCATCGGCGTGATGCCCGACAGCGGAAAGTACGTCCGCAGTAAGTGGAGCGATGGGGAAGACTTCGGTGCCAATATCTGGCAGGAGGTCTTCGAGCCCTCCGAAATGGGCGAGACCCTCATTTCGGTGACGGAAGGCTATAAATCCATGCAGGGCGGCGCCCTGTTGCAGAAGATCCACTACGGAAAGGGTACCATCTATCTTTTGGGCTCTTATCCTGCGCGGGCGGACATGGAAAAGCTGATCCGCCTGGTTTGTGCCGACGCGGGAATCACCCTTCCCCAGGTCTCCGGCCACGTGATTGCCGTCCCCCGAAAGGGCGAAAACCGCGAAGGCTTGATCCTGCTTGAAACGGGCAACCAACCCGCTTCCTACACCCTGGAAAAGCCCATGACCGACATCCTCTCCGGCAAAACCTACGAGGGCACCGTATCCCTCAACCCCTACGACGTTTTGGTTCTGGAATAAGCAAGAACCGGGACGGACAGTTTTTGCTGTCTGTCCCGGTTCTTTTCGAACTTTTTTTGAATTTGTCAAGGCGGTTACAACTTGGCAATAATCCAATGGTATACTGGGCTCAAATTCAAGAAACGCAAAAAAGGGGGTGGCGATATGGCAAAGATACTCATTGTTGAGGATGAGCGGGCCATTAACGATTTAATCAAATTCAATCTTGAACTGGTAGGGCATACCTGCAGTCAGGTCTTTGACGGTGCGGAAGGACTCTCAGAGGGGCTGAAACAAAAATACGATCTCATCATTTTGGACGTGATGCTGCCTCAGTATTCGGGCTTTGAGATCTTGGAGCAACTCGAAGGAGTTTCCGTGATTTTCGTTACGGCAAAATCCGCGCTGCAAGATAAGATTAAAGGCCTTCGCCTCGGCGCTGACGATTACATCACCAAACCTTTTGATATATTGGAACTGGTAGAGCGGGTTAAAGCGGTGCTCCGCAGGACGAAAGCAGACACCAACCATTTTGTTTTTGACGATATCCGCATTGAGTTCGACAATCGTCGCGTATATAAAAACGGCGTGGAAATTCCCCTCAAACCCCGTGAATTTGACCTCTTGGAGGTTCTGGTCAATAACCGAAACCTTGCGCTTTCCCGTGAAAAACTTTTGCGCCTTGTGTGGGAATTCGACTATGAAGGAGATACCCGTACCGTGGACGTTCATATCCAGAGACTTCGCCAAAAGCTTGGCATTTCGGAACGGATCCAGACGGTTTATAAGACGGGATACCGATTTGAAATATGAAAATGAGATTTTGGCAAAAAACTTATCTTTTTACCTTGGCTCTTTTTTTAATTTGTCTCAATGTGGGGGTTCTTTCCCTCACGGTTTATACCTATCAAAAAAACGTGTCGGCTACCGAAACCGCCGTGACTGCAGAACAGGCCTACGTTGCGTTGTCATTTGAGCGGGATTATGAGGATATGACCGAATCCAATTCCTTCAGCAGCCCGTCGCTGTTGATGCAGACCTTCGGAAACTATTATGGCGAAAAGGGGCTTTATCTTGCCTTTGAAGAAAGCGGCGACGTGGTGTACTCCAACTTCAAATACGACTATGAGATCGGGAAAAATACTCTGCTTCACAGGGATTTTGATGAACAACGCCACGTTCTGGTTTCCTCTGAAATTTGTAACGGCCGATATGATATGATCTTTGCCAAGAACGTGGAATTTTTGGATGTCGAGTTCCGTTCTTTGATGGTCATTTATCTGCTGACGGCCATCGGCGTGTCTTTGATTCTTGCGATCGGTCTGTATTTTGTTCTGAAAAAGCTTTCTGCTCCTCTGGAGAGACTTCGCAAGACTACGGAGGTTGTTGAGGCGGGAAACTTTTCGGTTACTGCGGAAGAGACGGGTACGGATGAGTTTACGCTCCTTGCAAAGAGCTTTAACGCAATGCTTGGAAAGATCAACGAGCAAATGATAGACTTGGAACAGGAAGCAGAGCGCAAGCAAATGCTGGTGGATAATATGGCCCACGAGACGCGAACTCCTTTGACCAGTATTCACGGCTATGCGGAATTTATTGAAAAAGCCAACGCCTCCGAAGAGCGTAAGCTGATTGCCTCAAAATATATTATGTCCGAAGCTGAACGTCTGCAGAAGATTTCCGAAATTCTGTTGGACGATGCCTTTATCCGAGGAAATGAGATTGAAATGACCGAGATTAACCTCGGACTGCTTCTTTCGGACGTGGCGGATAAATTGCAAATACGCGCTGAAAAATCAAGTGTTGAGATTTCCTGCAGAGTTTCTTCCGTTACCGTTCAAGGTAACGAAACGTTGCTTTCCATGTTGTTTTATAATCTTGCTGAAAACGCCGTCAAGGCCTGTTCAATAGGCGGAAAGGTTCAACTTTCCTGCGGGGACGGCTGGGCCTCGGTGGAAGACGACGGAAAGGGAATGTCCGAGGAGCAGCTTTTGCATATCACGGAGCCATTCTATCGCACCGACAAATCCCGTTCCCGCGCCGAGGGCGGAGCAGGTCTTGGGCTTGCTCTTTGTAAGCGTATCGTTCAAACTCACGGTGCCGAAATGCACTTTGAATCCGAGCCCGAAAGGGGAACGAAAATAACCGTAACTTTTACAAGCCGGCAATAAGACGGAGATAAGTTGGTTATATCTTTTTGGTACAATGGAATTGCAGGGAGGAAATCCTTGCAAAACGTGAAAGGATGGTATGGTTTATGAAGCGGAACGTTAAATTCTTTACCCTCGTTATTGCCTTGCTTCTCCTGTCTTCTCTTGTGCTCACAGGAGGTATGTACACCGTCTCCGAAAACAGAGGAGAAACAAAGTCATACAATTTAATTGGCCTGGAAAACACTGCCGCGGAGGAAAATCGGGGAGATTCCGGGAGTATTCTGGAAGATGCTCCTACCGCCCAGGCCCCCCTTCATGGGAAGTTCGGAGAATATCTTCACGCGGAGGGAAGTACGGTTACCGTGTTTTCGCCCGAGCAGTATTCGACGCTGAATGCAGTGCGGGAGAGCGGCGGCCGCACCCCGTTGACCTACGAGGAAATTCTCTTTCTGGTCAACGATTCTATCAATCTCTATTATGCCTACGATGAAATTTGGCTTACAAATGCAAATGTGGGCAATTGTTTGCCCGCTACGCTGATGTTTGCAGCGCTGCAAAGCAGCAGTTCCTGTCTTATTCGCCCCTACCACGGGGACTATTCCGAATTCGGCGATTATCAGCGGGCATTGGAAACCTACGATCGTGTGATTGAGGAGATTTATGCTATTATCTACTACCGCATTTATATGCATGACGCGGGCTTTGTCAAAATTTTCCGCAGCTTCGACGATGTGATTTTACCTTCCGAATGGGAAGTTTTTTACGAGGAACACGAGAAAATAAGCAGCAACTGGCTGACTAATATTTATCAATTACTTCCCCTTGACGGTTCTGCGGTGGGCGGAGTGGAAAACGGCGATAAAATTGCTCTCGAATTCCAAAAAGTTGTGTCTTGGAAGCAGGAATTTTTGACGAATTCTTTGGTTGACGTTGAACTTCAGTCTTTGGATTTTCCTCTGTTTGGAACGGAAATTTTCCACGATCAACGAACCTCGATGGAGCATTGTTTTTATCTTTATGATCGGGACGGTTCCGTGCAGATCGTTTACCCCACGAAAGAACTGACGGCAAGAAAGCCGCAGTTGAAAGTTTTGTATCAAGGGGAAAAGTCTGACGCACCTCAGCCTGTGGTGTGGTTGAATTATGCAAACAAGAAGGCTTCGATCAGTGCCGGTCTGGAATTCTCCTTCGCCATGAGTGGAGAGTTTGAATATCACGATGAGGTTTTAAAAGTCTATATCGGAGAAAAAGAAGACCCTACGTACTGTTACGTGTTTTTTGCAAAAGACGGACAATTCGTGTATTCTGCCTCGAATTCCAAACCGCCGGAAAATGCAGGTTTTAACTGGGAAGACGGCCTTGTGTTTAAGCAACTTTTGGAAATTCCTTCTGTGGAGCCTGAAATAACGCAACCGCCTTTGCGAGAAGACGAAACGACCGATATAACGGAAGAAGAACCCGCTGCGTTCAAAATTGATCTGGGCAGCAATTTCTGTTCTCTGATGCTGCAGGGAAACTCTGTTCTTGACGGAACTTATTCCCGTGATGAGAATGCCGTCGCCTTTTTCTTCAAGGATCGGGAAGAACTGTATCAATATGTTTTTTATGCTTGCGGGGATGGTATTTTTGAATATGCAAAAGGAGAATCCAACGCCTATGCCGAGTATCAGTATGAGGATGGCACCAGGTTTTCCTTCTGTGATGATTGCACGGTTAGTTGTTATTTTTCCATTGATAATACACTGAGTGAATAAAAAGAAACGACAGTAATGCAAAGTTGCAGTACTGTCGCTTCTTTTATGTGCGCTTTCTTCAATAAGTTCCCGTAAGATCGGCGGGGGATTCCGTAACTTGAGCCGTTTTGCGGCGGGAGGTTTGGACCCGTTTCATCAGTTCTTCGAAGTATTCTTCATCGCACAGAGGCAATTCCACCGTTTTGCCCGTCCAAGCGGAGAGGTGGCAGGCGTTGGAGATGGAAAGACCGTTGATGCCCTCCCGTCCGTCGGCCACGAGGGGTTCGCCCCGCAAAATATGAGCGGCAAAGGCGTTCAGCACGCCGGGATGCTGTTCGTTCTTTCCGTCGGTTTCCACTTCTCGGAATTCCAAGGGGAATTTCTTGAATCCTTCAGGACATTTTTTGGTCCATTCCGGTTCCGATTCCTCCGAAATCCATTGGAGAAGTTTTCCGCCTTCCGCGATGAGTTTGCCTTTTTCCAACGTGATTTCGAAGCGATTGGTGCCGGGGCAGTCTCCCGTGGTGGTGATGAAGGTTCCCGTGGCACCGTTTTCGTATTCCGCGAAGACCGTCACGTCATCCTCTACTTCAATATCGTGCCATTTGCCGAAATACATTTGAGCGGAGATCTTCTTGGGCATTCCGCAGATCCATTGCCACAGATCCAGCTGATGGGGGCACTGGTTCATCAACACGCCGCCCCCTTCTCCCGACCAGGTGGCCCGCCAGTCTCCCGAATCGTAGTAGGCCTGGGTGCGGTACCAGTCGGTGACGATCCAGTTGGTGCGTTTGATGGCGCCCATTTCGCCGGATTTTACGATTTCACGCATTTTTCGGTAAATGCAGTTGGTTCTCTGATTCATCATGATGGCCAGGGGCATCTTCGTTTCGTCCGCTACGGCGATCATTTCCTTGACCTGCTTGGTGTAAACTCCGGCAGGTTTTTCAATTAACACCGCAAGTCCCTTTTTCATGGCCTGAATGGCCAAAACGGGATGGTCGTAGTGAGGCGTTGCCACCAAAACCGCGTCCACGAGTCCGCTGTTCATCAATTCTTCCGCCGTGGGGAAGAAGGGAACTGCAAAGGGAACGTTTTCCCGGATCCAATTTTCCTTTTCCGGCTTCAGATCGGCCACGGCCGCAAGTTCGATTTCGGGGCATTTTCCGGCCATGATGTTCTTGATATGGCCCGTGCCCATGTTTCCGATGCCGATAATCCCGAGACGTACTTTTTTCTGTTCCATAAAAAAGCTCCTTTTCACTGTGCGGAAACGTTTATTCCGTCGAGAATCTTGCGTACTGCCGCAACCGCCGCGTCGAAGGCCTCGTCGTTGTCTTCGTAGGCAAATCCGCAGGTTTTATACTCTTCGCGCTCCAGATATTTTTTGGATGCAAAATTTGCAAGATGGGGTTCCAGTGTTGCAAAACGGCCGCCTCTGCGGACAAAGTCTCCCAAAATGAAGGGGACGTTTCCTTCCCCTTCGCCGCAGGGAACCACAACGCAACTGGAAAGGGAATCCTTTAGATGCAGATATTCGGTGAAATCCTTCAGCTCTTCCCATGCTTTCAAGGTGTCCACGCCGCATTGTACGAAATTGGCGGGATCAAAAACCGCGCGGATTTGGGGAATTTCCCTGCAGATGATTTTGCAGAATTCCCAGCCGTCCCCGTAGATCCCCTTTTCGTTTTCGTGGCAGAGGAGAAGGCCCTTTGCCTGCTCCGCCATCCAACGTAAACGGGTTAATGCGATTTCCCGTGCGGCGTCTTCTTCCATTCCCTCTTTGCGGAAAAAGCTGAAAATGCGCATCTTATCTGCACCCAGAATTTGTGCCGCTTCCGCTGCCCGCAAAAAGCGTTCCCCCTCCGCTGTGAAATCCGCTTCCACGGGGAATTTCCCGAAAGGCGAGCCGAAGGTTCGGACCTTCAATCCTTCCTCGTCCAGCCGTTTTCGGATCTGTTTTGCCTCTGTCGCCGTCAGATTTCCGCAGTTGATTTTTCCTATGTCCCGAATTTCGATGTGGGACAGCCTATTGCGTTTTATGGCACGGATCTGTCCCTCCAGATCCGATGCCGCCTCGTCGGCAAAGGCCGCCAAGGTGAAATCAATTCGATCCATTGCCGTTTTTCCTTTCTTTCAGTAGGCTTTCTTTTATTATAACATCTTCAAAAAGACAATACCATTGCTTTTTCTTGCGAAAAAAATTGCTTTTTTCGCCAAAAAGAGGCGACGGACGGTTGACAGACCTCTTCGGATGTTGTATAATAAGTATAGTTCTTATTTTTACGGAAAAACTTTGAATAAAACGACTGAAGCAGGTGTTATTATGTTTGAAGGAACGCTGAATTCCTTTTCTTCCTTTGCCGCCGATACGGAATTGCGTCGGCAGTGCAACCGCACCAGACGGATCGGATATCTGAACGGGGACGTGGTTGCCAACGCTCTTTCGGAAAGCAGTGGGATCAACGCTCGCGTTTTTCGGGGCGGACGTTGCGGGTTTTCTTCTTCTCCCGAAACCGATCTTGCCGCCGCGGAGCGGGTGTTGAAGGCGGCGTCGGATAACGCTCGCTTCCTTGCGGACCATCTTCCCGAAATCGGGAAGCCCCTGCCTCCGCGCACCGTGACTTCTTTTACGGGAAAATGGGAAGAAGATACTACGTCTCAGCGGGAGATTCTGGAATTTTTGGGTCAGATCGACGGCTATCTGGCTTCCCGTTATCCCAATCTGGTTTCCCGTTACGTGGGATGCTCCTGCCTGTCCTTGGAAAAGGAGCTGAAAACCAACGACGGGGTTTACGCCTATTCCTTTTTGCCCCGCAGTAACGTGGCGCTTTCCCTTACCGCCATGACCGAGGAGGGCACTCCCGTGGAGCGGGTGCAGATTTTCGGCGGCTCCGGTGTGTTTGCCCGTAATTTCTCCGACCCTGCCCTTCTTTATCCCGAGATCGACCGTCTCGTGGAGGAATTGATGCAGAAGAGGGAAGGGGTTTTTGCCGATGCGGGACGGAAAACCTGCATCATCGCTCCTGAACTTTCGGGTATGCTTGCTCACGAAGCGGTGGGACATACGGCGGAAGCGGATTTCGTCATCAGCGGCTCCGTGGCGGGGCCTTATCGGGGAAAAGAGGTGGCCTCTCCCTTGGTGACCCTTACGGATTTTGCCAACACCTTCCGCGGACAGACCCTGCCTACGCCCATTTACGTGGACGACGAAGGGACCTTGGCGCGGGATGCGGTTTTGATTGATGGGGGAATCCTCACGGGTTGGATGCATAACCGCTCCTCCGCGAATCGTTACGGAGATACGCCCACGGGCAACGCCCTCGCCTTCGGTTTTGCCGACGAGCCTTTGATCCGTATGCGGAATACGGCCATTTTGCCCGGCACCGACACCCTTTCGGATATGGTTTCTTCCATAGACGACGGTTATTATTTCACCGCCACGGGCAACGGCCAGGCCGACGCTACGGGAGAATTTATGTTCGGAATCACCATGGGGTATGAGATCAAAAAGGGAAAACTGGGCCGTGCGTTGCGGGATACCACCGTTTCGGGGGTTGCTTTCGACGTTTTGAAAACCGTGGATATGATCTCCGATCAGATGGTGTGGCTCAATTCGGGGATGTGCGGAAAAAAACAGCCCTTCCCCGTAGGGATGGGCGGGCCTCACGTAAAGTGCAAGATGAACGTGGGAGGGAAATAAGATGAATCTGGAACAAATCGCCCGCAAAGGGTTGGAATACCTTACGGCCGAAGGGGCCACCGACGGTGAATGCCTCGTTTATCGGGGAACGAAAATCGAATTTAATTATTCTTCCGGCACTCTGGATCTGTTGCGGACGGTGGATAGCGTGGCCGTCGCGTTCAAGGCCTTGGTGGGTACCAAAAAAGGAACCGCGTCGCTGAATTCCTTGGAGGATGCCGACCTGCGGCGCGCCGCAAAGGACGCGGTATCCTCTGCGAAAATTTCCAAAGAGGATCCTGCGGAAGGACTGCCTGAGGAAATCGTGCAGAAATCCTTTTCTGCGGGGCCCTTGACGCCCGACAAGGAAGAAATGTTGCGTCTCTTCAACGGTTTTTTTGCGGAATTGCAGGAGAAATATCCGCAGATTTCCGTGGATAGCGCAACCATTGCCCATTCGGTGGGAGAGCGGGTTTTTTGCACCACCAACGGGATTCGGTTGACGCAGCGATACGGAGGATATTCCTTTTCCCCCATGTTTATGGCGCGGGAAGGGGAAAGCACCTCTTCTTTTAACTATTTTTCTGCCCTGTTTCTGAACCCGGACCGTCCTTTGCTGGACCTGGCGGGCGGTCGGCAGGTGGTGGAGGACACCCTTTTGCAGATCAACCCCGTCTCCATGGAAGGGAAGTTTGAGGGGGAAGTGATTTTTACCCCCGCCTGCTTCGGCGATCTTTTGGGCTCCGTGGAGGGGAATTTCCTTTCCGACGGTGCGCTGATCGACGGGACCAGCATCTGGAAAGATAAAATCGGCAAACCCGTGGCCGCACCCTGCTTTCAGTGGTCCTGCCGCCCTCGGTCGGAGGAGCTTGCAGGAGGATGCTTTGTTACGGGCGGATACGAGGCGAAGGATTCCGACCTGATCAAAAACGGAATTTTGCAGGATTTCGTCCTAAGTCGTTACGGGGCGAAAAAAACGGGCTTGTCCCGCAATCCCTCCGGCGGCGGGTTCTATTTCGTGGATGCAGGGGATAAATCCCTGAATGACATGATTTCCACCGTCAGACACGGTCTTTTGGTGGGACGCTTTTCGGGAGGCTCTCCGGCGGGCGACGGAACCTTCTCGGGCATTGCCAAAAATAGCTTTGAGATTCGGGACGGCAAGATCACGAACGCCGTCAGTGAAACCATGATTTCGGGCAATCTGGCGCAAATGCTGCTGGATATTACGGAAATTTCCGCAGAACGCATCAACGACGGCACCTGCGTCCTCCCTTGGGTGAAGGTGAAAAATCTGACGGTTTCCGGGCAATAATTTTGCGGTTCCCCCGATTTTTGGGTAAAAAAAACCGGGAGTTTCGAAAAACTCTCGGTCAAAAAAAGAGGGGGTATATGTTATGGAACGAATCAGTAATTTCAAGTGCGGGACTTTCTCCCGATCACAATAATATTATACCATAATCTACAAAAAAATCAAGAGGCAAAAGTTGTTGAATATATACAAATGAACCTCTTGTGGTTTGTGCAAAATAACCAAAACGGAGGTGCGGAGCATGGCGGGAACCCCTTTACAAAAGGAGAGACCCTTGTATCTGTTACGGATTCTGTGTGAGCGGACCGATGCGGAACACCCCATGTCTTTGGCGGAATTGGGTGCGGCTTTGGAGCAGCTCGGTGTCCCGGGAGAGCGAAAGGCGCTTTATCGGGATTTGCGCGCCCTGACGCAGGCGGGCTTTTCCGTTCGGACGGTTCGCTCCAGGGACGTGCGGTATTATTGGGACGGATCGCCCTTTTCGCGGCAGGATCTGATGCTTTTATCCAATCTTATCCGCATTTCTTCCTCCGTGCCGCGGAAGCGAAAGCCGGAGTTGGAAAAAAAATTGCGCTCCTTTACCGCGTTGCCCCGTCAGCGGGATTGCGTTGCGGAATATCTTTCCGTGTTTCCCGACGGAACCGTCACCGAGCGGACCTATTCCAACGTGGAGCGTTTGATTGACGCAATTCGCGGCGGGAAAAAGGTTCGCTTTTCCCACAAGGGCTCTGCTTTGCGGGATATGACGCCCCGTCGCAAGGCCGTCCAGGCCGTCCAGACCGTGTCGCCCTATCGCCTGGTGTGGAGTGAGGGATATTATCTCGTGGGAGCCGATGAAAACGGGGAGCTTTGCTTTTATTCCGCCGACCGCATTGAGGGGTTGACCGTCACCGACCGCACCGTTGCCGACCTGCGCGAGATCGGGGGAGACCTGGATTTTGACCTGGATCAGTACGTCAAAGGGGTGTTTTCTTCTCTGGAAGATCCCGTACATATGATCTTCCGCGTGTCGGAGGCCTTCCTTTCCGCCGCAGAGCGCAGATTTCCTTCCGATTCGGTTATCGAATCTGCAGGGGAATCCCATTATCTTCTGACCTGCGACGTGCCCGCCGACGACGGGTTATTTGCCTGGCTGCTTCTGCACAGCGGAGATATCCGTCTTCTTTATCCCGATCCCCTCGTCCGCCGTCTGGAAGATCTTGCCAAGGGCGCGTTTGCCCTTTACGGCAGAAACGATGCGGCAGAATGAGGAATAAATTATGAAGAATGCGGGAAAACTGTTGACAAAACGTAAAAGATGCGTTATAATAATGATATAAACCCAACCCCGAAGTAAACGAACGTGAAAGGTGTGTTATTATGAACAAGAAAACCGGAACCATCCTCGGCATTATCCTCGGTATCATTGCTTTCATCGGCGTTGTGGCCCTTCTGTGCTACATTTTCCGTGATAAGCTCCGTATGCTCTGCAACCGCGATGACGAATGCGATTGCGACGATTGCGACTGCTGCTGCGACGACGACGATTATTTCGAAGTCCTCGACGATTGCGATTGCGATCCCGTCCCCGACGCGGAATAAGATTCACCGATTCAAGGCCGCACCTGAAAAGGGTGCGGCTTTTTTGCATGGAATCGGAAATGCGTTCTTTTTTTTCCGAAATCCTGCCACACTTTCATTCTTTTTCTGCGTGTTTTGTCTGGTATACTGTGTTCGTCGCAAGGGAAGGAAGACCCTGCGGCAACGGAACGCTCATCAGATTCCTTTCTTTATACAACAGTTTTTCCATGCCTTGGGAGAGAGTCCTTTTACTGCTTTTGGACTCTCTCCCCCTCCCTTTTTGGGGGAAAAGTTTCTTTTTCCTGCGAAATACGAAAAAAAGACACAAATTCTTAATATGTTGTATGATAAATTACGCTATACTGTTCTTATAGAAGGTTTTTCCCTTGGGGAAAGGAAGGTTTTATTATGCCGAAGTTGATTTTTGTAATTGACGATGAAAAGAACATCCGTGAGATCATTCGCTCCTATCTGGAAAAGGAAAACTTTTCCGTCATGGAGTTTGATTGTGCGGAGCCCGCTCTGGAGGCTTTTTCCCGTTATAAGCCCGATATGCTTATCGTGGATATTATGATGCCCGGAATGTCGGGATTCGAGCTGTGCAACGAAATCCGCAAGATCGACAATACCCCCATTATCATCGTCTCCGCACGGGACGAAGAGCTGGACCGCATCCTCGGCATCGAAATGGGGGCGGATCATTATATGATGAAGCCCTTCTCTCCCCGTGAGCTGGTGGCCCGCGTGAAGGCGGTCTTCCGTCGCGTGGACGGCATGAACGAAGAAAAAGCCGCCACGGAACCCACCTGCCGTGATCTGAAGATCTATCCCTCCCAGCGCCGCGTGGTCAAGGTGACCGAGGAAGGGGAGGTCGAACTGACCTTCACTGCTATGGAATACGACTTTTTGTATTACATGATCACCAACAAAAATCGCGCCTTTACCCGTAACCAACTGTTGACCAGTATCTGGGATTATCAGTACATCGGGGATACGCGCGCCGTGGACGATCTGGTCAAGCGTATCCGAAAAAAGCTGGATGCCGCCGAAACCGCCTTCCAGATCAACACCGTTTGGGGATACGGATACAAGGTCACCGATGCCACGGAGTAAGCCATGAGCAAAAAGAAGGACTTTCGTAACAGTCTTCACTTTAAGTTGATTCTCTCTTATATCACGATCGTTTCCATTATCGGGATCATTTCCGTCGGGTTCGTTTATATGTTCTCCAACAGTTATATGATCGTGGAGGCGAAGGAGCATCTGACCAAAAGCGGTGCCGCCTTTGCGGAGGAGGCTTCCCGCATTCCCGATTGGAAGGGCGATACGAAAATCACCGATCTGCAGGCGATTTTTCGCCATAATATTGATTCTTCCACCTCTCTGGTTCTGGCGGACGAGCAGTTCTGTTATATCCCGGAAACGGGCATGAACGTGGACCATTTAAGCACTTCCCCCGAGCTTTTCGTGGAGCATCTTTCCCGTTATAAGGATTCCCTCGGCACGCGGGTTTTGCGCTATGGGGATACGGCCTACGCCGTCTCCATTCAGCAGGTCTACAACGCTTCTACCAATCAGGTGCTCGGATACGTGATTCTCTTTACCTCCCCCGAGTCCTACGGAATGCAGAGTTCTCTGTTGACCCTTTATCTGCTTTCTCTGGTGGTGGCTTCCGTTCTCGCCATCGCCATTGCCCTTCTCTTCAGCACCACGCTGACCAAAAATCTGCGCCGTCTGAAGGTTCGTGCCGATCGGGTGGCAAACCGCCAGTTCGAGAACGATACGCCCCCCGTGGTTTCCAACGACGAGGTGGGAGATCTTGCCCGATCCATCGATCGGATGGCTCAATCCCTCAGTGAGCACGATGCACGGCAGAAGAAATTCCTGCAGAACGCTTCTCACGAATTGCGTACGCCCCTTATGTCCATCCGCGGCTACGTGGAAGGAATGAAGGACGGCGTCTTTACCGATACCCAGGAAGTGGGCGATCAGGTTCTGGAGCAGGTTTCCCGTCTGGAAAAACTGACGGGCGAGTTGATCTATCTGTCCAAGCTGGAAACGGCGGACGAGGTCTTTATGAAGAACTACGTTTCCGTAAAGGATCTTCTGGAGGAGGCCGTCTCCCGCGTTTCGGGCTTCAGGGGTCTGGACGGCGTAACGCTGGAGTACGGAAAAGTCGCCGACGCCACGGTCTTCGTGGATGCGGACGCCATGGCAACGGCGATTACCAACCTCCTTTCCAACGCCTTCCGCTTTGCAAAACAATCCATCGTTCTTGCCGCTGACGTGCAGAACGGAACGGTGACCATTTCCGTCACCGACGACGGCCCCGGAATCGCCCCCGACGACGTGGATCATATCTTTGACCGCTTCTACAAAGGACGGCAAGGGAAATACGGCCTCGGCCTTTCCATCGTCAACGCCATTGCCGTGGGGCACGACGGCGTGGCGCACGCATATAACCGCTCCGGAAAAGACGGCGAGCACGGTGCCGTATTCGAGATCAGCCTTCCCGCCGCCAAAAAACCGAATAAATAACGCAAAACGGGTCTCCCACATCGGAGACCCGTCGATTTTTTCGGGTTATATTTTTGATCTGTCAATTCTCTTTTTATTCTTACAGTTGACTCATATAGGAAAACAACCTTTGTGGATCAGATTGAATTAATTGCATATAAAAATTTTTCTTTTTAGAGAGAAAACTTTCTGTATAGCGAAGAGTGTTTTTGTATATGGGGTTTTTTATTTGATATATTTCTTCAACATATGTCCTGCAGGACTCACCGTTTTCATATTGGTAAACAACGTTTTTCGGAGGAATTTTGTTGTCTAAAAGGCGAACAACAAACATGAAAATTTCAAGTTCTCTCCAATCAATTTCAAATTGAATAGCGTGCTTTTTTATGATATAGATCTTGGTTGTGTAACCATCGTTCTTTATTACAGGAGAGGAAAATCCAAATGCTTTAGCAAATTGAGCAAGATCATTCGCCGCATCGGTTATTATATTATTTCTAAAACTGTTCATTTCCATAATTCATTACCAGTGAAATTTTCTTGAAGATTTTTTTCGTAAAAACAATTTTTCCTGATCAAGCAAAAAATTTTTGTCCCATTGGTCTCGATAATAAGAAACTTCACGGTTCCAAAAATCATCCGGAATTTGAAAATTGTTATCAGCAATATTGACGGGAAGGTTGTGTAGTGCATCGGCCAATGCAACCGCTTTTTCCGGAGATGTCCGGATTGCTTCAGACAGTTGTTTTGTTGCTTCAAGGAGTGTTAAAAAAACTCGTTCGTCCTTTAATACGCCATGAAAATGCGTATATACGTTTTCCGTGAAAACAAAGCGAAAAAGTTCTTTATTTTTAAGAGTTTGAATTTTGGCAAGCTCGATCCGCAGTGCATTGACATACCGATAATTCTCAATGTCAGATAAAACTCTGCAAACCGAGGACAGAACCTCGGAATACTCTTGTTCGTTGGGTTTTTCCCGAATAATAAGGTAAATCGCCGCCAAATCATATAAATCGTATTCGGTCACGTGGTTCCCTCCCAATTACGCAAGTATCTGTTCTTTATTATACCATGCTACGGGGAATTTGTCAATCGTCCGTGCATAGAGATCCTGCACGATTGACAAAAACGCCCCTCGGATTTCTCCGAGGGGCTGATTATTATCTTGTTTCAAATGCGGCAATGGTTCTGATTTTTCCGTCTTCCGAAAGGGATTTTATCATAATTTCCCCAAAAAGATCCGCATATAAGTCGGGTGTCATTTCCTCGCCCAGCTCTTCTTCCAATTCGGCGTAGGGAAGGTCTTGGCGTACCGCTACAATGATATGGCAATTCTTTCTTGCACGGTAAAACTCCAGGTCTTGATCGGGTTTGTATGTAAAAATGGATGATTGATTGCGAAGAGCAATGCCGTCATATCCATGTTTACGACTGTGGAAAAGGGTAATTTCTTTTCCGCAATGCAGACATTTTGCTTTAACAACGTCCGGCTCAAGCATGCACTCTTTTAAGTAGCGTCGCCGTCCCACAGGAATCCCAAAAAACGTAAAATATTGATTATAATATTCTCCATTTTTATCTTGTCTTGCAAAATGATACCCCAATGACAGAAAGGGAGCCTTTTCTTTTTCCGGTTCTATTTTGACTCGAAGGACTTCAAAATTCATTTCTCCGCAAGAGCAAACGATAGAAAAACTTGTGATATCTTTTTTTGTGCCTACGTCTTTCGAAAACTCCCGTAAATAGGTTGGCACCATAGTAGGGTTAGTCATTTTGAAAACTCCTTAAAGGCAGGTTTCGGTATCATAGTAGTAACTGCGATAGCGGAACAGTTCGCAGAATTTTACGAGTACATTATACCATGCTTCGGGGGATTTGTCAACGGTTCGTTGATTTTGCCTTATCGTTCAGTTTTTTGTATACGGTTCGCAACAGAAGGAAGGTCATAACGGCGGTGATCACGTCGGAGCAGGGCTGGGCGATCTGCACCCCCAAGACTCCGATGGTGCGGGAAAAGATCCAATAAAGGGGGATCAGAAACAGGCCCTGCCGCCCCATGGCGATGAGGGAAGCCCGCGTTCCGTAGCCGATGGCTTGACAAAGAAATTGAGAGAGCATCATGGCCGCCTGAAGGGGAAGGGTGAAGCATTGATACCGCAAAGCCGCCGTGCCGATTTCGATCACCTCTGCGTCGTCCGCTTTGAACCAGGTCATTACCGTTTCTGCGGAAAAGAAGGTTATCACGCCGAAAACCGAGATCAGAACCACGCCCACCTTGATACAGAATCGGTAAGCGTCCAGCACCCGATCGTACCGTTTTGCCCCGAAATTGAAGCCGCAGACCGGCAAGAAACCCTGGCCGAATCCAATGAGCACCGAGTTGATCAGCTGAACGATGCGGTTGACGATAGACATGGCGGAAAGGGCTACGGCGCCGAAGGGGCCCGCCGCATAATTCAGCACCACCGCGGAAAGGCTTGCAAGCCCTTGACGGCAGAGGGAGGGCGCACCGCCCCGTAGCATCTCCCGAAAGAAGGGTACGGAGGGACGGAAGGCGCGAAACCGCACGGAAATGGTGCTTTTTTTGTATTGATTCAGGAAAAACAGAATCCAGAAGGACAAAAACTGGCTGATCACCGTGGCGATGGCGGCTCCCTTGATGCCCCAGCCGAAGGTGAAGATGAAAAGCGGGTCCAGGGCGATGTTCAGAATTCCGCCCGACAGGATTCCGATCATGGAAAGCAGGGCGTATCCCTGGGCTCGCATCTGGTTGTTCAGCACGTACAGCCCCATCATGAAGGGAGCTCCCAAGAAAATATACGTGGCGTAATCCACCGCAAAGGGCTCTACCTCCTCAATGGCGCCCAGCAGACGGACGATGGGCGTGCAGAAGGTCAGCCCCACGGCGGCAAACACCGTCCCCAAAGCCAAGGCAAGGAAAAAGGCGGTGGATACGGCTTTGTCCGCGTCTTCCTGTTTCTTTTCGCCCAAAAGGCGGGAAACGTAGGTGGAGGAGCCGATGCCCACGGCAAAGCCCAAGGCCTGAATCAACGCCATCAAAGAAAAGATAATGCCCACCGCTGCTGAGGCTTCCGTGGAAATTTTGCTGACGAAATAGGTGTCCGCCGTGTTGTAAACGGAGGTCACCAGCATGCTGATGATGGTGGGAACGGCCAGCTTCGGAATCAGACGGTGCAGATCCGATTCGGTCATCATGTGATAACGCTTGTCCTGTGTCATGGTTTTTCTCCGATTTTTTTCGTACTTATCTTGACATTATTCCCCGTTTGATGTATAATATAAAAAAAGACGAAAGGAACTTGATTTATGAAAGGGATTCGTAACGGTAAAATCATCCTGCCCGACGGAATCGTCGAGGGGAAGGTTCTCGTTTTTGATCAGACGGTTCGCGGTCTTTATTCCGAAGAGGAAGCAAAGACCCTTTGTGATGAAATATACGACGCAGACGGAAAATACGTCAGCCCCGGCTTCGTGGACGTACACATTCACGCCTATTTCGGCAAAGATATTTCCAACGGCATCGAGGGAGACGTACGCACCATTTCCCACGCCATTCTGCGCAACGGCGTGACCTCCTATTGCCCCACCACCATGACCGTTTCCATGGCGGAGATCGGGCAGGCGCTGGACGTTTGCCGCGCCCTGAAAGGGGAGAGCCGAACTTGGGACGGGGCGGAAATTCTCGGCGTGCACGCGGAAGGGCCCTTTATCAACAAGGCCAAAAAGGGTGCCCAGAACGAGGCGCATATTCTGCCTCCCGACGCTTCTTTCGTGCTGAAAAACCAAGATATTCTTTCTCTGATCACCATTGCTCCCGAAGTGGATGGCATGGAGGAATTCTGCAAAACCGTCAAGGCCGAAACCGACGTGGTCCTGTCCGTGGGACACACCTGCGCCAATTACGATCAGACCAAAGCGGCCATCGAATGGGGCGTGACCCACTCCACCCACACCTTCAACGCCATGGTTGGGCTTTTGCATCGGGACCCCGGCACCGTGGGCGCGGTTCTGTCCTCGGATAAGGTCTATTGCGAGCTGATCGCCGACACCTTCCACGTGCATCCCGGTCTGTATCAGATGCTTTACAATCTGAAAAAGGACCGTCTCGTGGTTATTACCGACTGTATTTCCGCCGCGGGTATGCCCGAAGGGGAATATTCCTCCGGCGGCCTGCAATTCACCGTGAAGGGCATCGAATGTCGCCTGCCCGACGGAACCATCGCAGGGAGCGTTCTGCGGATGAATAACGCGGTGAAGAATATTCTCGCCAATACGGACATCCCTCTTTACGAGGTGATCAATCTTCTCTCCCGTAACCCCGCCGCCTCCGTGGGGGCAACCTCCAAGGGAACGCTGGAAACGGGAAAAGACGCGGATATTCTCCTTCTGGACGGTTCCTACGAAGTAGTTTCCGCCTTCCGCATGGGCGAAAAGAAATTTTAATTGCGGCAACAAGCAAGGGCACCCGAATGGTTCGGGTGCCTTTTCGTATTTACAGATGCTTTTTCAGTTCGTTCCACACGTTTTTGCCGTATTGGGTGAAGCCCAGCGCGTTGGGATGCAACACGTCCGCCACGTAGAAATCCGTGTGATGGGGAACCAGATTGATTCCTTCGATAACGGTGATTTCGGGATATTGCTTCATTTCCTCCCGCAACATGGCGCGGTAGTCGTTCAGTTTTCCGTATCCGTTCACGTCATCTTCCCGTCCGTTGCCCCGCCAGATGGGCAGAAGCACGAAGATCTTCGCCCCCTTGTGGGTTTTCAGCAGCGCCTCGAAAAATCCTTTTCTCCGCACCGCGTCTTCTTCGGGCTCAATATGTCCCCAGTCGTTGGTGCCGTAAGCTACCGTGACGATATCGCCCTTAACGGGATAATCCTCATCCACCATAAGGGGCTGGAAAAATTCCCCGCCGATGCCCATGTTGTAAACGTCCGCGTCCAGATGGGAGCCTACGATGTTCACGTAGGTCAGGGAAGGGGAGAAGGCGGTATATCCCTGGGTGATGGAGTCTCCGTACGCCACGTATTGAATCTTCTTTTCCGTGGTGCGGAAGACCGTTGCGTTTTCCAGTTCCACCTTGCCCAATCCCGTCATGCTCAGATTGGGGAAATAAATGCGGACGGTCTTTTCGCCTGCAGGCAGGTCAAAGGTGCAAACGCCCTCGTCGGGAGTGGTGTACGACTCCTCGCCCTTGTGTTCTGCCATTTCTCCGTTTACGTACAGGTCGAAGAAATAGAACTTCTGGGAAGAAGCCTGCTCTTCCCGGTAGGCAAAGGAAACGGCGGTGGCGTCGGTGACGAATTCCATATATTGGGAAGAGCTTGCCCGTTCCTTGGTCACGAAGACGGTTTCTTTATAGTAATCCCGCTGTTTTTTCGTAAAACGGTAAAAGAAACGGTACCCGTCGCGAATCTCCGTATCTACGAAGCCGTGCAGGGCCTTCATCCGTTGTTCTTCGGTCAGAATCATAGTGATAGTCTCCTTTGTTGATCTTGTATCAGTATAGCACATTTTTCGCGTTCTGTCAACACGTTTTTACCTTTCCCACGGAAGTTTTACGTCGCAGAAAATGCCGCTGATTTCCTCTTTGTCGCAGACCCGAAAGGGGAACCGAACGCCGATTTTGGATCGATCGCAGAGAAAATAGGATTTCGTTGCCCGCTGCAGCATGGTTTTCCGCAGAGCCGTTTCCGATTCGGAAAAGTCGGAAATTTCGCCTTCTTCGCTGATTCCCTGAGAAGAAAAGAAGAAGAGGTCCGCGTGAAGTGCCTTGACGCAGGCTTCCGCCGCGGGGCCGTGGAAGGCACGGTTTTTCGGGTTGTAGCTTCCGCCCGTGCAGTACAGCTTCCCTTCAAAGCCTTCCGTTTCCGAAAATATCCGAAGATTGTTGGTGATGACGGTCAGATTTTTGAACCCCTTCAGATATTTCATCATGCGATGCACCGTGGAAGATGCGTCGAGAAAAACCGTTGCCCCTTCAAAGACCTTTTCTGCCGCCGCCTTTGCCACTGCATCCTTGGCCTTTGCGTGCTCGCCGTCCCGCATTTCCAGAGGGATCACCGTCCCCGTCCGCTCGCCCAGCAGAACGCCGCCGTAGATCCGCTTCACCGTGCCCTTTTCTTCCATGGAAGCCAAATCCCGACGCACCGAGGCCTCGCTGGCAAAAACGTGGCGGGCGATTTCTCCCACCGTTGCGGGGTTGTGTTGCTGCAGATATTGCAAAATAGCCTGTTGCCGTTCGTAGCGAATCATACCATTCCGTCCTTTTTTTGAAAAACTTTGAAAATCTTTGATCGAATCTTGCCCCTTCCGTGAAGATGTTTCATTTTTCGTTTCGGGGCTTGACAAAGAGAAAAAATGGAGTTATAATAGGATTGTCCTCACGGATACCATTATATCACGTTTTTCAAACTTTTGCAAGACTTTTCAAAAAATTTTCATAAGGAGATTGATTATGGCTATTATCACCATCGTCGGCGCAGGACAAATGGGTTCTGCTCTTGCCTTCCCCGCACGGGAAAACGGAAACGAGGTCCGCGTGGTCGGAACGCCTCTGGATCGGGAAATCATCGACAACTGCCTTGCGGTAAACCGTCACCCCAAATTTAAGGTGGATTTCCCCGCAGGCTTGAAGTTCTATCAGGTGGAAGGATTGGAAGAGGCCCTTGATGGTGCGGATCTGGTCATCGGCGGCGTTTCCAGCTTCGGTGTGGAGTGGTTCGGCGACGTGGTTCTGCCCAAAATCTCCGAAAGCACCTACGTGCTCACCGTCACCAAGGGCTTGATGGATATGCCCGACGGCACTCTGCGCACCTACCCCGACCTGTGGCAGGAAAAGCTGGACGCCATGGGAAAGAAGATTTCTCTCAACGCCATCGGCGGTCCCTGCACGGCCTACGAGTTGATCATTCACGACCAGAGCGAGGTGGCCTTCTGCGGAAAGGATCTGGAAATTCTGCGTAAGATCAAGTCCTGGATGGCGACGGATTATTATCACATCAGCATTACCACCGACGTGGTGGGCATCGAAAGTGCCGTGGCGCTGAAAAACGGTTACGCCCTCGGCATCGCCCTCACCATCGGCGTCAATCAGCGCAGATTCGGTATTGACAGCGAACTGCACTTCAATTCTCAGGCCGCCGTTTTCGGTCAGGCCGTGAAGGAAATGTCCAAGCTTCTCGATTATCAGGGAGCCGGCACTCTGGAAAACCTTTCCGTCGGTGCGGGAGACCTGTACGTGACCGTCTACGGCGGACGCACCCGTCTGGTTGGGATTCTGCTGGGCCGCGGATTGAACATCGACGAAGCGAAGGCCGAGCTGAACGGGGTAACTCTGGAATCCCTCGTGGTCGCCGTTCGTGTGGCCCGTGCCGTGCGCATCGCCGCCGAGAAGGGCGTGCTGAATCTGAAGGATTTCCCCCTGCTGACCCACGTGGATCAGATCATTTCCGAAAAGGCAGAGGTCAACATTCCTTGGGAAGATTTCACCTTCGAAAAATAAAAAATTGCAACGAAAACCGCCTTGCAAAGCGCAAGGCGGTAATTTTTTTCTTTATTTTTCCGGTGTGTCGACAATGTTGCGGATCCAGATGCCCTTCTTGACCAGAATTCCACCCGCAAAGCACTTGATCAGCGTCAAGGCCTGCACGATGGCGTAGAGGGGAACGATGGGTGTGGCGGTCAGATAACTGAGAATGGCCGCTACGGGAACGCACAAAAACCAGGTATATCCGCAGTCGAACAGAATCGTGACCCCCGTTCTGCCTCCCGAGCGCAGAATGAAATAGGAGGAATGGACGTAGGCCTCAAGGGGTTGCACGCAGGCGGTGATCAGCATCAGGATCGAGGCAAGGCTGCGGACGGCGTCGGGAACTTCGTACATGTTGGGAATGAATCCCGCGCAGGCGGCAAAGGCGATGCCCGTAAGAAGACCGAGAAACACGGAAAACATGACCATTTTCGGGCTTTCTTCTTTTGCTTGATCCCATTTCTTTGCGCCGAGAAGCTGACCCAGAATAATGCCGATTGCCACTCCTGCCGAGCGGAAGGTGACCGCAAACACGTTCAGGAAGGTCTGTACGATGTTGTGCGCGGCGACCACGTCCAGACCCCGCATGGAATAGCACTGTCCCAAAACGGCGATGCCCAGAGCCCAGACGGTTTCGTTGAGCATGAGGGGGAATCCTTTTACGATAATTTGCCCCACCAGCCGTTTGGGAACGTAAAGACTGCGGTAAGCACCCTGAATGAAGGGGAATACCTTTTTGTGGGTATGGGTCCAGATGACTACGATGGCCAATTCTACGAAGCGGGCGATCACCGTTGCAATGGCCGCCCCCGCAACGCCCAGGGCGGGAATGTTCAGCGAGGGAACCCCGAAAATCAGCATCAGGTTCAATACGAGGTTAACCCCCGTTGCCACAACCCCTGCCACCATAGAAGACATGGGCAGGGACATATCCCGCTGGGTACTGGCGTAGCATTGGGAGACGGTGTAGGGGATCAGCCCGATGAGCATGATCACCAGATATTCGTAGGCGTATTCAAGGGTTTTGACCGGGTCGATGTTCCCTTCGCTCCCTTGCATATACAGCTTGCAGAGGGGTTCTCCGAAGAAATAGAACACCCCCATAACCAACACCGTGATGCCGATGCCCGCAATCATTTTAAAGCGGAAGGTGTGGCGGATGCCCTCGTGATCGGATTTTCCTTTGAACTGGGCGCTGAACAGACCTGCCCCCGAAAGAATTCCGAAAATACAGAGATTGAAGATGAAAATCAGTTGGTTTGCCACCGCAACCCCCGTCATTTCCGCTTCGCCCACCGAGCCGACCATGATATTATCCAGCATGTTCACGAAGGCGGTGATGCCGTTCTGGATCATGATAGGAACGGAAAGCTTCAGCAACTGACGGTAAAAGGGGCGGTCGCCGATGTATTTTTGTAGCATAAAAATTTATTCCTTTGTTTGGGGGAGATAGAGAACGGGAACGGCGCTCCAGCCGTGACAGAGGCTTCCCGCATCGTCGAAATCCGTGTGCCCGTTGATGGTTTCCCACGCACAGTCGAAGCCCGAATCCAGCATGGTTTTATAGTCTCTGCGGATTTCTTCGAGAATATAGGGCGTAAACCCTTCGGCGTCGGTCTTCCGCATGGCGTCGTATTTGAATACGCGCATGCTCAGAGAGCAGGGGACTGTTTTTTTCTCCGTGATTTTGTTGCAGATGATTTTAGCCTCATCCTTCGTGACCACGTCGGTCAGAATGGCCAGACTGTTGACCAGGTCCGTGTATTCTTCCGTGCCCGTGCGCATGGTGACGAGGCCTGCTTTTTCGTCGAAAAAGGCCTTCCGCGTCGCCGTGCGAAGACTCTCCGCAATACCCGGATAGGGGAAGGAAATTTCCGCAATTTTGCAGATTTCTTCCATGCAATCGAGGGCGAGGATCAGCAGACAGTTGATGGCCCCGTCCGCCTCGGCAGCCTGGGTTTTTCCCAAGGTTCCGTCGGAGAACTCCGACCAGTCGTAGAAATTCCAATGCTCCGCTCCCTCAAACCGCATGGCAAGGCCGTTCTGTCGGTTGTTTAAGAAAGCATCGAGAATTTCGGTCAGTTTTTTGGCGGCGATTTTTGCATAGTCCTTGTCGCCCGTAACGCGCAGATATTCCGCGGAAGAAAGGGCGTAATAGAGGGAAAAGGAAGGGATGGTCAGATTTGCGCCGCAGGGGGAACAAATGGACAGGAGATTGTCCTCCCGTCGATCCTTTGCAAAGAGCATCAGATTGCTGCGGGCGTATTCCGCGTTGCTTCCTTCAAAGACCTTATAGCCGCAAAGCATCTGGTTGCGGGAGTCGAAAGCGTAGAGGCATTGTTCCCGCCAGGGACAGTCCACGTAATGCTCCATCATGCACTTTTCCAGGGTGTTGACGCACATTTCGTAAATGCGGCGGTCTAAATCCGATTCAAATTTAGCCTTATTGCGTTTTACGGGATAGGTCTGGTTGCGGATGCCGATTTTTTCGGTCTCAAAGGGTTTTTCCCCTCTGATCTCCAGATAGCGGCACCCAAATCGGAGCATATGGTTGATATAGTGGTTGTCGCCTTTTTTTGCACGGTAGTCAATGCTGAAATCCCGTCCGCCGATAATGCGGGGCGCCCAGCCGTCAGCGGCAAGATGCTCCCCGAAGGCGATGCAGAGATTCTGTTCCTCCGCAGACCGTAAGGCAAATTCCAAAAGCCCGACGCACTCTTTTCCCAAATCGTAAAGAATACGGTTTCCTTCCCGACGGATCTCTTTTCCCTCGGTCAGGTCTTCCAAAGAATGCTTTTGAATGGGGCGGGGATAGAAGATGCAGGTTTTTTCCACCGTGACGGCGGGGGAGAAGGGCAGATCACTGTTTTCTTGGGTTGCGTCGTAGGCAAAGCCAAGGCCCAGCTGCCCCGTGATTTTTTTGTTACGTCCGCTTTGATATACGGGACTCTTTCGGGCCAAGGTTTCTTCGTTGCTGACCGCAAGAATTTCCTCTCCGTCGACAATCTCGTAGATCAAGCCTGCAGGGGCGGGGAAATACCGCTGGGTGGCTTTTCCGAAATGCCACACCAGAATCTCAACCCGGTTTTCCCCTTCGGTCAGATAGGGCGTCAGATCCACCGTGTCGTAGATTTTATAGTGCTCAAAATCCCCGTACTGTCCGCTTGCCGCACAGACGCCGTTGACCCAAAGGGTGTAGTCGCTGTCGCAGGAAATCCGAATCGTCGAACGTCCGTTTTCCGCGAAAAAATCGTCGCGGAATTCCGCGTATTCGTCGGAGCTTTTTTCGTTATGAAGCCAGATCCACCGGGATTGTGCAAAAACGTTCACGGTCAGGGTCCTCCCATGGTAGGTTTTTTTATTTGTTCTTCATGAAGTTCTTCATGCGAATGGAGTGGTCCAGAATTCGCTTGCGCAAACGGATGGTTTTGGGTGTAACCTCCACCAGCTCGTCGTCGGCGATGAATTCCAGGGACTGCTCCAGACTCAGAATTCGAGGAGGAACGAGGCGCAGCGCTTCGTCCTTTCCGGCGGAGCGGATGGCGGTCATGTGCTTTTTCTTGCACACGTTGACTACGATATCGTTCTGACGGCTGGCTTCCCCTACGATCATGCCGCCGTAAACCTCCACACCCGAGCCGATGAACATGGCACCCGAATCCTGGGAATAGAACATGCCGTAGTTGGTGGTTTCCCCCGTCTCGTAGGCTACCAGAGAGCCGTTGAGGCGGCGGGGAATGTCGCCCTTGAAGGGGGCGTAGGAATCGAAGATTGAGCTCATGATTCCTTCGCCGCGGGTATCGGTCATAAATTCGCCCCGATATCCGAACAGGCCGCGGGAGGGGACGATAAATTCCAGACGGGTGCGGTCACCCACCTGATTCATGCTGGTAAGCTCACCCTTGCGGTAACCCATTTTTTCCATAACCGCGCCGACGGAATCGGCAGGCACGTCCACTACCAGCCGTTCCATGGGCTCGCAGAGGGTTCCGTCGATTTCTTTATACAGAACCTTGGGTGTGCTGACCTGGAACTCAAAGCCTTCCCGACGCATATTTTCAATTAGAATGGACAGATGCATTTCCCCGCGTCCGCAGACCTTGAAGGCCTCGGTGGATTCCGTGTCGGTTACGCGCAGGGAGACGTCCTTGAGCAGTTCTTTGTACAAACGGGCCCGCAGGTTACGGGAGGTGACGTATTTGCCTTCCCGTCCCGCAAAGGGGGAATCGTTGACCATGAAGGTCATTTCCACCGTGGGCTCGGAAATCTTGACGAAGGGCAGGGGCTCTACCGCATCGGGTACGCAGATGGTGTCTCCGATGGTAACGCTTTCAATGCCCGAAACGCAGACGATGTCTCCGGGCTTGGCTTCCGTGCAGGGGACCCGATTCAGCCCTTCGAACTGATACATGGAAACGATTTTTGCCTTGGAATTGGGACGGGAACCGTGATAGTCGCACAGAACCACGTCCTGATTGATCTTCATGCAGCCCCGTTCCACGCGACCGATGGCAATGCGCCCTACGTATTCGTTGTAGTCGATGGAGGAGACCAGCATCTGCAAGGGGGCTTCTTCCTCACCCTGCGGAGGATCGAAATAGTCTACGATGGTGTCCAGAAGGGGAATAAAGTCCTTCATTTCCCCGTCGGGGGAAAGCCCCGCCACGCCGGTTCTGCCCGAAGCGAAAATAACGGGGGAATCCAGCTGTTCATCGGTGGCGTCCAGGTCCAAAAGCAGCTCCAGAACCTCGTCCACCACTTCCGTGGGACGGGCGTCGGGACGGTCTATCTTATTGACCACGATGATGACCTTGTGACCCAATTCCAGGGCCTTCTGCAGCACGAAACGGGTTTGGGGCATGGGGCCTTCAAAGGCGTCCACCAAAAGCAGAACCCCGTTGACCATCTTCAGAATCCGTTCCACCTCGCCGCCGAAGTCAGCGTGCCCCGGGGTGTCTACGATGTTGATTTTCTTGTCCTTGTATTTGACGGCGGTATTTTTTGCAAGAATGGTAATGCCGCGCTCCCGCTCAATGGCGTTGGAGTCCATAACCCGGTCGTTTACCTCGTGGTTATCCCGAAAAACGCCGCCCTGCTTCAGCATTTCGTCCACCAGGGTGGTCTTACCGTGGTCAACGTGGGCGATAATGGCGATGTTACGAAGATCTTCACGAATCATAAAAAGCATCCTCTCGTATATTGGAATTCATTTACTAAATTTATACAACGTATTATTATACTCTACTCTCTGCGAAAAATCAACCCCTTACTCCAAAAATTCCGCATTTTGTAGAAAAATTCCCTTTGCACGTCTTTTTGCTCCATTTCTTTCTTCTGCTTTTTTCGTGAAAATGAAAACGAAGTGTGATAAAAATCAAACTTTTTTGCAAAAAAACTCGGATTATACCGTCAGTATATGACAAATATCGATGTATTTTATATAATTAAGAGTATAACGAAATCGTTCTCGCAAACGAATTTTTCGGAGGTTAAAAATGGAACAGGCAAAAGTACAAAACAAGTGGAAAAAGATCCTCGGCGCTTTGGGTTGCGTGGTGATCAGTACGCTGGTGGCCACGTTGCTTACGGTGCTGATTCACAACGGAAGCTTTTTCAGCGGCGGCACGGCGGAAAATCTGACCGCCTACGATCTGGCCGTACAGAACGGCTACGAGGGCAGCGTGGAAGAGTGGCTCATGTCTCTTGCAGGGGAAAACGGCCCCAAAGGTGACGTGGGCGCTTCGGCCTACGAATTGGCCGTGGAAAAGGGCTATACCGGTACGGTGGAGGAATGGCTTTTTTCTCTCATCGGCACGCCCGGTAAGGACGGTGTCAACGGAACCAACGGCAAAAACGGAGCAGACGGAAAGTCGGCCTACCAACTGGCCGTGGAAAACGGTTATAAAGGTACGGAAACCCAATGGCTCACTTCCATCGTCGGCAAAGACGGCGTGGACGGCAAAGACGGCGTTGCGGGCAAATCCGCCTATGAATTGGCCGTGGCCTCCGGTTATACGGGAGATCTCACCTCCTGGCTCAAGGGGCTGACCGGTGCGGACGGTGCCAGTGCTTATGATGTTGCCGTGGCGGAAGGATATACCGGAACGAAAGCCCAATGGCTTGCCTCCCTCGTCGGGGAAGCGGGAGCCAAAGGCGAAAAGGGCGACAAAGGCGATACGGGTGCCACCGGGGCAACGGGTGCCACGGGCGCGGCAGGAAAATCGGCCTACGAACTGGCTTGCCTTGCGGGCTTTGACGGGGATCTCCAGACCTGGCTTGCCTCCCTCGTAGGCGCGAAGGGCGACAAGGGCGATCAAGGCATCCAAGGCGTCCAAGGTGAAAAGGGCGACAAGGGTGATCAGGGTATCCAAGGCGTCCAAGGCGAAAAGGGCGACAAGGGCGATCAAGGTATCCAAGGCGTCCAGGGTGAAAAGGGCGACAAGGGTGATCAAGGTATCCAAGGCGTCCAAGGCGAAAAGGGCGACAAGGGTGATCAAGGCATCCAAGGCGTTCAGGGTGAAAAGGGCGACAAGGGTGATCAGGGTCTTTCCGCCTTTGAATTGATGCAGTCCCAGGGCTATCAAGGCTCTCTGGAGGACTGGCTTGCCTCTCTCGTCGGTGCCAAAGGAGATAAAGGCGATAAGGGCGACCAAGGCGTCCAGGGTGTACAAGGTGAAAAAGGCGATAAGGGTGACAAGGGTGACGCGGGCGCAGACGGTGCCGTGGGTGCCACCGGTGCCTCCGCCTATGAATTGGCAAAACAGCAAGGATATACCGGGACCCTTGACGAATGGCTCGATACCTTGATCGGCGCAAAAGGCGACAAGGGTGACAAGGGTGACAAGGGTGACAAGGGTGACAAGGGTGATAAAGGCGACCAAGGCGTACAAGGTGAAAAAGGTGACCAAGGCGACCAAGGCGCTACGGGTCTTTCCGCTTATCAGATTGCTTTGAATCACGGTTTCGTGGGCGACGAGGCCATATGGCTTGCTTCCTTGAAAGGGGCGGCCGGGGAATACGGCGCCAACGGAAAATCCGCTTATGAATTGGCCTATGAAAACGACCCCTCCGTGGGTGATCTTGCATCCTGGCTCACCTCTCTGCACGGGGCGAAAGGCGAAAAGGGCGATAAAGGTGACAAGGGCGATCCCGGTGTTGCGGGCAAATCTGCCTACGAACTGGCTTATGAGGCCGATCCCTCCGTCGGTACCTTTGAGCAATGGCTCGCATCTCTCGTGGGTGCACGGGGCGAAAAAGGTGATGCAGGTCTGTCTGCTTATCAGTTGGCAAAAGAGGCCGATCCCACCATCGGAACCCTCGACGAATGGTTGACTTCCCTCGTGGGTGCGGACGGACAACCCGGTGAAGCGGGTAAATCCGCCTACGAACTGGCGAAAGAACAGAATCCCAACATTGGCACCATCGAAGAATGGATTGCCTCTCTGAAGGGCGAAACGGGCGCCACGGGTGCTGCGGGTGCCGCAGGCTTGTCTGCATATCAACTGGCAAAAGAGGCCGATCCCACCATTGGAACCCTCGACGAATGGTTAGCCTCCCTCGTGGGTGCGGACGGACAACCCGGTGAAGCGGGCAAATCTGCCTACGAACTGGCAAAAGAACAGAATCCCAACATCGGCACCATCGAAGAATGGATCGCCTCTTTGAAGGGCGAAACGGGTGCCACGGGTGCCACCGGCGCTACCGGTGCAACGGGGAAATCCGCTTACGAATTGGCAAAGGAAAACGATCCCAACGTGGGCACCGTTCAGGAATGGCTTTTGTCTCTCCGCGGTGCGGACGGCAAATCTGCTTATGAATTGGCGAAAGAGGCCAATCCCAACGTGGGTACCCTCACCGAATGGCTTGCTTCCCTGAAGGGGGAAAAAGGCGACAAGGGTGATAAGGGTGACAAGGGCGACGCGGGTCAATCTGCCTATGAATTGGCCAAGGCCGCCGATCCCACCATTGGAACCCTCGACGAATGGTTAGCCTCCCTCGTGGGTGCGGACGGACAACCCGGTGAAGCGGGCAAATCTGCCTACGAACTGGCAAAAGAACAGAACCCCAACATCGGCACCATCGAAGAATGGATCGCCTCTTTGAAGGGCGAAACGGGCGCCACGGGTCCCCAAGGTCCTCAAGGTTTGCAGGGCGAAACGGGTGCCACGGGTCCCCAAGGTCCTCAAGGCTTGCAAGGTGCAACCGGCCCACAAGGTGAAACGGGTGCAACGGGACCCCAGGGTGCAACGGGTGAGACCGGCCCCAAGGGCGATACCGGCGCCGCCGGTCGAGGCATCCTCAAAACGGAAATCTCCGGCACGAATTTGATTATCTATTATACCGACAACACTACGGAAACCCACGACCTGAGTGGTATTCTGGACCAAGTTGTCACCAACGAAATTTCTCTGTTGAACTTTACGTTGCAGGAAGACGATACTTACGGAGTTTCCTTAAACTCTACCTACAAAACCTCTGTCGTTTCGGTGAATATTCCCGCTTATTATAATGGTAAGCCCGTTACGGTTATTTTAGATAGTGCATTCAGCAGTTCTGCAATAAAAAAAGTGCAGATTCCTGATACTGTGACAACGATAGGTAGAAATGCCTTTTCGAGTTGTGATGCTTTAGAAAGTGTTGTCATTCCGGAAGGTGTGACCACAATTTCAGATAGTACATTTTCTTATTGTGACGCACTAAACAATGTGATTATTTCCAACGGGGTAAAAACAATAGGGAGATCTGCTTTTTATTCTTGTGATGCTTTGACGAGTGTCATTATCCCCGAAGGGGTGACGAGTATAGGTGAAATGGCCTTTCAGTCTTGTACATCTCTGAAGAGTGTAGTAATTCCGGCAAGTGTTACTACGTGGGGGAACCAATCATTCTGCGAATGCACTGCGTTGACTGATGTTACTTTTACAGAAGGATTGACAAGCATTGGGCCGTATGCTTTTAGGAGTTGTACCGCATTGAGCAGTATTGTAATTCCGAAGAGTTTGATCGATATAGGTGAATATGCATTTAGAAGCGCAGGATTAACCAGTGTTGTATTTGAAAACCCTGAAGGATGGTATCGTCATTATGATACGTATAATAAGAAAACCTTTACAACAGCGACAATGAGCGACCCGGAGACGGCTGCAGAAACATTGTTGTATGAAGGATCGTATACTTATCGTGTCGATGATATGTATAATCCGAAAGATGTTACTGCTTATCCTGCATATCGACGTGGTTGAATTTTATTGAACCTCTTGTAGTAATTGAACCTCATATAAGGAGAAGGGCACCCCAAACGGGGTGCCTTTTTGTGCGTATTCATCCTTGTTTTTTTAAGTATAGCTCCGGTCGATTTGAATGACGGCGTTGGTTTTTTATTGTGTATGACAAAAATCTCGGCGATTCGTGCACCTGCCTTTGCCGTCCCCTTTCCCGCCATGGGAAAGGGGAAGGGGGACCGCCGCGTCGCCGTAGTGCGGCGTGGGGGTGGAAGGGGTTTGTGAGCTAAGGGGAAACAAAAAATATACTTTTTTCAACAGATATCTCGGTTGGGGTCCTTCTTAATTCTTGCTGTTCCGTTACGTAAAACTGCGGTCGATTTGGATGACGGCGTTGGTGTTTTCGTGGCGCTCGGCGATGAGGGTGACGATTTTTTCTTGTGCCTCCTCCTCGGAAAGCTTACTGTCAAAGGGGAGCACCGCGTCGAAAATCACGTTGGTATGGGTGGGACCCGGGACGGCGCGGAAATCGTGAAGAGTAATCTTCGGATGGATTTCCTTCAGCTCTTCCGCAATGGCGTTACGCAGCTGCAGGGTCGCCACGTCGCTGACGGCGATGGGGTCCATGTGAATCACCACGATGCTGTTCAGCTCGTTGGCCAGCTCTTGCTCCACGTTATCGATCAGGTCGTGAGTCTCCCACAGATTTGCGTCCCCCGGCACCTCCGCGTGGAGGGAGATAATCTTCCGACCGGGGCCGTAATCGTGAACGATGAGATCGTGAATCCCCACGATGCCCTCGTAGGAAAGGACGGTTTTTTCCACCTGCTCCACGAATTCCTTTTCGGGCGGTTGTCCCAGCAGGGGAGAGACGGTCTCCTTTGCGGAGCGGATCCCTGCGACAAAAATCATCAGCGCCACCGCCATGCCGCAATATCCGTCCAGATTCAGGGTCGTAAAGTTTGAAAGAATGGTGCAGATCAGAATCACCGTCGTGGCCGCCGCATCGCTCAAGGAGTCGGTCATGGTGGCCATCATGGCGGCGGATTTGATCTTCTTGCCCACGGAGCGGTTATAAAGCCCCATATACAACTTGACCAACACCGATGCCGACAGAATAATTACGGTGATCCAGCGGAATTCCACGGTCTGAGGATTCAGAATTTTATCCAGCGAGGTGCTTGCCAGCTCAAATCCCATCAAGAGAATCAAAAAAGAAACGAAAAGTCCCGCAATGTATTCAAACCGTCCGTGTCCGAAGGGATGCTGGGGGTCGGGTTTTTGTCCCGAAAGACGGAACCCTGCCAGGGTAATCACCGCGGAGCCCGCGTCGGACAGATTGTTGAAGGCGTCCGCCGTCACCGCAATGGAACCCGTTAAAAGCCCGATAAAACATTTCCCGCCAAAAAGCAGAAGGTTCAGCCCGATTCCTGCCAGACTGCAGAGAATCCCGTATTTTTGCCGCACGGTGGGGTCGGTATAATTATGATGATTCCGAATGAAAATCTTTGCCAAGAAAGCGATCATTTCGCGTCACTCCTTTCGCCGTGACAGTATACCACGATTTTCAAAATTTGTCAAGTTTCGGTTTGAAAAACTTCTCATCACGATTCGCGGCGCTTCCCGTCCCTTCGTCTCAAATTCCCGCGGGAAAGGGTGCGGTCTGTCGAGGGGCGGAAGACCCTGTAAAACCCCTCGCCCTCCGTTTGCTAAAATCCGCAGAACCTTTGCGGTATAATAAGGGCACACAACACAACAACAAGCATCAGGAGGTTAAAAATGAATCGAATTACGGGAAAAATTTATCGGGAAATCCCTACGGCGTTCCTTCGCTGTCGGGAAACGGCGCGGCATCGGACGGAGGATCCGTCTCTGATGGGGCTCTGCGAAAACATCGGGCAGGTGGGCATCGTTCATCCCCTCACCGTCCGTTATTGCGGGGAAGGGGCCTACGAGATCGTCGCAGGAACCCGTCGCTATCTTGCAGCCCGAAAATTGGGGCTGGACAAGGTCCCCTGCATCGTCACCGAGTCCGACTCGGGAGAGCGGGCGTTGCTGGCCCTTTCGGAAAACATCCAGCGGAAAAATCTCAATTATTTCGAGGAGGCGGAGGGGATGCGTCTGGTGTCTGAGATGTTGGGACTGACCCAGGAGCAATTAGCGGCAAAGCTGGGGAAAAGTCAATCGGCCGTGGCCAATAAAATGCGGCTTTTGCAATTATCCCCCTCCTTGCGGGAGGCGATTCTGGAGGCGCGCCTTTCCGAGCGGCACGCCCGTGCCCTTCTGGCCGTGGAGGGCGAGAGCCTGCGCAAAAAAGTGCTGAACACCACGGTTTCCCGAGGGTATCGGGTGGCGCAAATGGAGCAGTATATTGAAAAACTGAATCGGGAAATGCCGCCCAAAAAGCCGAAAAAAGAGTCCTTCTGCAAGGGGTTCTGTCGGGATCTGCGTCTCTATCTCAATTCCATCAACCGCACGGTGGATCTGATGAAAAATTCGGGCTTTTGTACCCATTGCGAGACCGAGGAGGATGGAGCGAAGATCGTATATCGCATCGAAATCGCAAAATGATTCAGGGCAAAATCAGCCCCAACTCGTCGTACAGGATGATCCGAAAATTCCGTAGCAGCTTTTCCGCGTCCTGAGGGAGCATATTCAATTCCAAGGCCGCCGTGATTTCCGAGTGGGTCTTGGACCAATAAACCAACTGCAAAAGATCGTAGAGCTTTTCCCCCTGGGGATACCACATGGCCCGATGCAGAGCCGCTTCCACCGCCTCCCGATTGAAAAGCATCCGTTGATAGATACGGTCGGTGCTGATCATCGGATCGGAGGGCGGAAATTTCCCCAGCCGCTCCACGGCTTTCTGAAATTTTGCATAGGGGTATTCTTCGATTACCTTTTCTATGTATTTATTGCAACAGTATTTACGCGATCCTGCCATTTTGTCCCTCAAACAAAAAAGAGTTATAGTAAGTTTCTGTACTTATTATAACTCATTTTTTTGTCTTATGTTTTACAATATTCGAACAAGTATTCGAAAATTAAAAAATCGGCTGATCCACCGGCATGGTGGCGTAGGCGTTCAGGTCGCTTTTTGCCACGTTGCCCGCCTGAAATTCGTAATAGGCCTGGGAGGCGATCATGGCCCCGTTGTCCCCGCACAGGTCCGGACGGGGGAGATATAACTCAATCCCTTCCTTTTTGCAGGATTCTTCCATCATGCGCCGCAGATCTCCGTTTGCCGAGACTCCGCCCGCAAGAACCAGCTTTCCCGTGGTGTTTTTCGCCGCAAGCACGCTTTTTTCGGTCAATACGCCGCAAACCGCCTTCGTAAAGGATGCCGCAAGGTCGGGGGCGTTGATTTCTTCTCCCCGCTGCTTTGCGGTGTGGGCAAAATTGACCACGGCGGTCTTGACTCCCGAAAAGCTGAAATCGTAGGGCGCGTCCTTGAAATGAACCTTCGGAAATACGATGGCGTCGGGATTCCCCGTTTCCGCGGTCTTCTGGATTTTCGGTCCACCCGGGTATCCCAGGCCCAGAATCCGCGCGGTTTTGTCAAAGGCTTCCCCCGCCGCGTCGTCCCGGGTTTTCCCCAGAATTTCGTATTCCGTATAGGACTTGACGTGAACGATATGGCTGTGCCCGCCCGATGCAATCAAGGCGGTAAAGGGCGGCTTCAGATCGGGGTGGGTCAGATAATTCGACGCCACGTGTCCCCGCAGGTGATGGACGGGAATCAAGGGCAAATTGTAGGTAAACGCGAGGCTTTTCGCATAATTCACCCCTACCAGCAGGGCCCCGATAAGTCCCGGTGCGTAGGTAACGGCGATGGCGTCGGGCACCGTCCCCTCAAGGGTCCGCTCCACTAAGGGTTCAATGGCCTCGATGTGGCAACGGGATGCGATTTCGGGTACCACGCCGCCGTACCGTTCGTGGACGGGAATCTGGGAAATTACTTCGTTTTTCAAAAGAATGCGACCGTCCTCCACCAGGGCAACGGCGGTTTCGTCGCAGGAGCTTTCAATGGCTAAAATCTTCATGGCAGAACCTCAACGTTTAATATCTAAAATATAACATATATTTTCCTCTTTGTCAAGTCGTTGACCAAAATCTTTCTTCGGAAATATAATGGAGTATAGCAGAGGAGGGGTTGCCTATGAAGATGGAGAAGACCGCACGGGAAATTCTCGTTACCCTGAGCGTATCCGATCAGCAGGCCTTCGGCGTGCGTTACGATACCATGTCCTTTTCCGATCCCCGTACCCGCCGCTTTTGCGAGCATCTCGCGGTTCTGGTCTGTTTGCGGGAAGGGGTGGAGGAGACGGGAAACGTCACCCTGCGGGCTGCGGAAAGCCCTTCGGGGGAATTGTTGCTCTATTTTTCCTTTCCCCGCGAGATCGATCAAGGGCTGTTTTCCCGCGTAATTGAATTTTTCGATCTGGACGGTCTTCTCGACTCCCGCCGCGTTTTTCTGCGGGACCCCTCCCTTTGCGCCGAGGTTTACCGTTACGACGGACGGTATTTTCTGTGGTACGAATTCGACACCTCTCCCCGCCGCTTTGCGGAATTGACCGCTCTGTTGCTGGAATACGGAACCCTGTCCTCCCTCGACCGCGCCTTCCTCATCGAGCACGCCATTCCCTTGCCCTGTGCCGTCCCTCTGTTGCTGAACTGACGGACGGAACTTGCCACGGGTGTTTCTTGCGAGGGCAGAAAAAAAGCAGAGGTCTGGAAGCAAGGGACTACTGCAAGCAGCGTTGCCCAAAACTCTCGCTCTGCTGTTTATAGTATAGCAGATTTGATGCGAAATGTCAACCTCTCGAATGCCGATTTTGCAAAATTCCCCCCGAAAACCCGCTTAACCGAAGAACGGAAGATCAAAAACAAACAAAAAAACGGAAGCAACTCGTCTTCCGCAGGGAGCAAAAGCTCCTCCATATCTGCGCGTGACTATGCTACTTCCAATCGTAGTATATCACAAACGGAGCAAGAAGTCAAGAGGGACGGTAAAATTCTATCAAGGGTAGGGCAGAAGAATTCCTTGAAATAATTCGGAATTTCTTGACAACGTCCCGTTCTTGTGGTATAATAATACGGTTAAGATATTACCTTCCTCTTTGTAAGGAGTTTTTTATGAGTTCTTCGGAAAACAACGCAACGATTCTCGTGGTGGACGACGATCCCGAAATTGTTTCCGCTATCACCAAATTGTTGGAGTTGGAAGGCTATTCCGTGTTGAAGGCTTACGACGGCCTGGAGGCTCTGGACGTGCTTTCCCAAAATAAAGTTCATCTGATCCTCATGGATCTGATGATGCCCCGCATGGACGGGCTTTCCGCGGTGATGCACATCCGAAAGGATCGGAATATCCCCATTATTATCCTTTCCGCCCGTACCGAGGATGGGGACAAGGTTCTCGGGCTGAACGTGGGCGCGGACGATTATATCGCCAAGCCCTACAATCCCATGGAGCTGGTGGCTCGGGTCGGGTCCCAGCTGCGGCGCTATTTCCGCTTCGGGGCCTCTCCCGAGGAGGACGAAAACGGCATTACCGTGGGGGATCTGCGGATGGATCTTGCCACGAAGGATTTTTTTGCAGGGGAGAAGCCCGTTAAGCTGACCTCTACCGAATGGCGTATTATGGAAGTGTTTATGCGCAATCCCGGGAAGGTTTATTCCGCTGAGGAAATCTATCGGGCGGCTTGGAAGGAAGAGCCCCACGCCGCGGAAAATACCGTTACCGTCCATATCCGACGGATTCGGGAAAAGATCGAGATCGACCCGCGGGAGCCCCGCCATCTGAAGGTGATCTGGGGCATCGGGTATAAATTGGAGCGATAAAAGGAAAAGGAGGGATCCTCGTGAAGTTTTTTCGGTTACCCGTTCTGAAGGTATGTGCCGTGTTGCTTGCGGCGATCCTTCTGGTCTGTGCGTCCCTCTGTTACGCCTATGCCAACGATCAGGCGGGGATGGGGGAAATCTTCACCTATACGGATTTTCGTAATACCGAAAGCTACAGCTCCCGTCTGCAAGAGGCCTCCGAGGTGATGGAGAGCCTGGCTCGGGAGGTGTACGACGGCTCCCGCGTTACCGCCGTGGATCTGGAAGGAACTGCTGTGGACGGTGCGTTTCACTATTATTTTTACGCGGACGGAACGGTTCTGACCGACATTCCCTCTTTGGATGGCATGGACTTCAGCCACGCAAAAACCACGGCGGTTTACCACCTTGGGGTTTGTTACCTGATGGACACCGTTTATACCCAGGCGGAGCGCTTTGCCCGCAACGGAGATTACGATTGGAAGCCCTACGACCTGACGCAGACCGTTTCCCTGTCCGTCTTTTCCTGTGACGCGGGGGCAATTCTGGTCCCTGCGGAGGAATGGATTCAGGAGCAGTATTCTTTGTGGGATACGGCCAAAAATCTTGCTTTGGCGTTCATTCTTTTCCTCAGCCTTGCCGTCCTGCCCATGCTGTATCTGGTTCTTGCCGCCTGCTGGACGGAGCCTGCTGAGCCCTCAAAACGCCGTTTCGGTGTCTTTACCGAGTTGAAAATCCTTTTCGGCGCCCTTTCGGTAATCTTTTTTCTGCAGATTCTGGATACGTCTTTTCTGATTTGGTTGCGCAGTTTCTTTACCCTCTTCGGACGGGGGGACAATCAGACGGTCTATCCCGCCTTTTCCGTCGTGTTTACTCTTCTCGTTTTCGCATTTCTTGCGGCGGTGCTGGGGTTAATCCGTTCGGGGAAAAACGGAAAAATGGTCAAGGGTTCTTTTCTGTGGTGGGTTTGCCACAAGCCCTTCCTTGCCATGCGCAAACGGTTCAGCCCATCTTACGCGCGCCGCTACCGTTATTCCATGCTCTTTTTCCTGCGTACCATCGTGTTCCTGATTCTGGAGATCGCTCTGCTGATCTTTTTCGGGATTACCGTCGTGAACCGTTATTGGATCGTGGTTCAGCTGATCTTGTTGTTCGCCGTCCTTTTGGTCGCGGTTCTTTATTGCTACGCAAGCTATCGGGACGTGCACTCCCTCAATCGCCTTCTGGAGCATATTTCGGCCCTGCAGGAAGGGAATTTGTCCTATCGTGCTCCCATTGATAAGGAGGACGTTTTCTCCGATTACGAGGAGCAGCTTCGCTCCGTGGGGGATGGCTTTGACCAGACTCTGCGCAGTCAGGTTTCCGCAGAGCGCTCTCGCGTCAATTTGATCACCAACGTGTCTCACGATCTTCGCACGCCGCTGACCTCGATTATCGGGTATCTGGATCTTCTTTCCAAGGTGGAACTTTCCCCCGAGGCACGGGATTACGTGCGGATTCTGACCGAAAAATCCAACCGCCTCAACCACCTGGTCTCCGACGTGTTCGCTCTGTCGAAGGCCAACAGCGGTGCGGAAGAAATTTCCATGGAGGAGTTGGATCTGTTTTTGCTGGCCCGTCAGCTGGTGGCTGATCTTTCCGACAGTGCCGCCGCGGCAGGGAAGACCGTGTTGCTGAAGGGCGACGGAAAAGCACCGCTTCGTTCCAACGGCAATAAAATATACCGTATTTTGCAGAATATGCTGGACAACGCCTTAAAATACTCTCTGGCGGGAACGCGGGTTTTTGTGACCCTTTCCGCCGATGAGACTGCTGCCACCGTGACGGTGAAAAACACCGCCAGTTACGAGATGAATTTCTCCGCCGAGGAGATCTCCGAGCAATTCGTTCGGGGGGATCCCTCCCGCACGGGCGAGGGAAGCGGCCTCGGTCTTGCCATTGCAAAAAGCTTTGCGGAACAGCTGGGGGCAACCTTCTCCCTCTCCATTGACGGGGATCAGTTCGCCTCTTCCGTTTCTTTTCCCTTGAATAACGAAATCAATGGGGCAGATGCCCATAAGGAGGATTCCTGATATGAACACCACCATTTCCAACGACCGTCTTTCCGTGACGGTCAGCGACTTCGGCGCACAACTGCAATCCATTCGTCTGGACGGTATTGAGCGGCTCTGGCAGGGAGACGAGGCCATCTGGGGGGAACGCTCCCCCGTGATTTTCCCCTTCGTCGGACGGGTTAAGAATGGGAAATACACCTTCCGCGGCAAGGAATATCCTTCGGAAGGCCCCCACGGCTTTGCCCGCAGATCCACCTTTGCTTTGGTGGATTCCGCCGAGGATTATCTTACCTACCGCCTGACGTCCTCTGAGGCCACCAAAAAAGAATATCCCTTTGATTTTATTTTGGATGTGACCTACCGAATCGAAGGCAATACCTTGATTCAATCCTTTACCGTGGAGAATACGGATTGCGAGCCTCTCTATTATTCCTGCGGCGGCCACCCCGGCTTTTTGGTACCTCCCACGGATAAAACCGTTTTCGAGGATTGGTCTCTGGAATTTGCCGAAGGGGAGACCCTGAATCAGATTCTTCTGGACGGTCTGTTTATGTCCCGCAACGTGGTTCCCTGCAAGTTTGCCAAGGGAAACGTGATTCCTCTTACCCACGCGGTCTTCGACGAGGAAGCCATCATTCTGACGGGACTGAAAAAAGGCATGGTTACGCTGAAAAACAACAAAACCGCGGAGAAGGTCACCGTGGATGCTTCACAGTTCCAATATCTTGCCTTCTGGCAGGCCATGGGATGCGACGCTCCTTACGTGTGCGTAGAGCCCTGGAACGGTTTGCCCAGCGATTCCAAGGACCCCGAGGATCTGACCGTGAAGCGCGACCTGCGGATTCTCGATCCCCAAAAACGGGAAACCTGCAGTGTTTCTTATACCTTGGATTGATTCTGTATGCAAAAACGCTCTGTCATGACGACAGAGCGTTTTTTTGATGCGTTTTTATTCTTCGTAGGGGCGGATGCGCAGAGTTGCTCCCACCGATTCGCAGATCTTGCGGCTCAGTTCCTGTTCTTCGGGGGTCGTTACCACGTCCACCACCGTCATCATCACCTTGGGCACGTATTGGGTGCAATCCCGGGTGAATTTCAACATGGCGTCGTAGGATTCGATGCCGAATTTGGGGCGTACAACCCGATTGTAATCCTCTTTGTTGGTGGCGTTCAGACTTACCGACACCGTGTCGATCAGCCCCTTCAGCTTGTGGGCGGTTGGCTCTCCGCAGATCAGATCCGCAAGGCCGTTGGTGTTGATGCGGATGGCGATATCGCTCTTTCCCTTCAGATAAGCCGCCACCTTCAGCAGATCCTCCAGCCGCTCCGTGGGCTCTCCGTATCCGCAGAAAACCACTTCCTCGTATTGAGAAAGATCCCAGCCGTCTAAGCTTTTGCAAACCTCTTCCACCGTGGGCTCCCGATCCAGCCACAAAGGCTCGGAGCCGTACACGCTGTCCCCGTTCTGCCGAAGACAGAAGGTGCAGTTGCAGGGGCAACGGTTGGTCATATTTACGTAAATTCCCTTTTTGACGGGATAGGTGATCGTCATCATTCGAGAAGTCCTTCTTTCCGTAAGGTTTTCTTGATTTTTAATTTATCCAGGGTAAATCCTGCGACGAGATACAACGCACTGCTCAATACCCATTGGGTCACGTAGCCGGGAATTCCCGCCAGAGGTGCCGTAAAGTTCCCCGTGATCAGCCCTTCGTAGCAATAATATCCCCCAATGCAGAGGGCTCCCGAAGGAATTAGCCCCAGAAGGTTTCTCCACGAGAGGATTTTTTCTCCCTTGGCGGTGAAAAACAGTGCGGTAACGCCTTTTATAATGATGGACCCGGGAGCCCACATGGCGTATCCCGTCAGACAGTCGGCCAAAAAAGCGCCCGCAACGCCGCATCCGACGCCGTATTGCCAAGGCAAAAGACATGCGGCAAGGAAAAGAAATCCGTCCCCCACGTGGGTGTAGCCCGTGTGAGAGGGAATGTGAAGCCAGGCGGTGAAGACGAAAATCAAGGCCGTGAAGAGGGCCGCAAGGCAGATACGTTTCGTGTTGCTTTTCATTTTTTTCATATCTCCGTTAAGAATTCTTCGAAGCAAAGCCCGTCGGTTTTGGGCAAGTCCAATTCTAAGGCTCGCCGCAAAACCTTTGCGATGAAGGCCGAGGCTTTTTTTACCGATTCGCGGAAAGGCACGCCGTTGACCGCGTCCGCCGCGATCATGGAGGAGAACACGTCTCCCGTTCCCGAGCGGCAGGGGCCAACCTTGTGCTCCCGCAATACGCAGGGGGCTTTTCCTTCTTCAAAGATGAAGTTTTCCAGATCTTCGCCCCGTTCCAGGCCGGAGATCACGATTTTTTTCGGTCCCATGGCGTTCAGTTCTTTGCAGATTTCTTCCAACTGTTCCGCCGTGGGATCGTGCAGATAATCCCGTTGCGTCAAAATGCAGGCTTCGGTGAGGTTCGGGGTCAGAATATCCGCGTAGGGCACCAATTCCTTCATTTTTTTTGCCAGTTCGGGAGAATAAGTAGAATAGAGTTTTCCGTAGTCGCCCATGACCGGATCGATGACCGTCACCGTTTCTTCGGTCTTGAACTGTTCCAAAAACCGTTTCACAATGCCGATCTGCTTCGGCGAGCCCAAAAAGCCCGTCAGAATTCCGTGAAACCGCAGGTTCAATTTGACCCATTCGTCCATATAGGCGTCCATGTGATCGGTAAAATCGTCGGAATAAAAGCTTTCAAAGCCCGTGTGGTTGGAAAACAGCGCCGTGGGCAGGGGGCAGCATTGAATTTTCATAGCGGAGACGATGGGAATGGATACGGCCAGAGAACAGCGGCCAAATCCGCAAAAATCGTTGACCACCGCCATCTTTTTTTGATGATTGTGTGACAATTTACCAAACCTCCTTGATTTTTTGCCGATAATAGTATATAATATTTTTGGTAATATTAAAATAGTCAAAACGGGAGAATTTTATATAACCAGATGAGATACACCATTGATTCAACCAAAAGCACCCCCGCGTATTTGCAGCTATATTTGCAGGTTCGGGAGGATATTGTAAACGGCCTTTATACCTACGGAGAAAAATTGCCCTCCAAGCGTACCGTTGCCGACGACGTTGGGGTCAGCACCGTAACCGTGGAGCACGCCTATGCCTTGCTGTGCGACGAGGGGTATGCGGAGGCACGGGAACGAAGCGGATTTTTCGTTCTTTTCCGCACGGAGGAGGGCTTTGCCGCTCCCTCTCATCCTGCCGTTTCCCGTTCGGTTCCCCATTCCCATTCCGACGATTCGCCCGAATTCCCGCTGTCGGTTCTGACCCGAACCATGCGGGCGGTGCTGTCGGATTACGAAAGGCGGATTTTGGAGCGCTCTCCCAACTGCGGCACCTTTGAACTGCGGGATGCGATCCGCAAATATCTGGCCCGAAGCCGCGGTATTTCTGCGGAATGCGAGCAGATTATCATCGGCTCGGGTTCGGAATATCTCTACGGCCTGATCGTGGAACTGCTGGGGCGGGACTGCGTCTATGCCATCGAATCCCCCTCTTATAAAAAAATCGAACATGTTTACGGCGCGTGGGGCGTGATTCCGGAGCATCTGCCCCTGGGAAACGACGGCATTGAAAGCGCCGCCTTACGGGATTCTTCGGCGCAGGTGCTTCATATTTCTCCCTATCGGAGTTTTCCCAGCGGTGTTACCGCCTCCGCGTCCAAACGGCATGAATATCTGCGCTGGGCGCAGCAGGGAAAGCGGTATATTATCGAGGACGATTTTGAGTCGGAATTTTCCGTTTCCAAAAAGGCGGAGGAGACCCTGTTTTCCCATACCCGAAACGACAACGTGATTTATATGAACACGTTCTCCAAAACCCTTTCTTCTTCCTTTCGAATCGGCTATACGGTGCTTCCCAAGCATCTTGTGGCAGAATTTGAAAAACGGCTGGGATTCTATTCCTGCACCGTTCCCACCTATATGCAATTCGTGCTTGCCGCGCTGATGGAAAACGGGGATTTTGAGCGTCATATCAACCGTGTTCGGCGCAAAAAACGCAAAGAACTGTTTGGAAAATAAAAAAGAGGGGGACAACCCCTCTTTTTTGCACAGAAAAACGCCACGGTCTTTCTTCGGCCGTGGCGGAATTTTTTTTGTTTTGAAGATTTATTCGTCCGTTTCGCAGACGTAAACGCCCACGTCTCCGTCGATCTGTTCCACTCGCACGGAAATGCGCTCTTTGCGGGAGGTGGGAACGTTTTTGCCCACGTAATCCCCGCGGATGGGCAATTCCCGATGCCCGCGGTCAATCAACACCGCCAGTTGAATTTTCGCAGGCCGTCCGATGGAAACCAAGGCGTCCATGGCGGCGCGGATGGTCCGTCCCGTGCAGATCACGTCGTCCACCAGAATCACCACCCGTCCGTCCAAGGGAAAGTCTACCGACGTGCGGGATTCCATGGGGGGAACCTCCTTGCGGTCGTCCCGATGCAGGGCGATGTCCACGGAGCCCACGAGGGTCTTGATCTCGGAAAAGCGGCTGACGTTTTCCGCCAATTCCTGAGCCAAGGGGACGCCCCTGCTATGAATTCCCAGAAAGCAGAGCTCCGTTACCGTATCGTTTTTTTCCACGATTTCGTGAGCCATACGCACCAAAGTGCGTTTCATGGCGGCCTGATCCATCAATTTTGCTTTTACGGTCATAAAAAATCGCTCCGTTTGGGAAAAATATTACATTATATTATAGCACGGAAGGCGAATTCTGTCAAGAGTTATTTTTTTGCATTTTTCGTAAAAGCAGACAGGCTCCCACCGCAAGGACCAACCCCACCCCAATTTGCAAAAGGGGTAGATATGTCAGTCGGGGCGATTGCAGGCAGGGTTTTACAAGTCCCCCCAACGATCCCACGGAAAATCCCAACAGCGCCAGATTACACTCTGCGGGAAAACGGTCCCACGCCGCCGACAGAGGCTTGATCAGCAATACGGTGCCCAGGCCGAGGCCGATTCCCAAGGGGAGGAGCAGAGAAAGGGTATCCGCCGTCCATTGGGATAAGGCTCCGTAGAGGCCGAACACCGTCAGCAGATGAGAGGTGCTGATTCCCGGAAGAATAAATCCCGCCGCCAGAAAAACGCCCCAAAGGATTTGCAGGAAAAAGGAATCGCATTCACCCGCAGGTGGAATCCGTTCCACCGCCAAAACGGTCAAAAATCCCGTTAAGAAGAGAAAGATACCGTGTGCTCCTATCCCGTACCGTACCGTTTCCTTTGCCATGCAAAAACAACCGTACAGCACCGCACTTCCAAAGAGAAGCGTTACGGCCAAGGGAAACCGTAGGAATGCAAGGTTCAGTACCTTTGCCCCCGAAAAAAAACCGGCAACCCCTCCGATGCCAAGGCGCAGCAAAAAGAGCAGATTCTCTTTTTTTTGCGGGAATGCCGCCGCCTTCATCATGGGCTCGTAATATCCCAGTGCCATGGCCGTCGTTCCGCCGCTGACCCCGGGAACGGACATGGTGCAACCCATCAAAAAACCCGTGATTACGTAACGAAGCGTTCCTTTCATGCAATACCCCCTTTTCAAAATTATATATGTGTGCGGGAAGGGGGATAGACATGGGAAACTGCTGGTTTTGTCACGATTTTGCCGTATTTGTATGATAAAATGTCTGAAAAACGAGGAAGGTCTGTTGGAATGTCTCTTTGGTTAAAATTGATCGTTTCCTTTTTTGCCGGTCTCGGTGCGGGACTGGGGACGGGATTTGCGGGAATGAGTGCGGCGGCGGTGATCAGCCCCATGCTGATTACCTTTCTTGGGATGCCTGCCTATCAGGCCGTCGGGATTGCCTTGGCCTCCGACGTATTGGCCAGCGCCGTAAGTGCTTATACCTACGGAAAACATAAGAATCTGGATATTCGCAACGGTACGGTTATGATGATTTCCGTTCTGTTGCTTACCGTCGTGGGCAGTTGGGTTGCAGGGTTTGTTCCCAACGGAACCATGGGCGGATTTTCCGTGGTGATGACCTTTTTCCTCGGGTTAAAATTTTTGATAAAGCCCGTGATGACCACGAAGGAAGCCATGGGGGCGGTTTCTCCGAAAAAACGATTTGTCCAGTCTCTCGTTTTTGGGTGTCTGATTGGTTTTATTTGCGGCTTCGTGGGTGCAGGGGGCGGCATGATGATGTTGCTGATTCTGACCTCCGTTTTGGGGTACGAGTTGAAAACCGCCGTGGGGACCAGCGTATTTATAATGACCTTCACCGCTTTCACCGGAGCCCTTTCGCATTTTGCCGTAGACGGGCTTCCCGATCTTTGGGTTCTGTTGTTCTGCGTGCTCTCCACCCTCCTTTGGGCGCGCGTCGCCGCCCGTGTGGCGAACCGAGCCTCTCCCAAAACGCTGAACCGTGCTACGGGAGCAATTTTGACGATTCTCGGGGCAGTCGTGCTTTTGTTTCGATGAAAAAATATAAAACACACCCGAACGAGGTTGAAAAAACCTTCTTCGGGTGTGCGTTTTTTTATTCCAGAATTCCGCCGCAGAGGACGTTTCCCTCTTCGTCGTAGAAGACCACCGATTGGCCGGGGGTTACGGCTCTCTGTCCGTCGGAAAAGGTGGCGGTAAAGGCAAATTCCTTCACGGAAACGCGGCAATGGGAGGGCTTTGCGGCAAAGCGGATTTTCCCGTAGGCCTCAAATTCCGTAACGGAGGGGTCCAGCTTTTGATAAACGGGAGCGAGGAAGGAAACCTCTTTCCGTCCCACCACGTCGGTTTTGGACAGATAGACCCGATTGCTTTCCGCGTCCAGGGCGGAAACGTATACGGGTGCGCCCAGGGCGATGCCTAAATTCTTCCGCTGTCCCACCGTGTAGTGGATCAAGCCTTTATGCGTTCCCACGGGACGGTCTTCGTCCTGAAGCCAGAACGTTCCTTCGGGGAATTTTCCCAACTCCCGCTCAATGAAATCCACGTAACTTTCGCCCTTGATAAAGCAGATATCCTGACTGTCCGGTTTCTTGAAAATGGGGATGCCCAGTGCTTCTGCCTTTGCACGGTTTTCTTCCTTGGTCGTGTTGGCCAGCGGAAGCATCAGCCGCCGCAGTTGTTCCTGGGTGAGACGGTAAAGCATGTAGGACTGGTCCTTTTCCTTCACCGCACGGATGAAATACCGTCCGTTTTCGTTCCCAACGTCGGCGTAATGGCCGGTTGCGATTTTTTCAATGCCCAATTCGTCCGCAACGTGGCACAACGCCTTGAATTTTACCAGGGGATTGCAAACGATGCAGGGGTTCGGGGTTTTTGCCCGTGCGTAGCAGTCGAGAAAGTCGGATACAACCGTTTCGCGGAATTCCTTGCGCAGATCCGCGGTTTTCAAGGGGATCTTCAGATGATCCGCAACCTTTTGCGCATCGGCAAGTCCCGAAGCGTCGGCGTCGTGCATGATGCAGTAAAGTCCTATGGGATCAAATCCTTGTTGTTGTAAAACAGCGGCGGTCAACGCACTGTCAACACCGCCGCTTAATCCGACCAATACGGATGGTTTCATTTATTCTCCACAGTGATCACAGCAACTGCAGGACCCGTCGCAATGGGTTGCCTTAATGCCGTAATCCTCGGGATTTTTCCCTTGCTTGACCAGATAGTCGGAAATGGCCGCCTGAACGGCTTCTTCCGCCAGAACGGAGCAGTGGATCTTCACCGGAGGAAGTCCGTCCAGAGCTTCCACCACCGCCTTGTTGGTTATCAAAAGGGCCTCTCGGATGGGTTTCCCCTTGATCAGCTCCGTTGCCATGGAGGAGGTTGCCACCGCAGCCCCACAGCCGAAGGTCTTGAATTTTACGTCGGTGATAATATCGTGATCGATCTTCAGATAGATCTTCATAATATCCCCGCATTTTGCGTTGCCGACTTCTCCGATGCCGTCTGCATCCTTGATTTCCCCTACGTTGCGGGGATTGGAGAAATGGTCCATAACTTTTGCACTGTAAATCATGAGTGGTTCCTTTCGGAGGAGATTCTCGTTATTTGTTTACATTTTCCCACAGAGGAGACATTTCCCGCAGTCGTGCGGCGATTTTCGGGAGGACTTCCAGAATATAGTCGATTTCCTCCACGGTGTTTTCGGCACAGAAGCTGAACCGAACCGATCCGTGTGCGACTTCGTGGGGAAGACCGATGGCCAGAAGCACGTGGGAAGGATCCAGATCTCCCGACGCACAGGCCGAGCCCGAGGTGGCGCAAATGCCGTTCATGTCCAGCATCAACAGCATGGATTCCCCTTCGATATACTTGATCGAAACGTTTACCGTCCCGGGCAGGCAATCGTGGGTGGGGGTGTTGATTTTGCAATGGGGAATGGTCTGACGGATGCCGTTGAGCAGACGGTCCCGAAGCATGGATACGTGTGCCATATCCCGTTCCAGATTGGCCGTGGCCTTCTCGATGGCGGCGCCGATGGCGAGGATTCCGGGGATGTTCTCGGTTCCGGGACGCTTTCTGCGTTCCTGACCGCCTCCGTAGAGCAGATTGTCGGGCAGGATTCCTCTGCGCACGTAGAGGGCTCCGATGCCTTTGGGTGCGTGGAATTTATGCCCCGAGAGGCTCAGAAGATCCACGCCCAGATCCTGTACGTCCACGGGGATGTGTCCCACCGCCTGCACCGCGTCGGTGTGGAAGAACACGTTGTGTTCCTTTGCCACGGCGGCAATTTCCCGGATGGGCTGGATGGAGCCGATCTCGTTGTTTGCGGTCATGACCGTGATCAGCACCGTATCGGGGCAGATGGCCTCTTCGACCTGCCGTGCCGTGACGAATCCTTCTTCGTTCACGGGGAGCAGGGTCACCCGGTAACCCTCTTTTTCCATGGCCTTAAGGGTTTCCAGTACGGCGTGATGCTCAATGTTTGTGGAAATGATGTGTTTGCCTTTTTTAGCGGCGTAATGCTCTGCAATTCCGCGGATGGCCCAGTTGTCCGATTCGGTTCCGCAGGAGGTGAAATAGATCTCCCGAGGCAGGCAGTTGATGGCTTTTGCGACCTTTTCCCGTGCAAGCTCCACCTGCTCGCGGGCTTCCCGCCCCTTGGAGTAGATGGTGCTGGGGTTGCCGTAAAGCTCGTCGAATGCGGGCATCATGGCCTTGACCACGTCGGGATCAATGCGGGTGGTTGCGGCATTATCGGCATATACGAACATAAGAATTTGCCTTTCCGGATTAAAGAATGATTTCCCCTTCAACGACGCCCTTCATGGCAGCGGCGTTTGCTTCGTCGGTGTCGATGTGCATGGCGGGAGCGTAAGAGGAATGTACGCGGCAGATCACGTCGCCGAAGATCAAGGAACGACCGTCGGTGTCTACCTTAACGGAAACGATCTGCTTGTCCTGAACACCGAATTCGGCGGCAACTTCGGGGGTGAGGTGAATGTGACGCTTTGCAACGATGACGCCCTGGCTCAGTTCTACTTCGCCGCAGGGACCGATGACGGTGCAGGGGGCGGATCCGGCAACGTCGCCCGATTCGCGGATGGGAGCCACCACGCCCAGTGTGCGAGCATCGGTGAAGGAAACTTCAACCTGGGTTTCCTTGCGTTCGGGTCCGAGAATGGACATTTTCAGTTCGCCCTTGGGACCGCGAACGGTAACCTTTTCTTCGCAGGCAAACTGTCCGGGCTGGGACAGATCCTTCTTATTGGTCAGCTTGTGATCGGCGCCGAAAAGAACGGCCAGATCGGCAGCGGATACGTGAATGTGTCTTGCAGAGGTCTCAACGATTACTTTTTTCATGGTAATGTGTCCTTTCGTATGTGAAGATGTTATTTTTCCAACATATAATTATAGAATAATTATCCGAAAAAAAGGTTTCAAAAGGGTGAACTTTTTGTTACATATCAACGCAAACCCAAAAGTGCGAGCAATTCTGCCTCCGTGAGAATGGGAATCCCCAGACTTTGGGCCTTCGTCAGCTTGGAGCCCGCTTCCTCTCCCGCCACCACGTAGGTGGTTTTCTTGGAGACCGAGCCGGAGACTTTGCCGCCCTCCGCTTCGATGAGCTTTGCCGCCTCGTCCCGCTTGTAGGTGGGTAGCGTTCCCGTCAGAACGAAGGTCATCCCCGCACACTTGGTGCCCGCTTCCTCTTCTTGGTTTTCAAAGTTCAAGCCTGCATCCCGCAGATGCTCCAGATATTCCAGATTCTTGGGATTGGCAAAGTATTCCCGAATATATTGCGCCGTTACGGGGCCCACGTCCTCCGTGTTGCAAAGCTCTTCCTCCGTTGCGGAAGCGAGAGCGTCGAGAGAACGGAATTTTTTTGCCAGAATCTTTCCGGCCTTTTGCCCCACCTGACGGATTCCGAGGGCGTAGATCAACCGATCCAACCCACGGGTTTTGCTTTCTTCCAAAGAGTTCAGCAGATTGTCGGCGGATTTTTCCCCAAACCGTTCCAGTTGAGCGATGGCGTTCCGATCGAGCTTATACAGATCCGCGGCGGATTTTATCATGCCTTTTTCTACGAAAACCTCCACGACAGAGGTTCCCATGCCGTCGATATCCATGGCGTCGCGGGAGGCAAAATGAATGATGTTACGGGTCAGCTGGGCGGGGCATTCTCCGTTGTCACACCGCACGATAGGGCCTTCCGTGGTTAATCCGCTGCCGCAAACGGGGCAGAGATCGGGCATGCGGAATTCTTCCGCATTTTCGGGGCGCTTTGCCGGGATGGCACGGACCACTTCGGGGATGATGTCTCCTGCTTTGCGCACCACGATGGTGTCCCCGATGCGGATATCCTTTTCCGCAATCAGATCCTTGTTGTGCAACGTTGCCTTGGATACGGTGGAGCCTGCTAAGAATACGGGATCAAACAGGGCAAGCGGTGTCAGGACACCCGTCCGCCCCACGTTGATGCGGATCTCCCGCAGGACCGTTTCCTTTTCTTCGGGGGGATACTTAAACGCGATGGCCCATTTGGGAAATTTGGAGGTGCTTCCCATCTCTTCCCGCATGGACAGATCGTCCACCTTAATCACCGCCCCGTCAATGTCGAAGGGCAGGGAAGACCGTTCTTCGCCCAGTCGCTGAATTTCTTCCCACGCATCCTCAATGTGGTCGAAAATCCGATGACGGGGACTGACGGGAAAACCGTATTCCTTCAGTGCTTCCAGGGTTTCTTTGTGGGACGAGAAGGTTCTTCCCTCGCACAGTTGCATATTGAACACGAAAATGCTCAGATTCCGTTGTGCGGCAATTTTACTGTCCAGTTGACGCAAAGACCCGGCTGCCGCGTTGCGGGGATTTGCAAAGAGAGATTCCCCTTCTTCCTCCCGACGGGCGTTCAGCTCCGCGAAGGTTTTCTTTGGCATATATACTTCCCCCCGCACGATCAGACGGGAAGGAGCGTTTTCAATGGAAAGGGGCAAGGCACGGACGGTTTTCAGGTTTTCCGTAACGTCTTCGCCCTTCAGACCGTCTCCGCGGGTGGCTCCGCGAATCAACTGTCCGTCCCGATATTCCGCCGCAACGGACAGCCCGTCGATCTTCAGCTCTACCACGTAGCGGGCGTTTGGAAACTGATCCTTCACGCGATGGTCAAAGTCCAGAATTTCCTCTTTGGAGAAGGCGTCCTGCAGACTTTCCATAGGCACCTCGTGTTGTACCGATTCGAATTGCTCCAACACGGCACCACCCACCCGCAGGGACGGCGAATCGGCGCGGCGAAATTGGGGATACTGTTCTTCCAACCCCTTCAATTCCCGCAGAAGCATATCGTATTCGTAATCGCTGACCTCGGGATCGTCATCCACGTAATAACGCTTTGCGTAACGGTTCAGAAGATCGGTCAGTTGATTGATTTTGTCTTGCATAGGCCCTCCCAAGCGATGCGATAATCGCTATTTTCTCCCATTATAACGCAATGATGTGTTTTTTGTGTGAAAATTCGGAAATATTTTGTAAATTTTCTTTGCAACTCTTGAAACTCGCGCCAAACTGTGCTATACTATCAAAGTATACTGTAAAATTTATCCAAGGCGATCCTTCGGGACCGCCGAAGAGAAAGAGAAAGGTGACTTTTATGACTAACAACAAAGCGGTCCTTCAGTGGATCGACGAAGTGAAAGCCCTCGTCAACCCCGATAACGTCGTCTGGATCGACGGCAGCAAGGAACAGACCGAAGCCCTCCGTGCGGAAGCCTGCTCCACCGGCGAGCTGACCAAGCTCAATCAGGAAAAACTGCCCAACTGCTACCTGCACCGCACCGCCGTTAACGACGTTGCCCGTGTGGAAAACCGCACCTTCATCTGCACTTCCAAGAAGGAAGATGCCGGCGCCACCAACAACTGGTGCGATCCTCAGGAAATGTACGCGAAGCTCAACGCTCTGTATAAGGATTCTTACAAGGGCAGAACCATGTACGTCATTCCCTATTCCATGTCCGTCGTTGGGTCTCCCTTCGCCAAGATCGGTATCGAGCTGACTGACTCCATCTACGTGGTTCTGAATATGTTGATCATGACCCGTGCCGGCAAAGAAGTGATCGACGCCCTCGGTGATTCTCCCGACTTCATCAAGGGTCTGCACGCCCGTAAGGATATCGACGAAGAAAACCGTTATATCGTTCACTTCCCCGAAGACAACACCATCATGTCCGTCAACTCCGGTTACGGCGGAAACGTGCTTCTGGGCAAAAAGTGCTTCGCTCTGCGTATCGCCTCTTACCTGGCTCACAACGAAGGCTGGCTTGCCGAGCATATGCTGATCCTGGGTATTGAAGATCCTCAGGGCAACGTCCGCTATATCTCTGCCGCATTCCCCTCTGCCTGCGGTAAGACAAACCTGGCTATGCTCATTCCTCCCGCTCTGTACCGTGAAAAGGGCTACAAGGTTTGGTGCGTGGGCGACGATATCGCCTGGCTCCGCGTGGGGCCCGACGGCCGTCTGTGGGCAGTCAACCCCGAAAACGGCTTCTTCGGCGTTGCGCCCGGTACCAACGTGAAGTCCAATCCCAACGCGCTGGAAACCACCATGCGTGACACCATCTTCACCAACGTGGTTCTCAATAAGGACAACAACACCGTTTGGTGGGAAGGTCTCGATAAGAATCCTCCCGCAAACGCCATCGACTGGAAGGGCAACCCCTGGAACGGTCAGGAATCCACCGAGAAGGGCGCTCATCCCAACTCCCGTTTCACCGCCCTCGCTGCCAACTGCCCCTGCGTTTCCAAGGAATTCAACAATCCCGCAGGTGTTCCCATTGACGCTATCGTCTTCGGCGGCCGCCGTGCCAAGACCGCACCCCTGGTTTATCAATCCTTTGACTGGAACCACGGTGTCTTCGTCGGCTCCGCTATGGCTTCCGAAACCACCGCTGCCGCTGCCGGCGCTGTCGGCGTAGTCCGCCGCGATCCCATGGCGATGCTGCCCTTCTGCGGCTACAACATGGGCGACTACTTTGCTCACTGGCTGACCATGGGTACCAAGATTCCCAAGGCTCCCAAGATCTTCAACGTCAACTGGTTCCGCACCGATGACGAAGGTCACTTCATCTGGCCCGGCTTCGGCGACAATATGCGCGTTCTCATGTGGATCCTCGCCCGTTGCGACGGCACCGTTGACGCCGTGGAAACGCCCATCGGTTATATGCCCAAGGCCGAAGATATCAACATTGAAGGTCTGGACATCGATCTGGACACCGTTAAGGGCCTTCTCTCCGTGGACAACGATCTGTGGCTGGAAGATGCCAAGGGCCTGCGCGAATTCTACAACAAGATCGACGCAGTCGGCAACCGTATGCCCAAGGAACTGTGGAATCAACTGGACGCCTTCGAAGCCAGACTTTCCAAGTAATTTGATCCCGAATAAATTCCGCCTCTCCTTTGGGAGGCGGAATCCTTATATTAAAAGGAGCCTACATTATGGACCGTGATTCTTCCGAAATTCTTGCCTGGGCCGAGGCCGAGGCGGAACGCCGCAAAAAAGAAATTCTGACCGCAACCGATTCCTGCGCCGTCGTCGGAATGTCTTATTACGTCAGCAACGACGGAGATGACGAAAACGACGGATCCCGTTCCCGTCCCTGGCAGACCTTGCAGAAGGTTTCCCAAGCGGAATTGCAGGAAGGAGACGGGGTTTTCTTCCGTCGGGGCGATCTGTTCCGCGGTTTCGTACAAACCAAGGCAGGAGTAACCTACGGCGCTTACGGGGAAGGGGAAAAGCCGAAATTCTACGGTTGGGACTACTCCCTTGCCGATCCCTCTCTTTGGGAAATTTGGAATGAATCACGCAAGATCTGGAAGCTGAAAAAGCCCATTCTCGATTGCGGAACGCTGGTGTTTAACGACGGAGAATTCCATAGTCGCAAGTTGATCCCCTCTTATCGGGGAGGACGCTTCGTCTGTCGGGAGGAGGAAGGCCGTATTTTCGATCCTGCCGTCGAAATGACGCGGAATCTGGATATCGTCTGTTTTTATGAAGAGCGGATGAACGTAAAACCCTCCAAGGGGGAGGATTTCCCCGTTCCGCAGATTGACGATCAAAGCTTCGGAACTCTGCTTCTCCGTTGCGACGAAGGAAATCCCGGTGCGGTTTTCTCTTCCGTGGAGGCGGTTCCCCGCAGAAATCTCATTCAGGTCAAGGGCAACGATCGCGTCACCGTGGACAATCTGTGTCTGAAATATTGCGGTGCTCACGCCATCGGGGCGGCGGGTCCCTGCATTACGGGGCTTCACGTGTCCAACTGTGAAATCGGCTGGATCGGCGGCTCCATTCAGAATTATTACGGCACCGACCCCAACTATCCTCAAGGAATGCGGGGAAGTGTGACCCGTTACGGAAACGGTGTGGAAATTTACGGCGGATGTGACGATTACGTGGTGGAAAATTGCTATATCTATCAGGTCTACGATGCGGCCATCACCCATCAGGTCACCACCAACGGCAAGACCTATCGGATGAATAACATCCGTTATTTGAACAATCTCGTGGAGCATTGCGTCTATTCCATCGAATATTTCCTGGAAAAAACCCAAGGTGATGCGGAAAGCGTTATTTCCGACTGCATTATGGAAGGAAATATGCTCCGCTTCTCCGGCTACGGATGGGGGCAGCAGCGACATAACACCGACACGCCTGCTCATATAAAAGGTTGGAGCTACGAAAACACCGCCCGTGATTTTGAGATCCGAAACAATATTTTCGATCGGGCTGCTTATCGGATGCTTCATCTTGTGGCAAAAGAGGCGGGAAGTCTGCCTGAAATGGATCAGAATACTTACGTTCAGGCAAAAGGCGGAATGCTGGGACAGTACGGCGCCAACGCCGAAAAAGAACCCGAAATTCTACCCTTCACCGAAGAAAATATCCAGAGGGTGTTTCGCGATAACGAAGCTCAGATTTATATCGTTTAATACAAAAGAGGCTGAAAGAAAAACTTTCGGCCTCAATTTTTTATTTTTGGTTGCGAAATTTTGCGGGGGTGACGTTGGTTTCTTTTTTGAACACGCGGCAGAAATACTGCACTGAGGAAAATCCGCTCTGCAGGGCACATTCCTCCAAAGACAAAAAGGGATATTTCATCAGTTCTTTTGCGTTTTTCAGCCGTACCGAGGTCAGATATTGAACGGGGGAGATTCCGTACTGCTCTTTGAACAGGCGTCGGAAATAAACCTCGCTTACGTCGAGTTGTTTTGCCAAGAATTCCACGCGGAAATCGGGGTCCGCGTAATTTTCCTCCAGATATAATTTCGCCGATTCGATTTTCGCCCGTACGTCCCGCTCCCGATAGGGTTTGTTTTCCTCCTGCAGGATCATTCCGTAGATCTCGTAGAGCACGCAAACCCATTGTGAAAAACTGCGAGGGGAAAGGGTTCTGTATGCGTGCAGCAGTTTGTTGAATTTGTTTTCCGCGTCCGAGGAATCTTCGGGGGTATATACGGCACTTTTCCGCGGATCTTCTCCGTCAAATTCAAAATCGCAGAAGATAAAACGGTAGTTTTCCGTGTGAATGTACATGACATAGTCCGACCGATAGGCGAGGTACAAAATATCCCCCTCGTTCACCGTAAAGGACTGCCCGTCCTGAAAACGGTAGGTGCAGCTGCCTTCCAAGATATAAACGAAGGCGTCACTGTGACGGTCTTCCACGGGGAGGTTTTTATGGTGGTTTCGGTTTTGCGTCTGAATAACCCGTTTAATTTTACGGATAAAAAGCGGTTGCTTCTCAATTTCGATCTTTTTCATGTCTCGCCTCCGTTCTTTTTTATTAGTATAACATACTTTTGGATTAAAGTCAATGTTTTTAATAATTTGTTTCGAAAAGTATAAAAAATATCTTTTGTCTCTTTACAACCTTTCGTAATTGTGCTATATTTGATTCCGAAAGGAGAGGAAGAAAATGTCTTTGAACCGTGAACAGTTGTTGGAGTATGCAAAAAAGCAAGTAAACACCGAGGATGTCCGCCGTGAGGATTATGAAAACGTGATTTATCTTTTGGATCACTGTCAAATCACCGTCCCTGCAGAAAACCGCTTTTTCGTGGACGTGAATTGTAACGGGATCCAGCGGGAAATTTATCGGGAACGCTGTGCGTTGTTTCAACCTTTGTGGGAAGAACACGGTCTGATGCCGGGAATTCGCGGCGGTGCATTTGCGGGAGATCACGATTTCGGTCACACCTGCGCCCATTGGGAAAGCGTTCTTTCTCTCGGAATTTTCGGTCTTTGGAAGCGTGTGGGCGAATATGCCAAGCAGGCGGGAGACCATGCCCGCAAGCAGGAATTTTATACGCAGTTGGATGCAGTTTATCAAGGGGCTTTCCGCTTTCTGAAGCGAGCCGCAGACTCCGCCCGTGCCGTCGGAAAGCACGAAATGGCGGAGAGTCTGGAATATCTGACCACGGATGCTCCCCGCACCATGTACGAAGCCATGCAGACGGTGATTGTTTATTACGTGCTTCAGCAGATGTTCGACGGTTCCCCTCTGCGCACCGTCGGTCGTCTTGATAAACTGTTTGCTCCTTATTATTCCTCCGACCGCCGTGCCGAAACGGAAGCGCTGATGCTGGATTTCCTGGCAGAATTGGATCGTCTCAAAGCGGACGCCAATATGCCCTTTGCCCTCGGCGGTACCGATGCGCAAGGGAATTGCCTGGTCAATGAACTTTCTTATTTGATTCTGAATTGTTACCGAAAGTCCAACACTACAAACGTGAAATTTCATATTCTTTGCTCCCGAAATACCCCCGAAGAACTCGTTCTCGGAGGTCTTGACGCCGTTCGGGAGGGAAAAAACAGTATCGTCTTCCTCTCCGACGAAAAAGTGATCGAATCCTTGGTGAAAATCGGTGCAGCCCCTGAGGATGCGGTCAACTATCACGTGGTAGGATGCTACGAATGTGGCGCCGAAGGGGAGATTACCTGCTCCTGCAACGCAAAGGTCAATATTCCCAAGGCTCTGGAGCTGACCCTGACCGACGGGGTGGATCTGCTGACGGGGGAACGGATTGTGCCTGCGAGAGGGGCGGATTTTGCCTCGTTTGAAGATCTTTACGCTTCTTTCACGGACACGTTGCGGGATCTTTGTCGCGGTGCTATGAAAGCTACGGATCTGATCGAGGCCAATTATCACCGCATCCACGCCTCACCCTTCTTTACCTCCACCTATCCTTCCGCCTTGGAAAAGGGCGGAGATCTGTACGCGGATCAAACTGCGAAATATAACAATTCCTCGGTGAACGGGATTGGGCTTGCCACGGCGGTGGACTCTCTTGTGGCCATCCGCAAGCTGGTATATGAAGATGGGACGCTGACCCTTTCGGAGTTGCTGGAGATTCTCAAAACCGATTGGGCAGGAAAAGAGCCCCTCCGCCTTTTGATTCAGAACCGTTTCCCCAAATTCGGAAACGCAAAACCTGACGTAGACGCTTTTGCGGGCGATATCGTGGACGTGATGCACGGAGAAATCAGCGGGAAGCCCAATGCGAAGGGTGGCGTGTATCGCTTGGGGTTGTTTTCCATCAACTGGCGTTGGGCCTTCGGGGCAAAGACTGCCGCTTCCGCCGACGGACGCCGCAAGGGGGATCCCATCTCCCAAAACACCGGTGCTTCCTTCGGTGCCCATCGGGAAGGCGCAACCGCCCATCTGACCTCTCTTTGTGCCATTGATTCTTCCAAAACGCCCAACGGTGCTATCGTGGATCTGGACCTTCATTCTTCCTCCGTAAAGGGCTCAAACGGGTTAAAGACCATGTACGCAACCTTGAAGACTTTCTTTGAAAAGGGCGGTTTTTCGGTTCATTATAACGTGCTGAATACGGAGGTTCTCAAGGCCGCAAAGGCAGACCCCTCCGCTTATCCCAACCTGCAGGTCCGTCTCTGCGGATGGAACGTGCTGTTTGCAAATTTGAGTGATCGGGAAAAGGACGAGTTTATTGCCCGTTCCATGAAAGGATAACGATATGACAGGACTGATTTCCGGCATCAAGCGGATGGAAATCCACGATGGAGACGGTTGCCGCACCACGGTGTTTTTCAAAGGGTGCCCCTTGCGTTGTCTGTGGTGTCATAATCCCGAAAGCATTTCCTTTGCTCCTCAGGTGGCGTTTTTTCGGGAAAAATGTATGGGATGCAGTCTTTGCGTCGGTCAACGGACGGAAAAAACCGCGGAAAACTGCCCAACCTGTGCCCAGATTTTTTACGGTCGTACGGTGGAGGCGGAAGCCTTGGTTTCGGAATTGGCGCAGGACGAGGATTATTTCCGCAACAGCGGCGGCGGAGTGACCCTTTCAGGGGGAGAATGTCTCATGCAGGGGGATTTTGCCGTAGAAGTTGCCCGCCTTTTGAAAGAACGCGGAATCAGCGTGTTCGTGGATACCTGCGGATACGTAAAGCGGGAGATTCTGGAACGCATCGTTCCTTATACCGACCGCTTTTTGTACGATATTAAGGCCATTGATCCTGCGGTGCATCGGCGTTGCACGGGAAGAGAAAACGGCTTGATTCTGGAAAATCTTGCCTTTCTTTCGGAACGTGGATGTGACGTGGAAATCCGTTATCCCCTCGTGAAAGATTACAACGACGGAGAATGCGATAAAATCGGTGCATTCTTGCAGGGGATGAAGGGAATTTCCAAAATCAAGGTTTTGCAGTATCATTCCTTTGCCGCCTCCCGTTACGAGGCGTTGGGGATGGAAAACACCCTGCCTCGGGTGGTGACGACGCCTCAAGACGTGGCGCAGGCTGTGGAAATTTTGCAATCCTACGGTTTGCCCGCAGTAAATGGAATATCGGAAGATTAAGTGGAAAAAACGGCACATTCGTGCCGTTTTTCTTGACTTTTTTGCAAAAATATGCTATAATGAGGCATCTTGATTGAGGAGTGTGTCCCATGTTTGAAGGAATCCCAAAGGGTATGCAAGCGTTCATGACCGAGCTGAGGGAACGCGACAGTAAGGTCTGGTACGACGCCCACAAAGCGGAATATAAACGTCTGGTCAAGGAACCCTTTGCGGAATTGGTTTCCGAGTTTGGCGAGACGGTGCGGAGCATCGACCCCCGTATTCTCGCGGAACCCCGCCGTTGCGTTTCCCGTGCCCGCCGCGATACCCGCTTTACCCATGATAAAACGCTCTATCGCAACAACGTGTGGATTTCCTTTAAGCCCGCGGAGGACCGTTGGGACCTGCCTCTGTTCTTTTTTGAGGTATATCCCGACTATTTCCACTACGGTCTGGCTTTTATGGACATGAGCCCTGCTTTTATGCGAAAATTCCGGGATTATATCGCCGATTGCCCCAACGATTTCCGTACCGCCGTCCGCAAGTGCGAGGCCGCCGGGCTGACCGTTTCGCCCCGTTGCTACAAGAAGCCCAAGGAAGGGGCTCCGAAAGGGTTGGAGGATTGGTTTACCTATAAAGATTTCTTCTGGACCAAACGCCGCACCGATCTGGAAACTCTGCAGGGGCGGGATTTTATCCCCGACGTGATCGCCTGCTTTGAGGCCTGCGCTCATTTTTACGAAATTCTCATCGAGGTGTCAAATTCCAAGCCCGGGGAATATTCCTACGATTATTAAAACCAGCTTTTGATCCATTCCCAAAGCCCCCATTTTACCTCCACGTCTTCCGCTTTTTTGTTTGCAAGACGGAAGCATTCGGGCATACGGGTCTCTTGGGTTTCGATCTGCTCTGCGGCCCCGATATAGCAAGCCGCAGGGAAGACCACGCACCACCAGTTTTTTCCTTCTCCTTCGCCGATTGTGACGATGAGAGATTCGTATTCTCCTTCCGGCAGAAAAAAGCCTTCGTATTCCCGATATTCAAATTCTTCTCGCCGCAGGGATACCGAAAGATCGTGATTGCTTCCTTCTTCTTTCAGCGTTTCCCGGCCCGCCGCCTCCAAAAGGGGCAGATGCTCCGTCAAAAGTTTTTTTGCCAGAATCGGGTCGGAGCAGGTTGCTAAGATTTTCTGCGCCTCGGTCAGAATTCGATTGCGCACCTTCAGTTTTAATTCCTGCTCTTCGGTGCTGTCGTCTGCCGCCCGTACGTGAAGTCGGATCACGTTGTTTTGCTCTCGGGCAAGCTCCCTTGCCGCCGCCCATTCGGAGAGGGACGCCAGGAAAATCAGACAGAGCAGAAGGACCGTTGGAATGAGAATGATTTTTTTCATAAATCAGACCGCCTTTTCGTTGTAATATGTACTCACAACGGTCTGATAACAGTATTTGTCAACTTTTTCCTTTTTAATCACCCAGAAACGCAAAGGAGTTTTTTATGTCTTTGAAAGCCGTATTTTTTGATCTGGACGGAACCCTGCTTCCCATGGATCAGGACGTTTTCGTTCAATCTTACTTTTCCCGTTTGGTCAAAAAAATGGCTCCCTACGGATTTGATCCTCAGATTTTGATCAAAGGAATCTGGACCGGCACGGAGGCCATGGTGCGAAACGATGGAACCTGCACCAACGAGGAACGGTTCTGGAAGGTGTTTCCCACTGTATGCGGAGAAGCCGTTTCGGGACACGTAGGCACTCTGGAGGAGTTCTACGGCAACGAATTTCAACAGGTGCAGGCCGATTGCGGATTTTCTCCCAAGGCCGCTGAGACGGTCAAATTGGTGAAAGAGCTTGGCTTGATTCCCGTTCTTGCCACCAATCCCATTTTCCCCTCCATCGCCACGGAAAGCCGTATTCGCTGGGCGGGGCTGAACAAGGAGGATTTTGCCCACGTTACCGTTTATGAAAACTCCCGTTACAGCAAACCGAACCTGAAATATTACGAGGAAATTCTGAATCGGCTGAATCTTTCCCCCGAAGAGGTTCTGATGGTGGGCAACGACGTGGGGGACGATATGGTGGTGGAAGCCTTGGGCATGAAAACCTTTCTTCTTACCGACGATCTGATCAACAAAGCGAACGAGCCTCTCGATCGCTGGCCTCACGGGTCCTTCGACGAATTGATGGCTTATATCAAAGAACTTACAAAATAAACATAATCGCAGAGCATTGCTCTGCGATTTTTTATCTTCATTTTTTTCGGAAAACGATCAACTTGCTCAAAACGTAATTGATGATGATTACCACCACCGTGACGATGCCCTTTGCAATCAATCCCTCCGAGCCGAAAACAGTCTGATTCAGTCCGATATACATCAGTCCCTCAAACAGGGCGATTTCCAAGATCCCCGACAAAATGCGGGATGCAAAAAAGGTTCCGCCCTCTTTCAGGGCGACTTTCGGTGCCCAGGACTTGCTTTCGAAGACGAAGATCTTGTTCGTCACGAAGGCGAAAATTACCGATCCGACCCAGGAAATCAGGTTGCTGACGGTGGGTGTCAGGTTCAACGCGGTCTCGGAAAGGTAGTACAGACCCATGCTGACTACCGTAGTCGCCACTCCGAAGAAGAGATATAAAATCGTTTCTCGGTGCTTTTTGAAAAGTTCCTTCATAATGGTTCCTTTCCTGCGTTAAATAACGCCCTTCCAGGCGAGGATGAAGAGGATGCACGTGACGATCAGCATTCCCGCCGCAAACCATAAAAACACGGGTTTTTTCGTCGGTGCGTTGGGGGATTCCTTCCGTTCGATGAGGTTAGAGCGGCGCAGGGCCGTGGTAACGGGCTTATAGAGCAGGAAGGTGAAGCCCGCGTTCAGGCCGCCTTTCAAGGCGTTGAAGGGCAGGAACATGGGAATCAGCATTCCCGAAATCTGTTCGCGGGTGATTCCGTCCATGTACAGGGGGGTCAGCAGGTAGTTCCACAAAAGCATTACCGTAATCATCAGAAGGCCGCCCGACAGAAGACCGATCACGGCACCGGTAAGGGATTTCTTTTTTCGGTAGATCAACGCCGCGGGCAGCGCAAAGGCGTAGGAGGATACGATATTCATCACGCATCCGATCCAGCCCGTGGTGCTGTACGTAAACATTTCCAGCACACCCACGATGGGTGCCACGGCAAGGGGCATGATCGGCCCCCAGATCAGACCGCTCAACGCCAGAACGATGTCCTTCGGATCGTATTTCAGAAAAAGCACGACGGGGGGCATCTGACTGCTGAAAAAGGTAATAACGTAGCAAAGAGCCGCCAGCATGGCTCCGAAGGTAATCATTTTCGTGCGCTTGTTCATAATTTCCTCCCAAATAAAAAATGCCCGAATTGCTTCGGGCATACGTGCAAAAAGGGGAGACCTTCTCGTCTCTCATGCTTCTTTCGTCCGGACTGTACCGTTGGTTTTGGAATTACACCAAATCATGCTTTCGCTCGCGGACTTTACCGCCAATCGGGAATTTCACCCTGCCCTGAAGTTTCTTTTTATATTATAGCATATTTTGCTTCAATATGCAATCCCTTTTACGGGAAGTTCCTAATTTGTTTGATTTATTCCCAAAAGCGCGGCTCCGTTGTTCCACAAAACGTCCTGCTTTTCTTCTTCGGTCAGTTCCAAGGAATTCAGAAGACGCAACTCCATTTCTGCCGTGTGCCACGGGGTGTCCGTTCCGAACAGCATCCGCTTCGTTCCGTGTCGGTTCAGAATCTCTTGGGCAAAAGGCTTCGGCATCTGTCCGTAACCGAAGGAGGTGTCGAAGTATACGTTCTTGCCGCACAGATGCTTCAGCACGCTTTCTGCACATCCGCATCCGCCCCAATGGGCCGCCACTACCGGAGAGGAGAACCATGAAAGCGCCTTTTCCATCTTTTCCGGAGTCGCGCCGTAGGGCGGAGGAAAGCCGATATCCCAGCCCGCGTGAAACACGGTGATGAGCCCTAAGGAGGAGATCTTTTCATACAAAGGCTTCCACCGATCTTCTTCCACGGAGAAGCGCTGATAGTCGGGATGCAGTTTAACGCCCTTTAATCCAAGATCCTTGATTCTCTCCAGCTCGTCCAGGGCATCTTCTGCGTAGGGATAGACCGAGCCGAAGGCGATGACACCCTCTTTTCCGTTGATCGACGCGGCAAAATCGTTTACGCTCTTTTGTTGGTGGGCGTTCGTGGCGATACTCAACACCACCGAGCGGTCTACTCCGTCTTCGGCCATGCGCTCTCGCAAGCGGGACACCGTTCCGTCGGTGTACGGGGTCAAGCCCCCTGATGCAAAAGATAACTTTTCCACGGCCTTCGCCGCGATTTTATCGGGAAAACAATGGGTGTGAAAATCTAAAATCATGGTGTTTTGCCTTCTTTTCAGTTTTGCGTTACGTGTTTACGGAATAATCTTTTTTAAATCCGTGTGCTCCGAAAATCTGCCAGTTGCCCACGCCGAGGCGTTGCAGAATGGCTTTTCGTTCCAAAGAGCAGAGCTTCGCATCCGTGTCAACCGAAGTCATGAGGATGGGGGCGTATTGATTGTATTCGGCTTGTTCCGCGGTCAGTCCGTGCAGATTGATATAAATATCCCCCGTAAAGGCAATATGATGCGTATAATCAATCAGAACGATTTCTCCGGGAAGATGCCCGCCGCGCCCTTCGTAGACTTCAAAATGTAATTCCCCGAAATCGAAAAAACCAATCTGGGTTAAGGGCTCGTGCAAGGTTTCCTTTTCTTCCCACGGAACGCGGATTTTAGAGGGCTGAACGGGCGTGTAGGAGGTGAGAATTTTGCAGATGTTGATATAGGGGCGGTGCAGGGGATTTTCTTCGCGGAATCCGTTTGCGCCGTTATATTCGTTTTCCAGACACGCGGCGGTTTTTTTGCTTGCGACGATCTCGTCAAATAAGGGCAACAACCCGCAATGATCCACGTCTGCGTGGGTGACGAGGACGGTCTTGTGCAGCGTGTCAAATCCGGGGATTAAGCGGCGGAAAAGCTTCTGCATTTCTTCTTTGTAACAGGCGTATCCGGTGTCGATGAACAGAATGTTTCCATTGCTGCGGAGTATGGTTACGTTACTCCCGCAGGGCGGTTCGATCAGCGTGATTTCGGTGTTTTCCGTGATCTTGTGAGTGCTGACACGGGGGGAGAATCCGTCATTTTTGGATTCGGATAAAAGCTCTGCAAATTTGCTGATGCTGTCGAAGGTTCGGTAGGGAGAAAGCCCCTGCTCGTCCAGGGTCTGCATGGCAAGATTGACGGGAATCAGAAGAGCCTGCTTTTCCTGCTCCGAGAGCCCCATCAGGTTTGAAAGGCCCATGACGTAGGTGTTGTAGAAAATACTGTTATCATAAAACTTTTCGGAGCTGTTGTAATCAATTACGCGAACTTTGCAAATCTTTTCTGCTTCGGAGAGAAATGCGGTAATCTTCTCCGGATCTTCTACGTAAAGCCCCATTTTGAAAAGCTGATACGCCGTTCCGTTTTCCTGGGAGCTGATATACGAGATGTTGAAATTGAACTCGCTGATCAACGTCAGCACGGACGTTACGCTCCCCGGAATATCTTCCAGGCAAAACTCAAGAAGGACCACGCTGGTCTTTGCTCCGTCATTTTGCAGATATCCGATTTTCTCCAGCTCCACGTCGGCCCGCTTTAACTGCTCCTCCGTGCCTTCCGCATCGATAAACAGGGTGTGCGAATCCACGGCCTTATTGTAGCTTACACGGGTGATGTTGATGCCCAATGCGGAAAAGCATCGGCTTGCCTTCAAAAAGGCTCCGATGTGATTCGGCATTGATGTGATATAAGTCTTTTTCATAAAAACTCCCGGTTCGTTAATCAAGTTTTTTCAGGGCTTCGGTTGCCTTGTCTTCCGTTGCTTCCACGGAAAGAATTCGGAAGGTTGCGCGGGTCTCTCCGTGGAAATAATCCACGATATCCACCCGATCCTTCCACCGGTCCACGGAAAAGCCGTATCCTTTTTTAATGTCGAAAATCCTTTCCCATTGGTCTGTTTGATTCGTTTCCGAGGATAGAACGCAGCGGTATTTTCGTCCTTCGCCGTTTTGCAGAATATATTGCAGATTCATCGGATTATCGCACCTCATATTATTCAAAATAATTGATTCCCGTGAGGGTTGCGGTGACGGGAATTTCGTCAATCTTTTCAAAGGAGTGCCAAAGGAAGCAGAAGTCTTTGGGTTCCATATCTTCGCGGTAAGTGACCGTTGCTTTCCAATCGGAGAAATTGCTGAATTCCATCACGTTGAAGTCGGAATTCCATTCCGCGTACTTAACATAGAGCACGTAGTCGTTGTTCCCCAAATCCTCGAAGGCATATACGCAGGTGGTGTAAACGGAGTTGGAGTAATATTCTCCCCAAATGGTGAAGGTGTCATCTGCCTCGTTGTACAGCTCGCAGGCCTTCAGCAAGGTTTTCATCGCTTCGTCAAAATCGAAGGATTTTTTCACGTATTCGTAGACCGTTTCCGCGGGAACTTTGTCTCCCACACTCACTTCCAGATCCGAGCAGATGTTGTTGATAAAATAAGTCAAAATCTGCTTTGCATTGAGTTTTGGACCGTTTTCATAATGAACGATAAGATATTGGCTCAGATGGGAAACTTCGTGCAGCATGCTTCCGATTTCTTCCGCAGAAGGCGTTTTGTCTTCCGTTTCGTTGTTGTCATCCTTGTCGGGCGTGGGAGGCGTAAGGTTATCCTCCGCTTTTTTCTGGGCACGGACGAGATAACTTCCGTCTGCAAATTCCACTTCCAGGAAGTAGGCCTCAGGTGCATCTCCTGGATAGGTTTTTGTATAATTGACGGTGAAGTGTGTGGAATCTTTTTCGGTATAACCCACGTAAGCGATTTCCGGGCCGATATCCCCAAAGGCGCCGTAGTAAGTGACTGTAACCGTATCGTCGGTCTGGTTGTAGGAATACCCCGCGTCACCGGAAGCGCCTTCCCCATTGACGGTTTCAAAGGCCCAGCGGTGCCCCAGGTATTTGTAGGCAATGTTGTTCAGATCCTTGGAAGCATAGGTGTAAGCGAAGATCTGTTTGTCAAGATCCCGATTTTCTCTGATAGGCTTAACGTGTCCCATCGTCCAGTTGAAAATGCGCAGAGAATCCAGATTTTCAACGGAGTTAAACATCCCCAGGGCGTGAAGTGCTTCGGGATATCCCTTGAAGATATCGTCCAAAGTCGGTTCTTTGTTTTCTGTATCAGAATTGACTGTTTCCTCCGTTTTAACAGATTCGTCCGAGGTTTCCGTGCTTTCGGATACATCGGTTTTTTCTTCCGATTTGTCCGTTTCGGAAGAGGAGACGGTTTGTTTCGTGTTGGGTTGATTTTCCGTCGAGGGCGCATCGTCTCCTTCTCCGCAGGCAACAAGTGCCAGAGCCATTATGGCAATCAGTAAAAATGCAATCAGTTTTTTCATGGTTATCTCCCGAATATATTATTTTATTTTATTATAGCACTTTCCATCCCGCTTGTCAACTGCAAGGAAAGAAAATCTTAATCATAAAAACGGCCCGGAAGAAGCCTTCCAAGCCGCTTTTGCAGATTTTCTTTTTTCATTCCTTTATTCCGGAATCAATACGTCTCCGTCGGAGAGGATCACGTCGGACGCAGAAATCGCACTGTCAATCGTGTTCGATTCATCAATTTCGCCTTCATAGGTTATCTGTACGTTTTCTCCCACTCGGATCGCTCCGCTTTCCGCATAACGGGAGATCCGCAGATCATTCAGAAGGATTTTGTAAGTGATCCCATCGTCGGGATTTGTGCAGAGAATGGAATCGTCTAACAGAATATACTCATCGGTTATCTTTGTGATTTTACCGACTACGGTATTCCGATACGGCTCATACTCTGCTTCGATGGAATTCTCTTTCGCATATTGAATAATCTTACCTGCAGTCTCTTCTCCGATCTGAAAGAGGTATTGGTAATCAAAAGCGTTTGTCCACAGATAGCCATCCACCGTAACGTACAGGGCGACTTTATACACGCCGAGCGTTTCTGACGTAACCGTAAAACTGTAATACTCTCTGTCATGCGCAACCCATTTTTCGTCCTCGACAAACGGTGCGTTTTCACATCCGGCAAGGAGCTCCCATACGTAGTCATCGTTGCGCAACGTATAGTATTTTTTATTCGGGCTGTCATCGTTTACAGAGAACCGATTCAATTCGATTGCCTTTGAGAGGTCAACCAGCTCAAAGAGTTCGCCGAGTGTGCGCGGAGGTTCATACTTACCCTTCTTGAAGGTATAAGAAGTGCCCTCCATCTTCACTGCGACAAATTGGCTCTTGTCCGCATATTTCAACTGATATACTTCAAATTCCTCGGAGTATTGGTCTCCTTTTATTTGGTCAAATCCCGTTACCGTGTACGTTCCGATCAAGTCGCCAAGGAGTTCTTCCGACACCGGGCGACCGTGACTTCTGTATGCCGTGCCGTCAATGGTTACGCTGGTGTATTTCTCAAAAACGGGTTGACGCTCCCATGGCCATACGATCATGGATTGTTCCGTCATAATGCTGACGTCTTTATACCGATCGTTGTTCGTTCCTTCCGGTGTGGGTTCTCCGCCTAAAAGCGATGGAAAAATAAGTGCGCCTGCCATCAGGAGCACGGCAACGCAAGCTGCTGCAGATCCCCATTGAAGCCAAAGGCTTTTCTTTTTCTTCTTGCATTCTGCCGCTGCAACGATGAGATCATCATCAATCTGCCCGACGGAATTTGCCATTCGCGGTATTTTCATAGTTCAACGCCCTCCTTAATGAGATAGTCTCTTAGTTTGTTTCGGGTGTGGAACAACATACTCTTGACCTTACTCTCGGTGAATCCGAAGCGTTGTGCGATATCGCCGATGGAATCAAAGAAGTAATATTTACGCATAAACACGTTCCGAACGTCTTCGTTTTCCTTTCGCAGAAAGTCACTGATCGCTTTTGCAATATCTCCGTCACTCACACCCGTTGCAATTTTTTCATCGGGCAAAATCCCTGCAAGCTCGTCAAGTGAAACAATCGCCGTTGCCGAGCGTTTCTGACGCGTCCTTGCTTCGAGGCGTTTTAAGGAAAGATTGCGTGTGATTTTGCAGACGAAAGACGTAAAGTTATTCGGTCTTGTGGGCGGAATGGCGTTCCATACGCCGAGATACGCTTCGTTCACGCATTCCTCGGTGTCTTGTTCGTCCTGCAGGATATTCTTCGCAATACGACGGCAGAGCCTGCCGTACTTGGCGTCCGTTTCCTTGATCGCTTTTTCATTTCGTTCAAAATACAGTTCAATGATTTCAAGATCATTCAATGTTGCCACCTCCTTCGCTTGAGCTAAAAGCGCTTTCACCCTATAAGTACGTTTTTTTAGGTCGTGGTTGCAAAAAACGGAAACTTTTTAATATTATGGCATATTTTTGCGAGAAAGTGTGACCAGACGTGAGATGTGTAAAAACCGCCCCGGATTCAGGGCGGTTTATGTTGTTAGTTTTCGGTAACGGCTTTCAACGTCGTATCAACGGGAATTTTGCCCACTGCATAATACTCCTCGACCTCGTGACCGAAATTATCGGGAGAGGAGGTGACCTTCAAGGTGTTTTCATCCACACGGGTCAACACCAGTTGGCCGTTCGCGCCGTCCACAACGGTTACGGTGGTGCCGTCTTCGGTTACGGAAACCAGGGGAACGTCACCCGATCCGCGGCCGAAATAGTACAAATTCCCGTTTATTTCAATCGCATCGGCGGCTTCGGGCATATCGGGGTCGATCTTGTCGCCGATGTCTGCACTGATTACAATTTCGTCGCCATGCAACACAAGGGTCAAACTGTATACCGTGTTCCCGTCGGCAGAAAAGACGTTCCCTTCCCAATTGCACAGTTTTTCCTTAACCGACGTAAAGGAGGGGGTGTAATCCGGGTCATCCGCGCCGCAACGGGAGCATTTTCCGTCTGCAAAACCATGTCCCAGAGCGGATCCTTCGGTAGCGCCGCAGGAGCATTTTTTCGGCTCGGTGCAGGTGGCGTCTTCGTAGACGTGCTGATGGGTGGACGTCGAGGCTTCTGTATCGGACACGGTTTCGGTATCGGATTCCGTCACGGTGTCAGACTCGGTTACGGTGTCGGACACCGTTTCCGTATCCGACGCACCGTCCGTATCGGTGACCGTAGAGGTTGTCGTATCGTCTTCGGTTTTTTCATCGTTTTTGATTTCAACCGTAATCACGATGTTTTCATCCTTTGCGGTTTTCTCAAAAGCGTCCTTTGCTTTGGTCAAAAGGGCAGAGGTGTCAACCGTCGCGTCGGCGGTTTCGGTAATTTCAAAGTTTGCCGTAGCGTCGGCCTTGACGAAGCCTTTTTCGTTGGCGGTGATCAAAATTTCTTTCACAACGCCTTCCAGGCTCGTGTCCTCGGTCTTGATTTCGCTCATAATGGCTTTTGCATCTTCGTTCAGAGGCTCGGTGGCCAAAACCACGCCGTTTTTATCCAGATACAGTCTGAACTGCGGATTGATGGTCACGACCAACACGGTTGCGTAGCCGGTGGGTTTTACAAACTCGGCGGAGTTATCCGTCGGAGTGCTGTCGCCACCGCAGGCAACGAGGGCGAAACATAAGGAAATTGCCAAAAGAAACACGCATAATTTTTTCATTTCTGAACATCCCCTTAATATTGATATATTTATTGTATGACATTAGTAAAAACATTGCAGGAAGATAATTTGTTTCTCGAAAAGGTGGTTTAGCATGGTATAAATTGCGAATAGCAAGGTTCTGTGTTTTCTTTATCCCATCTCAAACGTTTTGCTGACTACTTGGAATTATTCCATTTTGCGTTTTCATCTATTATCCGTATTATCAGAGGTTTTTGCTGTCAAAACCTGCTGTCAATATAAACCTGTTCAATTTAATATATTCAAAAGCAAAGAAGCACATATACAGCAATTTTCCAAGCCTTTTTACTAACGACTATATCAAGCGAATTTGTAAATCCATTATACATTAGTTTAGATGAAAACGCAAGATGTCTTTAATATTTTTTTCAAAAAATTTAAATTTCTTTCGGTTCAACACTGCTTCTGTTCCATCAAATGCTCTCTTCACGATGAAACGTGCAAAATATATGGTCATAATATAAAGAAAAAACAACATTTTTGTCAAAATAACATTGCATGTTTCGATATACTGTATATACATATATTTAGTCACTTTGCGCAGTGAGTTTTGAGCAATATGGTAAATTGCGAAAAAACACATCGGAGCAGGAGGTTTTTTCGTGATTTGTCACACTTTTTTACCGATTCCTATGCTGCCAGCATGGGACTTTTCGATTTTAAAGTGCTATAATAAGAGATGAAAGCAAGTATGACGGAAGCAAAAATATGTTTTGGGGAGTATTTTATGATTTTCGTTCGGGACGTTGAAAACAACAGTGTTTCTGTTCGAGTCAGAAAAGCATATACTGAAGCAAATCTTTCGTCTCATTCAATTTTGACCGATGATGTGTTTTCTTATGTGGATTTTTTCTTCAAGACACATCCTCGAAGGCGTAGAAAGAGTGACAACCGTGACTATGCTTTTTATTGGAAACAGGCACAAGATTTTTACAAAGCAACAAAAGCTTTACCAATAGAATCTTCGCCATTGCCTATGTATTACTGTATGTTGAATGCGATAAAGGCATATATCGTTTACGCATCATCGGATACGGAGGCTATTTGCAAAAAAATTACCAACCACGGTTTGCGGGAAGGCAGTACGGATGAATGTGGAGCTATGACTCTAAGCTCTATACGAATTCAGCGGTTAAATTACGGCGTTTTTCATGAATTTTGTAGATTGTTAAATTGCGAAACGATCAAAAATTGGCCTATAAAAAATGAAGGTGGATCTGTTTCTGCAAAGGAATTGATGTATCAGCTACCTTTCGTACATAGTGCATATGCTTCTACCTATAAAATCCCTCGCAAAAAAGAAAAATTTATCCCTTTACAAGCCGGGAAAGCACCAACCTTCCGTTATGAAAAGAATCGAAAGATTCGGCTCGTGGTAGATTTGGATCCGCATTATTTTAAAGGAGATACCATTGCCTTGCCAAAAGAGGTCGTTCAATCCCTCCCAAAAGGTTTGATTGTTAATCCGGAAAATTGCTTCCAGGTGGTTTCGGAGCGTCAATTTAAAAAAACGGAAATAAATCCGGCGTACAATGAATATCGAAAATACTTTTCTTATATCGCAGCGGATAAGCGGCTTTGGTATCTGAATCGGGAGATAGGAGACGAAGGAATTCCGGAAACGGTAAACACAATGATTCCTTCCGTTGCGCTTGCTCATCGGTTTAGTGAAATCGTTCGTTATAAGCCGGAGCAAATGGTTCGCTTGTTGCGGGGACGGGAGAATTGGTTGATACACGAGTTTCTTTCCAATGTGTTGGATCAATTTATGGATGAAATTTCGTGTGAAATTACAAAAGAAGAAATTATGCCGACCAAGCAAAAATAATTTTCGAAAACAGTTAGTATAATAGGAGGAAAAACATGAAAAGCATTCACAAGATTTTGGCAATGGTGTTGGTGGTTGCCTTGGTTTTGTCCTTCGTGCCGGGGGGCGTGATTCCCGTCACGTACGCTTCCGAAATCGTCGGGGGTAGCGAAGCCACAGAACTCGAGGGGGCTAATTCCACGGAAACCCTCGATGCGTCGGAAAATATCGGATCGACCGAGGGCGACGATACAACGGATCCAGGCTCCGAAGGGGCAGATCCGGAGGCCGTGGGAACTACGGAGGTTCCCCATTTGACGGAAGTTCCTGAGGGTTATACGGGAATTTACACCAAAGCCGACCTTGACGCCGTCCGCAACAACCTTGCGGGCAATTATATCCTCATGAACGACATCGTCTTTACCGAGGCTGATTTCGCCGATGGTGGCGATTTCTACAACGAGGGTGCCGGTTGGGCGCCCATTGGTAATTCTCCGGCCAGTAGTTCCTTTACTGGAACCTTCGATGGAAACGGTTATACAATCAAAAATCTATACATCAACATAAACACAAATAATTCTTCAAATGTTTATGCTGGCCTGTTTGGTTACAGCTACGGAACAGTCAAGAACCTTGGGATGATCAATTCTGATATTGTTGCTACTGCTACCTCTCCTTTTTTTGCCTATGCCGGGGGGATTGTTGGGTATAAGGGTGGCTCTTCTTCCGTGAACAACTGCTACAATACAGGTTCTGTGAGTGCTATCTCTAAATTTTCCTATGCCGGCGGAATTGTTGGGTCTTTGTCCAACAGTACGGTAAACAACTGTTATAACACAGGCACTGTGAGTTCTACCGCTACCTCTTCTCGTTCTTATGCCGGCGGAATTGTTGGGTCTTTGTCCAACGGTACGGTAAACAACTGTTATAACACAGGTGTCGTGAGTTCTACCTCTACCGCTGCTTCTATCTCTTCTTATGTAGGCGGGATTTGTGGAGAGTTGTCGTTCGGTGTTAATGACGGCATCTGCACGGTAAGTAATTGCTATAACACGGGTTCTATAAGTGGAGATGTTTCCCTTGATGGTTCGAATCCTTCCTGTGGAGGTGGAATAGTCGGTAGGATTTCTATTTCTAATGGAAGTCGCTTAGAATTAAGCAACTGCTATAACACGGGGGATATTCGTGCTTCTGTCTCTTCTGCAGGGGCTAACGTCTTTTTGGGTGGGCTTGTTGGATATCTTTCCAGCGACAGTAGCAGCAGTGCCGCCGTGTGGAATTGTTATAATTTGGGCTCTGTTAATGCCACCGCAAATGCCACCGCAAATGCCACCGCTTCTAGCCCCGGGGCCTATGTAGGCGGAATTCTTGGTTATGCGCCTTCTTCCACTGCCGGTTCTTCGGGTAGTCACATGGTGAGCAACTGTTATAATGCGGGTTCGTTGCGTGCGGATTCCTGTGCAGTTTCGAGTTCTTATACTGCTTATGCCGGGGCTGGTGGAATTGCCGGAGCATTGACAGGCTTTACGGTAAGTAATAGCTATAATACAGGCGCGTCAAGCGCTGTATCCACTGCTACTATAACCAAAACGTATGCGGGTGGAATTGCGGGATATATGAAAGAAAGCGTGATCAACAACTGCTACAACGCAAGTTCCGTGAATGCTTCGTCCTCCTCTTCTCAGGCTTATGCCGGAGGGATTGCGGGATATTTGCATAGCAATGAAACGATAAGCAACTGCTATTATCTGGATTCGATTTCCAAGGGGGTTGGTTACGGCACGGATTCCGGCACGAAGTGCACCAGACAAAGAATGTGGCAAAAATCCACCTTTGTTGGGTTTGATTTCGATACTGTTTGGACGATGACCGGCCACGAAACTTACCTCCTGCCGAAGTTGCAATCTGTTGAAATGATTGCTCCGTATCGAGGAGAGATTACTTCTTTTTCTATCGTTTCTGTTCCCAATGTTTGTTTTTATCCGGAAGGGTACGAGGGCTCCTTGAATTTGACCGGAGGGAAACTGAAGCTTCACTATCTTTACGGAAGCTCGGAAACCATCGATTTTTCGCAGGCTACCGTTTCGGGGTTTGATAGTTCAGTTGTTGGGAACCAGGCTTTGACGATTACCTATCAGGGTGCAACGGTTTCTTTCAATGTGTTTGTTTATAAACCGGATGCGTTTGACAGTGGATCGGGAACTGAGGAAGATCCGTTTATCATTAAGACGAAAGAGCATCTGAACAACATTCGTAACTATTTAAGTGCACATTACAAGTTGGCCAACGACATTGTCTTCACCGATGCCGATTTTGCCGAGGGTGGGGATTTTTACAACGGCGGTGTCGGTTGGACTCCTGTGGGAAGTCAGAGTGAACCGTTTACCGGTGTCTTTGACGGCAACGGCTATGCCATTAAAAACTTGTACATCAACATCAATACCAGCAGTACGAGTACTGTTTATGCCGGTCTTTTTGGATATGTAAGCGGAACGATTAAGAATCTGGGAATGATCGCTTCTGAAATTGTTGTCACTACATCTTCTACTTCTAATGTCGGCGGAATTGTTGGATACCTTTCTTCTTCCGGTATCGTGACGAACAGCTATAACACAGGAGCCGTGAGTGCTACCGGTGCTAACTCTGCCTATGTGGGCGGGATAACAGGGTTTACTTCGTGGGGAGGTTCTGCCAGCATAAGCAACTGCTACAATGTCGGCGATGTGAGTGCAGCTACAGAAAATGCTTCGGCATACGCTGTTGCTGGGGGAATTGTTGGGTTTCTGGCGGATGATTCTGTAACCAACTGCTACAACGCTGGTTGCGTATGTGCTACCACGGCAGCTGTCGAGTCTATTATTTATGCCTATACTGGGGGAATTGCTGGGAGAATGGGTTCTTCCAGCTCAGTAAGCAGCTGCTATAATACGGGTGCGGTAAAAGGGGTTGGTACAGCGAGAGTTGGTGGTATTGCAGGGATTTCTGAGAATGCAAGTAATTGTTATTATTTAACGGGTTCCGTTGGTGTCAAATACGATACGGATGCCAGCACAAAATGCACTGTGGAGCAGATGAGACTGCAAAACACTTACGCCGGATTCGATTTCGAAAATGTTTGGACGATGGAAGGAAATGCCGAATATTTCTATCCGGAATTAAAGAACATGGAGCCGAAATTTGACAAGAAACTTTCGATTGTTTCTGTTACGACAATGCCAACAAAGACCGAGTACGTGATAGGGAAAGATGTGCTGGACCTTTCCGGCGGGGAATTAGTACTGGTTTATAACAACGGTGAATACCGTGTTGTGGATCTTGCCCAGACCACGGTTTCTGCTCTTCCCGAAACGCCCGGTGTGCAGAATTTGACCGTTACCTATGACGGAAAGACGACGACCTTCCCCGTGACGATGAAAAAACTCGTTCGGATTTCTGTGACCGCTCCGACCAAGGTGGAGTATCTGGAAGGAAAGGATGAACTTGATCTGACGGGTGGGAAGCTGACGCTGTTTTATAACGTCGGCACAAGCTCGACGGTTTCGGAAGTTGTGGATCTTTCCGAAGCGACCGTAACGGGCTTCGACAACACGATCGTAGGCCGCCGGACCCTGACGGTTACTTACGATGGTATGACCGCAACGTTTAACGTTTGGATCATTGCAAAATCCCTTGTGTCCATTGAAGTTTCTGCATTGCCGACAAAAACGCAATATCTGGAAGCCTATGATAAACTTGATCTGACGGGCGGCAAACTGACGCTTTATTACAATAATGATACGCAAGAGGTTGTTCCTCTGACCGGTGTTTCGGGCTTTGATAATACCGTTGTCGGCGTGCAGCCCCTGACGGTTACCTATTACAAGTCAGGAATCACCGTAACAACAACCTTTGACGTGGAAATTATTGCAAAATCGGTGAGCTTCATCGTAGTCTCTACCGGGCCTTCCAAGGTGATCTACGCTGAAGGCGAGGCCTTTGATCCCGAAGGAATGGTGGTTATTGCGAGCTACAATAACAACACCTCTGCCGAGGTGACGGATTATACAGTGACGCACGATCTCACCGTTGACGGAATGATGTTTATCACCGTCACCCACAAGGGGAAATCCACGAAATACTGGTTCTCCATTCAGGTCAACGGAGATCTGGACGGAGACGGCGTGATCACGGGAGACGATGCAGAGTATCTGCTTGGCTACACCCTGTTCCCCGAGTATTACCCCTTGTCCCAACCCAGTGACTACAACGGGGACGGCTCCGTCGACGGCGACGATGCCACCTATCTGTTGGGGTATACGCTCTTCCCGGATTATTACCCCTTGCACTGATTTCGTTTCAACGTGCGTTTCGTCCATCAATGACGGGCCGCACAGAAAATAAAAAAGAAAGAAAGGTTTGTCATCATGAAAAAAATTCTTATCGCACTCCTTGCTCTTGCGGTTATGGTCAGCTCTTTTGCGCTGACGGTCTTCGCCGCCGGAACCGCCGCCGTTACGGTCTCTACCACCCTCGAGGAGGTCAAAGCCGGTGATACAGTTACCTTTGACGTGGCCGTCAGCACCGAAACGGCCATTAAATCCATTGGCTTCGATCTGAAATACGATACGAATGTCTTTGAATTGGTTTCCGGGGAATGGATTACTGCCTCCGAAATGACTATGCCTACCTTCGATGCCAATACGGCGCTGGGTGTTGGGTTTGGTTTGTACAATGCTCCCGCAGCGTTGAACAAGAGTGTCTTTTCCTTCACATTGAAAGTAAAAGATGCTCCTACTTATGGTGAAACGGCCATTACGGTTGATCCCAGAATGACCGATACTGCCAATGAGAACGTGACCGCAACCGCAACGGGAACTTCTGTTGAAGTGGTCAATGAGGAAATTGATGGGGGAAGCACTCCTCCGGTCAAAGCTCCTGTCGATCTGTACGTGAATTATACGGAAGAGCAGAAGGCCGCCACGGTCTATTCGATTGACGTGGTTTGGGAAGAAGACCTGGCCTTCGATTACGTAGCCGGTGCGGAAGGCGTTTGGGATCCTGCCAATCATAGTTATAAAGATGCAGCCGTCGCAGAATGGAAAGACAATACTGCTAATGTTACGGTTACCAACCACTCCAATGCAAAAGTCCTGGCAACCGTTGATGTTACAGACACCGATGGGGAAGATGGCGTGACCGTCGAACCCAATGAGACTTCTGCCACGTTGGAAAGTGCCGTCGGCGTTGCCGTTGCCGATGCAGATGCTGTTACATTCACTTTTACGGCTAAAGGTACCCCCGTGGAAACCGTTTCCACCGTTGCTTCCGTCACGATTTCTTTTGCTGGTGCAAATGACTGAATAAACGTGTAGGTTTTTGCTTTCTGTTAATAGTTCGGGTGAAAAATCCTAAATAATGCAACAAGCGATGCTCTTTCTGTCCCCTGGGGTACTCCCCAGGGGCGAATTTTTGCAAATTTTTGTTGGAATGAAGCGTTTTTGTCGGGTCAATTTATTAGTCAATGTGAAAAATTCGGTTTCGGAATCGCGTGAAATTGTAAACGATGCACCTGACATGCTTCTTGTTTTTTGTTGTATTGTTCCGATGTTTTTATAAATATTGTTCCGATAATCTTGACATTGTTCCGATAATGTGGTATAATAGTTCCGGAGAGGAGATGCTTTCTATGTATATGACCGTAAAAGAAGCTGCTGCAAAGTGGGGGATTTCTGACCGACGTGTTCGGATTCTGTGCAGTGAGGGAAAGATCCCGGGCGCTTTTCAGCAGGGCAGAGGATGGAAGATTCCCGCAAATGCGGTGAAGCCGGCGGACGGGCGCTATAAGACGTCAGAATCTCTGCTGGAAATTATCGATCAAAAGAAAAAAGAATTGGATTCCCGTCGTCCCTTGACCGAGGGCGAGGTCGCGCGGCTGAATGAGGATTTTGCCATTGAATATACCTATAATTCCAACGCCATTGAGGGCAACACCCTGACACTGCGGGAGACCGATATGGTTCTGCGTGGTCTGACCATCGATCAAAAGCCTCTCAAGGAGCATATGGAAGCGGTGGGGCACAAAGAGGCTTTCGATTTTGTCCGTGAATTGGTACAGGAAAATGCGCCTTTAACGGAACGCATCATTCAGCAGATTCATTATCTTGTCTTGGCGGATAAGAAGCAGGATCGGGGCGTTTATCGCCGCATTCCGGTGCGGATTATGGGGGCATTGCACGAGCCCGTGCAGCCCTATCTGATTCAGCCTGAAATGGAGCAGTTGATGGCCCGTTATGCCGAAAGTATGGAGCATATTATTACAAAATTGGCACGCTTCCACATCGAATTTGAAGGCATCCACCCCTTCATCGACGGCAACGGCAGAACCGGTCGCCTCCTGGTCAATCTGGAGTTGATGAAAGCCGGCTTCCCGCCCATCGACATCAAATTCACTGACCGCAAAGCCTACTATGACGCCTTCGACGCCTATTATGGCAAAAAGGATCTCTCTCCCATGGAAAAACTCTTCGCAAGCTATGTCAATGAGCGATTGGATCAGTATTTGCATATTACGCAGGAATAATAGAAAACGACGGAGAGCATATTATGATAAACATTCGAAAGCTTGAAACAGAATTGTGGGAAGCGGCAGACCTTTTGCGTGCCGACTCGAAGGTAACTTCGCAGGAATACTGTATGCCCGTATTGGGTCTTATCTTCCTGCGCTACGCATATAGCAGATTCAAATTTGTCGAGGCGGAGATTCTCAAAAATCGTCCCGTTCGTAATGGCAGAGTTCTGCCCGTGGAAGCAGATGATTTCAAGACGAAAAGTGCGATCTTCCTACCCAAAGAAGCACGCTATGACTATCTTCTGAATCTGCCCGATAATACCGATATGGGCCAGGCGATCAATCACGCAATGGAGCTGATCGAGGAACAGTCTGCACAGCTCAAAGGCATTCTGCCCAAGAACTATACCATTCTGCAAAACGACTTGTTGCGCGAACTTCTCCGCATTTTCAATAACAGTGCCTTCAACGAAATGAAGGACGATATTATCGGACGAATTTACGAGTACTTCCTCAATAAATTCGCCCCTGCAGTGGCATCTGATGACGGCGTATTCTTCACGCCCAAATCCTTGGTGCGTATGATCGTCAATATCATTGAGCCTACACACGGCACGGTTCTTGACCCTGCCTGCGGTTCCGGTGGTATGTTCGTATCCTCTGCGGATTTTATTGAGCAGTACGGTGCAAATGCCAACACCGCAATGACCTTCTTCGGCCAGGAGAAGGTGGATTATAACGCAAAGCTTTGCATTATGAATATGGCAGTTCACGGACTGAATGCCAAGATCGTATCCGGCGACGAGGCAAACAGCTTCTATCATGATGCACACAATCTGGAGGGTTCTTGTGACTATGTTATGGCGAACCCGCCTTTTAACGTGGACAAGGTAAAATCCGAAACAGCACAGAATGCAGGCCGCTTGCCCTTTGGACTGCCAAGCGTTAATAAGAACAAGGAGATCGGCAATGCCAACTATTTGTGGATCTCTTATTTCCACGCATACTTAAACGAAACCGGTCGTGCCGGCTTTGTTATGGCATCCTCCGCAACCGATAGCCAGGGCAAGGATAAGGATATTCGTGAAAAGCTGGTTGGAACTGGTGATGTAGATGTTATGCTCTCGGTTGGCAACAACTTCTTCTACACCAAGAGCCTGCCTTGTACCTTGTGGTTCTTTGATAAGGCTAAGCGGGAAGAAAACAAGGATAAGGTCCTTTTTGTCGACGCGCGCAACTACTATACTGTTGTTGATCGCACCCTCAACGAGTGGTGCGAATGGCAGATGAAGAACCTCAACGCAATTGTTTGGTTGTACCGCGGCGAGGTGGAAAAGTATCAGAAACTGTTAACAGAATACTTAGTGGCAATTTGTGAAAAGGTACAAATTGCAATTGACCAAGCGGAAGACCTTGCCAAGATGCTTCCCGAAAGATTCAGCAGTGATATTGAAATCGCGTGCCGAACCGTTAGAAGTGTTGCTAAAAATATCACTATTGGAAATTTGGACGAACTAAAAGGTGCATTGGATGCTTTGCGGTATGCAACCGATCATTCCGAAGGGGATACAATCAAATATGCTGATTCCGTTAGCAATGATGATAAAAAACAAATTGCGGATGATTTTGGTTTTAAAACTTATCGTGAGTACGAAAAAAGCATTGAAATTAAAGCTGGTTTATCTGCGCAGTATGTAGAAGATGTAAACCATGTTATTAAAGAAACTAAGTGGCTCACCGAAAAATTTGGTGAGGGTGAGTATCGGGATGTGCTCGGACTGTGCAAGTTGGCAGACCGTACCGAGATTGCCGAAAAGGGCTATTCTCTCACACCCGGAGCATACGTTGGCGTCGCCCCCGTAGAGGATGACGGTGTAGACTTTGCCGCACGCATGGCAGAGATCCATAACGAACTTCTTACCCTGCAAGCCGAGTCCAATGAGCTGATGGATACCATCTCGAAGAATATGAAGGAGATGGGGTTATGACATTATACAGTGCCAAGATCGTTGATCTTGGAAAAATAGTGACGGGCAAAACACCTTCAACAAAAAACAAAGAAAATTTCGGTGGAAATATTCCATTTATTACACCCGTGGATATGTCTTATAATAGAAATGTTTTTTCTACTGAAAGATATGTTTCAAGTAAAGGCACTGAATCGGTGAAGGGATGTATTCTTCCTCCGAAAACGGTATGCGTTTCCTGTATTGGTTCAGATATGGGAAAATCCGTTATTACTACCCGAACAAGTGTTACCAATCAACAAATAAACTCGGTAATTGTTAATGAAGAACACAATTATATGTACGTGTATTACTTGATGAGAACACTTGAAAACACGATTAAAAGTCTTGGAAAAAACGGCACAGCCGTTCCTATTTTAAGCAAATCGAAATTTTCAGACATCGATATACAAGTACATGATCTTGAATCCCAATGTCGAATAGCCAAAATTCTCTCCGCTTACGACAACCTCATTGAAAACAATCAAAAGCAGATTAAGTTATTGGAAGAAGCAGCACAGCGACTCTATAAGGAGTGGTTTGTAAATCTCCGATTCCCTGAATATGAAAATACGCCTATCATAGATGGCGTACCGCAGGGGTGGGAAGAATATGCGATAGCAGAATTGTGTGAAAGAATCAATGCTGGCGGAACACCAAGCAGAAGAAATAAAAATTATTGGGACAATGCAACTATAAAGTGGTATAAAACGCAAGAATTGCAAGATTGTTGGCTTATTGATTCTGATGAGAAAATTAGTGTTGAAGGACAAAGCAACTCATCTGCCAAATTCTTTCCTGAAAATACAATTTTAATGGCTATATATGCAAGTCCTACTTTGGGCAGATTAGGTGTTCTTGATTCGGCGGCGACTTGTAATCAAGCAGCACTTTGCTTGAAAGCAGATGAAACGAAAATATCTTGGCAGTGGTTATATGAAAAGCTTTATGAATTAAGGGATCATTATAATGGAATAGCACGTGGAGCTGGTCAACAAAACATTAGTGGTGAAGTTGTAAAACAGACAATTGTTTTGTGTCCAACAAAAAGAATAGTGGATAAATATACTCAAATTGTAGCTCCGTTGTTTGAAATGCGAAGAATACTACAGAAACAAAACATCCGTTTGACTGAAGCCCGCGACCGTCTGTTGCCGAAACTGATGAGTGGCGAATTGGAGGTGTGATTATGTGGGAATGGATTATAGAAAATCTAAGCTGGATATGCCCCCTAATTATTACAATTCTATTTTCGGTCTTGAATGTTATTGTGGCAAAATCGAATTTAAAAATCGCTAAGCAACAAAGCAAAATGCAAAATGACGGATTTTGTTTCCAACTTTACGAAAGACGCTGGGGCGTTTACGAAAGTATCGACAAGATTTTGTGCTCTGTCGGAAGAGAAGCCAAGGTGTGTGATGAGGATATTGCGAAATTCCACTATGCAAGCCATAATGCAAGATTTCTGTTCGATCAAGACATGGCAGATTTTTGCGAAAAAACAAGAGATTTACTTATAAAATTAAGGACTGTTGGTAAGCAAGTGGATTGGAATATCAACCATCAAAGTGATGACTCCAACCACGCCAACTTATGTGAAAAAGAGGCAGAATTGATTTCAATCATATCCAGTCAGCAACAACAGTTAAAGGATATAGTTGAAAAATATATATCCTTTTCTGAATACAAAGTCAAAAAGTAATTAAACAATTTTGCCGAAATTGATGAGCGGCGAATTGGAGGTGTAATAATGACAGAAGCACAATACAAGCTTGCAAAAGATCAAGAACGAGAAAATGCAGTGAAAGCAGATAAAAAAAGAATTGATCAAGCCTTATCTTCGAATGATGAAGCCACATTAAGAGCTACCCACATGGATATTGATGGCAAATATGGTGCGTATATTCCCGATTGGGGCAAAAGCATGTATGTCTATGGTGAAGACTTGGGATTTAATTATGAATGGTTAAACAAAGATTCTCTTATTCATAATTTAACTCTTATGAGATCAAGAATCGAAGGATATTTCTTGGGCTTCGAAAGACGGTCCAATCGTACATATGCTCCGAACAATAATGTAAATGTAAATGTCAGCAATACAAACGAAGTTAATGTTTCTATTTCGTTTGAGGACGTAAGAAAACAAATTGAAGATATGACATCTCTTACTGATGCTCAAACCAAAGAAGCGTTGGACAAGGTTTCTGAGATAGAATCCGTTGTTAATGGTACAGATAGTAAAAAAACAAAGTGGGAGAAAATTAAGCCGATTCTCACTTGGCTGGCAGATAAAAGTTTTGATGTGGCGATGACGCTTCTTCCGTTGTTGTTACAAGTGCAAAAGTAGTTTGTTGTCCCCCAATATAGATAGAGAGGTGTTTTTATGTTGACAACAATCGATAAGTTAAACCTTGGCTTTTCTGATGCTCAAAACTATACACAAAGAGCAAATAAGAAGATGCTGTCGGAGGTTTTTGTTAAAAACTCGTATCTAACAAAATTACTCAAGCCGAATGTATATTATCTTGTCGGAGAAAAAGGTACAGGCAAGACTGCATATGCAGCCTTTTTGAGCAATAGTGAATACGAAAGCAATAAGGCGTTTCTAAAATTCATAAGTGGAACGGATTACGAAAAATTTTATGAATTAAAAAAACGTAAGCAGATCGATGTAAGTGGCTATGTAGATATATGGAAGACAATTTTGCTGCTACTGTTAGCAAAAAGTGTAACAGACAATGATAAGGTTGTTTCCATTTTCAACAAGAATAATCTCGGTGAATTGATGCTTGCTATTGATGAATACTATAACCGAGCTTTTTCACCAGAAATCGTTAATGCCCTAAAAATTGTAGATAAAAGCGAGATTGCGGCAAAATTGGTTTGCAAGTATGCCGAGATGGGCGGAAGTACTGGTAACACAGTAGAATTCAATGAACAACGATTGCAAATGAACTTGTTTTATATTTGCAAAAAGTTTTCAGACTGTTTAGGTTCTTTGAAACTCTCAAAGAATCTCACCTTGTTTGTAGATGGCATTGACGTTCGTCCTGGGCAGATTCCTTACGAAGAGTATTTGGATTGCATAAAAGGACTGGCTAATGCTTGTTGGTCGCTAAATACAGAATTGTTTGCAAATGTTAGGGACTCGAAGGGTCAATTTAAGGTTGTGCTATTGCTGCGTCCTGATATTTTTAACTCGTTAAACCTTCAGAATGCAACGAATAAGCTTGTTGATAATGCGGTTTACTTGGATTGGCGTACGACTTATACCGATTATCCAACCTCCAATCTATATAAGATGGCAAACAAACTTCTACTACATAGTCAAGAGGAAAAAGAAATCCCTAACATTTGGGAGCAGTACTTTGACTGGAAGTTGAAGTCATCTAATCCTGAAATAAGGGAAAATGATACTGCATTTATGGAGTTCCTTAAAATATCCCTTAGTCGGCCAAGAGATATTCAACGGGTTTTGTCTCTTGTTCAAGAGATAATGTTGGAACGAGATTTAGGAGAATCTGTAAAATTTGATTATAGTACATACAATAGTGACCGCTTCCAAAATATGTACTCAGAATATTTTTTGAGTTCATTAAAGGACCAACTGTCGTTCTACTATTCAGAAGAGGATTATAAACATTTTAAAAAGTTCTTTGATTTCTTTAATGATCCACAATTTACTTTTGAGGAGTACCAAACAGCATATAACAAATATGTTGACTACATATTAGAAAACGCTAAAGAGATTCCCAAATTTGTGGAAGATCCAAAGACATTTTTACAGTTACTGTATGACAGCAATGTGATAACTGCAATCGAGGAAAATGGGCGTTATTTCCATTTTTCGTATAGGGAAAAGAGCCCATCCAACATTGCTCCCGAAGTACCATATGACAAAGGGATGGAATATCGATTCCATTATGGTCTATACAAGAAAACAAAGATGGGTAGATATGGTTAAGATATAAATTCAAAAGGATAAGGTGAATTTATGAGCTGGGAATATTCCGAGAATATACTCGTTCAGAACAGTGCGGGAAAGGTTCTGAAGGACAAGCTGGGCTGGGAGGTCGTGTTTGCCTACAATACCGAGGTGTTGGGCGAAAACGGCACACTGGGCAGAAAATCATACAAGGAGATCGTGCTGACGCGATATTTGCGCCGTGCGCTCTTTGATAATAACGATTGGATGACGGAAGAATACGCCGATTCTGCCGTCAAGACCCTTTGCGCCTATACTGCCTCCGCTATGCTCATGCAGATCAACGAAGAGAAATATTCCTTGCTCCGAGATGGTATCCCTGTTCAGATCAAGAAAGCAGACGGCACCTTTGAATCCCGCAATGCTGCCGTGTTTAATTTCGCAGAACCGATGAAGAATCATTTTCTTGCTGTTCAGGAAATGAAGATTCACGGCGAGCTTTACCGCCGCAGAACCGATATTGTCGGATTTGTCAACGGTATTCCTCTTCTGTTTGTAGAACTCAAAAAGCAAAACGTAGATGTAAAGAACGCCTACGATTGCAACTATACCGATTATCTCTCTACCATTCCTCAGCTCTTCCATTTCAATGCCTTTTTGATGCTCTCCAACGGCTTGGAAGCCAAGGTGGGCACGATGGGTTCGAAGTACGACTTCTTCCACGAGTGGAAGCGTCTGAAAGAGGACGAAGTTGGCGCTGTTGACCTTGAAACCATGCTTCTCGGTATCTGCAATAAGCAGAACTTTATGGATCTCTTTGAGAATTTCATTCTTTTCGACCATTCGGGCGGCAAGTGCGCAAAGATCTTCGCACGCAACCATCAATATCTCGGTGTTAACGAGGCGGTGGAGTCCTACAAGGCAAGGAAACTAAAAAACGGAAAACTTGGTGTTTTTTGGCATACCCAAGGAAGCGGAAAGAGTTATTCCATGGTGTTCCTTGCACAAAAAATCCGTCGACAGTTTACAGGAAGTCCGACATTTGTTATTCTCACAGACCGCGACGAGCTGAACAAGCAAATCAGCGATACCTTCGAGGCGTGCGGATGTCTTTCGGGAAAGGCTCGTCAGTACATACCCTCAAGCGGAGCAAAACTCTATGAGATGCTCCGTGGTAATCCGAGCTTTATTTTCACGCTTATTCAAAAATTCAATGATGAGAACGCAACGCCGATTACACCTGACCACGATGTTATTATTCTGTCGGACGAGGCTCACCGTTCTCAAAACGGCATCTTTGCCGACAATATGTGCCAGGTACTTCCTACCGCATCCCGTATCGGATTTACGGGTACACCGCTGTTTAAGTACGACAATATCACCGAGAGAACCTTCGGTACGTACGTGTCCATCTACGACTTTAAGCGCGCCGTGGATGACGGTGCGACCGTTCCTCTTTATTACGAAAATCGCAGTGATATGTTGGAGATCACAAATCCGGAAATCAACGATGAGTTGCTAAATGCCATTGAGGCGGCAGACCTTGACGTAAATCAGCAGGCAAAACTCGAGCTTGAACTTGCTAAGGATATTCATATCATCACATCCGAGCCTCGTCTTGATACCATCGCAAAGGATTTTGTGGAGCATTACTCTGACCTGTGGACCACAGGGAAAGCGATGTTCGTTTGTGTCAATAAAGTAACTTGTGTACGTATGTATAATCTCGCTCAAAAATATTGGGCGGAGAAAATTTCTGTACTTGAAAAAGAGCTGAAGGTCGCTACGCAACAAGAAGCACAGGAGCTTGAACGCAAGCTTACATGGATGAAAGAAACTGAAATGGCGGTTATCGTAAGCCAGGAGCAGAACGAAATTCAGACCTTTCAAAATTGGGGACTGGATATTCTTCCTCATCGCGCAAAAATGGAAAAGCGAGAAATGGACAAGGAGTTCAAAGATTCGGACAATCCGTTCCGTATTGTCTTCGTTTGCGCCATGTGGCTGACGGGATTTGACGTCAAATCTCTTGCGACCATCTATCTGGACAAGCCTTTGAAAGCTCATACACTTATGCAGACGATTGCACGTGCGAACCGTGTTTGTGACGGAAAGAGCAACGGCCTTGTAGTGGATTATATCGGTGTTGTTAAGGCACTACGTCAAGCTCTTGCGGATTATACTGCTGAAAAAGGTGGTAAGCCCGGTGACGATCCCGCACCCGATAAATCCGAGCTGATTGCTAAAATTATGAATACGATTGAGAATATCGACGCTTATATGACAGAGCATGGATTCGCTCTCAAACCCTTGATTGAAGCCGATGATTTTGCCAAGCTTGCGTTGGTTGCTTCGGGTGCAAACGCTATGTGCGCTACAGATGAGATCAAAAAACGTTTTGAGATTCAAGCGCGAGAGCTGTTTCGAATGTTTAAGTATATCGAAAAAGGCGAAGTGTCCGACGAAACCGTTCACTATAAAAATGCGATAAGCGCTATATACGATCAGCTTCAGGAAAAGCGTGTTCATGCAGACAATTCTGCTTTAATGGCACAGATCAATCAAATCGTTAGCGAAGCGGTAGCTGTGACAAAAAACACGGTTGATGAAGAAAATAAAAAGTTCGATATCAGCAAAATTGATTTTGACCGCCTCCGCCGTGAATTTGAGAGAGTCAAAAATAAAAATCTGCTGCTTAAAGATTTGCAAGTGCTGGTAGAAGAACGTCTTGCCCGAATGCTTAAAAATAATCCGTTACGTATTGACTATTATCAGCGTTATCAGGACATTGTTGAAGAGTACAACAAAGATAATAAAAAAGATGAAATTGCAATCATTTTTGAAAAACTGATGTTGCTTGTCAATGAAATGGATGAAGAACAAAAACGCTATGCCAAAGAAGGCTTCGACAATGACGAAGAACTTTCTATTTATGATCTTTTGGTTAGTGGACAAACTCTCTCCAAAGACGAGATCAAAAAAGTTAAAAAACTCGCACAGGAGATGCTTACTAAGATTAAGGCTCGTATTCACGAACTTGACCATTGGCGCGATAAAGAAGAAACGCAGTCTATTATCAGTGTCATGATCCGAGATCTTCTGTGGGCGAACTTGCCCGAAAGCTATAGTGATAACGAAATAGCTGTTTATAAGCAAACGCTCTACGAGTATGTTTATAATACGTATCCTGCAGCATAACCAATATTATTGAGAAATATCAGCAGCCCCCGAAGATTTCTTCGGGGGCTGATTGCGTTCGCACGTTGTTCCGTTCCGCCATTGTTCCGGATCGGGAGAAAAATGCGGAAGCATATGTGGCTGATTGCGGGGCTGTCGTAGCGAAGTTGGAAATAGTCGGAGGGTTCGATGTACAAACCGTTGTAAAACGTTTCATCGGAGCGAATGCGGAGGTTGATATTTTCTCATTCTGCCCACCCTGCATCAAAAATGGCTTGGAAGTAAGCACTCCAAGCCATTTAGTATCATTTCTCTTTATTCCCACTCGATGGTGCCGGTGGGCTTCGGGGTCAGGTCGTAGAGGACCCGGTTAATGCCCTCCACCTCCGCGGTGATGCGGGCGGTGACCTTGTGGAGGACGGGGTAGGGAATTTCCTCGATGGTGGCGGTCATGGCGTCCTTCGTGTTAACGGCGCGGATGATTGCGGGCCAGCCTTCGTAGCGGCTTTCGTCCTTCACACCCACGCTCTTGATGTTGGGAATGGCGATGAAATACTGCCAGACCTTTTCCGCAAGACCGTTCTTGTCGAACTCATCCCGCAGAATAGCGTCGGCTTCCCGCAGGGCTTCCAGACGGTCACGGGTGATGGCGCCCAGACAACGGACGCCCAGACCGGGGCCGGGGAAGGGTTGACGGTAAACCATGGCGTGGGGGAGACCGAGGGCTTCGCCCACGACGCGGACTTCGTCTTTAAAGAGCAATTTGATGGGTTCCACCAGTTCAAACTGCAGATCCTCGGGCAGGCCGCCCACGTTGTGGTGGGATTTGACGGCCTTTTTGCCCTCAGCCGCCTTGATGGATTCCAAAATGTCGGGATAGATAGTTCCCTGGGCCAGGAAGGCAATTCCTTCCAGCTTGCGGGCCTCTTCCTCAAAAATACGGATGAATTCCGCACCGATGATTTTACGCTTGGTTTCAGGATCTGCAACGCCGGCCAGCTTGTTCAGATAGCGGTCGGTTGCATCGATATAGACCAGGTTTGCGTCCATTTCCTTGCCGAAAATCTCGATAACCTGTTCGCTTTCGCCTTTGCGCATCAAGCCGTGGTTTACGTGAACGCAGACCAGCTGCTTGCCGATGGCTTTAATCAGCAGCGCCGCAACGACGGAAGAGTCCACGCCGCCGGAAAGGGCGAGGAGGACCTTTTTATCGCCGACCTGCTTGCGGATTTCGGCGACCTTTTCGTCAATGAATTTGTTTGCAAGCTCAAAATTGTTAATACGGGCCATGGATTCGGGACGAACGTTGTTTTCCATATAGATAATTCCTCCGTATGTGAATCAGTTGGTGTAGTTATCGAAATAGCCCTGAACCAGAACCACGGGGGTTCCCTTGTCACCCGAACCGCTGGTCAGATCGCACAGAGAACCGATCAGGTCGGTGAGCTGGCGGGGCGTGGTGCCCTGAGAGGCCATGTTGCCTACCAGATTGTCGTCTTTGGACTTGATGCTTTCGGAGATGGCCTTCTTCAGTTCTTCTCCCGAAAGATCCTTGTAATCGTTATCGGCCAGATACTTCAGCTTCAGTTCGTTGGGGGTGCCGATCAACCCGTCGGTGAAGGCGGGGGAGACCACGGGGTCTGCCAATTCCCAGATTTTACCCTGAGGATCCTTGAAAGCGCCGTCGCCGTAGACCATAACTTCGACCAGCTTGCCCGTAGCTTTCAGGATGCGGTCCTGAACGTCCAGAACCAGGTCCTTACATTCCCGGGGGAAGAGCTTGATCTTATCCTCGGTGGATTTGTTGGAGCCGAGAAGACCGTATTTTTCATTGAATCCGCTTCCGTTGACGGGGGCGTTGAGGATCTCGTCCAGACCGCACACCACCTTCGCGCCGTTGGCCTTCAGAATGCGCTTGGTGCGGGCACGGGTGTGAATATCGCAGTTGATAATGCAATCGGTGTAGTCGAGGATGGTTTTTGCCTGGTTTGCAAAAATAATTTCTACTTCTGCACCCATTTCGCGGATCAGATCGCCGTAATACTGAACGTAGTCCACGCCGGTGAACTCATGCTTGTTTTCGCCGAACAGTTCGCGGTACTTTTCAAGAGAAAGAACGTCGCTGTAGGGATTCACGCCTGCTGCGTCGATCTTGTCCAGGCTGACCAACTCGTTGCCCACCTCGTCGGAGGGATAACTGAGCATCAGTACGATCTTCTTGGCGCCCTTTGCAATTCCGCGCAGGCAGATGGCAAAGCGGTTGCGGGAAAGAATGGGGAAAATGACCCCAACGGTCTCGCCGCCCAGCTTGGCACGGACGTCGTTCGCAATGTCGTCTACGCTTGCGTAGTTGCCCTGAACGCGGGCCACGATGGATTCCGTCATAGCGATGACGTCCCGATCGCGCAGTTCAAACCCTTCGTTTTCTGCCGCCTGAAGTACGCTGTCGGTGACGAGTTGTGCAAGATCGTCGCCCTGACGGAAAATGGGACAACGGATCCCACGGGAAACGGTGCCGACTCTGCGTTCTTTGTTGTTCATGAAACATCCATCCTTTTTATAATGAAAATTAGCGTTGAAAAGCAATAGAAAAAACAAACACACATTATATTATATACCTTCTTGCGGTTTTTGTCAAGAGTTTTTCGGGATTTTTTTCTAAAAAATGCAGAAAAAAATTTTCAGAGTTCCCGCTCTATTGACATCCTTATTTTTTTGTGCTATAATTCGGCTATGAAAACTTTTCGGGAGGTTACCGATATGGAAAAGGTAAAAGTTTGTATGCTTGGGTTCGGCGGAATTGCCCGCTCCCATTTGTCCGCATACCGTCAACTGGAGGCTCAGGGCGCTCCCGTTCAACTGGTGGGAATCTGCGATATTGACGAAAGTCAGTTCGGCAAGGCTCAGGCCACCAATTTGGGTGCGGGGACAGGTCCCGATCTTTCGGGAATCAATCTCTATACCGAAGATGAAAAAATGATCGCCGCCGAGAAGCCCGACGTGGTGGATATTTGCCTGCCCTCTTTCTTGCACGAGGAATATTCGGTCAAGATGATGCGGCTGGGGTGTAACGTGCTTTGCGAAAAGCCCATGTCCCTCGATTCCGATTCCTGCAAGCGTATGATCGCCGCGTCGGAAGAAACGGGGAAGAAACTGATGATCGGTCAATGTCTCCGTTTCGAACCTTCTTATTTATATTTGAAAGAGCTTGTGGACAGCGGCCGCTACGGAAAGGTCCGCCACGCCTTTTTTGATCGTCTTTCCGCCCTTCCTCTGTGGGGCTTTGAAAAATGGTTTCAGGATACGGCCCGCAGCGGCGGTTGCGTGACCGATATGCACATTCACGACGTGGATATGATCCGGTTCCTTTTCGGAGAGCCGAAGGAGGTTTCCTGCGTTTCTACCGAGGACGTGACCAAGTGGCAGGTGGTCAACAGTCGTTTCGACTATGGAAACGGGACCATGATTTTTGCCCTCGGTTCCTGGGATGAGGCAAAAACAACCAAGTTCCGATTTTCCTTCCGCGTCCGTTTTGACGAAGCGCAGGTCTTTTCCGATGGGAAAAAGGTGACCGTTTATCCCGATGAAGGAGAAGTCTTTGAGGCGGAATTGGAGAGCAAGAACCGCATGGCGGAGGAGATTCTCTGTCTGTGCAAAGCGGTTCTCGGAGAAGCCGTCTCCGATCGCATTTCCGCTTATGAAGCGGCAAAAACCGTTGCGTTGGTGGAGAAGCTTCGCGACAGCGCAGACAACAACGGACAGGTGATTTCCTGCTGATTTGATTGCATTTTTTCAGGACGACTGCGGACAGATTTTCGCGGTCGTCCATTCTTTTTCCAAAAAATGTGAAAAAATTCGTAACTCTTAAAAAAACATCTTGACAATCGAAAAAAAGGGGAGTATAATAGTCACGGTTAGCAGAGGCTAACTGCCAAATCGACTTTCGTCGATGAAATTCTTTCCGTGTGGTGAATTGGTTATGACTCTGAACGATGCCCTTGAAGGAATTGAATATACCATCCGTGCAATCAACACGGACGATGAAGAGCTGGACGCATTCCTCTTTTCTCTGGGATGCTACAGCGGAGAAACCATCACCGTAGTTTCCCGTCGCAAAAGCAGCTGCGTGGTTTCCATCAAAGACGCGCGGTACAACATCGACCGTCAGCTTGCGGATGCCATCGAGATCTGAATTTTTGAAAAACCGTCTTCGGATTGTTTTTTTTACCCAACAGTTAGCCGCGGCTAACTAAAAACAACAAAGTAGTTTGATTCTTTTACATATCCAAAATTCAAGGAGGAAGCAGTATGCGAATTGCTTTGACGGGCAATCCGAATTCCGGCAAAACAACCATGTACAACGCGCTGACCGGAAGCAATGAAAAGGTCGGAAACTGGGCGGGCGTTACGGTTGACAAGAAAGAGCACCCCATCAAACGGGCCTATTCGGGTGACGCACAGCTGATCGCCGTAGATCTTCCCGGTGCCTATTCCATGTCTCCCTTCACGGGAGAGGAGAGCATTACCAGCTCTTACGTGCAGAACGAAAATCCCCACGTGATTATCAACATCGTGGACGCTACCAACCTCAGCCGCAGCTTGTTCTTCACGACACAGTTGTTGGAATTGGGGATCCCCGTTGTGGTTGCCTTGAACAAGAGCGATATCAACGATAAGAAGGACACGAAGATTGATACCGAAGCCTTGTCCGCAAAGCTTGGATGCCCCGTAGTCAATACGATCTCTACCTCCTCCGACGGTCTGAAGGCCGTCATCGACGCGGCCGTTGCCGCCGTGGGCAAGGAGCAGAAAGCTCCTTATTCCCAGGGAAAAGTAGACCTGACGGATAAGGCCGCCGTAGATGCCGCAGACCGCAAGCGTTTCGTTTTTGTCAATAAGATCGTCGCCGATGTGGAAACCCGCAAGGTTCTGACCAAAGAACGCAATTTCGGCGATAAAATCGACTCGATCCTGACCAACAAGTGGCTCGGGATTCCCATCTTTGCCGTGGTTATGTGGTTCGTGTTCTGGATTTCGCAGGTCGGACCCGGCGTGTGGCTGGCCGAGGGTTACGGCGATATCCCCGGTCTCGTTACGTTTATCGAAATGTTCGGGGAATGGGTTGGCGGTTTGATGGAAAACACCGCGCCCATCCTGCAGACCATCGTTGTGGACGGAATGATCGGTGGCGTGGGTGCCGTAGTCGGCTTCCTTCCCCTGGTTATGGTTATGTATTTCCTCCTTGCCCTTCTGGAAGATTGCGGATATATGGCCCGCGTTTCCGTGGTTCTGGACCCCATCTTTAAGCGGGTCGGTCTTTCGGGTAAGTCGGTGATTCCTTTGGTCGTCGGAACGGGCTGTGCCATTCCCGGAATTATGGCGTGCCGCACGATTCGCAACGAACGGGAACGCCGTGCAACGGCCATGTTGACTCCCTTCATTCCCTGTGGGGCAAAGATCCCGGTTATTGCGCTTCTTGCAGGGTTGTTCTTCCCGGAGTCCGCTTGGGTTTCTCCCTTGATGTACTTCCTTGGTCTGGTGCTGGTGTTCTTTTGTGCGTTGTTGATTAAATGGATCACCGGGCACAAGTACAGAAAATCCTATTTCATCATCGAGCTTCCCGAATATAAGGTTCCGTCTCTTTGGAACGCCGCCAAATCCATGTGCGCCCGCGGTTGGTCTTACATCGTCAAGGCGGGGACGATCATCCTCGTTTGCAACGCGGCCGTGACGATTATGCTGAATTATTCCTGGACATTTGAGGTTGTGGATGCGGAAAATTCTATTCTTCACAGCATTGCAAACCCCATCTCCGTTCTGCTGATTCCCCTTGGTTTTGGCATGTGGCAGTTGGCCGCCGCTGCGATTACCGGGTTTATTGCAAAGGAAGAGGTTGTCGGAACTCTCGGTGCGGTCTTTACCGCCCTTGCCGTTAACGAAGATTTTGAACTGCTTCAAACCGGGAACGGAGAAGCGGTTCTCGGAATTACGGCGGCGGCAGGCCTTTCTTATCTGATGTTTAATCTGTTTTCGCCTCCTTGCTTTGCCGCTATCGGTGCTATGAACTCCGAGATTAAGAGCAAAAAGTGGCTCCTTGCGGGGATTGGTCTTCAGCTTGCTATCGCGTACGTTCTTTCTTTCTTCGTCTATCAGGTCGGAACGCTGATTACCGTCGGTACCGTCGGCTCCGGTTTCGTTGCGGGACTGATTGCCGTTGCCGCGATTATCGCCTTCGTGGTTGTTCTCGGAATCCGCTCGAATGCAAAAGCCAAAAGGGCTTATGAGCAAAAGAAGGCGAAGCTTGCGTAAAGGACGGTGCTGTTTGTGGAAAACGTCATTGCTGCAATTGTCATTGCCTTGATTCTCGGTGGAGCGATTGCATACATAGTGAAAGAGAAGAAAAAGGGCACGAAGTGCATCGGTTGCCCCTATGCGTCCGATTGCGGTCAGCGTAAGAACGGAGGCTGTATCGGTAAGCCCGATGCGGAAAACTAACGCAAAGCAACAAATCCCCTCGCCGTCAAGCGAGGGGATTTTTCGATTCTTTTACAGGGTTTTTGAAAGTTCTTTCAGGTATTGACGGAAGTCGTCTCCGATTTCGGGATGCTTCAGGGCCGTTTCCACCTGTGCCTGCATAACGCCCAGCTTGTTACCCATGTCGTAGCGGATGCCTTCAAAATCCCACGCCATCATGTTGCCGTTCTTGGCCATCATCTGCATGGTGTCGGTCAGCTGCAATTCTCCGTTTTTCGCATAAGGCGTTTTGTCCAGGTAATCGAATACGTCGGGGGTCAGAATAATGCGGCCGAGAACCGAGAAGCAGGAAATGATCTCTTCCTTCTTGGGCTTCTCGATCATATCCGCCACGTCGTAGAGGCGTTCTTCCACTTGCTTGACGTCCAGAGTGCAATATTTCATGACCAGCTCTTCGGGAACTTCCTGAACGCCGACCACGCTCTTGCCGTATTTTTCAAATACCTTCATCAGCTGGCCAACCACGGGCTTTTCCTCGTTCATGATCACGTCGTCGCCGTAGAGCACCGCGAAGGGCTCGTTCCCTACGAAATCCCGGGCAAGAAGCAACGCGTGTCCCGTTCCGTTCATTACCTTCTGGCGGGCGTAAACGATGTCGGCAAGGTCAGCAATTTCCCGAACCTGCTTCAGTGCGTCTGCCTTTGCGGCACCGCCCTGTGCCAGCCGTTCTTCCAGCTCGGGGGCATAGTCGAAATGATCCTCAATCAGAGTCTTTCCGCGGGAAATAATAATCATAATATCGTCGATTCCCGCATTTTTAACCTCTTCCACCAGATACTGGAGAGCGGGTTTATCCACGATGGGTATCAGTTCCTTGGGAACGGATTTCGTGGCGGGAAGCATACGGGTGCCCAGACCCGCGGCAAGGATAACTGCCTTTTTTACGTTCATAAGTCGATCCCTCGTTCGTTGTTATTTTGATGGCGTCGAAGCAGGAAAATCAATCCGCCCCCCAAAAGGAAGCAACAGATCGCCTCGCTGATGCCCACTTGCGCCGCCATGGTGAGAAAATATCCGAAACTCAGATTGCCTCCGTAAAGGGTCAGCATGAGTCCGATCAGAAGAGCGTTTGACAGTACGGGGGGCAGAGGCGCCAAAAACCAAAGATTCTTTTTTCGGCAAAGCTGCGTGCCCAGAGCTCCCAGAAGCGTTGCTACGGTGCCGAACAGAAGGTCCATCGGTCCCGCCGTGCTCAGCAGATTTGCAAGAAAGCATCCCAGGGTTAATCCGATGGTGGAAATCGGGTAGAAAAAGGGCAATACGGTCATGCACTCCGCAATGCGGAACTGGATGGGGCCGTAGGCGAAATCCCCCAAAATCCACGTAAAAATAACGTAAAGTGCGGCAATCAGCCCGCAAAATGCAACTTGCTTCGTAGAAAAACGCTTCATGACAGAAGTCCTCCGTGTTTTGATTTTCGTCAGGGAATTGCGACTGACGGTCAATCTTTTCGATCAACTCAAGACATTATAGCATAGATTTATCATTTAATTGCAACGAATTTATGACAAAATTTAGAATCTGTGTCCGTCTTTGTCAAAAAACTCCTTGCGGGAGACGGTGTAGTAGGCCTCTTCTTCGGGGGCAAAGGTTTTGACAACCAAAAGAGGGGAGAGGTTTTTGCGGTTCCCGCAGGGGAGATGCAGGGTCAAAGACAAGCCCTTTTCTCCGTCCGTGGCTTCCCATCCGAGAATCTCGGTTTTCAGATCCACCGTTTCCATGCCCCGTTTGGTTTTCTTTTCCGTGGGGATGGTCTCTGCGGAGAAGAAACGTTCCCAATCTGCAACAGTTTTTCCCTCTACGAAAAGGACGTAACGGGCACTTTCGATATCGTTAAAATCCCGTTTGCTTTCCTCTGCGTTCCGGATTTTCAATCCTTGAGGAAGCGTTGCGTTCAATCGTTCTTTCATTTCCTCAAAAGGCATTTCTTCCGTTGTTTTGATCTCAAAATATTCCTTTTCTCCGCAAATACCCAAGGCCAAGGGGGCCGCAAACACCAAATAAGGGTGGGGGTTGAAGCCCTCCGTGTATTTGACGGGAATTTCGGCACGGGTCAACGCACGCGTCATGCAACGCATCAGATCCAGATGGGACATGTATATGGCGGTGTCTTTCTTTTCAAACTCAAACCGGATCACAAACGTCACCTCCGCAGATGGATTTTACGCCGCAACCAAGGCATTTTTCCTTGCAGTTGGGGGATGTTTTGTTTTGATAAGCAAGCTTGGATTCCCGAATCAGGAAGCTTTTGGAAACGCCGCAATCGATCACGTCCCAGGGCAGTTCTTCGTCATATTGATAGCGCCGTCCCGCGTAGTCTTCCGTGCGAATTCCGCATTCTTCCATGGCTTCGGTCCAGAGATCGAATCTGAAATGTTCGTCCCAGGCGTCGAGGATGCATCCCTTCCGCCAGGCGCACTCCAGAAGTGCTCCCAATTTACGGTCACCACGGGAGAAAATTCCCTCCAGAACGCTGGTTTTGCCTTCGTGGTAATTCAGCTTGATCTTGCGGGAGGTAATGGCGTTCTTCAGTAATTGTTGCCGTCTGTGAATTTCCTCCAAGGGGATTTGGGGTTCCCATTGGAAGGGGGTAAAGGGCTTGGGAACGAAGGTGGAAAGGCTGATGGTTACCGAAACGCCGCGTCCGCCCTTGATCTTCAGACTGTAGTAATAATCCACGATGCGCTGTGCCAGATCCGCAATCCCGAGAATATCCTCGTCGGTTTCGGTGGGAAGGCCGATCATGAAATACAGTTTGACGGAAGAATTGCCTCCCGTAAAAGCAATGCGGCAGGATTCGAAAATATCCTCTTCCGTAATGTTTTTGTTGATGGCGTCCCGCAATCTTTGAGTTCCGGCTTCCGGAGCAAAGGTCAAACCGGAAGAACGTACGGCCCGCAGCTTCTTCAGCAGATCCTCCGAGAAATTATCGATGCGCAAAGAGGGGAGTGCAAGATTGATCTTACGGGGCGTGCAATAGTCCAGAAGCATATCTGCAAATTGGGGCAGCTTGTCGTAGTCACTGCTGGAGAGGGAGGTAAGGGAAATTTCGTCGTATCCCGTGGATTTGCAGAGCTTTTCGATGGTCTTCATCATGCCCTCGGGGGATTTTTGACGGAAGGGACGGTAGATCATTCCCGCCTGACAGAAGCGACATCCCCGAATGCACCCCCGCATGATCTCCATGGAAATACGGTCGTGAATGGCCTTTGCGTTGGGCACGATGAGCTTTTCGGGATAAGGAACCTTGTCCAGATCCTTGATGATTCGGCGACGCACCTTGACGCTTCGATCGTGCAGGGCAGGCACGTAACAGGATTCCAGTTGATCCGCACGGCGGAGGAATTCCCCTTTGTTTCCGTTGCATTCCTGCCAAAGATCCACCAATTCGAGAAGGGTTTCTTCTCCTTCGCCAATGTTGAACAGATCGATAAAATCCGCCAAGGGCTCGGGATTGACGGTGCAGGGACCGCCCGCAATGACCACGGGCATTTCTTCCGTGCGGTCGCAAGAACGGACGGGCAATCCCGCCAGATCCAGCATATTCAATACGTTCGTATAACTTAATTCATACTGAAGGGTAAAGCCGATGAAGTCGAAATCCTTGATGGGGTCGCGGCTTTCCAATCCAAAAAGGGGAAAGTCGTATTGCCGCATCAATTCTTCCATGTCGGGGGCGGGGGCACAGACCCGCTCGCACCAGATATCGTCACGGCGGTTCAGAATATCGTATAAGATCTTGATTCCCAGATGAGACATGGCAACGTCGTACAGATCGGGAAAGCAAAAGGCAAATCGCGTTTTGACGGCGTTTTTGTCCTTGACGGCGGTGTTCAGCTCTCCGCCGCTGTACCAAGCGGGATTTTTGACCCGAAGAAGGAGTCGTTCCAATTCCATAAAAATTCTCCTAAGGCGTGTTCTTGGATCTATTATATAATATTTTTGTCAAAAATGCAAGAGTTTTCAAAAAGTCTTCGAAATATCGCGTTACACTTGACAAAAAAACGAATTTGTAGTACAATATAGGTGTATATGTATATCTACGAAGAACTTCGGTACGGAGGTATCTTTATGAGTTTGACAAAACGGACCGCTCGCGCCTTGCTTGCGGCGGTTCTCCTTTTTGCGCTGGCGGTTTCCCTTTTTACCTTGCCCTTTTCGGCTACTACGGACAAGGAAGCGTCGAACGTGAGTTTTTCTTCTACGGGTTCTGCCGGGGAGGAAAAGGATGAAACGGCGGATTTCCAAGAGCCGCAAGAGCCTGCGCGGATTCACGCAGGGTATTCCTTTGCGGAGGATTCCCTGACTGCCGACGTGGGAGGAAAGTATCCCTTGTCCACGAAAACCTTCGGTGCAAGTGCTCTTTCTCCCGTTGCGGGCTATCGGGACGGAGGAATGAGCGGATACGTTACCATGGACAACGCGCTCTTCTCTACGCTGGATCAGTTTTCTATGGGCTTCTGGACTCGTTTTTCTGCGGAAAGCGCAAAAGCCAAAAACACCCTGTTCCGCGTGAACGGGAAAAACGGAGAGGCAATGGAGCTTTCCTTTGCCTTTGAGACCAAGCGTCTTTTGCTTCGTCTTCGTGTATACGACGGAACGCGCACGGCCCTCTGTACCTACGACGTGACCGACGTGTTCGGTGCGGAGGAAACCTGGTGCCACGTTGCCTTTACGTATAAGAAGGCAAGTGCCGCTTCTTCTTTGCAGTTGTTTGTGAACGGCAAGATCACCTCCTCCTCCGTTTCCACTTCTTACGTGGATCTTTCTGCGCTTCAGTCTTCGGCCGTTGCCTTTCAGGGCGTTACGGCGGACGAGCTTTACGTGACGGATTTTGCCCTTTCTGCGGCGAAAATCGGTGCGATGATGAATCAGGCCTTGGATGCCTTCTATTCATTGGAACAGAAGGAAATCGACGGGCAACAGCAGGGAGGCACGGATACGCCGCTTCTGCCGGAGCTTCCCACGGACGTATATTCTTATTCCTGGGCTGCGTATCTTTTTGAGGGATCCTACAGTGCGGAGCTGGATTACAACAATGGTGCCTCTCCCGCAACCGTTTCTTCCGATTGTACGCGAATCAGTTCTTCTGTCTTGAAGAACGCCTTCGGTCACGGATTTATCCGTAACGAAGGAACTGCCCCCGCCTATTATCTGAAATTGCAGGATCGTCTGCTTTACGGTCAGAACTCTTTCACCTTCTCCGCTTGGGTGTACCGTAACGGAAAGAAGGCTCCCAACGAAGAATGTCTTCTCTTTTTAGACGGTCGAGGGACCCTTCGTTTTGCTCCTTACGCCGTGTCTGCGGACGGAACCCCTTCCGCTTATCTGGAATATACCGACAGTCGCGGATCCGTTCAGCACAGTCAGATCGGCGACGGAGCTCTTGCAGACCCCTTGGGCGAGTGGGTACACTACGCGCTGACCGTTTCCGTGGACGGAACCATTCTCGTGTACGTTAACGCACAGCCGGTTGCAACCTTTTCTTCGGGGCTAAACCCCGCCGCCCTTGCTCTGGCGGACTGTCGCGTGGTAACGGGGGCGTCCTCCTCCGATCCGACCCGCACGGTGGTGGATGAGATCTACGTTGCGCCCAGGGTTTTGCCTGTCTCGGAAATTCGTAAGGTTCATCATTACGGCCTTGCCCGTTATACTTCGCAGGCGCTTCCCGATCCGGGGCAATCCTCCTCCGGGGAAGACACCTCCAATCCGTATACTCCCGACGATACGGATTTTGCCGAGGACGCATTTTCCAAGGTTGGTATGATTCAGAACGGCTTTATCGGCACCACTTTTGACGACCGCTCCGCTCTGGGGCGGGACTGGAACGAAGGGGCCGAGGCGACGCTTACGGGAGAACGTCTGACCAACGGCATTGCTTCCTACGGTCTTTCTCTGGACGGCGCTACCTCCTTCCTTCGTTATCCTGCGGGAATTCTGGACGGGATGTCCGAGTTGACCATCTCCCTTTCCTACAACTGGGCGGGCCCCACCGGGGATACGCAGCGTTCCCAGCGTCTCTTTGATTTTTCCCGTAAATCCTCTTCGGTTTCCGATCCTACCGCGTATTTTTATCTGGAAACGGGGCTTGGATTCAACGGTCTGAAGTTCTGCATCAGCGACGGAATCTCCACAACCACCCTGCCCTACGATTTCAGTGCAACCGATACGTGGACCCGTATTACCGTCACCGTCAAGCAGGGGTTGATCTCTCTTTACCTGGACGATACCGCCGTTGCCACGGAAACCACCCCCGTGGATCTGTCTTCCATTTGTCCCAATTTCTGCTATATCGGCAGAAGCGGTGTGAAGGGCGATCCCTTATTCAAAGGCTCCGTGGACGAGATCTATATTTCCAACGAGGCCCTTCCCGCTTCGGAGGTTGGTCTTTGGATGAACGGAATCTCCGCCGTGATGTCCGATCCTTCCGCGCAGGAATCCGATACGTGGGATACGATCCTTCTGATTACCGTGATCGCGGCCGTTTTGCTTCTCGTCGGGGTGATCGTGTTGGTAATCGTGATGATCGTAAAACGGGAGAAAAAGCCCAAGGCGGAAATTCCTCTGCCTCCGCCTCCCCGGCCGGGCGAAGGTCCTGTTCTGGGACCCCGAAGTGCCAGACGGGCCCGTATGGAGGGGATTGACCCCAACGTAACGGTTAAATTCCACAAGGTGGATTCGGATGCACACGCAACGGGTGATTCCGGTGCTACGGCAACCTTCCGTAAAGTGGACGGAACGCAGCGCCCTGCCCAATCGGGGGAAACCGCCGTATTCCGTAAAGTGGATTCGGATCCTTCCGATCAATCCTGATTTCTCCCGGAGGTTTTTATGAAAAAGATTCTTTCTCTGTTTTTGGTTCTGACGGTATTTCTTTCCGTTCTGACCGCTTGCGGCGCTTCTCCCGAAGAGCCCGAAAATTCCTTGCCCACGGTGATGCGGGTGGGAGAATCCAAGGTGTCTCAGCAGGAATACAATTACACCCTTTATTCCAATTACGTTGCCTTTTACAACGCCAATATTTCCTACGTTTCTTACCTCGGTCTCGGGGATAAGAATACGTTGAAAACCCAGCCCTGCAACGTGTCGGAGGATTTTGAAACCTGGGCGGATTTCTTCATGCAACAGACCGAAGAAATGCTGACGCAGGTCTATACCTTCTACAATGCCGCAATCGCGGACGGCATGACCCTGAACGAGGCGTATAGCCGAGATTTGGACGCATATATGCTGGAGGTTCAGCAGATCGCCGAAGGTGAAAAGCAGACCGCGGACGAATTCCTTTCCGCAAATTACGGAGCCGGCATGACGGAGGCGTTGTATCGGGAATTTTTAACCCACCGCTTGCTTGCCACGCAATATTGCGATGAAAAGCTGGAGGCAATTACCTATTCCGACGAGAAATACGAGGAGTATTACAAGAATAACAAAGAATCTCTGGATAAGGTCACCTTCCGAATTTTCTCCATGACGGAAGACCATCTGCCCGCCGACACCTCCAAGGACGACGCGGAGACGGTCAGTGCCGCCGTGAAGGATCTTGCGGAGCTTTTCGCAAAGGATCTGACCACGGAAGAAGAGTTTATTCAGCGTGCTCTTGCCTATGCTCCGGAAGAAGATAAGGAAAGCTTCAAGCAGGATTCCGCTACCCTGGCGCAGAATCTTTCCGCTGACAGTTTTTCCGAAGAAATGAGTGCATGGCTCTTTGACGAAGCCCGTCAAAAGGGTGACGTTACGGTTCTGAAAACGGGAGAGACAACCTATAATATTTGTTATTTCCTTTCCTGCGGGCGGGATGAATATCCGCTGGCTTCCATGCGGCATCTGCTGATTCAGGTTACGGACAAAGAAGGTGCTACCGACGCAGAGGTAAAAACCAAGATTCAAACGCTTTACGACGATTGGGTTGCCGCTGGTGCGAAGGAATCGGAGTTTGCCACCCTTGCCGACACCCATACGGAAGACGACGGGTCCAAAGGCTCCGGAGGATTGTACGAATCCTTTGAGAAAGCAACGATGGTGCCCGAGATCGACAACTGGCTTTATGCGGACGGGCGCAAGGTGGGTGATCACGAAATCATCAAAACCACCTACGGTTACCACATCGTGCTCTTTATGGGGTACGGGAACATTGCCTGGAAAGAGGTTTGCTACAACGCCTTCCAGACGGAAGACTATCAAAAGCTTTTTGAGGCCCTCGCTCCTCAGAACGAGGTTGCCTTTGAAGAAAATTATAAAGACACCGTTGCAAACGGTTAAAAAGGAGATATGATTATGATTACCAAAGATATGCTGATCGGAGACATGATTCGCTCTTACCCCGAGGTTGCCGACGTTCTGCTGCATTTCGGAATGCATTGCATCGGCTGTATGGCTGCCCGCGGAGAATCCATCGGCGACGCCTGCGGAGTTCACGGCCTGGACGTGGACGAAGTGCTCGATGCGTTGAACGCCGCCATCGAAAAATAAGAGAAACGGGGGCGAGTTTTCGCCCTCTTTTTCGTGAGGAAATTTTATGTCTGAACTTTGTTCCCTGCCTGCGCGTCTTCTTCGGATTGCGCGAATGGCTTCCCCCTGTCGCGTTCTTGCGGATATCGGCACCGATCATGCGCACCTGCCCGTTTATATGCTTCAGCAGGGGCTCTGTTCCCGCGCCTTTGCCTGCGACGTCAACGAAGGACCGCTGCAACGGGCCCGTGTCGCCGTTGCCCATTGGGGGATGGACGATCGGATCGAAACGGTCAAAAGCGACGGCTTGAAATCGGTTCCCGAGGAATACGATACCCTCGTAATCGCGGGAATGGGAGGGGATTTGATTTCCAAGATTCTGGCGGATCATCCCCCTCGCTGTGCCGAAAAAATAATTCTTCAGCCCATGACCAAGGCCGAGGTCCTGCGGAATTACCTGTTTACCCACGGATATCGGATCCGCAGGGAAGAGGCCTCCTCGGAAGGGGACCGCCATTATATTATTCTGGACGTGATCCGGGGAGATCATGGGCAGGTCGACGGGTTTGACTGCCATTTGCCGCAGAATCTCGTACCCTCCCGGGACGCGTTGGATTATCTGGAAAAGCTTCTCTCTTCCCATCAGCGGCGTCTTCTCGGGCTTCGCCGTGCCGATTCGCAGGAGGGGGAAGCCATCGCCTTTGAGGAAGAACTGTGCCGACGGTATCGGGATTTGTGGACGAATATCAGCAGGAGGTTGCACGATGAAACTGATTGATCTTGTGAATTTTTTGGACGGATACGCACCTTTTTCGGATGCGCTGTCCTTTGATAACGCGGGCCTGCTTTGCGGAGACCCGCAAAAAGAGATCCGAAAGGTTCTTCTTTCGCTGGATGCGACGTATTCTGTAATAGACCAAGCCGTTTCCGTGGGAGCAGATTTGATTTTGACCCACCACCCCGCCCTTTTTGCCGCGCAGAAAACCTTTTCTCCCGACGATCGGGTCTACCGTCTGATCGAAAAGGGTATTGCCGCCCTTGCCCTGCACACCAACCTGGACGTGGCGCGCAACGGGGTCAACGATCATCTTGCCCGTGCCGTGGGGCTTGCGGAAGTCGAAGATTGGTGCGGAAACGATCCTGCCTTCGTCAGCCGTAAGGGCGTTTTGCCCCAGGAAATGCCCTTGACGGAATATTGCGCTTTCGTGAAAAAGGCGTTGGGGTGTAATTGTCTGCGCTACGCCGACGGCGGACGTCCTGTGAAAAAAGTAGCTCTTTGCAGCGGCTCCGGCGGCGATATGTGGGAATTTTTGATCGGAACGGATATTGATACCCTTTTGACGGGAGAGGCAAAATATCATCATTTCCTGGAAGCGGCACAGCGCGGGATCAATCTGATCGACGCAGGGCATTTTTCCACGGAAAATTTGATTCTGCCCCAGTTGGAAGCATGGCTTTCAGAAGCAGATCCCTCCCTTGAGATTCTGTATTCCGATTTTTCCGATCCCGTAAAATCTCTTTAAAACAAGCAAAAGGACGTTTACGCTATGCCTATTGACGGTGTTATGCTTCGGGCCCTCAAGGACGAACTTTCCGATCACGGAGGCGCCCGTCTGGATCGCATCACCCAGCCGGAGCGGGATGAAGTGATTCTGTTTTTCTATTCCAAAGGGAAGAACCGCCGCTTGCTTTTGTCTGCAAACGCGGCCTCTGCCCGCGTGCAATGGGTGGGATATCCCAAGGAGAATCCCGCTTACGCACCGAATTTCTGTATGCTTTTGCGGAAGCATCTTGCTTCTGCCCGTCTGATCGAAGCGGTTCAGCCCGGTCTGGAACGGGTTCTGGTTCTTCGTTTCGACTGTAAAAACGATTTTTACGAAGCGGTGGAAAAGCGGCTGATCATTGAGATTATGGGGCGCGCCTCCAATCTGATTCTCACCGACGGAGAAGGGCGGATTTACGATGCCCTTCGGCAGGTGGATCTGGGTTCTTCTTCCCCCCGCCGTATTTTGCCCGGAGTCATTTACGAGCTTCCTCCCTCCCAGAACAAAATTTCGCTTCTGGACGAGTTTACGATTCCCCGTCCCGATGGGGAAGTTCGTGCAGATCGCTTTTTGACCTCCTCCTTTGAAGGATTTTCCCCCCTTCTTTCCCGTGAGATTTCTTTCCGCACCTTCGGAACCTGCGATGCGGATTTGTCCCGTTACGCGGATTTCGGAATTCCAGCCCTGCAGGAATCCCTTTCCGCGTTGAAGGACGATATTCTGCAACGCCGTTACCGTCCTACGGTGCTGAAAACCGACGTGCCCAAGGATTTTTACTGTTTTCCCATTACCCAGTACGGGGAAAGCTATACGACCCAAGGCTACGAGACCTGCTCCGACGCCATGGACGCCTTTTATTCGGAAAAGGATACGGTGGATCATATCCGTCGCCATTCCGCAGATATTTCCAAGTTGATTTCCACGTCCCTTTCCCGCCTTTCCCGCAAGATCGAGGCTCAGCGCGCCGAACTTGCAGACAGTGCGAAGGGGGAGGAGTACCGTCTGTACGGGGATTTGATCGTGTCGAACCTTTATCGGTTCAAGGGGCACGAATCCTCGGTGGTCTTGACCGATTATACCCAAGACCCTCCGCGGGACGTGAAAATTGCTCTTGATCCCTCTCTTTCCGCCAGCCGAAACGCACAAATCTATTACAAAAGGTATAAAAAGGCACAAACGGCAAAAAATGTACTCAAGGAACAGATCGATCTGGCCTGCGCGGAACTGGCTTATCTGCAGACCGTTTCCGACGCCCTTACCCGTGCGGGAACCCTTTCCGAGCTGGTGGACCTGCGGCGGGAGCTTGCAGGGCAGGGATATTTGCGAAAAGCCCAATCCAAGCGGAATACCAAGGATCGGGAAATGTCCAAACCCCTTCGTTACGTGACCAGCGACGGATTTACCGTTCTCTGCGGGCGGAACAATATGCAGAACGACACCTTGACCTTGCGTACCGCCGAACGACGGGATATCTGGTTTCACGTGAAGAATTCTCCCGGAAGTCACACGATATTAATATCGGAAGGGAAGACGCCCACCAACGAGGCTATGACGGAGGCTGCCATTATTGCCGCCACCAACAGCAGTCTGCGGGAGGCGGACAACGTGGCCGTGGATTATACGGAGGTGCGTAACGTGAAAAAGCCTGCGGGTGCAAAGCCGGGCATGGTTGTTTACGAAACCTACAAAACCGCCTACGTTACCCCCGATCAGACCCTCTGCGGAAGATTGATTCACAAGTGCGATTAAAGAAAAACAAAGCAAATCGAAGAAAAACAAAGAAAAACGAAGTTTAGAAAGCATAAATTAAAAAAATGCAAAAAACCTCTTGACAAAGTTCTCCGATTGTGTTATAATGGTCAGGCTGAAAAAAATTACCATCACAAAATGGAGGATGAGTCATGGCAACTTATATGGCGAAAGCGACCGAAATGGATCGCAAATGGTACATCGTCGACGCTGCAAACAAGCCCCTCGGGCGCGTTGCCAGCGAAGTGGCGAAGATCCTGAAAGGCAAACACAAACCCGTTTACACCCCTCACGTTGATTGCGGTGATCACGTCATCGTTCTCAATGCGGACAAAGTTATTCTCACCGGTAAAAAGCTGACCGACAAGTATTACCGTTATCACACCGGCTGGGTCGGCGGTCTGAAGGAAGTTCAGTACGCAACCCTGATGAAGGAAAACCCCGAATTCGCTTTTGAACTGGCTGTTAAGGGTATGCTTCCCGCTACCACCATCGGCCGCAACGCTCTTAAGCGTCTGCGCGTCTATCGCGGCACCGAACACAAGCATCAGGCTCAGAAGCCCGAAGTTTTGAATCTTGACTGATTAGGGGGAGAATGACAATGTATACTTCCAAAAAAGCGTACTTTTACGGTACCGGCAGAAGAAAGAAGTCCGTTGCCAGCGTTCGCGTTTACGAAGGCACCGGCAAAATCACCATCAACGGCAGAGACATCGACGATTACTTCGGTCTTGAAACTCTGAAGCTCATCGTTCGTCAGCCCATGGCTCTTACCGAAACCGTCGGCAAGTTCGACCTGGTTATCAAGGTTCTGGGCGGCGGCGTTTCCGGTCAGGCAGGCGCCATCCGTCACGGCTTGGCCCGCGCTCTGGTTAAGGTGGATGCCGAAGCTTACAAGGCTACCCTCAAGAAGGCCGGTCTCTTGACCCGCGATCCTCGTATGAAGGAAAGAAAGAAGTACGGCTTGAAGGCTGCCCGTCGCGCACCTCAGTTCTCCAAGCGCTGATTTCCCTTGCAGTGGAAGGCGTTTTTACGCCGTACTGCTATGCATCGGGGTCATACCACCGACTACCGAGCATTACATAGTAATTGGGTTCGCCCGGTTGCAAGATTATACCCTCGCTTTGGTCGGATCCTTATCCGACCGGGCGGGTTCATATAGATCGTGACAAAAACAATTACTACGGTGGTGTTTTATGAAGATAATTCCGAAAAACATCCGTTGGCGTTCCATCGTTACCGATGCCCGTTTTGCGGTTCTCTGCACGGCGTTGGTGTTTGCGATTGCTCTCTTTTCCTTCTGCGGAACCGTCTGGTTCGCGGCGGAAGAGGATTCCGACGCCTCCGAATGTTTGACCGGACAGATCACCTCCTTTTCCCCGGACGCACAACCTCAAGAGATTGTGGTCAGCGGAAATAACTCCTATCTCGTTCATCTGAAGGTAGACGGTGAGGCTTATACCTACTGCTACGACAAGGATGACGATCAGACGGTTCTGGATCTTCTGTATCGCAACGACGTTTATCTTAACGCCGACGATACGATCAACCACAACCTTTCTGCGGAGCTTGAGGCGGATATGTCGGTCGAAGTAGGACGGGTGTCCTACGAGGAAGTGACCAAACAGGAATCCATCCCTTATAAGACGAAACAGGTTCTCACCTGCTTTGCCCTTTCCAAATCTCTCAACGGATATTACAACAACCGTTTGAAGAATACCCAAGGGGTTCCCGGTGTTCGGGAAATTACCACGCGGGTCAAGAAGGTGGACGGCAAGGTCGTGGAATCTACCGTCGTTTCTTCGAAAGTGATTTCGAAGCCCAAGGATGCCTTGGTATACGTGGATGCGGACTATCTGTTGAACGTGGGCTCCGGTGCTCCCACCTCCTACGTTGAAAAACTGGATTGCCGCTTTACCGCGTACACCTACGATGAGGTTGGTCCTTCTTACACGGCCTCCGGTGCAAAAGCACAGGTTGGCTACGTCGCCGTGGATCGGAAACTGATCCCACTGCATTCCTATCTTTATATCGTGTTGGACAACGGCTTCGTTTACGGCTATTGTTACGCGAAGGATACCGGCGGCGCCATTAAGGGCAATATCGTTGACCTGTTCCTTCCCTCGGAGATCGACTGTTACTGGTTCGGTCGCCGCACGGGTACGGTTTACGTGATCAGCCGCGGCTCTTGATGGATTGAATACGTGACGAGAATCCAAGGATTACCGCTTCGGTGTCCTTGGATTTTTGCAAGGAGATGTTTTTATGATCCGAACCCACACCTTGACTCTTACCGACGGGGTGGCGACTCTCCGCCCCATGACCGACGAGGATTTGCCCTTGCTGTACCGCTGGAACGGAAACGAAGACGTGTTGCATTTCAGCGAAGGTGACGTAGATCCCTATACGCCCGAAGAGGTGGACTCTCTGTACGAGTCTCTTTCCCGCACGGCGGATTGCTTTATTTTAGAGACGGAGGATGGGACGCCCATCGGCGAATGTCGCCTGCAACCCATGAAATCTCCCTTTCCGCCGCCTTTGAAAAACGCTACGGATTGTCGACGGGTTTCGGTTGTAATCGGGGAACCTGACTTTTGGGGAAAGGAATACGGAAGTCGTGCCATCGGCCTTCTGTGCCGTCACTCCTTTGAACGCACCTCCTGTACGCATTTGTTTGCGGAAGGGATTTTGGATTATAACGAACGGGCCCGCAAAGCCTTTGAACGCAACGGATTCAAGGTTTATTCCACCGTTCCCGCAGAGGGAGACGATGCCCCGGGGGAGATGACCCTGTTCAAAGGTGCTCTGAATAAAATATTCTAAAACAAAAGAAAAACGCCATGCAAAGTTCATTGCATGGCGTTAATTCGCTTTGAATCAGGCTTCAAAAAACCGTTTGGCGTATTCGTCCAGGTCCACGACCGTTCCGCCGTTTACGCGGGATTCTTCCGCCGCAAAGCTGATCAGATGGTTGCGGGCAGAGGTTTCGATGTCGCAGATGGAGAACCCTTCGTAAGTATCGGTGACGTATTCGTATAATGCGGTCATGATTCCCGAATCGCCGCCGCCGTGGCCGCTGGCAATGGTGTTTCCGCCCACGTAGTTGTCAATCTTGATCTGGTGATACTGTTTATCCGCAAAGGTGAAGACGGTGATGAAATCGTCCTTTGCATGGGCTTCGATTTCACCCTTCGTTCCCATGATACGGGTATGTCTTCCGCCCTTGGTGAAGGCGGTCATGGTCAAGGTGACGGTTTCGCCGTTTTCGAATTCCATGTTGAGGGTCTGATGGTCGACTACGTCGTTGTCGCACTTGTAAACGCAACGGCCGTAGGGACCTGTCTTCAACTGTTCCATGATTTCGTCGTCGGTGGGGTTCGGCTTCTGACCGCAGACGTTGCGGAACCAAGCGTTGTTTTTATCGTCGTAGTAGATCTTGACGGCGTTGTAGAAGCAGGTGTCTGCATGGGGGCAACCGTCGGTGCAACGGTCGGGCGCACCTTCGGGAGCGTTTTTCGCGTTGAAGTGGGAGAGACTTCCGAAAGACTGCACCTTCTTGCAGGGATTTCCCACGAGCCATTGCAGCAGGTCGGTATCGTGGCAGCATTTTGCCAGAATCATGGGGGTAGTTTCCTTGGAATTCCGCCAGTTTCCGCGAACGAAGCTGTGGCTCTGATGGATATGTCCCACGTCTTCACAATGGTTGATGACCTGAAGATCTCCGATCATTCCGTCGTTGATTATCTTCTTCAGGGTTTTGAAAAACTTGGTATACCGCAAAACGTGGCAAACCAGAATCTTCGTGTTGTGCTTTTTCGCGGCTTGAACGATTTCCATACATTCCTTCGGCGTGGGGGCCATGGGTTTTTCCAACAGGACGTCATAGCCCTTTTCGATAAACGCAAGGGCAGGATCCCGGTGCATATAGTCCTGGGTTGCAATGACTACCAGGTCGGCAAATTTGGGCTGAGCGGCCATGTCCTTCCAGTCCAGGAAGCATACGTCGTCGGAAAGCGAGAAGCGCTCTTTCATGTTGTTTCTTCTTGCGTCGATGGGTTCTGCAACACCGACCACTTCATACTGCTCGGGCATGCCTTGCATGATTCTTCCGTAAGCGTCCGAGCCGCGACTTCCGCAGCCTGCAATAATAACCTTAATCCGTTTCATTTTTCAACACCTCGCTTAAAGCAGTTCCATCAGAAAACTGATTGCCATCGTGCCTACCATGGCAAAGGCGAGAACGAGACAAATAATGCGGATGAAAGTTTTGGTTTTCTTGTCCATGAATCATACCTCTTTTTTTGCAATGTTTTCCGCCAGGGTCTCTTTTGCGGAGCGCAATTCGTTTTCAATATTTTTGACCACCATTTGCATGGAGGACAGGTTTCCTTTGATCTTTCCGATGGAACGGGCCGAATCGGAGAAGATAACGTTTCTCTGCTGCTTTGCCGTATCGATAATGGTCTGGGACTCTCTCAGCGTCATGGCAATAATATCGCTGGCCTCTTCGGAGACCTTCCGTGCAAGATCGTCGGTTTGTCCTTGTGCTTCGGTCAGAATTGCCTCTGCTTCCATACGGGCGTTGCGTAGGATTGCGGCGGCCTTTTCCTCCGCCTCTTCCAGGGTCAGCTTGACCTGCTTGTCCGTTTTTTGGGCTTCGTCCATGCTTTGACGGTATTTGTCCATTTCCTCCGCCAGCTCGTTACAACGTTGCGCCACTGCGTCGGCCTGCTTGCCCATTTCCTCGCATCCCCGGATCAACTCTTCGATCTGACGGTCTTTTTCTTCCAGTTCCGCCTTCAGCGTTTCGGTCTGGGTTGCGTATTCGGTTTTGATTTCCAACTCTTTTTTCATGGATTCCTGCTGCTTGGTCGCCTCGGTGAGCAGATTGTTCAGTTCCAGAATCCGTTCGTTGAGCTCTTCCTCGTTTGCTTTATGATTTTGTTCCAGCGTTTCCAGATAGGTCAGTACGTCCTGGCGTTTGTAGCCGCCAAAGGGCGTTTCCCGAAACAGCTTTTCGCTTTTCATGTTTTATTCCTCCGTCGTTTCGTCGGTTCCCGTCATAATGTGCAGGATCTTACGGTAAATATCCAAGGGATTCTTTCGGAACCGTTCTGCCATCATTTCCCCTTGCAGTTTGTTCGGACAGTAGAGGGAAAGGGCAATCAGCGGCAATCCCGCATCGGAAATGGAAATGTTGCAGGTATAGTCCGTTTCCTTTCCTTTTTCTGCCTTGACTACCGAAGCGTCTACGCCGATTTGCGTTCGTAATTTGGACATTTCCACGGCCGCGTAGGCTAACGCCTTTTCACGATAGGAAAGAGGGGCTTCCTTGCACAGCTCTTCCACAACGCAACGGCCTTGGGGGGTCAGAAACAGGTACTCGGTTTGATTCTCGTCGTACTTTCTTGTCAGGTTTTCATTCTTGATCAGATCGTACAGTGCTTCCTGAATTTGAAACACGTTTACGTCGCAAAGGGCAAGGGACGTCTCCACCACGTGACGTGGGACGGGGCCTTGCGTTGCGAAGACCGTGTACAGGGCAAGTACTTGAATCTGATGAGAAGAAAGGGCAGCACTCACGTCGTCTTACCTCGCAGAAGATTTTGTCAATATATTATAACACATCTACGTGTTATTTTCAATCGTTAATCCCGAAAAGTCGAAAAAAAGTCATATCGATCCCCGTCGGATACGGGTATTCCACGCCAAATAAAACCAAATCAGCAGCAAAGAGGGGTTTTTTTCGTGGATAAGGGCGAAACAGGAAGGGAAGAACAGCAGGATCAAAAGAATGAGCGCAACGGTTTTGCAGATTCGTTCCCCGGAGGCGGGGTCGTTGCGGGTTAACAGAGAAAAAAAGAGAACGCGGCCTCCGTCCAGCGGTAAAACGGGCAAACTGTTGATTGCAAAAAGCGAAATGTTGCAGTAAAGGGCGTAGCGGGCCGCCACCCATTGGGGGGACAGCGGAAGTGCCAGCAGAAGGGCGGCGAGGACCAGATTGAATACAGGGCCGGCCGCGGCACAAAACACTTCGTCCTTGTAGGACAGACTGCGGGATTCGTCGGGGATCGCGCAAAGCCCGAAGGGGAGAATCGTGAGTGATTCCACGGGGCAGTTGCAGATTTGAAAGGCAAGCAAATGTCCGGTTTCATGTAAGGCTGCGGAGCTCCAGAGAATTGCCGTCTGCCATCCGTTCAGAATTCCGAGGCAGGGGAGAAACAGCAGGAGCAGAGCCGTGGGGTGGAGACGAATGCGGGTCACGGCAGAATTCGGATATGCCGTGCGGGATCCACGGTTCGCCCTTGATAGGTCAGTTGAAAATGCAGATGCGGCCCCGTTACTTTGCCCGTTTTACCCGATAAGCCGATGATTTGTCCTTGATTTACCTGATCACCTCTCGCTACGGTACGGGTCTGCAGGTGTCCGTAATAGCTTTTGCTTCCGTTTTCATGGGTAAGAATTACGTAATGACCGCCCACGTTATCGTAAGCCGAGGCGGTCACGGTTCCCGTTTGTGCCGCGCGCACCTCGGTTCCTTCCTTCGCCGCGATATCAACGCCGTTGTGATAAGCGCTTTCGCCCGTAAAGGGGTCGGTGCGGAATCCGTAATCTGATGTGATTTTCCCCGATAAGGGAGCTTGAAAGGACAGAAATACGCTTTCTACGTTTGTTTGCGGTATTTGTGAAAATACCTCGGTTATTTCCGGATTCTTCGGTTTGTCAAAGGGCTCTTCCTCGGGAATTTGTTTGACCGAGCCGAACAGGGCGGCGCAAACCGCAAAAAGGATCAGAACGTAGACCGTTGCGTTTCGGATGCTTTTTAACTTCGTTGTATTCATGGGAACCTCCTTGCTTCACAAATACGCAGATTTTGAACTATTCCGAAATATACGCGCAAAAGACTTGACAAATTCCTCTCGATGAATTATAATTATAGATAAGTTTATGAAAGGGGTGTTGTTTGTGAGACGTTCGGGCCGTTTGTCATCCGCGGTTTCCAATTATTTTGCGGGCCTGGATAAGCCGATTTTGTTTCTTTCTCTGCTTTTGGCTTCCTTTGGATTCCTTGCCATCGGTACCGCAACGGCCGCAAACGCACTTCACGACCGTTACGTAACCGTCCACGTGGTGGGGATTTTGATCGGACTGTTGATGGTGTTTCTGCTTTCCAAACTGGATTACGCCGTTCTCGGACAGTTCTCCGTGCCCATTATCGGTGCCTGTGCCCTCGTTCTTCTGTTCACCGCCTTTTTCGGCGAAACGGTTTCGGGGAATACGGGGTGGCTTAACCTCGGTCTGATCAGCGTTCAGCCTTCGGAATTTGCAAAGGCGGCCTTCGTGCTGACCTTTTCCACCCACGTTGCCCGAGAGATTGAGTCGCTCAACCGAGTCAAAACGCTTCTCTTTCTCATTCTGCACTTTTTGGCCTACTTTATCCCCATCTTTTTGCAGGGAGACTTTGGCTCCGCGTTGATCTACTGCGGCACCTTCGTGGTGATTCTTTTCGTTGCGGGATTAAAATACCGCTACTTTATTTTTGCGGGAGTCGGAATCGTTGCCGCATTCCCGATTTTGTGGAATTTCGTTTTGAAGGATTATCACAAAAAGCGGATTCTCTTCAGCTTGAATCCCGAACTGGACCCTCTGGATTTCGGTTATCAGCCCATTTTGTCCAAAATTGCCATCGGATCGGGCGGACTTACGGGCATGGGATACGGAGAGGGGGTTCAGTCCCAGAATGAACTGTTGCCTGCAAGCCGCACGGACTTTATTTATTCCGTCATCGGAGAAGAGTCCGGCTTTATCGGCTGCGTGGTCGTTTTGTTTACGCTGGCTCTTTTGGTGTTCTTTCTCGCCCGCGGTGCGAAATACGCCAAGGACGACGCGGGAAAACTCATTTGCTTCGGTCTTGCCGCTATGTTTGCGGTTCAAACGTTGATCAATATCGGGATGTGCATCGGGGTTTCTCCCGTTATCGGCGTGACCCTGCCCTTTATCAGTGCCGGCGGCTCCTCGGTCATGGCTTCCTTCCTTGCCGTGGGCCTTGCGGAAAGCGTTCGGATGAAGCCCGACCTGTCCCTTCGGTTCGGGGACGGACGCAGACGGCGAAAAATGTAGCAAAAAATGAAAAATGTTACACTTTTTTCATTGAATTTTCTTTTGAAGTGTGCTATAATTGTAACAGTGATTTTTTTGCAGTGCATTTTTGCCGCATTACGCTGGTATGGCTCAGTCGGTAGAGCAGTTCACTCGTAATGAACAGGTCATCGGTTCGAATCCGATTACCAGCTCCATGAAAAAGCACTTGCGAAAGCAAGTGCTTTTTTCTTTCCCGAATTCATGAGCAGAAATTTCTGTTCTGAAAAAATATGAAATGAGGTTCTCGTTATGGACAAGAAAATTACCGGTATCATTTCCTACATCACCATCATCGGCTGGCTGATCGCTTTTTTTGTTGGCGATAAAGAAGGCGCAAAGCAGCATTTGAATCAGGGGCTTTTGTTGGCTTTGATTGAATTGGCTTGCAGTGTTGCCGGAAGTATTCTCGCGTTTATTCCCGTTATCAATGTGATTGCCGGTATCGTTTTCGGCCTCGTCGGCATCTGCTCCCTTGTGCTCGCCATCATCGGGATCTACTACGCAGCGACCGACAAAAACGAAGCCCTTCCCTTTATCGGCGGTATTACTCTGCTGAAGTAATTATTCGGAGGAAAAACCTATGTGGCAGTACGGTTTGGTCTTGATTGTCGCGTTGGTTTTGACCCTGCAGTCCCTTTTTGCAAAGCTATATTCCAATCATTACACAGGTGAAGAATCCTTTTCTTCGCCTGTGTTTTCCGTTTTATACGGGTTTATCGTCGCGTTTGCAACGCTGCTGGCCAACGGATTTTCTTACGAACCCTCCAAATTGACTTTGGTTTTGGGCATCCTCAACGGGTTGTTCCTGTTTCTGTATAATTACGCCCTGATTGAAGGTTCCCGCCGCGGATCCTTCTCCTTCGTGATGATCTGCAATCTCTTCGGTGGCGTATTGGTCGTAATGGCCGTCATGCTCTTCGTTCCGTCTCTCGTGGAATGGCTCGTCGGGCGGGATTCCTCCCTGTGGTTTGAGCCCCAGACCTTCACGTTCCTGCAGGGAATTGCGTTGATCGTGGTCCTCGTGGCCTTCGTTTTACTGAATCTGAAGGGCGGAAATCAGGAAAGACCGAAGAGGCTTTATTATCTCTTCGCTCTTCTTTTGGGAATCGTGAACGGGGGATACGGTGCGGTCTTGGCCCTGCAGTCCGCCTTGCGCCCCGACGATCGGGCAGAGGTTTTGATCACCACCTTCTTTTTCGGCGGGTTGTTCTCCCTTCTTTATCTGTTTGTGATCGGGAAAAAGAGAGCTCTTTCTCATTTTCGGATGTCTCCCAAGGCCTGGGGTTTTGCCGTCGGGGCTTGCTTGATCGCCGCCTTGGCCGCAAATCTGCTCACAACGGTGCTTGGGATGTTTGAAAACGCCGCTATCGTGAATTCGACGGTGAACGGCGGAATTCTTATTTTTTCCGCGCTGTCTTCCCGCATTTTGTTTGGGGAGCGTATGAATAAGATTCAGTGGATCGGTGCGCTTCTCTGCGTGATTTCTTTGGTTTTGCTTAATTTTTAAAAAAATATTTCAACGAGGTATATGGTTATGAAGCTTAATTTCCTAAATCTTCCTGCCGATCTTGCGGCACCTCTTTCCGAAGTCTCCGACCGTTATGAAGTTTCCGGTTCGGGTACGCTTTCGGTTTCCGTTTCTTCCTGCGAATGCGGGTTTACCGTGGAAAAGGACGGAGACGGGCTCAAACTCTCTTACGCGAAGAAAAAGGACTTTTTCCGTGCGCTTTCTTTTCTGAATCAAGTATGGACCACGGGAGAATCCGTGTGTCAGAATGCGGCTTTTTCCACTCTGTGCTATATGGCGGACGTTTCCCGCAACGCGGTGTTGAGCATGGACGGCGCCCGTCGTATGATTCGCTATCTTGCGTTGATGGGTTACGATTCCATGATGCTTTACGCGGAGGATACTTTTGAGATCCCCGAATATCCTTATTTCGGTCACATGCGCGGCCGTTATACCTGCGAAGAGCTGCGTGAACTGGACGATTACGCCGATTCTTTCGGAATCGAACTGATTCCCTGCGTGCAGACCCTTGCTCACCTGAAGAGTGCGTTGCGCTGGGATTGCTTCGCGTCCTTTATCGACACGGACGATATTCTGTTGGTCAACGAGCCGAAGACCTACGAATTTATTGATAAGATGCTGAAGGCCATCGCGTCCTGCTTCCGCAGTAAGCGGGTTCATATCGGCATGGACGAAGCACATAACCTCGGCCTTGGAAAATATCTGGACCGCAACGGATATCAGAACCGTTTTGATATCCTTTCGGGACATCTTGCCAAAGTGAAAGAGATGTGCGACGGCTACGGATTGGAGCCCATGATCTGGAGCGATATGTATTTCCGTCTTTTTAACCACGGCGGATACTACATGAAAGAAGGAAAACTTCCCGCCGAGATCGTGGAAAAGGTTCCCAAGGGCGTTGGATTGGTCTATTGGGATTATTATACCGAAAATCTTGAGATTTTGGACAATATGTTTGAAAACCATAAGCTTTTCGGAAATCTGATTTTTGCGGGCGGCGCCTGGAAATGGACGGGTTACGCTCCCTGTACGCGGATATCCAACCGCCGTTGCTTTATTCACGCCGACGCCTGCCTGCGTCACGGATGCAACGACGTGATCGTGACCGGTTGGGGGGATAACGGCGCGGACGCATCCCAATTCTCCATTTTACCGTCCTTGCTGATTTATGCGGAAAAATGCTTCAATACCTCCGCAGATGAAGACGCGGTCTCTGCCCGGTTCAACGCCGTTTTCGGCATCGAAATGGACGCTTTCCTGAAGATGGATCTGGTGGAAGACGTTCTTGGAGCGGTGGATAAGATTGCAAACCCCGGAAAATATCTTCTGTTTAACGGAGTTCTGGGCGGGCTGTTTGACAGTCACGTCCCCGAAAAGGCATCGGCTCATTATTTGAACGCTGCAAAGGAATTGCTGCAGTATGCGGATCATCCCGAGTTCGGCTATCTTTTTGCTACGCTGGGGTCTTTGTGCCACGTTCTGGAGAAGAAGGCATCCCTCTCCGTTGATTTGCGCAAGGCTTATAAGGACGGGAAGCGGGACGTTCTTCGCTGGTATGCGGAAAAGGAAATTCCCGAGGTTATTTCGCGTATCGACGATTTCCTTGTGCTGCTCCGCCAGCAATGGTATACGGAAAACAAGACCTTCGGCTTTGACGTGCAGGAAGTCCGCCTGGGCGGTCTGAAGGAAACGCTCCGTTCTGCGGCCGTTCGTCTGAAGTCCTACTGCAATGAGGAGGTTTCTGCCATCGAAGAGCTGGAACAGCCCGTGCTTCCCGTGAAGGCAGATGGAGACGGCAATCCCCGCGACGTATTCTCCTTCAACAACTGGAGTTATATTGCCACTGCGTCGAAGCTTGGTTATTAAGACAATACAATACGAAAACCGCCTGCTGATGCAGGCGGTTCTTGCTTTAGATGAAGTTTCGCTTTTTGAGCCATTTTTCACAGACCTTTGCCCAGGAGGCGATTTCCGGGTCATCCTTCGGGATTCCCAATCCGTGGGGGCCGTGATCAAAGGAGATCATTTCCACGTCGACACCCGCTTTTTTGCAGGCCTCAAACATGGCGTAAGTGTTGGGTACGGGCGGGACGGTGACGTCCGTGTCCGTAGTCCACAGGAACGTGGGCGGGCAATCGGCTTTCACGTTGTTGATTGGCGACCACTTCGCCTGTGCCGCAGGATCGTGTTTCTCCTTGCCCAGGAAATTTTCCGAGGTTCCCTTGTGGGTTCCTTCGCCCAGAGTAAGTACGGCGTAGCAGAGAAGGGCAAAATCGGGGCGCTCGGTTTCGTCTTTGTAAAGGGTAGCGCAGGATGCGGCCAGATGTCCGCCCGCGGAAAATCCGCAGACGCCGATTCGATTCCGGTCTAAACCGAACTTCTCTGCGTTTTTGCGAATATATCGCAGGGCTTGCTGGCCGTCCGCCAGGTAGGCTTTTCCGTCGTAAGGTTCAATGCGGTAGTCCAGAACGAAGGCGCTCATTCCGATGGAATTCAGCCATTCCGCAATCTGTACTCCTTCGTGATCCCAGGCTTTTTTCGCGTATCCGCCGCCGGGAATCACCAAACAGCAGGCGTTGTTTTCTCCGTCAAGCAGATAGGGAGAGATGCTGGCGGGGAATTGCCGCAGGGACGTGTCGAAATAAGGGACTTCATTTTCCCAGATCGGAATCATCATAATAAAAAAAGTCCTTTCAGTATTTTTTCGTTTCTTCCAGGGTTTTATCGTGCTTCTTGTGCAGGAATACGTAGACCCAAAAGGCAATGGCGAGGGCGAGAAGAACTGCCAGCAACGTAAAGAGCGGCTTGAAGTCTTCAAAACTGTATTGCTTCATCAATCCGTCTTGGGCAAGGCGCTTGAAGGCGCTTGCGTCACGGTTGACTGCGTCGATCGCCAGCAGAGCCAGGGCCGTGGTATCCGCGTCGGTTTCGTTGGAATTTGCCGTCTGAGAGAAGCTTCCCGAATCGGTCTGATAAGTAAGAAGCGTTTCCATGCGGGAGGTGTCTTTCAGTACGGTATCCCCGTTGTAAGCGTCGGTCATGCCGATCATTTGCCAGCAAAGATCCGTAACGGTGGTCGCCCGATATTCGGAAAGATATTCCAACCCGCGGGAAACGGCGGTTTGCTCCACGCCGTTTTTCTGCATGGAAAGAACGGTGATGCACAGGGCCGTTTGCTGGATCGAATCACCGAAGGATCCGTCTTCGTTCTGTTGATTGAGGATATAATCGTGTGCTTTTGCACTGTTATAGCTTTTCTTCAGGCTTTGCATGGCCAGAACGGAAAGACAGTGGGTGATCAGATCGCCGAAGGATCCGTCCGCTTCCTGCAAGGAGAGAAGCTCGTCCCCTTCGGGGAACACCTCGGGAACGCTATCCGTAGCGGTGTAAGCCAGGATGCGACGGGAAAGAGTCTTTGCCGTGCCGTCGCTCTCCGGATAGAACGCGGTACGTCCCCGCAACCAATCCATAGAGGCCATTCCAAAGGTTTCTTCAAACGCAGTCAGTTGAAGCTTCTCTTGGTAGGAGGCCTTCAACGCCATAAGAATGTCCGAAAGATCTGCGGTTGCGGCCGACGCGGAGAGGGCGATGGTTGCGATGAGAATCAGGGCAAGAAATAGGGTTAAAAATCGTTTCACGGTTTTTCCTCCGTTATTTGTCGGTTTGTACGTGGGACGTAAAAAGGGGATTTTGCGCGCAACGCTTCCAGTTGATCACCAAGGGATCCGAAGGCTTGCTTTTTCCCGTCCGTTCGCGGATGATATATTGCTCTTCAATCATTTTTTCCAGGGCTTTCTGGATGATCTTGGGGGATACCTTGTGGTAATTTGCCACGATGTTTACCGTTTTCTGGAAGGTGGGCTTTGCGTTTTTACGGTGTTTGTTTTCCGCGTTTGCAAGACTGGAGAAAAGCATTTTATAATACGCTTCGTTCGGATTCTCCGCTACGGGCTTTGCCACTTCCACGAACCAGGACGCCGTGTTCTTCAGTTGTTGGCTGAAGGAATCCTTTACGCCGTAAACGCCTACTTCCTTTCCGCAACGGTTGACCAGAAAACTGACGACGGATGAAAAATGCGCGTCACCCGTAAACAGGACGAAGGTGTCGATACGCCGATCAAACATGGCTTTCTGATAAATACTGTCCAGCATGATAAAGTCGGTAAAATCCTTTTTGTAACGGGGGTCTGCGTTTTTGGTTTCGATAATTCGGTTGGTAAATTCCCGAATCCGCGGAATTTCCTGCGAAAGATTTTGGTGAGAAAAGTCAGCGAAAAAAACGATCTCTTCCACGTTGACCCGTTTGTTCAGATCTTTCAGCCATCCTTTATAATCGGGTTTTGCGTGATACATATTGCTCATCGCGATGAACCAATGCTCAAAATCCACAAAAACCGCGGCGGTGGGCTTGTGCTGGCTTTCACTTGCGTGATAGGTTTTCTTACGGCTCAGAACTTGAAACAATCCCATGTTTTTCCTCCTTTCTTATTGGTTTACCGATCTATTATAACACATATATTTATAAAAATCAAGAGTTAATTGCAAGAAATGCTTGACAAATCGTGCGAATTCGGATATAATAGAAGCAGATTTTATTTCCTTCGGAGGATTCGGATGTACGATATTTCTAAAATTCGCAACTTTTCCATCATTGCCCATATCGACCACGGCAAATCCACCTTGGCGGATCGCCTTCTGGAATTGACCGAAACGGTGGAAAAGCGGGAAATGGAAGACCAGGTTCTGGATAATATGGACCTGGAAAAAGAACACGGAATTACCATCAAGGCACGTGCCGTAAAATTGGAATATAAAGCGAAAGACGGGGAGACCTATATTCTGAATCTGATCGACACCCCCGGTCACGTGGACTTTCATTACGAGGTGTCCCGTGCTCTTGCCGCCTGCGAAGGGGCCCTTCTCGTCGTAGACGCGTCTCAGGGAATTGAGGCACAGACCCTGGCTAACACATATCTCGCCTTGGACGGAGACCTGGAAATTTTGCCCGTTATCAACAAGATTGACCTTCCCGCCGCGGACCCCGACCGCGTGATCCGCGAAATTGAGGATACCATCGGAATTCCCGCAGAGGACGCGCCCCGTATTTCGGCCAAAAACGGAATCAATATTCAGGACGTTCTGGAGCAGGTCGTTCGTGACGTGCCTGCGCCCGAGGGCGATCCGGACGCACCCTTGAAAGCCCTGATTTTCGACTCGTATTACGACGCCTATCGCGGGGTCGTGGTGTATGTTCGTTTGAAGGACGGTTCTCTTTCCAAGGGGCAGAAGATCCGTATGATGTCCACCGGTGCGGAGTTCGACGTGGTGGAGCTGGGCTATTTGTCGCCTTTCGGATGCCGTCCCGCAGAGACCTTGCGAGCCGGCGAGGTCGGATATATCATGGCCAGTATCAAAACGGTCAGCGATACCCGCGTAGGGGATACGGTTACCTTGGCGGAAAATCCCGCTTCGGAACCGCTTCCCGGTTATAAAAAGGCCAATCCCATGGTCTACTGCGGTATTTACTGTGCCGACGGGTCCCGCTACGAGGATTTGCGGGACGCCTTGGATAAATTGAGTCTGAACGACGCTTCTATGACCTACGAGCCCGAACACTCCATCGCTCTTGGATTTGGTTTCCGTTGCGGATTTTTGGGTTTGTTGCATATGGAGATTATGCAGGAGCGGATCGAACGGGAATTCAATCTGGATTTGATTACCACGGCTCCCGGGGTCGTGTATCGCTTGACCATGGCGGACGGAAGTACGGTCTATATTGACAATCCCACGAACTATCCTTCCCCCGGCTCCATCGTCGAGGCGGAAGAGCCGATCGTAAAGACCGATATTATTGCGCCCTCCGATTTCGTCGGAACGGTGATGGAGCTTTGTAAGGAACGGCGCGGGGTGTTCAAGAATATGGAATACATCGACGCTTCCCGCGTTGACCTTCATTACGATATGCCGCTGAACGAGATTATTTACGATTTCTTTGATACCCTGAAGGCCCGCACCCGGGGTTATGCTTCTCTGGACTACGAATTCTCCCGTTACGTTAAGAGTGATCTGGTTAAGATGGATATTCTTCTGAACGGAGAAGTGGTGGACGCCTTGTCCTTTATCGTTCCGGCAGAGCGCGCTTACGCCCGCGGTCGCAAGCTGACCGAGAAGCTGAAGGAAAATATTCCCCGTCAGCTGTTTGAGGTTCCTATTCAGGCCGCAATCGGTTCCAAGATCATTGCCCGTGAAACGGTTCGCGCCATGCGCAAAGACGTGTTGGCCAAGTGCTACGGGGGCGATATTACCCGTAAGAAGAAGCTGTTGGAAAAACAGAAGGAAGGAAAGAAGCGTATGCGCCAGTTGGGTACCATCGAGGTTCCTCAGGAGGCGTTTATGGCGGTTCTTAAGCTGGATGAGTAATCTGTCTGCCTATCTTCACGTTCCCTTTTGCCGAAGAAAATGTAACTATTGCGATTTCTTTTCCGCCCCACCCGCCCCCGAGGCGGTTTCTTCCTACGTAAACGCACTCTGTTCCCAGATTCGGGCTTCGTCCTGCCGAGGGGAGGCGCTTCGCACTGTTTACGTGGGCGGCGGAACGCCGTCGCTTTTGTCGGAAGACGACTTCACTGCGTTGGTGGCGGCATTGCTTGATACCTTTGATTTGACCTCCTGCGTGGAATTTACCGTGGAGTGTAATCCCGAAAGTGTTACCGAATCCTGGGCAAAAAGACTGTATTCTTTGGGCGTGAACCGCATCAGTATGGGCGTTCAGACCTTTTCGGATGCGGCTTTGCGTCGGTTGGGGCGTCTGCATACCGCCGCCGAGGCGGAAAAAGCGTTCCGCATTTTGCGTGATGCAGGTTTTTCCAATATCAGCATGGATTTGATGGCCGCCTTGCCCGAGCAGGATCTTTCTGCGTTGGAATCCGACCTTGACCGCATGATCTCCCTGTCTCCCGAGCATATTTCCGTCTATCTGCTTAAGATTGAACCGAATACGCCCTTCGGCTTGACGGGTGTGACGGAGCAGGATGAGGAGACGCAACGGAAGATGTATCTTTTGACGCACCAAAAGTTGACCAAAGCGGGCTACGAACATTACGAGATCTCAAATTTTGCCAAGCAGGGGAGACGCGCCGTTCATAATTGCGTTTACTGGACGGGCGGAGAATATCTCGCTTTCGGTCCCGGTGCCTCGGGCTTCCGTGACGGCGTACGTTACCGAATCCCCGAAAATACGGCGGAGTTTTGTCGCCTTAACGGGCTTGTTTCTCCCTTTGTGGAGGAACGGGTAGACGCGTATGCGCAAAAAGCCGAGGCGATCTTTCTCGGGTTGCGGATGTCGGACGGGATTCCTTTGGCTTGGATCGATTGTAAAAAAATGCCCTTCCTGCAACGGTTGTGCGAGGAAGGACTCGGCGTTTTGGCCGATCAGCGGTTTTCATTGACCGCCGAAGGATTTTTGGTCTCCGACGGAATCGTTTCCGCTTTGATGCCCGACAAATAATCCAGAATCCCGTCACAAAGGGCGTCGCAAAGCGCATTTTGGAAGGACTCCTGCTTGAGCCGGTACAGATCCGTGGCGTTGCTCAGAAAACCGCATTCGATCAAAACGCTCGGGACGGTTACCGACCGAAAGATATATAAGGTGTTCGGCACTTTTTTGACGGCGCGGATTCGGGAGCAGATTTCCGCGTTCCGTACCCGGTTGCAAATGGGGGTTGCCAGGGATTCGCTTTTGTCGCTTCCCGTTCCGTACCAGACCTGAAATCCCTGGTCTTTATAGGATTTTGATGCGTTAATATGAATGCTGACGTAGGCCTGCGCCCCCGATTCGTTTCCGATTTTCGTGCGTGCTTCCAGGTCTTTTCGTTTGTGAAATCCCGAAAGCCCGTCCGTATCGTCGTCTTCCGTTCGGGTCATGATTACGCGGACTCCCCGTTCTTCCAGTTTTTTCTGTAAACGAAGCGCAATGGACAGGTTCAAGTCCTTCTCGATCGTTCCGTCTTCCGCCACGGCACCTCCGTCGGTGCCCCCGTGCCCCGCGTCCACCACGACGGTGTATTCCGTAACCTCTGCTTCTCCCGTCGTAAGCGGGATGATTGCCACGGCTGTAATCCAGAGAAGAGCTGTAAGAACTCCGAAAAATCTCCCGAAACGCGATTTCTTCATGTGATTTCTCCCTAAATTTTTACATAATTGAAAATTTTTTCTCACAAGTCTTGCTTTTGTGCGAGATATAGTGTATAATAATCTATATTGTGTTGTCATTATTTGAATTTATACTTTTTTGGAGGTTTTCCTATGTATTCCGCAGGCGATTTCAGAAACGGTATTACCTTTGAATTGGAAGGCAACGTCTACCAGGTTGTTGAATTCCAGCACGTAAAGCCCGGTAAGGGTGCGGCTTTCGTCCGTACCAAGATCAAGAACGTCATTTCCGGCGGCGTGGTAGAAAAGACCTTTTCTCCCACCGAAAAGTTTCCCCAGGCGTTCATTGAAAAGAGAGAAATGCAGTATTCTTACACCGACGGTGAGCTGTACTACTTCATGGACACCGAAACCTACGATCAGGTTCCCCTTAACGCCGATATGCTCGGCGATGCCTTCAAGTTCGTGAAGGAAGAAACCGTTTGTAAGATTCTTTCCTACAAGGGTAATATCTTCAGCGTGGAACCCCCCAACTTCGTGGAGCTTCAGGTTACCGCTACCGAGCCCGCCGTTGCCGGCAACACCGCTACCAACGCCCTGAAGAACGCAACCCTCGAAACCGGAGCCGAAATCAAGGTTCCCATGTTCATCGAGGAAGGCGAAATGGTTCAGATTGATACCCGCACCGGGGAATACATGGGCCGCGCCTGATTGATGCAAACAAAAAGTCTTTTGCAATTTACGTTGCAAAAGACTTTTTTTCTTAATCTTTGATGTAAAAATTGATGGGCGTCACGTGAGTGTAGCGGTTTTTTTCTCGGAATTCGCGCGGAGGTAACCCCGTGTATTTAACGAAGGCGCGGTTGAATGTCCTCGTGCTGTTGAAGCCGCAATCGTATGCGACGTCCGTAATCGGACGGTCGGGATCTTCGGTCAGCTGCCGAATTGCGTCGTTGATTCGCAATCCGTTTACGTAATCGGGAAAGGAAATCTTCAGTTTTTCGCTTAAAATGTGAGAAATATGGTATTTTCCCACGTTTAGCTCCTGGGCCAGGCGGTCAAGGGATAAGGGTTCGGTATAATGCTTGTTGCAGAAATTCAGAATTCCCTTCAGCAGAGTTCCGTCCGACTGTTTTTCCTCACGGAATTCCATGGAATGAAATAATTTTCCGAGAAAAGCAATCAAGTATCCGCGGGTGACGACTTCGCGGTAAGGGGAGTCCTTTTGATTTTCCTCGTGTACTTTCCATGCCAGAGACAGAAGATTTTCGTCCAGGTTTTCTGCACGGACAATGGGGGAGGTTGGGATCATCCGTCGGAACAGGTCCTTGAACTCGCTGCACACCGTGGGGGAGAAGATGAACAGCAAATGTTCCGCGTGCCCGTCCCCGATACGGGGGTAGCAATGCACTTGATTCGGGAAGGCGATAAAGACGTCTCCCTTTTTCATGACGTCTTCCCGACTGTCGCAGACCGTTTTCGTTTCTCCGTCCAGAAGGTAGACCACTTCCAGATGATTGTGCAGATGCGCGCCGTCGGAAAGTTGTTTCCCGATTCCCGTGGTAACGGGGATGCGTTTATTCTCGTAAAATGTGGGCATTTTTTTGTCCTTTCGCGTTAATCGCAATATTTGTCTTATAATTTCACGCTCTTGTCTTGCATTATAGCACATTTTGTCTTATAATACAAGTATAAATATGTGAACCGGAGGTTACAAAGTTATGAAATTTCCCGTAGCGCTTCAGTTGTATTCCGTCCGCGACGATGCGGCGGCAAATCTTGACGATACCCTGCGTCAGGTAAAAGAAATGGGTTACGACGGCGTGGAGTTTGCCGGTCTGTACGGCCATTCCCCCGAAGAAGTCCGTGATCTTTGCGTAAAGTACGGCTTGACCCCCATTTCCGCTCACGTTCCCATCAAGGAAATGATCGAGGACGTAAAGAGTACCTTCGCAAAATATAAGACCATCGGTTGCGAATACGTGGTAATTCCCCACGTTTCTCAGGACTACTGCAAGGCTGATGAAAATTTCCCCAAGCTGGTGGAATACGCCACCGAATTCGGTAAGGTTGCCAAGGATATGGGCCTTCAGCTTGGATATCACAACCACGATTTTGAATTTACCAACATGATCGACGGCAAGCACATGTTGGACGTTCTTTACGAGTCTGTCGATTCCGACCTTCTGAAGACGCAGCTGGATACATGCTGGGTCAACGTGGGCGGCGAAGTTCCTGCGGATTATATCCGTAAATACAGCGGCCGTTGCCCCGTGGTTCATCTGAAGGATTTCGTCGGTCAGAAGTCCGATAATATGTACGCCCTGATCGGAGTGAAGAACGACGCGGACAAGAAGGCTGCTGAAAATCAGGAATTCGAACTCCGTCCCGTGGGCTCCGGCGTTCAGGATTTCCCCGCCATTCTCAAGGCTGCGGAAGAAGCCGGTGCAAAATGGGTCGTGGTGGAACAGGATCGTCCCGCCTTCGGCAAGTCTCCCTTGGAATGTGCCAAGATGAGCATTGAGTACGTAAAAACCATTAACAAATAAATTAAAGTGAAAAAGGAGATTATCGTTATGGCTATGGATCAAGGTCTGGACGCTTTCAAGAATGAATCGGTTGAAAACGTCGTAGATGCATCGAAAAAAGTTAAAGTTGGTATTATCGGTTGCGGTTGGATTGCAGATTCTCACATCAAGCAATATCTGCAGATGGAAGACGTAGAAATCGTTGCCGGTGCCGATCTCGTTCCCGGTAAAGCGGAAAAGTTCTTCAAGGATCACGGCGTGGAAGGCGTTCGTTGCTACCCCAGCCATAAGGAAATGATCGACAATGAAACTCTGGATGCCGTTTCCATTTGTACTTATAACTGCCAGCACGCAGAACCCACCATTTACGCTCTCGAGCACGGTGTGAACGTTATGTTGGAAAAGCCCTTCACTGTCACCCTGGATGAAGCGGTTGCCGTTATGAAGGCAGAGAAGAAGAGCGGTAAGATTCTTACCATCGGCTTCCAGCCTCGCATGAGCGAAAACATGCAGATGATCAAACGCATCGTCGAATCCGGCGAACTGGGCGAAATCTACTACCTGCAGGCAGGCGGCGGACGCCGTCGCGGTATCCCCACTCCCTTCGGAACCACCTTTATCGAAAAGGAAACCGGCGGTATCGGCGCCGTTGGTGATATCGGTTCTTACTCCCTCGATATGCTGCTCAATGCCGTCGGTTATCCGAAGCCTCTCACCGTTACCGGTTACACTTCCAACTTCTTCGGAACCGATCCCAAATATTACAGCGCTCATCCCGAATACGCTGAAAAGTTCGGCGTGGACGATTTTGCCGCTGCATTCGTCCGTCTGGAAGGCGGTATCATTCTGGACTTCCGTATTTCCTGGGCTATGCATATGGACACCTGCGGCGACGCACTGATCCTTGGTACCAAGGGTGGTCTGCGGATTCCCTCCACCGACTGCTGGAACGGCGAATTCGATACGCCCCTCAAGGTCTATCGCAACGTGGGCGACAAGGTTCCCATGTGCTACGAGGTTCCCATGATCCCCGCAAAGACCTCTTTCTTCTATCAGAAGATTCGTTCCTTCCTCGACGAAGTCAAGAAGCCCGCCGGCGAAGGAAAGCCCACCGTTCCCTCTTCTCAGATTCTTTACAACCAGGCGATTATCGACGGTATCGTGAAGTCTGCCGAACTGGGCCGCGAAATCGAAATCGAAATCCCCGAAATCTAATTTGACTTTCTTTCCGATGCGACTTGTTTTTCAGGTCGCATCGGGTTCCCGTTATAGCAGGAAAAACGCAATTTTGGCAAAGAACGAAGGTATTTTATCATGAAAAAGACACGTATTGCAGTAGTTGGTTTCGGCGGTATGGGCAAGCATCACGCCACCAAAATCATGGACGGAAACGAAATGATCGAATGCGCGGGGACTTACGATATTGATCCTGCCCGCATGGATCTTGCCCGAGAACTGGGTATTTATACTTATCCTTCTTTCGAGGCACTTCTGGCCGATCCCACCGTGGACGTTTGCACCGTTGCAACGCCCAACGATATTCATCTGGATCTTTGCGTCCGCTGTATGCGGGCCGGCAAGCACGTGGTTTGCGAAAAACCCGTTGCCCTCAGCAGTGAGGAATTGCAGGAAATGATCGCCGTTTCCAAGGAATGCGGCGTTCTGTTCACCGTTCATCAGAATCGCCGTTGGGATGAAGATTTCAATATTATGAAAAAGATCTTCGATGACAACGTCCTCGGTCGCGTATTCTGCATCGAATCCCGCGTCCACGGTTCCCGCGGTATCCCCGGGGACTGGCGCAACCAGAAGGCCCGCGGTGGCGGGATGGTCCTTGACTGGGGCATCCACCTTTTCGATCAGATGTTCATGATGATGGGGGATCGGAAGGTCAAATCCATCTACTGTACCCTTTCTTACGTCACCAACGAAGAATGCGACGACGGCTTCAAGGTTATCGTTCAGTTTGAGGACGACATTCAGTTCCACGTGGAAGTGGGAACCAGTAACTTCATCAATATGCCCCGTTGGTATATGTTGGGTGAAAACGGTTCCGCTATCATGGAAGATTGGCACAACGGGAAGATCGTCAAGGTTTCCGACTGGGAAAAGCGCGATGCCGTTCCCGTTCAGACCTCTGCAGGACTTACCAAAACCATGGCACCCCGCACCAAGGAGACGATTACCGAATATCCCTTGCCGGAAGTCAACGTTACGTTGAAGGATTACTACAGAAACGTGGCTAAGACGATCAACGGCGAGGCAACTCAGTTGATTACTCACGAACAGATGTTGCGCGATATGCGGTTTATGGAGGCTTGCTTCTATTCCGCAGAACATAATTGCGTTGTTACCGATTTTGAGTAAGATTGCCAAAGGTCCGATGCGTTTTGCGTCGGACCTTTTTTAAGAGGTTGTTATGGAAAACGAAATGTTAAAGACGCATCCTGCCGTTTTTGCGGTTGGGAATGAATATCAGATTATGGTTTGCGTCAAAAATCCCTGCTTGATGTGGGTTCAGGTTGGCGACGAGAAATATTTTGACGAATCCAACGGAATTCTTCGCTCCAACGTGACCACTCATCGGATGTGTGTCCCGATGGAAGAGCTTGATTCTGCAAAAGAGTATACCATCTGCTGGCGTAAAATGCTTGACCGCAAGCCCTATTTCCCCGAATCGGAGGAAGAGGTCCGCTTGACCTATTCTTTCCGCCCGGCAGCGGGGGAGAGGACGGTGATGTATCATATCTCCGATGCCCACAATCTGGTGGATGCTCCCGTCACCGCCGCCCGTCATTTTGAGGCAAAGTATGGGAAGATGGATCTGTTGGTGCTCAACGGCGACATTCCCAATCACAGCGGAACGGTTGAGAACTTTGATAATATCTACGAGATCGTTTCTCGGTTGACGGCAGGGGAGATCCCCACGGTCTTTTCCCGTGGAAATCATGATTTGCGCGGCTTTTATGCGGAGACCATTGCGGAGTACACACCCAATTGGAACGGAAAAACTTATTACACCGTTCAGATCGGCAACATTTGGGCTGTTGTTCTGGATTGCGGCGAAGACAAGGCGGACGAATGTGACGCTTACGGGCACACGATGTGTTGTCATGCCTTGCGAAAGCGGCAGGCAAAGTGGTTGAAAGAGGTTGCTGCTGAAAAATCCTTTGAAGATTCCTCCGTCCGCCATCGAATCGTGATTTGCCACAAGCCCTTTTCCGTGGCGGAATCTGCCGAGCGATTTAACATTGAGCAGGATATTTACGGCGAATGGTGTAGAATTTTGAAAGAAGAAATTCATCCCGACTTGATGATTTCCGGGCATTTTCATTCTCAGTTCGTTACCTTCCCCGGAGATGAACGGGATAATTATCTCGGCCATCCATGCCCCATTGCCGTGGGAAGCGTGCCCCGTCATCCAAAACCCGAGGAGGGAATCACCGCGTACCACGCCGCCGCAGGCTTTATCTTTGAGAAAGGCAAAATTGCCTACATCCCCGTGGATAGTGAAGGAACCTTTTTCCCTCAAACGGCGTTTGAGCGCTGAATAAAAAGAAGTGCAGAGACGGATTCTCTGCACTTCAATTTTTCTTTTAACTTAATACTGTTTGCCCCAGTAAAGCATATATTTTGCGGGTTTGCCGCAACAGACGCATTTGTCGCCCAGGTTTTCCTGTTCGAAGGGGATGCAACGGCTGCGCACGCCGAATTCTTCCCGCACCGCGTCTTCACATTCGGGATCGCCGCACCACATGGTCTTGATAAAGCCCTGCTTGCTATCCGTGATTTCCTTCAGCTCTTCTTTGTTGTGGGCCACGTAGGTCATGGCATCGCGGCGTTCCTCCGCCTTCTTGTACATGTCCTCGTGGATGGTGTCCAGAAGTTTGGTGATATAATCGGAAACTTCATCCAAAGAAACGGTGGCTTTTTCCCCCGTGTCGCGGCGCGCGATGACGCACACGTTGTTTTCGATGTCGCGGGGACCTACTTCCAGACGGACGGGAACGCCCTTCATTTCGTATTCCGCAAACTTCCATCCGGGGGACTGATCGGAATCGTCCATCTTCACACGAAGTCCGGCGGCGGCCAGTTTTTCCTTGATTTCAGCGGCTTTGTCCAGGACTCCGGGCTTGTGCATCGCCACGGGAATAATTACTACCTGCGTGGGAGCGATACGGGGAGGGATCACCAGACCGTTGTCGTCACCGTGAACCATGATAAAGGCCCCGATCAGACGGGTGGTAACGCCCCAGGAGGTCTGGAATACGTGCTGGAGCTTGTTTTCTTTATTGGTAAACTGAATATCGAAGGCCTTTGCAAATCCGTCTCCGAAATAGTGGGAGGTTCCGGCCTGCAGGGCAACGCCGTCGTGCATCAAAGCTTCAATGGCGTAGGTTGCTTCCGCGCCGGCAAATTTGTCGCTTTCGGTCTTCTGACCCTGAACGACGGGCATGGCCAGATAATTCTTGCAGAAATCCGTATATACGTTCAGCATTTGAATGGTTTCCGCGCGGGCTTCTTCTGCGGTGGCGTGGATGGTGTGTCCTTCCTGCCACAGAAATTCACGGGACCGAAGGAAGGGACGGGTGGTCTTCTCCCAGCGAACTACGGAACACCACTGATTGTACAGCTTGGGCAGGTCTCTCCAGGACTGTACGATATGCGAGAAATGTTCGCAAAACAGCGTTTCGGAGGTGGGGCGGACAACCAGAGGTTCTTCCAACTTTTCGCTTCCTCCCTTGGTGACCAGGGCTACTTCGGGCGCAAAGCCTTCCACGTGATCCTTCTCCTTTTGCAGGAGAGATTCGGGAATAAACATGGGCATATATACGTTTTCATGCCCCGTTGCTTTGAACATTGCGTCCATATTTTTTTGGATGTTTTCCCAAATGGCGTAACCGTAGGGGCGGATGATCATGCAGCCTTTTACGCTGGAATAGTCAACCAATTCCGCCTTCAGACAAATGTCCGTGTACCATTGGGCAAAGTCAACGTCCATTGAGGTGATTTCTCTTACTTTCTTTTCAGCCATAACACGACTTCCTTATAAAATAATTGCAGTGCTATTATAATATAAAAAAACGCTTCTGTCAATGCAAAAGTTACCGTTTTTTCTCCAGTTTACAAAAAAACAATAAAAAATTGCGATAAAGTTCGGATTTTGGATTTTTCCGCGAGGATGATTTCTTGTTCATAAAAATGTCACCTTTGCTCCAAGAATAACGCAAAAAATGACACCAAATTGCCACATATGTAATATATAATTCTAATATGCGACTTGTACACTGTTCGTGTGCGCCTCGTAACAGATATAATGTCATCAGCAAAGACATGGAGGTTATGTCATGAAACAACTTTCAAAGGCACTTTTGCTGGCTCTCGTTTTGATCCTCACCGTAAGCGTTTTTGCCGCTTGCAGCGGGGTTCAGGGCCTGACCAAAGAAAGTGAAGCAATCGGAAGCCCCGAAACGGTTTCCCGCAACAAGGAGCCCTATTCCACGACTCTGATTCCCTACGAATCGGCGGAACAGGCTTTGGGCGGAGATTTTAAGGCTTCCCCCTACTACAAATCCCTGAATGGGGAATGGGATTTTTCCCTTTCTCTTACGCCTGCTTTGGTTCCCCAAGGGTTTGAGAAGAAGGATTACCAGTACTCTCTCTCCGACGTTGCGACGGTTCGCATGAAGGAAGAAGATGCTACTACCTGGCGTAAAATCTCGATTCCTTCCAACTGGGAAATGAAGGGGTATGACGTCCCCTCCTATAATTACAATACTTATCCCTGGGGCAGTGAACTTGTGGCACCCAACGTGTCCGAGAACTATAACCCCGTCGGGATTTACCGGAACAATATTGAAGTTCCCTCCGATTGGAGCGACCGTCAGGTTTACGTGACCTTTGACGGCGTAGCTTCCTGCGTTTACGTTTACGTGAACGGTGCTATGGTCGGTTATGCGGAAGACAGCTATACCGGAAAGACCTTCAATATTACCGAGGCCGTTGATTTCGGCAAAGAAAACCTGGTTGTGTTTGAGGTTTATAAGTACTGTGACGGTTCTTATCTGGAAGCCAACGATTCTATCAAGTTCGGCGGCGTATACCGCGACGTATACCTGTACGCCGCACCCCAGACTCAGATCCGAGACTTTACCTTTGACATGCAGATGAGCGGTAACGATGCGTTGCTGAACGTAAACGTTGCGATTGCCGCTTACGACGAGCCTTCCGATGCGCTGAAGGTTCGGATGTCTCTGTATAATGCAGACGGTTCATTGGTTAAGGATCCCGAATTTGTCGGTGATACGGCCAACTTCCCCGAGAAGCCTGCCACCACGGCTAACGCATACGTCGGGAACGTAGGTGCCCGTATTTCCGTTCCTTCTCCCAAGCTTTGGTCTGCTGAAACCCCCAACCTTTACACCGTCGTTCTGGAACTGATGGATGGTGACGACGTGGTCGATACGGTTAGCAAACGCATCGGCTTGAAGACGGTTGGTGTTTCTGTGGATGATGACGGTGTTCAAACCATCGTCGTAAATAACGTTCCCGTTATCTTGCGCGGTGTTCTTTATAACGAGAACAGCCCCGTGGGCGGCATGACCGTTACCAAAGACGAACTGGTTGCGGATATTAAACTCATGAAGGAACTGAACGTGAATGCCGTTCGTTCTCCCGGCCGTCCCTTGAGCCCCGAATTCATCGCCCTCTGCGACGAATACGGTCTTTACGTAATCGACGATATGAGTTTGAACTCCAATCCTTACAGCAATAAGGACGAGTCTTCCGTTCCCGGCGATCAGACCGTCTGGCAGACCGCTTGTCTGGACCGCTTGTTGAACGTGGTTTACCGCGATAAGAACAGCGCCTCCGTTATGATGTGGTCCGTCGGGAACGATTCCGGTACCGGCTCCAACTTCTCCGTTCTCAGAAGCTGGCTCTCGTCTTACGATACCCGCATGATCGTTTACGATGACGACGAATCCGCCTCCGATATTCTGGTTTGCAATAACTATGCTCTGAACAACCTTGTTCAGGCATTGGAAGACAAGACCAACAAGAAGCCCGTTCTGGTTCAGGATCCCCGCGGAGCTTTGCTGAATAACGGTGGTAAGTTCGGTGCGTATTCCGACCTGATGGCTCAATACGAAAACTTCCAGGGCGGCTTCTTCGCTTATTGGTCTGATAACGCAATTTATTGGCCCAAAGCGAACGCTGCACAGACCTTGCAGACCGCTCCTTACAGTGCGGAGACTGCAAAGGATTATAAATTGACCTACGCCGGCGGCTGGGGAGACACCACCTCTGTACCCAGCGGTTATATGGGGCTTTACGGTGTCGTTACCGCGGACCGTAAACTGCAGAGCGATGCGCTTGAACTGAGAAACGCTCTCTCGCCCCTCTATATTGCCTTGGATGATGCAGCCACCGGAACCTTCCGCATCGTAAATCGCAACTCCTTCACTTCTCTTGCTGATGCTTACAAGATTAAATATGAAGTTTCCGACGGAAAGAAGGTTCTGTCCGACGGTTACGTTTCCGATCTGGACGTGAAACCCGGCGAATCCGCGACCTTTAAGATTGATTCCGCAGCCGAAGGTCTTTACGTTTATTTCACCGTTGAATATAAGTCCGCTCCTTCCTGGGCTGCCGATGCCAAGAATCTGACGGTATTTGCAAAACAGATTTCCATGACCGAACAGCCTTCTCTGGATAAGGACGGCTCCGTACAGACTCATAACGGAAGCGCCATTACACTGAACGCCTTCCAGGCTCCCGAAGTTTACGTTTCCAGCTACTCCTTCTCTAAGGGGCAGATGTACGTCACGAACCATTCCGATAAGAACTTCAGTGAGTTGTACTCGGTCAGTTGGGTCGTATACGAAAAGCATCCTCTTTGGAAAGCTCCCCGTTGGGTTGTCTATGACGAAAAAACCGATTACGCCATTGACGTTCCCGGCGGATCTGAGAACAAGCTGGTTACGCTTCCCGTCAAGACGAACGGAGCCGTAATCAACGGTTCTTATGCAGCCCATATTACCTTCACTTCGAAGGTTGATATTGCAGGGGTTCCCGCAGGCGCAACCTTTGTTTATTCGCTGAATCCCACCGGAACCGGAGACAACATTCCCTTTAAGACGAATCCTGCCCGCGATCCCGTGGAAGATGGATTTGCTCCTAACGGCGAAGTTGCGTACCGTCCCGCCGACATCGATACGGAGCCCGAATCTTCCGATGACGATATTTTTGAAGTTCCCAAGGCAGAAGGAAACTATACCGGTTCCTCCGTCCTCCTCTTCGAGAACGACAAGCTTTCGCTTCGCATTAATTCGGATACCGGTATGATCACCCGTTATACCGTTGACGGACAGGATATTTTCCTGGATTCCGAAACCGATCCTTCTATGCTGGCAAATCTGGTTCGCAATCCCACCGGCGGAGACCTGACCTCCTCCTTCTTGACGACCAGTACCCTCAATACGCTGAAGAATCTTTCCCAGAATTACGTTGCAACCAAAACCCTGCCTCAGGGGTATAAGGTAACGAAGGTTTCCGATAAACAGTATCGTTTGTCCTTGGATTACCTCTGGGTTACCTATCCCATCAGCACCATGAGAACCTTCAGCAACGACACCTATTACACCGTGATTTACGATATCTATGCTTCCGGTGAAATTCAGGTTTCCGTCAAGTACGCTCCCTCCGTGAAGAACGTTGCTCCTCTGGAACTGTCTTCTATCATGACTCTGACTTCTGAATTCCAGAAGATGAGCTGGTACGGCATGGGTTCCGGCGAATCGTACAGCGATAAGATTGCTGACGGCCGTGTCGGCGTTTACAAAGACGTTGCAATCGTTGATCAGTTGGGTTCCGAATACATTTACAGCACGGGTAGCGGCGATAAGACCGAACTTCGTTGGCTTGCATTGGAACGTGCTGACGGCTCCGGAATCGTGATTACCAGCGATTCGGATCTCTTCGGGGTAAACGTTTCCAAGAGCACTCCCTGGTCCAGCTCTGCCTATCCTGCCAATAAGTCTGATCTTACCTATAAGAATACGATTCTTCGTGTGATCGGTATGCAGCGCGGTGTTGGTGCAAACACTTTGTTTGACGAACAGTATTCCAACGCTCAATACATCGTTCCCGGTGTGAATTACAGCTATTCCTTCCGCATTGTTCCCGTTGCTTCCGGATACGATGCCGATAAGATCAGCAAGACCGTTTTGAGCAACGGTGCTTCCTTCGCAGGTTCGGATTCCATTAATCTGAACAATAAGACCTTCTCCTTGACCAACGCTGCCGCATCTTCTGCGGTTCTGTCCTCCACCGACGGAAAACTTGATATTCTTGCACCTCTCGGAAACGCTTCCCAGTACTGGATCTACGAAGAGGCTACCGATCTGGACGTTGCAAACACCTTCCGCTTGAAGAGTCTTGCCAACGGGTTGTATCTCTCTCCCGTTATGAGAGATCCCTACGGCTTGAACGCAAAAGAAGTGGAAATTACCGTCGCACCCTATTACAACCATGAATGGCAGAACTGGCTTTATCAGGACGGACAGTTGTTCTGCAACAAGTTCAATCCCACCGGCTCCGGTTACTATGCTCTTTATCTTGGCGGATCTGCTGACTTTACCAATTCCGGCAACCGCTTGATGCTGAAATTGGCTCGTTCCGAAAATCAGTCCAAGTGGATTCTCGTTACCGACTCCGGCGATTCCAGTCGCGTTCGCATTCAGAGTGCGGTGTCCGGTAAGTACCTGACCCTCGTGGATAACGTTTCTTACGCAAATCCCTTGATTGAGGATCTGGTTTATCGGATGCGGAATTATCCCGGAAGCACGGATTGGGGCAGCTCCTTCAGCGCGAACGCCAAGCCCTTCACTTCTTCGGATAAGGATCGCTTCGTCGGTTCTGAAACTCACGTTACCCAGTGGGATCTGCTTCCTGCCGATTCCCAGTTGTGGACCTTCGTTCCCTCCAACGGCGGATACATGATCGTGAACAAACAGAACGGCAACGCTCTTACGATTCAGGATGACGCCCTGGTAGAAGCCGCTGCGTCCGGTTCGGCTGAACAGGTTTGGACCGTCAGCGAAAACGGCGGTATGTACGGTATCGTGAACAAGGCTACCAATAAGGCCCTGACCCTCCGTTCTGTAAACGGTGCGAACGTTCTTTCCGTTCAGGAATGGCAAGGTCTCGGTATTCAGCTGTGGTCTTTGACCTCCTCTGAAGAACAGCAGGTTAACCTTGAAATCGGAAACGATTGGTACAAATAATTCGTGATTGCTTGGACGGCACCGAGATTCTTCGGTGCCGTCCTTTTCGTCAGCGTTCCTTCCGTTCTCTCTTTGCGGCAAGGCGTTGCGCACCTTTTACGGGAGCGGAAAGACTGACCGTGTGCCCGTCCCGTTCCCGAATCCGTAAAGAACAGCCGGTTGCCTCGGTAGGGGACGCAATGGGATTGGTCAAAAACGCGTCTTCAGCGGGATAGTAATCGTTAAATTTATCTTTCAAAGCAATCGCCTCCCGCATTCATTTTGTCCTGTTTTATCGACGATTTTTACGGCAAAAAACGCCTATTTCTTTTTTTTGAAACTTTTGTAAACCCCCTTGACATCATGAGGTACGCGTGATATAATATGAAAGATGTATTTAGGGATATAGCCAAGTCGGTAAGGCACCAGACTTTGACTCTGGCATTCGTAGGTTCGAGTCCTGCTATCCCTGCCAGAAAACGACAGATTCCGACAGGAATCTGTCGTTTTCAACTAAATCCACCCTTGCGGGTGGGTGAAATATTGCTTTGCAATGTGAAATACGCCTGCGGCGTGTGAAATTCGCCTCGACGGCGAGTGGGTGGATTTAATTT